>JBGUKZ010000001.1:0-1944 GCA_045114795.1 Anaerovoracaceae bacterium
AGAAGATCCGTCACCGGCCCCTTTGCCTTATACTGTCTGACTACCATCAACGTCGCTGCGGGGGCTGTCGCTGAAGCGATCGCTCCCAGCGTGATCGCGACAGGTAAAGGAAGTACTTCCGGTCCCAGCAGGAAATGCAGCCCTAAGACACGATCCTGTAATATGCATTCGACGTAAGTCTGTAGATGACTGCATAAAGCGTTCCGCAGATCAAAATACAGACCCCCGCACTTATCATCAGGCGCGGCATGTCGAACAGCCCGAACAGCATCAGAAGCTTATTGACGATCGGCAGCACAACTGCCAGATGGATGCAAGCGAAGATGATCGGGATCGCAAACACTGTGAGCATTTGAGAGTCGATGCTTTTCCGTATTTCTTCCCTGGTCATGCCCACCTTCTGCATGATCCCGAACCTCGCCTGATCTTCGAAGCCCTCCGACACCTGCTTATAGTACATGATCACCACACAGGAGACCAGGAAAATGATGCTCAGCATGATACCGAGGAAGAACAGGCCGCCGAAGGTGCCCACGAAGTCGCCGCGCTCTGCCTCGTGGCTTTCGCTATACATGTTTGAGAACCCCAGACCTTCCAATTCACTGCGGATGGTCCTGTCCAATGTTTCTGCAAGTTCTATTTGGCCGGACTCGTCGAGGCCGGTGTCGAATCTGCAGTCCCAGAACCACGCCAGCATTGGTTCTCCGTCATAGTCCGTATACTTGACGTAATTCTTTGCAATGTTGTTCGCGTCGTTTACGATCATATAGATTCCCGGGGAAGCAGATACTACTGCAGCGGGATCTATCTCCCCTATGCGGTCATCGATCCTTTTCGTGACTTTGAAAGGGATATCACCAATCGTCATCACTTCGCCGATCGGGATCTTCTTGGCGGTACCGACCAGAGCCTCTCCCGGAGCCACGGTCTCGTTATAGCCGAACACCCTGTTGTATACATCAACATCTATGAAGATGATCTGCGCGACTTTATCATAGTTGACGAACGCAAGATTGCTCTTGGAATTGAGCGTAATATCGAGCTTGCTGTTGTCAAAATACCCGCTGACAGACCACTGATAATAAGTCTTATTGTTCGTCACGACTGCGCCGTGTTCCTTTGCAACGGACTTCAGGTCCTCATCCAGTTTTTTACCGAGCTGTTCAAGATCTTCATCATACCCGTATTTGCAGGCAAAGGCTCCGATCTCATTAGGATAGCGCACGTTCAGGCATTGGTCCGCCCCTGTATAAAGGGCCGAAGTCGACGACATCATGACCAGGATCATCGTCAGCAGTATGCAGATCGACGCGAGCCCTGCTCCGTTTCTCTTCATCCTGTATGCCATCGATGAAACCGAGACAAAATGGTTCGTTTGGTAGTAATAATTCTTATTCTTCTGCAGCATCCTGCACAGGATCACCGAGCCGGCGATCAGAAGCAGATACGTGCCGATCATGATCAGGACCACGGCTGCAAAGAACCACATGAGCGCCGCCATCGGCTGTTCGATCCTGAGCGCAATGTAATAACCTGCTCCGAGAAAGACAATTCCAAGGCATCCGACAGCCCAATTCGATCTGGGAGGCTTTTCTCCTGCTCTGTCTGCCGTCACAAGCTCGATAGGACTCGCAAGACCGATCTGCCTGATCGAATTGAGGAATATCAGCACAAAGATACCGGTGTACGTCGCGATCGTCATCATCACTGAACCGGCAGGGATTGAAAAAGTATACCTCACCGGTATTTCGATCATCTTTGTAAATCCCAATTCCGCCAGCTTGGAAAGGCCGATGCCTGCGGCCAGACCTCCGCCCAGCGCCATTGCCCATGTAATGATCGTCTCGTGAATAAGGACCCTTCCCAGGTTGAATCTGTTCATGCCGAGTATGCTGTAGAGCCCAAATTCCTTCTTTCTCCCTTTTATAAGTGTTGACTGCGTAT
>JBGUKZ010000002.1:0-11182 GCA_045114795.1 Anaerovoracaceae bacterium
GGTCCGAAAGGTCCGCCCTTCGATCCTTCCGCGAGCATGTAAGTGTTGAAGTTAGGTGCCGGGAAATCTTCCGGTACTTCAGGATACGGGAATGTCGCTATCATTACAGGATGTGTCGGATCGCTTACATCGACCATGATGATCTGGTTCACGGCCTGAGCCTCTTTCACCATGCCGTCCTTTATGAATCCGAACCTCTCTCCTTCGTTCATCACGACGCAGAGATCCCTGCCCTTGAGCGGCAGAGCCGTATGTGTCCTTGCTCCCGCAAGTCTGCTTGAAAACGCAGGCATGAATCTGAGCTGTCCCAGAGCCTTAGGCCTTGTAAAGTCTGAAACATCAAGGATGTAAAGACCGTCGCCGCCGTATCCGAGATACGCCTTGTCGCCGAGCACGAACGGAGGCCCGTGCATCCAGCCTTTATCCATGAAGTCAGGATTATGAGGAGCCGAGTGGTCGACTTCCCTTCCCGGTACGCCGTAGATGTACTGATGAGGCGCCCACCATCTTCCGACCTCTTTGATATTCTTCGGATCGGAAATATCCACTATCCTGTAGATCATGCCTTCGTGCTCATCGGCCTCGGCTGACAGATGTACATAATTGCCGCCGTTGTACATGAATCTGTGGACTCCCATGGAATACGGGACTCCGCAGTCCCAGTATCCGAGGAACTCAGGGTTTTCAGGGTCCTTCTTAAGGTCATAGACCATGATGCCCTGAAGGCTCTTCATCTTTGCGCGGTCTCCGACCAGCACTCCCGGGCCGCTGCCCGACGTGAGAGCGAAAACGAGCTTATCTTCAGCGATCTGCACCTTAGGAATGGAAGTAGTCGGATACTCTTCGATATCGAAAGGACGCCATTTCTTGATAAAGACCGGGTCCTTCGGGTCTGTGACATCGCTTATCATGATGCCTACTCCCTCAGGGCCGGCTGCGAAAGCGGCGCCGTAGAGCAGATATCTGCCTTCCGCGGTGCGGTAAAGAGCCATCTGGAACATTCCCGCCTTGCCGTCAAGATCGCAGTAGCCAAGGACTTCCAGGTTCTTTATATAGCCGTCGTTTCCCTCTCCTTTTGAGTAGAAATACTTTCCTCCAGCCATTTCTTTCTCCTATCTCATTGTTATATAGCCGCGATACTGTGTCAGATTGTCTGATCTTGCGTAATCCGACAGGAAGATGCCGCTTATGCCATAGGACTTCTTGAAATACGGGAAGTCTTCTGTCTCAGCCCATGCAGGCTTAGCGCACTTCTCTGCAGCAGCCTTGACTGCGTCGCACCATGCCGACTGGCACTCGAACCACATTTCAACGACTCTGTCGAAATCGCAGTTGTTGACTTCCTTCTTGATATTGCTTGTGACGCAGCGTGTGCATCCCTCATGAGCGTAGATCGAAGGCAGGAACTCTTCCTTGAGCCACTTGTCTCCTTCTTCTCTGCTTACGCCCTCAGGATACCTGACCATGAACTGCCATCTGTAGTTAGGTCCGTCCTCAACTGTACGGCCTTCGCCCTTGAAATCCTCTTCCCACCATACCGGTACGAAAGCGAAGATGAACGGAACTGTTCCGGCAGCCTCGTCGCCCTTTGTCGCGCGGGCATCATCGCCTTCAAGGTTTACTTCCTGAGACTTGTCTATCCCGTGGGAATGTCCCGCGTCAGGAATGTTGTTCTGCCATACGAGAACATCTGTAGGGAAGAACTCTGTCAGGACCTTGTGATGGTCTCCCGCGAAAGCGAAATCATTAGGATTAGCAAGCCAGTAATGCTCTGTCAGCTGCATCCTGACTGTTCCGAATCTCTCTCCGCCCGGAGGAGTCGGCAGCGCAGGATAGAAAGCGTACTTGCTTACATAAGGTCCGAACTGCGAGATGCTGTCAGGAACATGATATCTGTACAGCCAGTTCTCGAGTTTGATCCTGTAGTCCTCATGAGCGAGGTCTACATAGATAAGCGATCTTACCGGGTAAAATTCAGGTCTGTTCATTTTGAACTCCTTTCAATGATTTATAATAAGGAGCCGCGTTAAAGCGGCTCCCTTTTTGATATGTTGACTATTTTGCTTTTGAAGGCGAAGGTGTAGGAGCGATAACAGCTGTATAGTGCTCCTTGCGGGCCTTGAACTCAGGATCCTTGAAGAGATTCATGAGTCTTCCCTCGTTTTCGAAGATGTCCTGACCGTGCAGAGCCTTGCCCGACAGAATGTCGTGCGCGTGATGCTCTGTAGCAGGGTCGAACTTGAATACCATGGCTCCGTCTTCAACTACCAGCTCGCCGCGAAGTCCGCAGAGTTCGCACTCGGCCTGAGTTGTTCCCGGGAAAATATAGAAAGCATTGCCGTGGCAGTGCGGGCATGCGCCCTTCTTGCCC
Source organism: Anaerovoracaceae bacterium (assembly GCA_045114795.1). Classification (GTDB taxonomy): domain Bacteria; phylum Bacillota; class Clostridia; order Peptostreptococcales; family Anaerovoracaceae; genus Crickella. Next base: position 2,372 of record JBGUKZ010000002.1, read on the forward strand.
TTCCAGAGGTCCACATTCTCGGAACCTGGGATCATGAGATGATGATCGATGATGTACTGAGCAGCCTCCACGAGGTTGCGCGCCATCTGCTTTGTTCTCTCGATCTTGTCTTCCTGCATGATGACGTCCTTGCACCATGAGAAGTAATCATTGTCGATGACTTTCCAGCCCGGGCTCATCGCCAGCATGGCGTGGTCTGTCTCTGTCCTTACTGCCCAGTCCGAACCGCCGATAGCGAGGAACGAGATTGCCTTCTGCATGAAATATCTTTCATTGAGAGGCTCCTTGCCCTGCTCGATCAGCTTTTCATTGAGTCCGAGAAGCATTCCGGTGTCGTGTCCCGGTCCCATTCTGTCGCAGCAGATATGGAAGAGTCCGGATCCGCCCGACTCATAGATAGGATCTACGATGAATACGCCGTCTGCCTCCACCATTTTCTCATAGAGAGCCGCGAAATCGTCTTTTCTTGTGCAGATCATGCCCTTGCCCATTACGAGGCCCCTTGAGCATGCTACGCATCCTGTGCATGTCTGGAGATCCCAGTCAAACGCGTGGATGAATTCGATCTCCGCGCCGAGCTTCTGGCACTCTTCGAGCGCTACTCTGCACATGGTGTCATTGTTTCCGTTCTTGGTTCCGAAAGAAATACCCAGAATCTTCATATTGTTTCCCTCCTGCAATATGCGTTTATTTGAATTGTTGATTTGATGATATCACTTGAAATGCCTGATTTTGTAACGCTTTTGTGAAACTTACTGCTGATCGGCCGGTGGTCCCATCTCAGGAGCCGGCTCGTTGCAGATAGCTCTCGACCACTTGTCAGCAAAGTTGTTCCAGAAGAACGCGATGATAAGTGTCGGTATGTAGCAAGGAATGAATCCCTTGAGGCAGGCTGCGATGTATGGTCCGAATGCGAACGCGCCACCGGCGAGCATGCCGACTGCTGTCATGATAAGGTCGAGTATGACACAGAATACAGCTGCGACAACTACGTTCAGCAGGATACCGAACTTGAGAGTTCCCGGCTGAGAATGCTTCGCCGCGAACGCGAATCCCAGTCTTTCGGAGTGCAGGAAATTAACAAAGAATGTTACTACATACGCAAGGCAAGCCATCCTGATGTAATTAGGTCCGTTGAGGCTTCCCGGCGCGTCGATGTTTGAGAGCGCGAGTGCTACGAGAGTGATAACGAGGCTGAGCGGCAAATCCATGATGAGTGCATAGACCGCTGTGAGTTTTGCGCTTTTCTGCATGATTCTTTCCCCCTTAGGTCAACATATAAATAAGCAGGTTTTGTCTTGTCTATATTTTAACAAGACTCCCCTGCCGTGTATAATCAGTATTGTGTTTATGTATACATAACCATATGGTTATGTATCAGTATTTGCAACGCTTTTAGTGTGCGTATTGCTTATTTGCCGGAGTTTTCCGTTATTATTTCTTTCAATATTTTTTCCATCAGCAAAACATTCTCATTGTCTTTCGATTTGAGTCTGGCAATGGCGATGCTGTCTCTGGAATTGAACGGTATCCATTTAAGGTCATCCGCGCCCTTTGCCCAGACCCATTCGTCCGCTATCATGACGCCCATGTTGTTTCTTACACAAGTGATCGTCGACTCATGGTTCTTTACGAATCTGACCTTAGGTATGAAGCCATATGGTCTTGTATAGTTCGATATCGCTTCTACGATAAGCTTGTCGACTATCTCCCATGGAGCGATGAAGAGGTCGTCTTTGAAATCCCTGAGAGAAAGCTCTTCCGCCGGTTTTGCCGCGAGCGGATGATTTGCGGAAAAGATCAGGATCTTCCCTACTTCCGCCGCCTTTGACATCTCGAATTCGCTGTACATGCGGACGCTGTTTTCCATCGTGACGACTATGTCCAGCGAGTCTGTCAGAAGACTTGTGGACAGTTCCTTGACACCGCAGCAGTTTATGATGACTTCCGAATCGGGATATGCCGCTTTGTATCTTTCCATCATAGGCGGGATCATATTGAACAGATCCCATCCTTCAAGGAATCCGACTCTTATCACGGCTTTGTTTTTGCCGGTGATGCTGTCGGCTTTCATTTTGGTATTGATGAATTCGGCCTTGAATTTGCTGAACAGGTCAAAATAGAGTCTCCCTTCTTCGGTAAGCTCCGTTCCCTGGTTGCTGCGTCTGAAAAGCTTGCAGCCCAGTTCCTTCTCGAGCTGGGATATCTGTCTTGATATCGCGGGCTGAGATACGAAGAGCTCTTCGGAAGTCTTTGTAAAGCTCAGATTGGTGGCTACTGCCATGAAATAATCTATCTGAAGGTCGTTCATAAGTTTTCCTCACGCGGCATCCTGTCAAGATATCTCTGAAGTATCACTATGGCTGCCTGACGGTCAATGATCTTTTTGCGGTCTTCCCTGCTCATGTTGGCTTCGATCAGGACTTCTTCCGCTTCTACAGTCGAATAGCGCTCGTCCTGCCACTCTAACCTTACTTTTGAAAGCGGGCCGGAGCTCTTCAGTTTATTCTCAAGCATGGTCCTGAAGTCCCTGACATTCTGCGTCTGCACGGAGTCGCTCCCGTCAAGGCTCAGCGGGAGACCTATGACTACGGTCTCGCATCCGTACTCTTTGATATAGTCTATGACCTTGCCTGTGTCCTTACGTATGCCTACCCTTTCGATAGTCGTGACACCGGTCGCGATAACGCCAAGAGGGTCGCTTACCGCGACCCCCACTGTTTTGTTGCCTACATCAAGCCCTAATATGCGCATTCCTTTTATTTGATACCCAGATAATTGATGAGTATCTCTTCAAGGAGCTCATCCCTGTCGATCTTGAGGATGAGGCTTCTCGCGTTGTTGTGGCTTGTGATATATGAAGGATCACCTGAAGTGAGATAGCCTACGATCTGATCGATGGCATTATAGCCGCGTTCCGTCAGAGCGTTGTAAATCTCAACAAGAGCTTCCTTTTTGTTGATCTGGCTGTCCTTGAATCCTTCAAACATAATGGTGTTCTTGCTCATTATATTATCTCCTTCCTTTATCCCGCGATCAGTTCTTCAGCTCTTGCGAGAGCGGCTTCCACCTTTGACGGATCCTTCGCGCCGGCCTGAGCCATGTTGGCCTTTCCGCCGCCTCCGCCTCCGGCAGCCGCGGCGATCTCTTTGATGAGCTTGCCCGCATGATATCCCTTGCCGATAAGGTCTTCACTGACTGAAACGATGAACGTGACCTTGCCGCCGTTGACTGACGCAAGTACCAGTATCACGCTGTCAGCTTTTTCCTTTACAGCGTCGGAAATGCTTCTGAGCTGATCTATGTCTGTGTTTTCGAACTTTTTGCAGATCAGCTTTACTCCGCCGATCTCTTTTGCCGATGCTATTATATCATCGACAGAGCCGCTTATCTCATCAGACTTAATAGATTTAATGGTAGATTCAAGTGATTTGATCTCCGTCATCACCTGAACGGCTTTTCTGGCAAGATCCGATTCGCTCGACTTGAGCGTTGAGGCGACAGTATTTATCGTCTCTTCCTTGCCTTCGAGATAACTGATGACCTTTGAGCCGGTTATGGCCTCGATACGTCTGACTCCGGCAGCTATGCCCGACTCGCTGACGATCTTGAAGCCTCCGACCTTGCCGGTGTTGTCGATATGAGTTCCGCCGCAGAATTCAACGCTGTAGTCGCCCATGCTCACTACCCTGACTATATCGCCGTATTTCTCGCCGAATATGGCCATGGCGCCGAGTTTCTTGGCTTCTTCTATAGGCATCTCTTCCATTTTTATCGGCAGATATTCATCGACCTTTTCGTTGACGATCTCTTCGACCTTTCTGATCTCTTCCTTTGTCATAGGCTGGAAGTGGTTGAAGTCGAATCTCAGATAGTTATCATCGACGTACGAACCCGCCTGCATGACATGCTTTCCGAGCACGTCTCTGAGAGCCTGCTGCATGAGGTGCGTCGCGGAATGGCCTCTTGCGATGCGGTGTCTTCTGACCGCGTCGATCTCAAGATGAGCCTCATCGCCCGCCTTGATCCTCATCGCGAACCCCGTGTCTTCCGGATGGATGACGTGGAGATAGATGCCGTTCTCCTTGACAACGTCTACTATCCTGAGGACTTTGTCACCTACCTTTGCCGTACCGGTGTCATATACCTGACCGCCGCTGGTAGCGTAGAAAGGAGTAGCCTCGAATATGATGAACTTGCGGTTCTCATCGAAGTTGCCTGTAAGAAGCACCTTCGTATCGGCTTTTTCTTCCGTGTATCCGAGGAATACGGTCGGATCGAAGTGGCTGTACTCGGAAGCGTCTCTCCATGCGTCGCCTTCCGTATCTCTCTGGTTGGCGCGCGCGAGTTCCTTCTGGGCGTTCATGTGCTCCGTGAAGCCTTCCTCATCGACGGTCTTGCCCTTCTCCTCAAGTATCTCCTGAGTGAGTTCGAGCGGGAATCCATATGTATCGTAGAGCTTGAACGCGAGGTCTCCGGCCAGGACGTTCGAGCCTGCGGCATCCATGTCCGCCATGTATCCGTCGAGGATCTCCATGCCTCTGTCGAGAGTCCTGGAGAAGTTGTCCTCTTCGATCTTCAGGATCTTCATGATGTAATCATGGTTCTCGACGAGTTCTGGATACGCTCCGCCCGATGTCTTTACGACGCTCTCGGCGAGTTCCACCAGAGGATTCTGCTGTGTGATGCCCAGGAGCTTGCAGTGTCTTGCCGCTCTTCTGATGATCCTCTTGAGGATGTATCCTCTGCCCTCGTTGCTTGGCAGTATGCCGTCACCGATCATGAACGTCATGGATCTCAGATGGTCCGTTATGATCCTGACGCTTACGTCGATGTTATGATTGCCTGCCATGTACTCTACGCCGGCCATTTCGCAGACCGCGTCTCTGATGAACTTGACTGTATCCACGTCGAAAATCGAATCGACTCCCTGAAGGATGCATGCCAGTCTCTCGAGGCCCATGCCCGTATCGATGTTAGGATGAGCGAGTCTCGGATACGAGCCGTCTTCCTGTCTGTCGAACTGTGTGAATACGTGGTTCCAGAATTCCAGATATCTGTCGCATTCGCAGCCCGGCTTGCAGTCCGGACTTCCGCAGCCCCATTCAGGGCCTCTGTCGTAATAGATCTCCGAGCAAGGTCCGCAAGGACCGAGTCCGATCTCCCAGAAGTTGTCGTCCTTTCCGAGTCTGACGATCTTTTCCTCAGGCATTCCGATGACATCTTTCCATATCTCATATGCCTCATCATCGTTTTCGTATATTGTCGCCCAGAGTTTTTCCTTAGGCATCTCGAGCCATTCAGTGCAGAACTCCCATCCCCACTCCAGGGATTCTTTCTTGAAATAATCTCCGAAGCTGAAGTTGCCGAGCATCTCAAAGAACGTACCGTGACGTGCTGTCTTGCCTACGTTCTCGATATCGTTGGTCCTGATGCACTTCTGGCATGTGGTCATTCTCTTTTTAGGAGGTGTCTCTGTACCTGCGAAGTACGGCTTGAGAGGAGCCATTCCCGAATTGATTATAAGAAGACTCTTGTCATTTCTTGGGATCAGCGAAGAGGAAGCGCCCGGATAATGGCCCTTGCTCACAAAGAAATCCCTGAACATATCTCTTACTTCGTTTACACCGAGGTTTTTCATAATTTTCTCCTTGTCCGCAAAATTCCAAATAATTATAGCACTTTCAGTTCAATAATTCATCCACTGTTTGCTCCTGCTCTTCCACAAATTCAATGGATTCAAGAGTCGCGCGGAAATCTGCGCGGATCTCCGCGAGAAATTCCTGTCTCAGAAGCTTTTGTTCTTCTTTTTCACTGTCAGTAAGACCTTCTGTTTTGGATTTGCGTGCAAGTTCGTTTATTCTGTCGATCTTAGCTTTTTCCATGCCTGCATCTGTCCTTTCCGTGTTTACAATACAGGCTCAATGCTAACACGAAACGGTCTTTGTTTCAATCAAACACACATTTCTTTAAGCAATCTGTCGCTCACCTCCTGAACGGCCATGAGCAGGAACGTTTTGTTCGTGGGTTTGGCCGTGAAATACTCCGATCTGCAGTAGGCGCTGTTAAGGGCGTTCCTTATGTTGTGCTCAACAGTATAAGTGCCCCCGGTATCATATTTATCAGCTATAAGACTGTAAACTTCCTTTTCAAAGCAGACATCCATTCTTTTGAGATCCGTTATTATGCATATGGCGTCTCTCATGTATGTATATCCCTTGCATTTTACATTGATATCGTACTCATTCAGGACGTCGTAGATGACTGCTATCAATTTCATGCTTCTCTGAAAACTGTCTTTGTCGATACTGACTGATGGATTGAACGCGTAATAATAATTACCGTATTCCATATGATGCCCCCTTTCAGATCGTTATCCGGTCTTTTATTTTTTCATATATCCCTTTACCTATACCGTTTACCGACATGATGTCTTCCTTGCTTTTGAAGACATTCGAAGACCTGTATTCGATTATCCTGTCCGCCATCACCTCTCCTATGCCGTTCAGATCCATGAGTTCATCCCTGGAAGCCGTATTTATATTGACAAGTCCCTGCCCCGGCGCGTCCGAAGACGCGGCGCCCGAAGGATCTGACGGTCCGTTCGCTCCTCCGCTTCCTTTCACGGGAATGATTATCTTTTGACCGTCCTCGACAAAAGACGCCCTGTTTACCGCGTCCGCGTCCGCGTCATCCGTAAGACCTCCGGCCATTTCTATGACCTGGAACAGCCGGGTGTCCTTATCGACCTCGTAGACTCCTGGTTCGGCGACGGCGCCGCTTATGTCCACAAAGAGCGAGCCGTAAGTCCCGCTTTCTTCAGTCGAGTTCTCTGCTGCAGTCTCCGTTGTTTCCTGCGTTTCCGCAGATTCTATCGTTATATCCGACCGTGAGGAATCATATATCCTCAGCACGGCTGCAGCGAGCAGTATCAAAAGAACGCTGAGGATCTTAACGAGTTTTTTCCTGTCTTTAATGATGTCCTCAAAAGTATCCTTTATCCTTTCAACAAAACCGTCTGCCATAGTCACGCACCTCTTTTGTAAAGTGCTGTAAGTATAAGATTATACGGCCTCACGGACAACAAGGCTCTGTTTTCGATACATGACCTCAAAACAGCTGAAAAAGCCCTTAAAACAGCAAAAAAAGACCGCATACGCGGTCATTGCTTTCAGGCTGGTGTGTTATATGCCTAAAAAAGGTCATATTATGTCGGAAACAGTGACGTCAGTCCTCGGTGAATTCGAACTCGAAGTCTTCTATCCTCACGGTATCGCCGTCCTTGAGTCCCAGTTCTCTCAGGATCTCGATGCCTCCCTGCTTTACTATGTAGTTGTAGAGATATCTTATGGAGCCGCTGTCCGTGAAGTTTGTCGAGTTGAATATCTTGGACAGCTGCTTTCCTTCAAGCACGTATGCGCCGTCTTCGTCTCTGTATCCGCTTACAAGCCTGTAATCAGCTTCATTCTCATCAGCTTCGAAATCAAACATCACCATAGGCTCGTCGTCAGGCTCCACATAGTTCTCGACTCCGCGGAGCGCCGCGTTCATGAGCTCATCCAGTCCCTGTCTCGCGGCTGCGCTGACCGGATAGACCTCGCGGCCTTCCTCTTTCATGAAAGCCATGAATTCGTCATATTTTTCCCGGTCCGTGACGAGATCGATCTTGTTTGCGGCAACTATCTGATGCTTCGCGGCAAGACGGCTGTCGAACTGCTCGAGCTCAGCGTTTATCTTTTTGTAATCCTCGATCGGATCCCTGCCTTCCGAGCCCGACACGTCCACGACATGTATGAGCACCTTAGTGCGTTCTATGTGCTTAAGGAACTTGAATCCTAGCCCCGCTCCGTGGGAGGCGCCTTCGATGATGCCTGCGATATCCGCCATGACGAAACTTGTGTCATGAAGGTAGACTACTCCGAGATTCGGATCTATCGTCGTGAAATGATAGCTCGCGATCTTAGGCTTGGAATTGGTGCAGACCGAAAGCAGCGTAGACTTTCCTACATTAGGGAATCCGAGAAGGCCGACATCAGCGATCAGCTTGAGCTCCAGGATGACTTCGCGCGTCTTCGCGGGACCTCCTGCCTCCGCGAAATTAGGAGCCTGCCTGGTGCTGCTTTTATAGTGGACATTGCCTTTTCCGCCGCGTCCGCCTTTTGCCGCGACAACGGAATCGCCATCATGAACAAGATCTTTCATAAGATGCCCTGTCTCCTTGTCGATTATCATCGTGCCGACCGGCACCCTTATATACAGATCCTGGCCTTTCTTGCCGTAGCGGTTGCGCTTCATTCCCGGCTGGCCGTTCTCCGCCTGATATTTTCTCTTATATTTGAGATCCATCAGGGTCCTGAGGTTTTTATCGGCAACGAAAATGACGCTGCCGCCGTTGCCGCCGTCTCCGCCGTCCGGTCCGCCGTCAGGTACATATGGGTCGCGCCGGAAAGTGACTGCGCCGTTGCCGCCTTTTCCGGATATGATTGTGATCTCCGCTCTGTCTACGAACATTTTTCCTTAATAACAAGAATGGCTCCTACATGACGTAGGAGCCTGGATCCTTATGCTTCCTTGCTGTAAACGCTGATCTGCTTTCTCTTCTTGTCGTATCTCTCGAACTTTACAGTTCCGTCGATAAGAGCAAACAGAGTGTCGTCTCCGCCCTTGCCGACATTGTTGCCAGGGTGGAACTTTGTTCCTCTCTGTCTCATGAGGATGCTTCCCGCGCTTACATATTCACCGGCACCTACCTTGAGTCCAAGTCTTTTCGCCTCGGAGTCTCTGCCGTTCTTGGAACTTCCTACTCCTTTT
>JBGUKZ010000003.1:0-146609 GCA_045114795.1 Anaerovoracaceae bacterium
ATAATAATACGAAGCCATACTGTACCTCCTTTACTGGAAGTCCAGATCTCTGAAGTATGGCATCAGCATCTCCATGATTCCGTCATCCGTGCAGTCAAAATAGCCGGAACCGTCCTTGGCTGCAAGGCGGAATCCCTGCTGTACTTCCTTTGTCGGCCTGATTTCCAGTCCGTTCTTGATCTCCTGTGCGAGCTCTTTCTTGAGAGCTTCACCGACCTCGGATACTTCTGCTGCATAGTCTGCAACATTTTCCCCGGCGACCGCCGCGCGGATCAGTTTGCCAAGCCCTTCGCCCGAAAGTTCCTTGCCGATATCGGCCGCGAGGATCTTCTCGAACTCTCCCTGGATCTCAGTCTTGAAAGCCAGGACAGCGTCTCTCTTCGCCTGCTCGGCGCTGACTGCGGCACTTTCTCTGAGGATGCCGATCTCCTTCTCGGCAGCATCCTTGAATTGCTGTGCTTCAGACTTAGCGCCGGAAACGATAGAGTCTGCTTTCTTTTTCGCTTCCGCAATGATTTTCTCCGCTTCGGCATTCGCCGCCTCTATCCCTTCTTTACGGATAGAGGTGACCAGGTCTTGAATCTGTAATTCCATAGGCACCTCCTGTAATTGAGTCAACAACCTTGTATAACCGAAAACTGATTATAGTTGTTTATATTTTATCATACTTTTTGAGGCATGTTTTCCGATATATGTATAAAAAATGAAAATACAAAGCAAAACAAAAAACGCCTAGGCGTTTTTCAGTTTTCTTATAAGCGTCTGTCAAGCGAAAAGGGGCCTTTTTCTCCGGCGGAAAAGGCCTTTAATTCCAAAGGAAAAGTCCCGCGGATATCACGTAGAACACCACCATCGCGGCCACCAGGATCAGCGCCATTACTCTCGCGCCTGTGTTGAGTTTTCTGCGGCGCTCCTCGTACTCCTGCATCGTCTTTTCTTCCTCTGCCTTTTTCGATATATTGCTCTTGCTGTACTTGTTAGCCATTTTTCTCTCCTTACTTATGATATGTCTCGCCGGCGTTGATCTTGAACGCGCGGTATACCTGTTCCAGAAGCACTATGCGGGCCAGCTGATGCGGCAGCGTCACGGGCCCGAAGCTCATCCTGAGATCCGCCCGCGACTTGACTTCGGCACTGAGGCCGAGGCTTCCGCCTATCAGCAGATCGACCGTCGAAGCCGTGAACGATATGTCCGCCAGCTTCGCCGCGAAAGCCTCCGACGACATCTCCCGTCCATTTATGTCAAGGGCTATCACGAAGTCGCCGGCATTCACCTTTTCAAGTATCGCCCTGCCTTCCTTCACGATCACGTTCTCCTCGTCCGCGCGCGAAGCATGGGACGGCAGTTTCTCCTCCCTGATCTCGATCACCGACGCGCTGCAGTACGCGCCGAGCCTCTTCAGATACTCGGCCGATGCCGCCTCCCAGTATTTCTCTTTTAACTTGCCTACGCAGATTATCCTTATGTTAAGCATTGTCAGTTGTATTGTCTATTGTATCACGTATTGTATTGTCCGCGTTTCCTTATCATTTGCCTCTGATGACCGGTGTCCGGCTTCTGTTTTACTCTACAGCGAAGGCATGTCCGTCAGGTCTTCCCTCGCTGCCACCTCAAGCAGATAATCGCTTCCCTCGCTGAAGCCCGCGGCCGTCAGCGCGTCCTTTACCGCCTGCCTCGCGAAAAGCGGCATGTTGTTGTTGAAGCTGAGGTGGGCAAGCATTATCCGCAGCGGATCACGGGTCTCCCCGTGCGGCCCCCGGGCTTCGGCGCGCCGGTCCTCCAGTATCCTTGTGAGCACCTCCGCCGCATAGTCATTCGAGAGATGTCCGGCATCGCTCTTTATCCTTACCTTGAGCGTATAAGGATATCCGCCGAACATCAGCATGTCGGGATCGTGGTTTGCCTCGAATACCAGCATGTCCGCGTCGCATATCGCAGCGTATATCTCATCCGTCACGATGCCCGTGTCGGTCACGACAGCCAGTTTCTCATCTCCCGCCTCGACTGTGAATCCCAGCGGCTCGGCCGCGTCGTGGCTGAGCGGGAACGTGCCTATGCTCAGGCCGCCTATTTCAATGATCTCGCCGGCGCCTACAGGGCAGAGCCTTTCCTCCGGCACATGGCGCAGGTTATCGGAGTGTCCGATAGTGCCTCTGCTTGCAAAGACCACAGCGTTATGGCACTTCCTCGCGACCGCCCTCACGCTCTTCACGTGATCGGAATGCTCGTGGGTTATGAGTATGGCCTCGACGTCTTCAGGTCCGGCGCCGACTTCATGGAGCGCCTCCATTATACGGCGGCAGGTCAGTCCCGCGTCAAGTATCACGGTATGTCCTTCCGCGCGTATTATATATGAATTTCCGGAGCTGCTGCTCCCTACTGAAATGATCTTCAAATATATTTCCTCTTGTCTTATATATGAATGTCTTATTTAACGCCTGTACGTGATGCCGGTGACAATCAAGTCACGCATATTTCAAAAAAATGCCGTCTGAACGTGTCTTTCGGACGCATAGTGTCACGCTTTTTTCAGGATTTTGCCCTCTGTGCGTGACTTTCAGGTGTACGGTGTCACGCTTTTTTCAGGATTTTGCCACCTGTGCGTGACTTTCGGATGCACGGTGTCACGCTTTTTTCGGGATTTTGCCCTCTGTGCGTGACTTTCGGATGCACGGTGTCACGCTTTTTTCGGGATTTTGCCGTCTGTGCGTGACTTTCGAGCGCGCGGTGTCACGCTTTTTTCGGGATTTTGCCGTCTGTGCGTGACTTTCGAGCGCGCGGTGTCACGCTTTTCCCGGGTTTTTGCCGTCTGTGCGTGACTATTACCGACTATTACCGGTTCAAGGCGCATCTCAACAGAGATTTAATGTGAAATACACACCCCCTAGGTTTCCTTCTGGTTTACCTCACCGGTTTACTTCCCTGGTTTGCCTTCGGTTTTGGCTTCAGGGTCCGGGCGGAGTTTTTCGCGTAACCGCGGTCGCGCCTGCACACGGCCTTGAATCTGCAGTATCTGCAGGCATACTTTTTGTCGACCCTGAGTGGATGGATGCCTATCTTTCCGCTGAGTATGCCGTCCGCCGTCTCGCCGATGCGCGCCAGCACCTCGCCGCGGACCTCTTCGAATTCCTCGCGGCTTATCTTGCCGTCCGCCTTGTCGAGCACTCTCTCAGGCATCGCTCCCAGCACTCCCTCTTCATCTATGAACGCGCCTTTCAGCTTGAACCCGTCCTCCGGCTTCTCATCGAGAAGTTCTCCGGCCTTTTTACCGCTCAGGTCGTCCATCGATCTGATCGGGTCCTTTATGTTGAAATAGAACATGCCGGCCGGCGAGAGCCCGCCCGATGAAGCGGATATCAGGTAGATCATCAGCTGCATCCTGTAGCCCTGACGCATCTTCCACATGTCGAGCTTGTCGGAGCCCGTCTTGTAGTCGATTATCCTGACTCGGTCTTCGCCGTCGACGTCCATCAGGTCGGCGCGGTCTATCTTGCCCTCCACCAGGACTTCATCGTCTCCGACCTTAAGTCTTATTGGTTCGAAAGTCCCGCGTCTGCCGAAGTTTTCTTCGAACACGGCCCCTTTCACGCTGGCGGCCGCGAGCTGGACCGCCATGGCCTTCGCGGCGGCGGCGCATATCTCGCGTATGCGGCTCATGCGGTATTCCTCCGCTCCCGCGGAGATGAAGAGCCCTCCTCTGTAATTGCGCGATATCTCATCCAGTGCGGAAGCCACCAGCGCTTCAAGCAGGTCCTCCTGTTCCTGTCCGGACAGGCCGTCCGCGCCGCCGCTTCTGAGCCTTTCCATGAGTTCCGCGTCGCCCATCAGCTGTCTCGCGACCGCCATGAGGCATTCGTGATAGATATCTCCCACGGATCGGGAATCGCTTTCAAAAGTCCTCTCTTCTTTAGGTCTGAGCCCTTTCTCGACAAAGTACTTGAACGGGCAGTCCATGTAGCTGTTTATCGATGAAGCGCTCAGGGAGAGCGTGCCTCCGCTCCGCGCGAAGAGCTGCTTAGCTGTGTGTCTGCCAAGCGGCGACGGATCGTTCTCGTAAGACGCGGCTCTAAGCATAGCGTCGAGTTCGTCTCTTCTGTTGTCAGCATACCATCTGAGCATGGCCCGCGTGAGGGCGTCCGGTTCTTCCGTTCCGTCAAGAGCCTTGACGCGGTTTATCAGGTGCCTCATGCCATCGTCCGCCGTGTTCACCGCGTCGACCGCTCCGTTTGGCAGGGAATCCCTGTATCCCTCGCTGATTATGTCCCTGCGTATCAGACTGTCCCTGTCTATCGCCGGGAAGAGTTCCCTTACGGCCGCGATCACAGGCGACGGTTCCCTGTCATTGCCCTCTGCGTCGGTCATCGCCCAGCTCATGTATATCTTTTCGGACGGGCGCGCCATCATGCGGTACATGGCGGCGTTCTCCTCGTCCATCTTTATCTCGGTAAGGCTGCCGAGAGCGAAGCCGCGCGATTTGAAGAACTCCTTCTCATCTACAGAGAAGAGTCCCTCCGTCTCCGGCTTCAGCGGCATCACGCCCTCGCAGGCGCCAAGTATGACCGCTGCCCTCATCCTGCGCGGCCTGGTCCTTATCATGGTGCCCATCGAAAGTCCGTCAACAGTCGGAGGTATCACACCGACTTCGACGTCCGAGAGGCCCGCCTTGTATATGTCCGTGAACTCCGCGAGATCCATCGCGGAATCGCCCATTATCTCGTCTATCTGGCCGAGCAGCTCCACCGCCTTGCCGAAGCTCTGGGTCATGCGCTGCGCCTCGTCATGGAGACCCTCCTCGTCTTGAGCGGCAGCCGCGTCGGCGACCCTTTCGCTCAGCATCCACTCATCATCGAGGTAAGCCCTGAATCCCTTTATGAAGCTCCTTACATCGTCCGCCTTCGCGATTGCCTCAAGCTTCGCGATCGCCGACGATATCTTTTCTCTCACCTCGTCTATGCGCGCGAAAGTCTCCTCGTCATAGATGTCTTTGCCGTATCTGAATGGCCTGTCCCACATGGAGCCCTTCACCCTGAACTCGCGCGCGTAGTTCTCCAGATCCTCTATGGCTCCGTCATCGAATCCCGAAAGACCCGTCTTGAGCATCGCGAAGAGGAACGGCGAATGACCGCGGTGCAATGTGAAATCGAGCAGATTGACTATGAAGCCTACCGCGGCGCTGTCCGTGATGTCGCGCGAAGTGTCGGCGAACACCGGAAAGCCGTATTCGGCGAACACCCTACGTATTATCGGCTGCATCGCGCCCTCATCGTTCGCGATCAACTGTATCTCGCGCATCTTATAGCCCAGGTCGCGGACCAGATGCCAGATATACGCCGCGGCGCTTTCCGCTTCGTAATACGGATTCGCAGCGCAGACCAGTGTGAGGTCCTCAGGCACGAAATCCCTGTTGGCCGCCCTCTCCTTTTCGCTCAGGACGTCCTTCCAGAGACCTCTTTCCATGCGGGCTATGGTCTCCGATTTCGGGGCTTCATAAGAGCGGTCTATCTCTTCGACGCTGCAGGCGACGCCGTGCTCCCCCGCAAGATCCGCGAGAGACGCGGTCAGCATCTCATCGAGCCCGAAGTCGCTCCTGTTGACTATGAAGCAGACCGACTCCGCGGCTTTTGCCAGTTCGATCACCGCGCCGGCGAATCTCGGAGTTATGCTGTCGTAGCCGTAGATCCAGATGTTTTTTCCGCGGACCAGTGATGATTCCTTTATCGCGTCTATGTACATCGAGATGTAGTCTTCGGAGTCCGTGAACACTCCTCCGATCGCCTCTTCATACGCTTCGATGACGCCGCTGAGTTCCTTCAGCTTGGCCTCGAGCATGGGATCGCCTTCCGCCCCGGCAGCCATTTCGCGCATCTCGTCGAGCGAGCAGTCCTGCTGCTTGAACTCCGAGATGAAATCGTTGAGCATGGCGGTGAATGTGATCTTGCCCGCCACCCTGCGGAATATGCTGAAATCTTCTGAGTGCTCTTTTATGAGCAGGGAAAGCAGCATGAATCTGCCGTACTTGTCCAGCATCCTCACCGACTCCGTGCCCTGCTCCATGAGTATGCGAAGGCCGAGCCTGTTCATCGACAGTATCTCCGTGTCGAAAAGGCAGTCCGTCCCGAGGATCGCGAGGGCCTGCTCTTCCGCCACCAGCGTGTACTGATCGGGCACCAAAACGAACGTCTCACCTCCGCGCTCTCTGATAGAGTCGTAGATGAAACGCTCCTTATCGATATTCTCTCTGCCTGCGAACAGTTTCAGCATTCTTATTATTCTCCGCGGACGGCCTCCGCCGCGTCCTGCGACAGCTTGGCGCGAACAAAGACGTCGAGGTCTCCGTCCATTACCGCTTCCACATTGCCGACTTCGGCGCCCGTGCGGGTATCCTTCACCATTGTGTAAGGCTGGAACACGTAGTTCCTGATCTGGGAGCCCCAGGTCGCCATGGACTGGTCGCCCTTTATCTCGTTCAGGTTCTCCTTATGGGCTTCCTCCGCTATCTTCGTGAGCTTGGATATGAGGATCTTCATCGCGACTTCGCGGTTCATTATCTGCGAACGCTCGTTCTGGCATGTGACCACGATGCCCGTAGGTATGTGCGTGATCCTGACGGCCGAGTCAGTCGTGTTGACGTGCTGGCCGCCCGCGCCGCCCGACCGATATGTATCGATCTTGAGATCGCCCGGATCGATGTTCACCTCTATGTCATCGCCTATGTCAGGCACGACTTCGACCGCGGCAAATGACGTCTGGCGCTTGCCCATCGCGTTGAAAGGCGATATGCGGACGAGCCTGTGGACGCCCGTCTCGCTCTTAAGGAGACCGTAGGCGTTGTCGCCGCAGACCTCGATCGTAGAACTCTTGATCCCGTAGTCCACGTCGTCCTGCCTGTCTAGTATCTTTGTCTTGAACCCCTTCTTTTCGCAGTATCTCAGATACATGCGCTCAAGCATCTCGGCCCAGTCGTTGGCGTCGACTCCGCCCGTTCCGGCATGGATGCTGAGTATGCAGTCCCTGTCATCGTATTTGCCGGAAAGGAGCATGCGCGTCTTGAGGTCTTCGAGCTCGTCGCAAAGCTTCTCATAGCCCGCGATCACGTTCTTTGCCTCTTCCTCGTCGCCGAGCTCTTCGGCTATGTCGATGAGATCCGGGAGCTCTTCCGCTTCTCCGGAAAGCCTCTCAAATAAAGAGAGCTTGTCCTCCAGGGACTTCTTTTCCTTGAGCACCTTCTGGGCGTTCCTCTGATCGTTCCAGAAACCCTCCTTCAGGCTCTCGTCTTCAAGATCCTTTATGCGTTTTCTGAGCCCTTCCGGGTCAAAGATAACCTCCCACTTCCTCTATCTGCTCTCTTAGAGCCGGAAGCTGGCTTCTTATTTCTTCAAGCTGTAACATTTTTCCTCCGTTTATTGTTCCGTTTTAGGTTCGGCGAGCTTCTTCTTATTGAGAAGTCCCACCCTGTCCGCCTGGAGTATGAGATCCAGCTGCAGCATCATCTGGTTTGCAGCGGAAGCGAACAGATTGAATATCAGATCGAATATCATCGCGGCTATGATGTACTCCTTGCCCAGACCCAGCTGTCCGATAATGACAACGTACGACAGCAGGTTGATTCCCGGTATAGGCGGGGCCGCGACGAGAAGTATCAGCGCGAATACAATGGCGGTGATCATCCAGACCGGCGTTATCGTGATGCCGCTCCTAACTGCCGCGAAAATCACGAACGAGATCATGCCTATCATGCTCATCGGCATGTAAAGCACCAGTCCGAGCGGCATGAGCCTCTGCGTCAGTATCTTCTGTATGCCCAGTTCCTTGCGGCAGCATGTCTCTGCAAGCGCGTATGATTCATCCACCTGCCCTGTCCTGAAAGTCAGCCAGAACGAAGGCCACAGTTTTTTGAGTATCACCCCGGCATCGACTTTCATCCTGGCGCACACATACAGAAGTATGAACACGCCTACAGCGACCGACACCGCGAGAGCGAAAGGTATGATGGTGAACATGCCCAACAGCAGGCCGGCGTTCTTTTCAAGCACCAGCTGCGCCGTAAGGAAGATGGTGAACAACGGCATGATGGAGGCTATCCACTGAGCCAGCTGGGTGCTTATGAGATAGAGCTGCTTTATGAACGAAGCAAGGCCGTTCGCCTGCTGTCCCACGGCCATCACGGCGTACGCAAGCACTATCCCCATCATTATCAGCTGGGCGGTGTTGAAATCCCTGAACGGATCCAGAAGGTTTTCAGGTATTATGCTGAAGAACTTTTGGATGAGTTCGGCCGCTGTATCTCTTGTAAATGCCTCCGAACTGAACGCTCCCCTGTTCAGCATCGACACAAGAGCGATGGGAACAAGCCCCACTATAAGGCTCACCGCGAAGTACCTGCCGACTATGCGGCCCGAGTTGCCTCCCTGCTCCGATACATCGCGCGTATCGAGCATTGTGGATATCACTATGACAAGCATGGCCGGAGCGGACACGCTGTAAAGGATGCGGTTCCAGAGATCATATACAGGCACGAGAAGGCCGTTCGTGACAAATGCCGCGTCCGGCGGCGTCAGCGCTATCATCGCTACCGTGCCGGTGATCAGACCAAAGAGTATCGCGATCAGCAGCGTGATCGCCGGGTTGACCTGAAGCCTGCCAAGAGCCAGCTTCATCGTGTTGTTTCCGTGGGAGTAGCTGTATGTAGGGCTCAGTCCCGCGGATGAGAGCATCCTGCTGGTCCAGTCGGTGTCGGCGACACCCGTTTTGCTGAACGGGTTGAACGCTTCTCCCTCGTGATCTATCCTGATGGACGGCTTGCCGAATCTTACTCCGGCCGTCAGCTTCACCATCGTCAGGTCGCCAAAGTGCTGCCATGTGTTGAGCAGGGCTTCCTCTATGGTGAATCTTACCCTGATCCGGTTCTGCTTTTCCGTTCCGATCTTTTCGAAGAAGTCTTCCAGTTCTCCGGATATCCTTTCGATGCTCTCCGCCGTAAGTATGAAGTTCTTTCTTATCGTCAGTTCTCTGACCGCTTCGCGAAGATATACCGCGAGCATCAGGATTATGGATATGGAATTCGCTATATTGGCAAGAGAGATCCCGTAATAGAAGATCTGAGCGACAGCGCCCAGCACGGGCAGCAGCCAGAAGACCATGAAAGCATTGAACTTGCTCCTGCCGAGCGGCTCTTTCGCTTTTACCGTACGCGCTATCAGAAGGATTATCCCGGCAAGCGCGATCAAAGGCAGGAGTATGAAGCTGCTCTCCCTGTGATATCTGTTCTGCTCATCGAAATAATAAAGGAAGCCAAACAGTCTGGAAGCTGCAAGCATCACTATGCCCGCCGCGCATATTCCGTATATGGCCCGGCTCAGCTTTCCGTCCTCCTTTGCGCCTGCTTCCTCAAGCACCTTGTCAAGCAGCAGGCAGCCCAGGGCAAGCAGCCCGAACATGCCCGCGAAGACCACGAAATTGCTGACCCTGACCATGATGTATCCGGTCTGAGTGGTGCTTCCGCGGAAAAAGTACGCTATGGTGTCCGCGAAATTAATCACGGCGCTGACAAGCAGGGCCGCAGTCATCACGCGTCTGGTTTTGATCGTGACAAAACTGTACAGATGCAGATAGATCGCAGCCAGTACGCAAAAAAGGCCGAAGCCGGATTCAAATACTACATGTAAAAAGGTCGTCAGATCCATTGATGCCTCATACCAGTCCCAAAAGTTGATCAGGTCTCCTGATGCGGTGGGTCGGCTCGAATCCGTCAGCCGCCATCGCCTCTTCATCTACATAGTGGCTCCAGCCTACAAGGACGCTGTCGACGCCCGCGTTGTTGGCGCAGCCTATGTCGTATTTCGTATCGCCTATCATTATCGCCTCTCCGGGAGACGCGCCGAACTTTTCAAGCACCTTTTCCACGGACTCCGGATGAGGCTTATGATTCGTCACATCTTCCATCGTGACTATCTCATCGATGTAGCCTTCCATGTCGAGCTCGCGCATGTATTTGCTGAAGCTCTTGACCGTCCTTGACGTCGCGACGCCCAGTTTGTGACCGCGCGCCTTGAGTTCGTCCATCAGTTCGCGCACGCCCTCAAAGACATAGACCCTGTATTCCTCCTGGTGAGTGTCCTGGTAGTTCCTGTAGTGCGCGACCACCTCGTCTACCGGCTCGCCCGGGATCAGTCTGTCTACCGAGTCGTAAAGCGTCTCGCCAAAAGTGGCCTCGATCTCCCTCACCGGAAGTTCGTGCCCCAGAAAGCGTTTGAACGTGGACTGCCACGACGCGATGATTATGTTGTTCGTATTCGCGATGGTACCGTCGAAGTCGAAAATGATATACGGTTTTTTCATGTTTTTTCTGATCTTAAATAATAGCATTCGGGCGGGAGCCGCGCCCCCGCCCGGACATTCGCGTTTTTTACCAGCCGCCGCCTCCGCCGCCGCCGGAACCGCCGCCTGAGAAGCCGCCGCCGGAGAAACCGCCGCCTCCGCTCCAGCTGCTTCCGCCGCCTCCGCCGCCGCTGCTCCAGCCGCCGCCGGACGACGTATGAGGAATGACGATGCTGTTGCTCATGCTTGAGCTGCAGTCGCTCATCATGCGTCCCATCATGTAGTAATCATAATGATCCCAGCCGCGCGTGCCGTGATACCAGTGTGGCGGTGTCATCGGCAGATCCTCAAAGTTCTTGATCCACTTGTTGGACAGGCCGAACACGTAGGCGTATGGCATGATGTGATAGAAGTACTGCGGATCCTCCTCGACCAGCTCGTTCAGCTTGTCGACCTCCGCTGTCTTTATGAAGTCCCTGAAGCCGAGCACCCTGCCCAGAAGCCTGGTGTACTGGTCTGTCTTGGCTATCGCTATGACAGCGAAGAACATGCTGACCAGTGTGCCTATGAACAGATACAGCACTACGGCCAGCGCCTTAGGCTTCGACAGTATGGTCAGCGCGTCTGACGTCAAAGGAAGCAGGGACGTTCCTACCGTGAAGAACCATATCGCCCCGATACCCTTGAGCACCGTCTTTACCTTGGATGACGAGCGGATGTTGTCATAAACGGAGCACATCAGCCTGACTGATATAAAGATGTGGAACGCGGCCCAGATCAGGCCGAAGGCGCCCATTTCGTCTCCGTTGATACCGCCCCATGTGGCGAACGCCGCTGCAGGGATGATGGCCGCGATAGTGCAGGCCCACCTTGCCATCACGGAGTCCGGTCTCGTTATCGCCTTGCTGCCCTTGAACATTCCCTCAAGAGTTTCCTTGGACTTGAGGTACTTCTTGCCGAACGTGCTCGACGAGCCGATCTGCGCCGTCGTCCTCACATTGCCCTTTCCCGGGAACATGCCGTCGTATATCTGTCTTATGTACTGCGGAACGTCAGTCCCCGGCTCTCTGATCGCAATGAATCTGAACTTCTTTCTGTCCATTTCCTCGATCTCGATGTAGCCCTTGTCGGCGAGCCATACGATGGTGGATATGACGTCCTGCCTGTCGGCCCTGCCGTCCACAAGATATCCGATCTCGCCCGGAGTCAGCTCGTCCGGAGGGTAGAACTCGAGAGTTTTGACCAGTTTATCGTCTCTGCCGAAGAGATACCACAGCAGGAAGGCTCCGACAGGTCCGAGCAGGAAGAGGAACATCTGCACGATGCTCACCTTGCCGAACTGAGGCGCGCCTTCCCAGTATCCCTGAGGAAGCTCGAGCTGCAGCGTGATGCCGTGATGAGCCGGGATGTCGGCAGCCGTTATGGTGATCGTCTTTCCGTCATCGCCTGTCTCGAGGATCGCGTTGTCCTCGTTGCTGGCCGTGCCGTATGACCCGGAGTAGACCTTGGCTTTGCTGAGGTCGGCCTCTTTAGGCAGCGTCACGACGCACTTGCTCGCCCCGATGTCCGTCTCCCAGTCAGTCGGGATCAGGTTCAGCAGCAGCATGTCCTTTTCGCTGTTTTCATCCTCGTACATCGCTATGTTGTAGTAGATGTCGTAAGGATTCTCGCCCGTAAGCGTATAGTCTCCGCTTCCGATCTTGACGACCTGGTAGCCCGACTGGGTATAAGTATCGCAATGGTAGCCCGGCACCTTTATGCCCGAGATCTTCTGGCCCTGCATCGGTATGTACCTGTAGATGCCGTGGTGCGCCGTCACGTAATACATGTCGAGGTATTCGTGGTAGTCGTAGGAATTGTCCTTGGCGACATCGACCGTGACGTTGTATTCCAGTGTGTACATGGTGTTGTCGCTCGCATGGCTGTCCCCGCCCGGCAGACCGGCCGGGAACATCATGAAGACGACAGCCGCGATGGCCAGCACCGAGGCCGCTCTTCTGATGACTCTGACGCCTTTGTTTCCTGTCTTCTTCATCTGTCCTTCTCCTTTAGAGCCCTTCATCGAACTCTTCAGTATGCATCTTAGGGAAGTTGAACATGCTCGCGACAAGACTGGTCGGGAAGCTCTCGACCTTGCTGTTGTAGTCGCGAAGCACGGCGTTGTAGTACTTTCTGGCATTGTCGATGTCCTTAGGATCGCCGGCTTCCTCGTACTTACGGAGTTCTACCTCGGCAAGCTCGATGCGGTTCTTGTCCTTGGTCAGCGAATTGTAAGTCACCGCGAAGAACACTGCCACTGCAGCTACCAGAATAATAACGAATATCAGCATTTTGGGACTCCTTTCGTTCCGTAAAGCAACTGTCTTTATCTATTTATTGCGGCCGCAGCAGTTCTTGTACTTCTTGCCGGATCCGCAAGGGCAAGGATCGTTTCTGCCCACCTTTGGAGTGTCTCTCCTGATCGTTTCCTGCTTGCCCGTCTTATCCGCCTTAGGAGCGGCCGCCGGCATGCTGCCCTTTCCGCCTCTGCTCTGCTGAGCTGCGGTATCGTCCTTGTACTCTTCCTTCGCCGCGGATGTGCTTCCGCTTACCACATTGCGCCTCTCGATCTTCGTGGTCACGGTCACGTTGTAGCAGAATTTGACGGTCTCTTCCCTGATATCGGCGATCATCTCGTCGAACATCGCGAAGCCTTCCTGAGCGTAGGCCACCGCAGGGTCCTGCTGGCCTATTCCTCTGAGGCCGATACCGTCTTTCAGCTGATCCATCGCGTCGATGTGGTCCATCCAGCGGTTGTCCACTACTCTGAGAAGGATCATCCTCTCGACTTCCCTCATCTGCTCGCTTCCGATCTCGGCTTCCTTCTCTGCGTAGAGATCGTCGAAGATCTGCTTTATATCGTCCTTGAGCTGCTCCGCGCTGAGATTTACGACATAGTCTTCGTCAGGAGTGAACCTCCCCTTGAAGGCAGGCGTTATCTGAACGAGGCCGTCGATGATCCTCTGCAGATCCCACTCTTCGGAATACTTGGATTCCATCACGACCGGGTCGATGATGCCGTCGATCAGCTCATAGGTCATATTCTTTATGTAGCCGGAGACGTCCTCGCCATCCAGCACCATGCGGCGCTGATCGTATATGATCTCACGCTGCTTGTTCATTACGTTGTCGTACTGCAGAACGTATTTACGTATGCCGAAGTTCTTGCCCTCGACCTTCTTCTGGGCGCTTTCGATGGATCTCGACAGCATGCCCGCCTCGAGCGGCTCGTCCTCGTCCATGCCGACTCTCGCAAGCACTCCCTGCATCCTCTCTCCGCCGAAGAGCCTCATCAGGTCGTCTTCAAGAGCGATGAAGAACTGCGTTGTTCCCGGGTCGCCCTGACGTCCGGAACGTCCTCTCAGCTGGTTGTCGATACGCCTGGATTCGTGGCGCTCGGTACCTACTATGCAAAGGCCTCCGAGTTCTCTGACTTTCTCCTGCTCAGGAGTTCTTTCCGCCTTTATCTGCTCATGCAGGGCGTGGAAGCGTTCCCTCGCCTCCAGGAATTCCGGATCGTCCGACTTCTCGAAACCCGTCGCGAACGAGATCTGCTCTGCCGTGTAGCCTTCCTTTCTCATCTGCTTTCTGGCTTCGAATTCCGGGTTGCCGCCCAGGATGATGTCCGTACCACGGCCGGCCATGTTGGTCGCGATGGTAACGGCGCCGAGCCTTCCGGCTTCAGCTACTATCTCGGCTTCCTGCTCGTGGTGCTTGGCGTTCAGCACGTTATGCTTTACGCCGCGCTTTTTGAGCATGTCGCTTATGAGTTCGGATATCTCGATCGAAATGGTTCCTACCAGCACAGGCTGTCCCGTCGCGTGGGCCTCGACGACCCTGTTGACGATGGCCTTGTACTTTGCCTTCTGATGAGCGTATACCGAGTCGTCCAGGTCGTCTCTTATGACAGGCTTGTTGGTCGGTATGACGACTACGTCCATGTTATAGATGTCGCGGAACTCGTCTTCCTCGGTCTTCGCGGTACCGGTCATGCCGGCCAGCTTGTTGTACATCCTGAAGTAGTTCTGCAGGGTTATCGTCGCGAGAGTCTTTGACTCCTGCCTTACCCTGACGCCTTCCTTGGCTTCGATGGCCTGGTGGAGTCCGTTGCTGAAGCGCCTTCCGTACATGAGACGTCCGGTGAATTCATCGACGATGAGGATCTCGCCGTCCTTTACGATGTAGTCGACGTCCCTCTTCATCAGGTAGTTCGCACGAAGCGCCTGATGCACGTAGTGGTTGAGCTCCATGTTGTCCGGATCGGAGAAGTTCTCGATGCCGAAGTAAGCCTCGCAGAGCTTTACGCCCTCATCAGTGAGCGAGACCTGGTTGTCCTTCTCCTCCACCTTGTATTCCCTGTCCGCCGTCAGAGTCTTTACGAAGGTGTTGGCGTTGCGGTACATCACGCTGGAGTCCACGCCCCTGCCCGAAATGATGAGCGGGGTCCTGGCCTCGTCGATCAGGATCGAGTCGACCTCGTCGACGATGGCGTAGTTGAGTTCTCTCTGCGTGAGATCCTCCTTGTACGTGACCATGTTGTCGCGCAGATAGTCGAAACCGAACTCGTTGTTTGTGCCGTAAGTGATGTCGGCCATGTACTGCTCGTGCCTGGCCGGTCCCTCTACAGCGTGTATGACGCAGCCGACCTTGAGGCCGAGGAACGAGTACAGCTTGCCCATCCACTCGGCGTCACGCTTGGCCAGATAGTCGTTTACCGTGACCACATGCACGCCGTGTCCCTCGAGCGCGTTCAGGTAAGCCGGAAGCGTCGCCACCAGAGTCTTACCTTCACCTGTCTTCATCTCGGAGATGCGCCCCTGATGGAGCACGACTCCTCCGATGAGCTGCACCCTGAAGTGCTTCATGCCGAGCGACCTCCACGCCGCCTCGCGGCATACGGCGAAGGCTTCAGGCAGGATGTCGTCGAGGGTCTCGCCCTCAGCAAGCCTTTCCCTGAACTCGTCCGTCTTCGCTCTCAGTTCGTCGTCGGAGAGCTCCTGCATCTGCGCGTCGTACAACTCTATTACGTCTACGATCTTTTCGATCTTTCTTACCTCTTTGGCGTTAAGGTCTCCAAAGATCTTTTCCATCAAACCCATTTGCTTTTATTCCTTTCGTTTCAATCCTCGTCTTCAGGCTTGTCCTCGACCCTGATGCGCGTCATGAGAGCGCGTCTCGAATCGGCTTTAGTCACCTTGACGTGGAATTTTTTATGTCTTGATTCGTAATCGAACTCGTCGCCGGCCTTAGGCAGACTGTCGAGTTCTATCATCACCCAGCCGTTCACAGTCGTGGCGTCGGCCTCTATCTCCTCGTCGAACATGTCGAAGAAGTCCTCGAGGTTCGCTCCTCCGGCGACCATGTAGACGTTGTCGCCCGCAGGCCTCACGTCTCTCGAAGTCACCGCGTCGTGCTCGTCGTAGATATCGCCCACGATCTCCTCGATGATGTCCTCCAGAGTGACGAGTCCGGTAGTGCCGCCGTACTCGTCCACGACTATGGCTATGTGCGTCCTCTTGGCCTGCATCTTCTTCAGAAGGACCGCGGCCTTGATGGTCTCGGCCACGTAAGCGACCGGCTTGATGATCTTTTCTGTGTCCTTTATTGAGCGAACGTTGTTGTTGTAGAGGTCCTTCAGGTTGATGACGCCGATGATGTTGTCAAGGTCGTCCTCGTATACAGGCAGCCTTGAGAGGCCGGATTCCTTGAAGACTTCCTTTATCTCGGCGACCGGAGTGCCTCTTTCGATCGCGACTATGTCGACTCTCGGCGTGACTACGTCTATGGCCTCGACGTCGTTGAACTCTATGGCGTTCGCGATCAGTTCGCTCTGCTCCTCGCCTATGGCGCCTCCCGCCTCGGCTTCCTCGACTATGGTCAGCAGCTCGTCCTCGCTGAACTCAGGCTCCTCGTTCCTTCCGAAGACCTTCTTCAGCAGTATCTTGAGTCCGTTGAAGATGAAAGTCAGCGGAGTCAGTACGAATATGAGAGCCCTTACGAGCGGCGTAAGGAAGAGCGCAACTTCCTCGGCGTACTCCCTCGCGAGTATCTTTGGCGAGATCTCGCCAAAGATGAGTACGAGAAGAGTGACCATGACCGTCGCGATGGTCGGTCCTATCCTGGCTCCCCAGGTGGTGATGCCGTATACGGTCGCAACCGATGTCATGGTGATGTTGGACACCGTGTTTCCCACCAGCACCGCCGTGATCAGCTTGTCGAAGTCCTCGCAGAGCGCGAGAGCATGAGCCGCCCTCTTGTTGTCATCAGCCGCGAGATTCTTCAGCTTGATCTTGTTGGCCGAGCTGAACGCGGTCTCGGTAGCCGAGAAGAACGTCGAACACAACGTAAGTATTATTATTGCTATCAGATATCCATTCATACGTTAATCGATTATTTGATCTCCCAGTCGATAGTCGTTTCTATCTCCGGCGCCTCGTAATTGTCGCTGTCGTAGGTCAGATACGCTTTCGCGGTGTACATGCCTGCGGCGATGGCCTTGTTGTCCCTGTACCTTACGGAGATCGCCTTAGGCACTCCCTTCAGTTTGATGGACTTCTCGGTGCCGTCGTATTCGAACGGCTCTTCGTAAGTCCAGCGCACACCGGAAGTGTCGTAGGCAGCCTTGTCTATCCTCCACTTGAGATCAGGGATGTCCTCGGCCTCGCAGTTATGCGTGTCGTAAATGAGCCTTGCCCTGGCAGTGTACGTGCCTGCGTTTATCCTGGAGTTGTCCGTGTAGACCACGTCCATGCCCTCAGGAACTCCCGTGAGCTTCACTTCCTTTGGCTTGTCGTCGTATACGAAGGCTCCTTCATAGTCCCATGCGACTCCGGAGACATCGATCTGTTTCTTTACTATCCTCCACTTGCATTCAGGGACTGCCGGCGCCTCGAAGTTCTCCTTGTGTCTGTATCTGAGCCTTGCCTCGGCAGTGTAGCCGCCGGCCTCGATCGCCTTGTTCCCTATGTATGATTCGACTTTGACGCCCTCAGGCAGGCCGACGAGACGCACGCTCTTTTCCTTGCCGTTGTAGACGAACTCGTCCTCGTAATCCCAGTGCGCTCCGGACATGTCATAGGCCGCCTTCTCTATGTGCCACCAGCATCCGCTGACAGGATCAGGCGTCTCGTAGTTGACAGGATCCTTGGCCTCGACCGAAGCCATTGCCTCGTATTCTCCGGCGTTCATGGCCCTGTTGTCCGTATATGTCACCTTGACTGTGTCAGGCAGGCCAACCAGTTCGACGCGCTTTTCCTCGCCGTCGAAGGTGAACGGGCCTTCGTAATCCCAGCGCACGCCGGACATGTCGATAGGCGCCTTCAGGATCTCCCACTTGCAAGGGGCGATCTCGCACTCTTTGTAGTTGCCGGCCTTCTTCGCGACGAGCTTCGCCGTGGTGTAGTGGACGCCCGCGTCGGTCGCCGTGTCGTTCTCGTATATGACATCGAAGCCTTCAGGGATGCCCGCGAGGCTCACCTTTGGCGCGATGCCGCGCAGCCTTTCGAAGAAGCCCTGTTCATGGACCTGCTCGGCTATGGCGACGCTCTTAGGCGTGCCGTCATAGACGAACGGCTTGCTGTATGTCCAGCGGATGGCGTCCGGATCGATCGTTATGGCCGCCGGAGCGATGCTCCAGCTGCAGCCTCCGAACGACGGCTTATCGTAATTGTCAGCGTCGTAGCCGAGCTCTACCGAAGCCTCATAGCTGCCCGCGTCGACCGCGGTATTGCCGCTGTAGACCGGGGTGACTCCCTCAGGCAGTCCGCTGAGGTACACGGACTTCTCGGATCCGTCATAGACGAAGCCTTCCGTTCCCTGCCACTCGACGCCTGACATGTCGTACGCCGCCTTGCTTATGCTCCACTTGCATCCGTGCAGCTTAGGCATGTGATAATTGTCCCTGTCGCACTCGAAGTCTACTCCCGCACTGTATTTTCCGGCGACGGTGGCCGTGTTGTTTCTGTAGACAGGAGTAACTCCCTCAGGCAGTCCCGCGACATATACCGACTTTTCGCTTCCGTCATAGACGGTCTCGAAGTCGCCTTCCCATCTGGCGCCTGACATATCGTAGGAAGCCTTGAGTATGCGCCACTTGCAGTCTCTTATGGATGTGCCGTTGTAGTTGTCCGGATCCTTCGGGGTCAGATCCGCGTGAGCGGTGTAGTATCCGGCGGCATCGCCGTCCGCTCCGCTGTATACGACCTCGAGCGATTCAGGCACGCCGTCGAGCCTTACCGTCCTGACGCTGCCGTCATAGACGAACGGCTGCGAGTAATCCCATCTCATCCTGCGGATGTCCGGATCCGCCTTCTCTATGCTCCACTCGCAGTACATGTCCTCAGGCACGTTGTAGTCCGAAGTGTCGATGTTGAACTTCGCGACCGCGGTATATGTGCCCGCGTCGACCGCGGTGTTGCCCTCATAGCTTACGCTCACGCCCTCAGGGAGACCCGTGATCTCTATCCTCTTAGGCGTCGCGTCGTATACGAAGCTTCCGTCATAGTCCCACGAGGCCTCGCTCATGTCGTAATCGGCCTTCGCAATGCTCCACTCGAAGCTCACAGGCTCAGGAGCGTTGAAGTTGTCGTCCGACGACTCGAAGGTCGCGGTCGCGGTGTAGCTTCCGGCCCTGACGCCGCTGTTCTCATAATATGCCGCGCTCACGCTCTCAGGCAGTCCGAGGAGTTCAACAGTCTTTCTTTCACCGTCGTATACGAAAGCGTCTGTGTCGTAACTCCACGAAGCGCCGCTCATGTCGTGGTCGGCTCTGAAGATGGCCCAGATGCAGTCGCTGACTGCCGGCGTATTATAGTTTGCCGGATCGGACACCGTAAGCACCGCCCTTGCCGTGTAGGTGCCGGCCTCGGTCGCCTCGTTGCCCGTGTACGATGCCGTGACTCCGTTAGGGAGCTGCTCGAGCAGTACGCTCTGCTCCCTGCCGTTATATACTCTGTCGTAGTTGTAGTCCCACCTGACAGCAGACATGTCGTAGTCGGCCTTGACGATCTGCCACTTGCAGCTTTCTATGGACGGCTTGTTGTAATTGCCGGCGTCGTAAGGTATCAGGTCGGCAAAGGCTTCGTAAGAGCCCGTGTCCGCCGCGGCGTTGCCCGAATATACAGGTCTCACGCCCTCAGGCAGTCCGCGCAGCGATACCTCGTGCATCCTGCCGTTGTATCTGAATTCGCCCTCATAATCCCATGAAGCGCCCGACATGTCGTAGTCGGCTTTTCTGATCTCCCATTCGAGCTCCATAGGCTCAGGCGTATTGAAGTTGCGGGTGTCGGAGGCGGTGAATCTGACCGTCGCCCTGTATGTGCCCGCGTCGGTCGCCGCGTTGCCCCTGTATGTAGGGAGCACGCCCTCAGGAAGTCCCCTGAGCACGACCCTGAACTCGGTGCCGTCGTATGTGAACGGCTTCTCGTAATCCCAGCGCACATGGCTCATGTCGTAGTCGCCCTTATCGATGCGCCATGTCAGGTTTTCGACCCTTGCCTTGAGCAGGTTGTCGGTATCTTCAGGCACGATCTCCGCGGCAGCCACGTATGTGCCCGCCTTGCATGCCGTCGCGTTGCTGTAAACGACGGAAGCGCCTTCCGGAACGTCCTTCACAGACACGGTCTTGTCCGTGCCGTCGTAAATGAACGCTTCCTCATAGTCCCAGAGGATTGCCGAAGTGTCCACAGGAGTCCTGTCGATCACCCAGTGGCACGACGCCACATCCGGCTCCTCGTAGTTCTTTTCATCATAGACGAATCCCGCCCTGGCGGTGTATTCGCCCGCCGCGGAAGCGGTGTTTCCGCTGTACTCAGGAGTGAGCCCGTCAGGGAGTCCCGTCAGTCTCAGAGACTTGGTCTCGCCGTCATAGGAGAACTCTCTCTCCTCCTGCCACCTGACTCCGCTCATGTCGAACCTGGCCTTGTCTATGCGCCAGTCGAGCATCATGTCAGGGATGTTGTCTTCGTAATTGTCGGCATCGAGCACGCTGAATCTGGCCACTGCCGTATATGATCCGGCCTCGACAGCCGAAGAGTTGGTGTATTCGGCCTTCACGCCATCAGGGATCCCCGCCACTCTGACGGACTTTTCGCTGCCGTCATAGACGAACGGCTCGGCGTGATCCCAGTGGGCGCCGCTCATGTCGAACTCCGCCTTCTTTATGGTCCAGGCGTGTCCCTGCGGATCAGGCGCCCTGAAATTGACGTCGTCGACAGGGGCGAAAAACGCCTTGGCATAATATCTGCCGGCGGTCCTTCCCGTGTTGCCCGTGTATTCGACCTTCACGGCGTCGCCGAGGTCGTTGAATATCTCAACGGTCTTTTCGCTGCCGTCGTATGTGTAATCCGAAGAGTCGGTCCATACGATCTCCGGCAGTTTCAGTTCGGCCTTGCTTATGGACCATGTGCAGCCGTTGATCTCCGGGACGTCGTAATTATTGGCGTCCTTCGGGACCAGCACGGCGTCCGCCGCGTACTTGCCGGCCTCTATATGCGTATTGCCGCTGTATTCGGCGTCGACGCCCTCAGGCAGGTTCGCGAGGTATATGCTGTGCTCTCCGCCGTCATAGACGAACGGATCTGTGTAATCCCAGTAGACTTCGGATATGTCTATCCTCTTCTTCAGTATCCTCCACTGGCAGTCGGCCGGGGATATGACGATGAGGTTGTCCGCGTCATACTTGAGCACGGCGTGAGCCATGTAAATGCCCGCGTCGTAAGCTGCCGCGTTCTCATACTCGGCGTATACGCCCTCAGGCAGACCTTCGAGTTCGACCCTCTTGATCTCGCCGTCATATGTGAAGGCGCCGTCGTAGTTCCATCTGACAGCCGACATATCCAGTTCTTTTTTATCTATCTTCCACTCGAGGGTCATGTCCTCAGGGGTGTTGAAGTTGTGCGTATCCGGATTGACGAACGAGGCCCTGGCCAGATATTCGCCCGCGCCCCTTCCTTCATGGCCGCTGTATCTTACGCCCAGTTCCTGCGGGAACGAAGCGAGCGCAACGCTGCGCACCTCTCCATCATATACGAATCCCTCCGAGTCGCCCCACGCGGCGTCCGACATGTCGTAGTCCGCCTTAGCGATCTCCCATTCATGCTCGGCGCTGCCGATGAAGCAGTAGTTGCCGTTGAGAGTTGCTCTGGCGAGATACTTGCCCGCCTGCGTCTCCGTGGCCCCGTCATATTCGACGTCGGCTCCGTCCGGCAGGTTTGTGATGTATACCTGCTTAGGCGCGCCGTCATATACGAAGTCCTCATGGCCCGACCACTCGAGTTCTGAAGCCTCTATCTCAACTTTCTTTATCTCCCATACGCATGGCGGAGCGTCCTGCGGCTTTTCGTGATTCTGCGTGTCGCAGATCAGCCTTGCCGTCGCGGTATATACTCCTGCATTCGCGGCGGAGTTGCCCTCATAGCTCGGCCTCACGCCTTCCGGAAGTCCCTTTATCTCTACACTGTGTCTCTTGCCGTCGTATGTGTACGCGCCTTCATAGTCCCAGCGCGCCTGCGACATGTCGTAGACAGCCTTGCGTATCTTCCACTCATACTCGCGGACCACGAGAGGCTCGTTGAAGTTGTCCTGATCGAAATCGAAACTGATCGAGGCGACGTATGTGCCGGCCTCCGTCGCTTCATTGCCGCTGTATACAGGGACCACGCCCTCAGGCAGGCCCTCGAGCCAGACATGCTTTGGCGTACCGTCATATGTCATGTCCTCTTCCTCGGCCCAGCGCACTCCGGACATGTCGATATTGGCCCTTCTGATGCTGAGCCTTACGGTATTGGACACCGCGTCGCCTATGCTGTTGGACACATGCAGCCTCATCAGGTATCCGTCGTAAGCGACCGGAAGCACCGCCTCATGGCTGATGGCTTTCCAGGTGCCTTCTTCGCCGGTCTCGCTTATCTCAAGGTAGCCGCTTACCTCCGGATCGTTCTCCGAGATGATCTCAGGAAGCTCGAACGGTATGGTCTCGCCGAAAGTGATCGCAGGAGGCTCGGCGATGGCGCCGACCTCAGGCACGCGCGCCCACAAAGCGAAAAGATGCACGTCGGTATCCACCGCCGCGATCTCATCGCCCGGCTCAAAGAAGTCTCCGTCAGCGTCAGGCTCCGTGTTCCACGCTATGAAAGACGCTCTCTCATCAGGCGCGTCAAACATGTTGCCTTCCACGATATATTTCTCGTTAGGGACCGTCTCTCTTTCTTCAGGCTCTTCATCTCCGCCTTTATTGCCGTGATAGAACACCTTGAAGCCCTCTACCGATATGGTCTTGCCTTTTCTGTACTTTCCGTACTCCTTTACCGCAAGCCTTCCGCAGTCGGTGCTGCCGTCTCCCTCCGTGCTGAAGTCGTCTCCCAGAAGGATGTCTACGAGTTTGCCGCATCTTGCGAACATCCTGCTCATGTCAGAGCAAGCATGCGTATCGAAAGACGAAAGATCGAGTTCCACCAGATTTGCGCAGCCCTCGAACATCGAATCCATGCGGGCAACGTTGCCCGTCCTGAATCCGCTCAGATCCGCCTTTGTCATTTTTCTGCAGCCCATGAAAAGGCCCGACAGCGAAGCTTCGTCCGGGAATGTGATCTCGCGCGTCGCGACCGCTGATGTTATCGCGTCCTCAAAACCCTTCCACGGCGCTCCCGCGCTGCCGAGGCTCACTGCCTCGCCCTTGTCGATCAGGAGATTCCCGTTCTCGTCTATACCCCAGAGGCATTCGCCCCATTTGCCTACTTTTATGAAGTTTCCAGCCATTTTTCCTTCCCTTTTGAATAGTTTTTATCGATTGTCGCGTGCCATAAACAGCACATAATCATACATAGTAGATTATACTAAATATCACGGGCAAAATAAAGAAAACCGGCGGCCTTTTTCAGGCCGCCGGTCTCTCTTCAAAAGTTGTTATTTAAGTCCGCCTGACGCGCTTATCAGCGCATCGTACATCTCGTCGGCAGGATCGATGAGCGGGAGATCGGTCAGTCCGGCAAGTTCATCCTTGAAGTACGGAAA
Source organism: Anaerovoracaceae bacterium (assembly GCA_045114795.1). GTDB lineage: Bacteria > Bacillota > Clostridia > Peptostreptococcales > Anaerovoracaceae > Crickella. The sequence continues at coordinate 23,369 of JBGUKZ010000003.1, forward strand.
GTGCGTGCAGCCAAGGACAATGGCCTCGGCTCCGCTTGCCTCCATGTACCTGACCATGTCTTCAAGTCCGTACTTGTTTACTATCTCCGCCGGCGCGACCCCGTCTTCTATCGCGCGCACTACGGCCATGTTGCCGGTGCCGATGACGTAGATGTCGGGGTTTGCGGCCGTGAACGCTTCCTCTATGCCGTGCGCCGAGAGGTTGTTGGCCGCCATGACTCCGATGCGGCTGTACGACTCGCCCAGTCTTCTGTACACCTGAAGAGGCGTAAATATGCGGATGTCATGTCCGCAGTCAAAAGATTTCATTACGGCATATGTATCGAAATCGAAAGATCCCGACAGTGAATTGCAGTAAATGAAGAAGTCCCTCACCCCGTCCGCGATGTCCGGGTCGAAGATGTTGTCCATCACGGCGCGTTTCTGGTCTTCGTCCGAATACTGGAACTTCAGCTGCGCGTCGCAGGATTCCGACACAGGCTCAGAGAGGGGCAGCAGATACTGCCCCTCCGCGTTGGAGTTCTTATTCTTTATGTACTCGACACCCATGGCGGTGTCAACAGGCGTTCCCGCCAGAACAGCAACTCTGATTTCTTTCATTCTTAAGTCGATTAGAACTTAGCGACTACAGCGCCGTTGAATGTCTCCTCGATGAATGTCTTTGTAGCGTCAGAGTGGAGAGCGTTTACGAGAGCCTGGATCTTTTCGCTGTTCTCATTGCCTGCGTTGACAACGATGATGTTGACGTAAGTGTCCTCCTGAGCCTCGTCAGTACCCTCGACTGCGACTACCTTGTCCATGATGTCCGCCTGGATAGCGTAGTTGGCGTTGATGACTCCGAATGCGAGGTCCGGAAGCGAAGCCGGGATCGAAGCAGCCTCGAGCTCAACGATCTCGATCTCTCCCTTTGGATACTCTTCGATGTCCGTAACTGTAGCTGTCTCGCTAGCGCCTTCTTTGAGCTTGATGAGACCCTGCTCTGCGAGGACCTTCAGAGCTCTGGCTTCGTTTGTAGCGTCGTTAGGAACGCCGATCTTGTCGCCTGCCTCGATAGCGTCGAGGGAGTCCTTTGTGCCTGCGTAAATAGCCATCTTCTCATAGTGCATGTTGGCTACCGGTACCAGGTCCGTGCCGTTCTCCTCGTTGTACTGATCGAGGTAAGGAACGTGCTGGAAGTAGTTGGCGTCTACGTCGCCGTCTGTTGTAGCTACGTTAGGCTGTACATAGTCGTCGAATTCGATGACTTCGAGAGTCCAGCCCTCTTCCGCGAGCTGATCCTTAACAGAGTTGAGGATCTCTGCGTGCGGTGTAGGCGATGCCGCTACCTTGATTGTCTTGTCCGCGCTGTCTTCTCCGCCGCCGCCTCCGCAAGCTGTGAGGATGCCGAGCGTAAGTACGAGAACTGCTGCAAGAATGCTGAATCTTTTGATGTTCTTCATTGTCTTTCCCTTTCTACTTAGATAGTTATGCTTGAAATAATTGATAGCTTATTTATTTTCACCCTCTGGGGTTTTAACTAATTGATGCGGTTGTCGAGTCTCGCCGCCAGCCTTATGCCTATCTCCTGCATGATCTGTACCAGTACTATCAGTACGAGTATGGTGATCCACATGATGTCGGCCTGGAATCTGTAGTGGCCGTACCTGATCGCGATGTCTCCGAGACCTCCGCCGCCGAGCGTGCCGGCCATCGCGGAATATCCGAGTATGGTGATGGTCGCGACCGCGGCTCCGTTGAGCAGTGACGGTCTGGCTTCGAGCAGCAGCACCTTCCAGATTATCTGCAGGTTGCTCGCTCCCATGGCCTGTGCCGCCTCGACCACTCCCGGGTCGACTTCGAGCAGGCTCTGTTCCACCATCCTGGCTACGAACGGCCATGCCGCGAGTATGAGGGCCGCCGTCGTCGCCCAGGTCCCTATTCCCGTGCCGATGATCTTCCTTATGTATGGCATGAAAGCGATCATCAGTATCAGGAAAGGCATCGACCTTATGACGTTTACTATGAAGCCCATTACCTTGTTGTACCAGCCGACCGGCCTGATGCCGTTCGGTCCGGTGACTATGAGCGATACTCCGACCGGAAGTCCGATGATGTACGATACCAGAGTGCCTATCAGGGTCATGATCAGCGTCTGTACCGTTCCTTCTTTGAGAAGCTGAAAAAGTGTACCTGCATCCATTACGCCTTTACCTCCTCTCCGTATTCATCGTCCTCGTCGATCTCGATGAACTCGACGCCCTTCGCTTTCAGGTATTCCTTCTGCTTATCGGCCGTCGCCTTGTCGGCCGCCAGGCAGAGGACCATCTGGCCTTTCTGCGATTCTCCCAGCACGTCGAGGTTCGCGTAGAGGAAGTTCACCGGCGCTCCGAGTTCCATTATCATGTTGGCGATTATCGGTTCGCCCGCGGTGGCTTCGTCGAACACCAGCCTGACCCTGTTCTTCGTTGAAGTCTTGGTCAGCGGCTTCTCGCGGTAGTCGCCGTCCGGGAAGAAGAGCTTTCTCGCCGCCTTTGTCTTAGGCTTCTTGAAGATCTCCTGCACCTCGCCTCGCTCTACGATCTCGCCGTTCTCGATGACCGCCACCTTATTGCAGAGCTGCTTGATGACTTCCATCTCGTGAGTGATCACCACCAGGGTGATGCCGCGCTCCTCGTTGATCCTGCGGAGCAGGGCCAGTATCGAGCGGGTCGTCTTAGGGTCGAGAGCCGAAGTCGCCTCATCGCAGAGGATGACTTCAGGGTCCGAAGCCAGCGCTCTTGCTATGGCTACTCTCTGCTTCTGGCCTCCGGACAGCTGCGACGGATATGAGTGCGCCCTGTCCTCCAGGTCTACCACCTTCAGCAGTTCCTTCGCTTTCTCGAGCGCTTCCGCCTTTGGCGCTCCCGCGATCTCGAGCGGGAAGAGTATGTTGCCCAGCGCGTCTCTCTGCATCAGCAGGTTGAACTGCTGGAATATCATTGAGATCTTGCGCCTGCTCAGATTCAGTTCTTTCGTGCCGAGTCCCGTCAGCAGCTTTTCGTCGAAGAGCACCTTGCCCTCTGTCGGCTGCTCGAGCAGGTTGATCGTCCTTACGAGCGTCGATTTGCCTGCACCGGACAGACCGATGATCCCGTAGGAGTCTCCCCTCTCTATGTCAAGGTTGATATCCTTCAGAGCGACTACCTTGCCGCCCTTGGTATCGAATTCCTTGGTCACTCCCTGCAGGCTGATGATGTGTTCTGCCATTTCGTTCCTTTCTGAATGTCGTTCTGGCTTTCATCCTTTTGGCTTACGCGCCGCCCTTTGTTTTGAGGGCCGCATACCGCGCCATTTTATAACAAACGCAGGCCATAAACAAGGGGGCAGGCCTTAACGACCTGCCCCCTGCATCTCATACACATGAGAATAATACACAGTTATGGATTCGTTACGACCTTATCCTATGCTATCATTCGGCTCTGCACATGCACATGCCCATCATTCCCATTTCCATCATCATTCTTTTAGACATGCAGATGTGCTCCTTTCATAGAATAAGTTCAGTTGCTACTATAACAGTGATTGTGTGTTAAGTCAACTAAAAACGGGCCGTTTTTTGTTGTTTTTCACAAAGTACATGTGCGGCGAGTCTATTCCTCACCGTCGACGCTGCCGCCCTTTTCCTTGATTTTCGCGCGGATGAACTTGTAAGCTTCCTTCATGTCGTCCATGTTCCTGAACGCGTGGCGAGGGACCGGCATTATCATGGTATCGCTCATCCATACATAGATGGCGTCCTCCGTGAGGTCCACCAGTTTGATGTCCTTATAGTCGAACTCCTGGTGGTCTTCTCCGGCGTCCGTTATCAGGAAGTCGTCGCCAAGAGTGACCACGTTCTCTTCAGGGTGGACCCGTTCAACGGTGTCCTGAGACCTCTTGATCGCGTCGGCCTGCTGCTTGAGCACCAGCTTCTCAGCGAATACCGTTCCGCCTATCCCGATCACCGCGGCTACTATGTAGGCAAGCATCGTGAAGTTGCGGTCCAGATGGAACACAGTGAACAGCAGCGCGAGGCAAGCGCCGCTGATGAGATATGTGAGCCTCTGCCTGTTGACCAGCTTGCGGCCGCCCGCTGTATACAATATGCGATAGCGTCCGAACGCGTTGTAGTCATCATCAGTGAGAGCGAATCTGATTTCTCTCTTGCTTTTGTTAGATGCCATTTCTGTCTCCTTTACGCGGGCACATTCCCGTCTGCCCGTTATATGGGTATCAGTATACCACATGAACGCCGCCGAGTGCATCTATTAATGAGACTGACGCGATCGGTCAAAGCGCCCAAAACGGTTTTAATTGCCCCGCAAAAACAGTATAATTATATGGTTGCACAGCCAAAATGAACCGATACCGATCCACATGCTTATATAACAAGGAAGGAAACCGGCACTTATGAAGACAACAGTTGCATTTATAGGCGGAGGCAGCTTCGGTACAGCTCTCTCAACAGTACTTGCGGGCAAAGGCTGCAGGATCAACATGTATGACATCGATCAGGACCACCTTGCGCGCATGGAAGCGGATATGGAGAACAAGGATTACCTGCCGGGCGTAAAGCTCAAGGGTGATTACCACTTCTGCAAGACAAATGAAGAAGCTTTGAAAGACGCGAATTTCGTGGTATTTGCCCTTCCGGCGCAGCACGTAAGAAGCGCCATCAAAGCGGCGGCCCCTTACATCCGCGAGGATGCCGTCATCACCTGCATCTCCAAGGGCCTCGAGCAGAAGACTCACAAGAGGATGTCCGAGGTCATCGGCGAATACTTCGATCTTGACAGATATGTCTGCATCAGCGGTCCTTCTCACGCCGAGGAGGTAGGCATCGGAGTCCCGACATGCGTGGCGATGTCGTCCCGCAAGGAGGAATCCGCTCTGGCAATGGCAAACCTTTTCACGACAAACAAATTCAGAGTCTATCTCAATGACGACATGATGGGTATGGAGCTCGCCGCTTCGCTCAAGAACGTGCTGGCTGTCGGCTCGGGCATTGCCAACGGAGCCGGCTATGGTGACAACACTCTGGCCGCCCTGCTGACGATAGGCTGCGCGGAATCGACAGAACTCGGAGTCATGATGGGAGCAAGGCCTTCGACATTCTTCGGGCTTGCCGGCATAGGCGACATGATCGTGACATGCATGAGCGTCCACTCCAGGAACTTCCGCTGCGGAAGACTGATCGGCAAGGGCTACAAGCCTGAAGACGCCATAAAGGAGATCGGCATGGTCTCCGAGGGCATGTATACGGCGGAGGTAGTCCATGAGCTCTCCGAACAGATGGGCGTCGACATGCCTATCTTCGAAGCCATCTACAATGTCATCAACGGAAAGATCTCCGTTGCAGATGCCATGGACGATCTCATGTGCAGGCCGATCGGCCACGAGGTAGACTATCTCTAGACCGAAGCAGATCAAAGCCAAGCGTCACAAGATAAAAAACCGCCGGGCGGACGCCCGGCGTACATGCGCCCGTAGCTCAGTGGATAGAGTAGCGCCCTCCGAAGGCGAAGACCGCGGGTTCGAGTCCCGCCGGGCGCACCAGCTTCAATAAAAGAGACTGACCGGAGCATATGCTCTGATCAGTCCTTTTCATTTCTCTTTAAATCCTACCTTTATAGCCTGCGCCGGACAGCACGCCGCGCATTTGCCGCAGCGTATGCACTCCGCCGAGTCCGGTTTTGCCACGGGGTCGATGTCCATCGGGCAGACCTCGCCGCACTTGCCGCAGGATACGCAGCCGGCGCGGTCCACATGTATGCGGTACAGACTGATCTTGTTTAGCAGTCCGTATATGGCTCCGAGCGGACACATCACCTTGCAGAAGAATCTGCAGCAGATCACGCAGCCGATGAGAGTCACTATCAGGATCGCCGCCTTGAGCGTGAACAGTCCGCCAAGCTGCGCCCTGAGTTCCGGATGAGTCAGAAGGAGCGGGATGCCGCCTTCAAGAGTTCCTGCCGGGCAGATGTATTCGCAGAACGCCGGGGCACTGAGCCCGAAATCATCGGTAAGAAGCGCCGGCATCAGAAGCACGAACACCGCTAACAGCACATACTTGACGTATGTGAGCGGTTTATATATCCGCTTCTTTGGCGATGGGATCTTATGCAGAAGTTCCTGGATAAGCCCGAACGGGCAGATGAAGCCGCATATGGTCCTGCCGAACACGACTCCCAGTGCCAGTACGAAACCCAGCACGTAGAAGCTCACGGAAAACTTCGCGGACCCGCTGACCGCCTGCATGGCTCCTATCGGGCACGCGAACCTGGCCGCCGGGCAGGAATAGCAGTTCATGCCCGGATTGCAGAAGTTCTTCCAGCTCCCCTTGTACAGCCTGCCGCCGGCGAAGTTGCCGACGTAGCTGTTGGAGAAGCCGAATGCCGCTATCTGTATTATCTTGCGCCTTACATCCTGCGTGATCTTCATGAGCCTACCCCAGTCCGATGCACTCAAGGCAGATGTGGATCGCCTTAGTGAACACGGCAAACAGTTCTCCGCGCATGACGCCCGCCGTCATGAGACCCGCGGAGACTACAAGCAGCAGTATTACGATCAGCAGTCTCGTTTTGTTTTCCATTTTCCGCCCTGCGGGTTTATAGCCCCGCGAGATAATCTTCGACAGTTGTCTTATATCCTTCTACATACGCGCCGACGAAAGGCGTGCAGATGAGATTTCCTGATTTGTCCACGATAAAAGTCGTTGGGACCGCCTGGACTTTCTCGAATGTCTCCATCACGGATCCGCTCGCGAGGACATTGGTGTACTTTACGCCTGTCTCATCGCAGATCTTTTTCGCGAGCTCGATGTTGTCCGGGTCGCCTCCCCAGTCACCGCCGTCGCCGTCAGTCCCGGCCGGCGGAGTGTCGATCACGATGCCGACGATCTGCACATTGTCCGGCAATTCTTTATCCCACGCCGCGAGCTCGGGCATCTCTTCTATACACGGGCCGCAGAAGGTGGCCCATACGTTTATTACAGTGACGTCCTTGTCCGCGAAGATCGCCTCGCTCACTTCGTTGCCGTCCATGTCGACAGACTCGAAAGTGCCTATGTTGGCTCCTACTGGTTGCTCCTCCACCGCATAAGAGTCACCATCTTCTTCAATGTCTCCATCGGACGAAAAGACCCCCGCAAACGCGGCCATCGCGATGAGATACAGCGCTATGATAGCCACGGTCGAAAGAAGGTCGAGCCATCCGAGTATCTTCAGCGTCTTGTCTTCTTTGGCCGTTTTGCGTCCAATGAAGAAGAACACGAAGCCGAAGAACCCCAGCAGCGTTGTCACGGTGGCGAGCACCGGGGCCTGCGCGGATGTGAAGATCAGTATGAACGCGAGGACCGCCGAGACCGGCGGTATGAGTTTTATAATAGTAAGAACGGTTTTTTTATCCATTTATCTTCTCCTGTCTTTTATGTCTTTTATATATTGCAAAAGGATCTCAGATCCGAAGATTCAAGCGTCGAGATTTATCCATATAGCGGGACGAACCGCCCCGTATGTATTGTTGACAAAGTCACCATGGTCGTAGACGGAGCCGTCATAGTCGACATCTGCAGCGTGGTGGGAAGTAACGCCAGACGACCGCAGCCACCACCAGCAGTTGCCATTATCATCTTTGCTTGCGCCTTTCTCATAACAGTACGCTGTCCCTTGACATTGACGGTCATCATCTGTGCTGAAGTACTTATTTGCCTCCGCTATGCTTAAAAGAAATACCTTATCTGTAGTATCGTTTCCCTGAGGTGTATTGCAAGCCGGATTCTTGTCCGCGCTGACGGCCACGCTCCGGATCATGCTCTTTTCTTCATCGGTAAACGCCGTATTGAAAAAGTCACTGTTCAGCCATTTGCGAATGGTACTTGTTTCCCAGGTTGTGTAAGTAAGCATTGCGTTGTAGGGTTGATTGTCCAGAGCATATTTGCTTACGACAAGCACATTACTGCCGCTCCTTGCAAGCACAAGCCATTCAATGTCCTCTTTGCCGTTTGACGCAGCATTATCCTGCTTGTATGAACCGAATAAAACACAGTCTCCGACTTCAATGTCCTCATCGGTCTCGTTTCCGCTGATGCTTGAGTCTGCCCCGCGTTTCAGCTTTTCATATTCCTCATCAAGCTTCCTCTGGAATTCCTCGTTCTTGCGGTATTGCTTGTAGAACTTGTCTATCTTCTTTGTCGTATCGGCCCCTGCATTATCGCTCTGAGCGTCTCCGAGTAGGTCTCGGAGTCGCTCTTTCAGCGAAAGGATGGCCTTTTCCTTTTCTTCAGCGGTCGATTCAGCGACTTCCTCGACTGCCGGTTGTTCTTCAGTTTTATTTCTGCACGCTTCAAGCCCATGTGTATTGTACAGTTTTTCGTAGAAATCTTCCTGGTCGCGGTATCTGTATTTACAGATCGCCTGGAGGCGGTTCATGCGCATCTTCATGCCTCTCGGGAGATCTGCATCTTCTCCGTAGATCATCAGCCTGTCCTTTTCGAGATCCCGGGCATAGTTCAACTCATCGCGGCAATTCTGCGAATCGACATAGTTGTTCGTGACGTACGCGATATAATACGAACACAGTTCGATATGGAGCGCTATGTTGTCATCCCACTCCGTCCCCGGATCTATTCCCTCATCAAACCAGACATTATAGCCATTTCTCTGAAGGTGTCCGATTATCTCGAGCACCTCTCCAATGTCCTTGTGGGAATAGCTGAAGAATATGAACTTGTCTTTTCCTTTATACGGTTTTACTCGCACCTGTAAGCACCCTCCGTTATTATGCTTGACCGTCTGTTATCAGTAACCCGCGTTTATGTCCACCACGTGTGTCATCTCTTCGCCGCGGGAGTAGCGCCTTAGGTTGTCGCAGAAGATCTCTACTGTCAGGTCTACGGTGTACGGCAGCCCCATGTCGCCGGATATGTGAGGCGTCAGTATGAGGTTCCGGGTCGTCCAGAGCGGATGGTCTTCCGGCAGAGGTTCCGGGTATACGACGTCCAGTGCCGCGCCGGCTATCGCGCCTTCATTCAGCGCGTCGATGAGCGCGTCCTGATCGATCGCCATTCCGCGGCCTACGTTTATAACATATGTCTTTTCGGAGAGCATGGCGATTCGCTCCCTGCTGAGCAGTCCCTCGCTCTCCGGAGTCCCCGGCACGCACAGCAGGAGCACGTCGAATTTCTCGCGGCTCATCACCTCTTCATACTGATCGATCCTGAACACTTCGTCAAAGCCTTCCGCCTGGCGTCCGCTTCTGTTGAACCCGACAACGCGCTTCGCTTCAAGAGCCTTGTACTTCAAAGCCGCGCTATGGCCGACATCTCCCGTGCCGATGATCGCGATACTGCTGTCTGCGATCGACCCTATTGTCATGCTGTGTATCCACCGGCGCTCTTTGATTATCTCCTCATACTCGGGAATGCGTTTCATCAGCATCAGAGTTGTCATTATCACGTACTCGGAGATAGCCCTTCCGTATGAGCCTGAGCTGTTCGTGAGGATGATTCTCCCGCTGTCGAAAGCCCCTCCCGCAAGGAAATGTCCTACACCCGCGGACATGGAATGACACCACCTGAGACGCGGCATCTCTTTAAACAGCGCAGGGCTGTTGCAATAGATGACTTCGGCATCAGACACCTTTCCGGCAGCCTCCGCGTCAGTAGCGTAAAAATCGATATCGAAGCCGCACTCAGCGGCGACTCCGGCCATGGTTCTTTTATTCTCTTCTGAAAGGCACCTGCCTATAACGCAGCATTTCCTCATCGCGCAGTCCCTTTGCATTTCTTTCCTATTTGAACTCGATCTTGAGCGTGTACTTCGACGAAAGCTTCGATACCATCGGCTGGAAGATCTCCCATACCGAATGCTCGGCAGCGACCTTCGCGTCTTCGATCACGTTCTCTTCCTCGAGTTTCTGTATCATCTTATCCTTTGCAGCGGTCTCGACCAGCGCATGCTGCTCCGGCGTCAGCTTGATATCGCCGAACACCAGGAAGGTCCCTCTCTCCACGTCGCCGAACACGATCTCCTCGCTCGGTATATTGATAGGCTCAAGCACAGGTTCAGGCACCTTCATCGTCACGACCTTCGTCTCCTCGTCGAGCGTTATGTCGTCAGCTGTCAGACCGCTCAGATCGACCGTGTAGATGGCTTTGCCGTTGAAGGTTACGTACTGATACTTCGAGAATGCCTTGAGTTTGAAGAGGCCCGCCTGAGTGAGAGTCGACACGTCCGACACCTCGCGCGAATAGACCTCGAGTTTCTTCAGCTGCTCCTCGTCGCCCAGGATCGCGTCCGCGAAGTCGGCTACCTTGTAGCCGAATATGCGGTGATTGATGAGCGTGAGGTCGTGGTCCTCGACGGCCGTCTCGGTCGTGAAGAGCGCCCTGAAAGTGTCCTTGATCGCGAGTCCGTGCATATACGCAGTGAACAGCGTCAGTATGAGCATGCCGCAGATGACGCCCAGGAAGAAGTTGCGTATCCTTGCCCACCAGCCTTTGCGACGACCCTTTCTCTCGGCCTTTTTCAGCTCCTGTTTCATTTCATTGTCGTTGATATCGCTCATAGTTCTTTCCCCTTGTTGTTTCCCTTTATATCTGTATATGCGGTCCGGTGTTTTGCCTTACTGTATATATACTATGGCGGTGCGTCTGAAAGCGCCCGCTATGCGAAGTGCCGCGGAATAGATCAGTCCCGCGCCGTATACGTACGCGGCGACCTCCGGTCGTCCGAGAGCGACCCCTGCCGTCACGACCGCGGCCGCGAGCAGCACAAAGGTCACTCCGTATGCCATCTTCAGCTTCCAGTGTCCGCCTATCTTTCTTGACTCGCCTGCCCTCAATATCGAGACAGCTCCGGCGAACAGGTGGATAAGCGCCAGATAGATCACCGTATATGCGACAGGATGCTCCAGAAGGCTTCCCGCCAGCACTCCCATGTCAAGGTAGATCATGCTTCTGTAGATGACGCTCTTGCCTCCGACCGTGTATCTGGCCATCGACAGATAGTAATACAGCAATCTCAGGCCCCTGAAAGTCATTCCCATCTGGATGCAGATGAGCGCTAATTTAAGGCCGTGTGTGGAATCCATGATCATGAGGAGTACTCCGATCAGGATCATCCCGGCGCCTGACAGCACATTGAAGATGCGTCTGAATTTACTCATCCGCGGACCTCCTCTCACGCTCTTTCGCGAGCCTGTGGAAGTCTCTTATGCCGCGGAGCCCCTTTTTCTCAAAATCCACGGAAACACCGGCAAGCCTGTTGCCCGATGTGTAGATCCTGTTGGTCACCATGCTCTTCTGCGCTAGCGCCGCGATGGTGAAACGTCCGAGGAAAGTCGCGTCCTTCGCTTCTTCCTCCGCCTCCTTGTATTCGCGCTGGTATCTTTCTATGTCGAAATCCGGTATCTCATGGCCGGAGATCTTCTCGCCGAGGGCTTTCCAGTCCGCGCAGGCGTCGGTCTGCCTCTTCACGAGTATGGTCCTTATCTCATTCTCCCACGGCTTCACCACATCGAAGTCGTAGATGCCCGTCCTGAACTCCGCGTCCGCTCTCAGACACTCAAGAGCATACACCATCTGGCAGAACGCGTGGTAATAATCATCAGGATTGTTCTTGAAGATCTCCCTGTAGCCGCCCCACGCCGGCAGGTATTTGTAGCGGGCGTAGCTGTAGTCCGGGAAGTGCCCGGCTCTGCCGTGTCCCAGATTCATGATCGAATTTTCAGCGCTCTGGTAAAGGCTGTTCGTGTATATCCCTTTGACAGGATCGTCAATCCCGCCCGGGTCGTGATTGAATTTTATCTGTCTTTCCGCGTACCCGTCTCCGTCCGGCACGATCTCGTAGAAATAGTAATTCGTGTTGTTTATGGCCAGCGAAGGAGTCCCGGCAAAATAGCGGTGCGCCCATGTGTCGGCCAGCACGTGCATGGCAAGACCCGCAGCCTCGCAGCCCCTGCCGCGCGCAAGCTCCACCGTATCCTTCAGGAGCTCGCCGTTGGTGTTGCAGATCAGGCGGTACTTCCGCAGGAACCTCTTGCTGCACTTCTCTTCTTTCGTCGCTCCAAGGTCGCCCGGCAGGAAGTGGAAGGATGCCCATATCCTGGTGATGTCCTGGAGCCCGGCCGGATCCGTATTGGCGTCCATGAGTTCGAGCTGGAGCTGAGTCGTGGCGGCCGCGCGCGGACCGCCGACCTTGGTCAGCAGCGTCCTCGAGCAGCAGTCGACAAACTGAGCGCTGTAAGCGATCCTCTCGCTCTCCTCATGCGTATGCCCCGATATCATCGCGGCGCAGTATGTCGCGTAGTAGTGAAAATCCAGCTGCATCTAGCGGCCTCCGCTCTTTCCATCCGGCTTCCTGAGCCTTTTGATCCTGACAGCGGAGACCACCATCTCGGTCAGCATTATCACAGAAGTCAGTTCGATGATAAGTCCGGATGTCGTCGTATCCTGAGAAAGAGCCCCGTAGGTGCCGGCGTCCTCCACAGTGGTAAAGCTGGTATAGAACGATATGAGACCGAAGATGATCATTATCACGGCTATTGGGATATAGAGTATGCGGCTTTTTTTGCCGCGCCCCTCCGATATCGCCGACAGTCCCACATACGTTCTTATGGCAAGTATCACCAGCATCACAAACATGACCATGGCCAGAGTGATATAGAAAACGGCAGTATCGGACAGCACGTCCATCCCTTCTCCGCCCAGCATTCTCATGGCGGCGATCGTTTCCTCTTTGAGCAGGAAAAAACTTCCCAGCATCTTGACCGCGGTCCAGACGCCGAAGAGCACGATGCCCGAGCCCACCACGATAAGGGTGTTCTGGGCTTTCCTTATTGCTATGTGTTTGGGGTCGTTGCTGATGTAGTCCAATCTTGTATATCACGCGCCGAGTATCGGCTGATTGTATTCGAACAGAATGCAGTTTATATCGTATATATCATAATTTTTCGAATTTATGCAGTACTCGATGATTATGTCGAACAGGATGCTCGGCGAAAGCGCGAGCCCCGCGCGCGCGAGCAGGTCCTTTGTCTCATCGAGGCTGAGCTCAAGCGCGAGCGCGAGGGCGAGCGCCGTCCTCTTGCTCGGCGTATAGTCAGGGTTGCTCCTGATCTTGGAGAAATGCTTCCTGTCTATGTTCGCCTTTTTGTAGACTTCAGGATCAGTCAGTCCCTTGCGGTCGATCAGCATGAAGAGGTACTCCTGGAACTTTTTGTCCATATGCCCGACCCGCTCTTCAAGGGATCTTGCCTCAGAAGGGAATGAAAAGAGAGCGTCCGGGCAGACCGTCTTTTCAGCCAGGTCCTCTTCATAATTTGCGCATGCCTCTTCGTCGGCATCATATGAGAGGGATTTCTCGCAGTATACAGGCTCTTCTTCAACGGCAGTCTGCTTCAGCTCATCCGGTGCTTCTGACGCTCTTTGTTCGCCCTGCGCCGTCACTTTGACCGGTTCCTCTTCAGTTGCAGCATCTTCAAGAGGCGCCATTCCAGGCACGGCTTCCTCCTTTTCCGCAAGTTTGCTGAAGAGCGTTCTTCTGCGGCGCCTCCTATTGCTCGCATACGAATTGTCCACGGCGCTGCCGGACAGGCCTCTCCTGCGCGAATAACTGCGCCCGGCCTCCTCAGGCACATCGCTGTCGCCGATGTACATCCTGATATCGGAGAACAGCTTGCCGGATACCCGGAACGACTCCTTATCGTAGACGACCAGCATCACTTCCATTTCGTTCGCCAGCAGGAAGCCGCTGATCTCTGCGATCGCTATGCGCAGGGCTTCATCCTTTGGGAATCCGTATGTGCCCGTGGCTATCAGCGGGAACGCGATCGACTCGCACTCCAGCTTCTTTGCCAGTTCCAGCGAGTTCCTGTAGCAGGCCGCGACTGTCTCGCGCTCGCCAAAGTCTCCGCCGCGCCACGCCGGGCCGACTGTATGGATGATGTACTTCGCCCGCAGGTCGAACGCCGGAGTATACGCCGCCTGCCCCGGCTCCATCTCGCCGATCTCCTCTCTGGCCGCGAACAGCTTTTCATACCCGGCCGCCTCGTATATGGCGTAATCGACGCCGCGCCCGACCGCGACCTTCGGGTTCGCGGTGTTGACTATCGCGTCGGCTTCCACATTTATTATGTTGTTGCGGATTATCTGTAATGCCATTCTTTCTCCTTACCCCCGGAACGGGAACACGGCAGCGCGCCGCCGCGGCACGCTGCCCTCCTAATAATACACTATATGAGTCTCTTATCGCGGAACGAATTTTGTTCTTACTTTCCGCCGCACTTTTTTCTGCTCCTGTAATCCCTGCGGACCGGTTCGAGAAAATCCTCACCGAGATCGCATCCGCTTGCCATCACCGACATCGACTCCGCCACTACGGCAAAGTTCTTCGCGATGCCGATCCCGTCGTTATGGAATCTCGCCGATCTCCTCTCCGAGATGCCTATCCTTCCGGCGACTCCCACGGCGTCCATGTTGGCGCCGAGGAAGATGAATTCCCATCCGTACCTCTCCTGCTGTCTTTCGATCATGCGCTTCACGCGCCTGTAGTCAAAGATGACACTGGAGTTCTCCATGCCGTCGGTCGTGATGACGAAGAGTGTCTTTGCCGGCCTGTCCTCTTCCCTCGCGTACTTATGGACATTCCCGATGTGGCGGATCGCTCCTCCTACCGCGTCGAGCAGAGCCGTGCTTCCTCTCACGTAGTATGTGTCGCTGTCGAGCTCATCCACCTTGTCGACCGGCACCCTGTCATGGATGACTTCCGAGATATGGTCGAAGAGCACCGTAGACCATATGATATTGCTGTTCTCCTCTTTCTGCTTTTCGAGCATCGCGTTGAATCCGCCGATGGTGTCCTCCTCCAGACCGCTCATGGATCCGCTTCTGTCCATGATGAAAACGACTTCTACCAGTTCATTCTTCTTCCCCTGTTCACTCTTCTTATCCTGCTCTTTTTCCTTTTCGATTTTGACTTTCTTTTCCATGTCTTTGCCTCCTTCGTTCTATGTGTGTCTGCAACTTGCTCATTTAGCCTGTCCGTCAGCCAGCTGCCCTCAGGGTCTCCTGATTGCAGACCTGCGAAGGCCTTTCCTTCGTGTTTGCGGGCTGCCGGATGTCTTTCTGTCCTGCTTACAAGCACATATTAACGATAAGAGGCGTCTGCATGGTCGCCTGTAATGCGACATTTACCCCCTTTTCGCAGTTTCATGAAAAAAGGGGGTAAAAATCCTTTGTTATTCAAGTCAAAATTACCCCTTTTTCACAGTTTCTAGACAAAATGGGGTAAAAAAAGCTTATATTGCGTATCAAAATTACCCCTTTTTCGTGATTTTGGGGTGAAAAGGGGTAAAATTCCTTCGATCTGCTAATCAAAAATACCCCTTTTTTGCAGTTTTAGGGCAAAAAGGGGTAAGTGACTGTCTTTGTGGGGACCCACCAGGGTTTTATTCCCGCATTATTCCCTTTGGCCGAGGATGGTGGCGGCGAATATGATGGCCGCGCCTGCTATTTCGCGCAGGCTCATGATCTCATGCAGGAACAGGGCGCCGAATATCATGGCGAATACCGCCTCGAGGCTCATGATGAGCGCGGCCGTCGAGGAGTCCGTATACTTCTGGCCGATTATCTGCAGCGTGTAGCCGCCGGCCGTCGGCACGAATGTCTGGTAGAGAAGCACGGGGATGCCGGCCAGCACTCCCGCCCAGGCCGGCCCCTCCATTAAAAGGGCCACAACAAGGCCGGCGGCGCCGCAGAACAGAAACTGCAGCTGGGACAGCAGGACGGCATTGTCCTTGTCGACAAACTGATTGACCGCTACTATCTGCGCTGCGAATCCGGCCGCGCTCACCAGCGTCAGCCAGTCGCCCTGAGTCGCTCCTGAAAGGCCTCCCTTCAGGCTCATGACCGCAAAGCCCATCATGGCGATCGCGATGCATATCACGGTGCGCCTTTTGACCTTGCTCCCGACTATGACGCTGAAGAGCGGCGTGAAGACTATATATATCGAAGAGATGAATCCCGACTTTCCCGCGCTGACCGTCAGCAGGCCGATCTGCTGGGTCGCCGTGCCGATGAGCATGAAGATCCCGCAGAGGACTCCGCCCCTCAGCACGCGTTTCTTTTTGTCGTCGAGCTGCGTACGGGTGTTGTTTTCAGCCGAAAGATAAGCACTCTTTCTGAGCCCGCGCAAAACGAGCGGCGTCAGCACGGCAGCCGCCATCAGCTGGCGGACAGCGTTGAATGTCATCGGCGGCATGACCCTGTTTCCGAGCTTCTGCGAGATGAATCCCGAGCCCCAAAGTATCGCCGTCAGCAGCAAAATCAGATTACCTTTATTTTTATCGCTCATGCACCGATTTTACAAAGAAAAACGCTTGACTTCAAGGCTTTGACACCTTATACTAATCGAGCGTGCGCTTCAGGTGTGAAGACGCGCGAGCTGAAGCAGGCCAAAGGGCCGGCAGCTGAGGCACTAATAATTTATTACTAGTTATGCCGAAAACGAAAGCGGCGCCGCGATGAGACACTTCGCATGAAGGATGCTCAAGCCGGCACTTCTCTCCGAGTAGGCGGACCGAAGAAGCTCTGCAATAAGGCAGACGTACCGGACAACGGACGCAAAGCACATAGGCAGATCCCAGTAGGTAGAAAGGACATGACATGAAGTCTTACATCGCTAAGCCATCGGATATCGACCGCAAGTGGTACGTTATCGATGCAGAAGGCAAGACTCTCGGAAAGCTCGCTGTCGAGGCAGCAATGATCCTGAGAGGAAAGAAGAAGCCGACTTACACACCGCACATCGACACGGGAGACTACGTCATCGTGATCAATGCTGAGAAGGTTGCTGTCAGCGGCAAGAAGGAAACCGACAAGGTCTACAAGAGACACAGCGGTTATCCGGGCGGACTCAAAGAGACAACACTCGGAGAGATGAGAGCAAAGAAGCCTGAGGAGATCATCCTTCACGCAGTACGCGGAATGATGCCGAAGGGCAAGCTCGGACGCCAGATGTTCAAGAAGCTCAAAGTTTACGCAGGTCCTGAGCATCCACATGCAGCTCAGAAGCCTGAGGAATGGACTTGGTAGAAAGGAGGAGTAAGCAATGGCAAAGACTATGTATCAAGCAACAGGCAGGAGAAAGTCATCTGTAGCCAGAGTGAGACTTCTCCCGGGCGCAGGCAACATCATCATCAACAAGAGAGACATCGACACATACTTTGGCGAGAAAGACGTCGTCAAGAATGAAGTCAGAAGACCTCTCGAACTCACAGGCACACTCGGCAGCTTTGACGTCATCGCCA
Source organism: Anaerovoracaceae bacterium (assembly GCA_045114795.1). Taxonomy (GTDB): domain Bacteria; phylum Bacillota; class Clostridia; order Peptostreptococcales; family Anaerovoracaceae; genus Crickella. The sequence continues at coordinate 40,673 of JBGUKZ010000003.1, forward strand.
CAGTAAACGGCGGCGGCTTCACAGGCCAGGCCGGAGCTCTGAGACACGGCATCGCAAGAGCACTCTGCGAAGTCGACGAGGAAGCTTACAGACCTGCACTGAAGGCAGCTGGTTTCCTGACAAGAGACCCTAGAATGAAAGAGCGTAAAAAGCCGGGTCTCAAGAAGGCGAGAAGAGCAAGCCAGTTCAGCAAGCGTTAATCGCTTAAGAACTGCAAGTTCGGGCAATATGAGCCTAAAAAAAGGAGTCCCTCGGGACTCCTTTTTACTTTGCTTTTTTGCGTCGCGTTCGCGATGCTTTTAAGTTTTTTCTGATTATTCCTCTACGTTCTTCTTGAGCAGTGCAAGCATCAGTGCTCCAACGACCGAGCCTACAACAAGCGCTACGAGATACATGGCTACGTTTCCAACTACAGGGAATACGAAGATTCCGCCATGAGGCGCCATGAGTGTGCACTTGAATGCCATCGAGAGCGCGCCGGCAATTCCGGAACCGATCATCAGTGAAGGGATCACGTGCAGCGGATCTGCAGCCGCGAACGGGATAGCGCCTTCTGTGATGAAGCTGAGGCCCATGACGATGTTAGCCGGTCCGGTCTTTCTTTCAGCTTCTGTGTATTTCTTCTTGGATACCATTGTGGAAATAGCGATCGCGATAGGCGGTACCATTCCGCCGACCATGACTGCAGCCATGATCATATAGCCGATCTCGTTCTGGTTAGCGAGAGCTGCCGTACCGAATACATAAGCCGCCTTGTTGAGCGGGCCGCCCATATCCGTAGCCATCATTGCTCCGAGAATAAGTCCCAGAACAACACTGGAGCCCGAGCTCATTCCCATAAGAACGTTGGAGATCCAGCTGTTAAGCGCGCCGACAATAGGGTTGATCAGGCACATGAGAACACCGATTATCAGTGTTCCGCACAACGGATATATGAGCACCGGTTTGATTCCTTCCAGTGACGCAGGAAGTTTACTGCATACTTTCTGCATGCCTTTGACGATGAATCCTGCCGCGAAACCGGCAACAAGAGCGCCGAGGAATGCGGATGGAACGTCGCCGCCCGGATTTGCGAATGTAGAACCGGATGCAGCGAGAGCGCCTCCTACGAAACCGACTACGAGAGCCGGACGGTCAGCGATACTGCGTGCGATGAATCCCGCAAGGATAGGAAGCATGAAGCCAAACGCTGTGCCTCCGATAGACTTGAACCATGCAGCGACCGGAGTGTTGGAACCGAAGTTGCTCGGGTCTATCGAGTAGTCGTCCAGGAGGAACGCTATTGCGATCATGATTCCTCCGCCGATAACGAACGGAAGCATGTGCGATACGCCGTCCATTAGGCTCTTGTAGATGAATCTTCCTACACTCTCGTTATCGGATGAACCGCTGTCTGCCGCGGCAGCGCCGGTGTGCTGATATACAGCAGCATCTCCTGCTACAGCGCGGTCAATGAGACCCTCTGAGCGGTGGATGGCATCAGCTGTCGAAGCATTGATGAGTTTCTTTCCATTGAAGCGCGCCAGGTCGACTTTCTTGTCGGCCGCGATGATGACAGCGTCAGCAGCCTGAATGTCTTCAGCTGTGAGCACGTTCTTGGCTCCGCCGGATCCCTGTGTCTCTACCTTGATGCTGACTCCCTTTTTACCAGCAGTCTGTTCAAGCGCTTCGGCCGCCATGTATGTATGCGCTATACCTGTCGGGCAAGCGGTGATGGCGACGAGCTTTGTGCCGTTGGAAGCCTCAGGCGCGGCAGCTGCGGCAGCAGGCGCAGCCTCTTCTGCCTTGTCTTCTGCTCTCTCATCTTCCTTAGCGTCGATCAGTGCCAGGAATTCCTCAGGTGTCTTGGCCGCGACGAGTGACTGTGAGAATTCCGGATCCATGAGCATCGTCATGAGGCCCGCGAGGACTTCGAGGTGAGTGTCAGCAGCTCCTCCCGGTGCCGCGATCATGAAGAACAGGTTGCTGTCCGTTCCGTCAGCGCACTCATAGTCTATGCCGTCCGGTACAGTGATCGCCGTCAGTCCCGGCTGCTTGGCCGCATCGGTCTTTGCATGAGGTACAGCGATACCCATGCCTACAGCAGTCGAACCCTGAGCTTCTCTGGCCAGGATAGCTTCCTTATAGGCTGCCTTGTCGTTAAGGTTGCCTACTTTGTCGTGGAGATCTACCATGATGTCTATGACCTCGGCTTTATCGGCCGGCTTAAGACCCAGGGAGATTCCCTCCTTCTTCAGTAAGTCTTTTATCTTCATAAGTTGTCCTTTCTGCGCGCAGCGCGTGCTTTAAGTTATGCTTCTCAATACCTTTTTTATATATTCACGAAACCATTTGGTAAGTGCCTATAGGGTTTCGTAAATGCTGTTGATCAGTTCTCCTGTCGCGAGATCATCGGAGAACGCGGTCGCGGATCCCGCTGCTGTACCCATATTGAGGGCTACACGGTAATCGTGCGACTTCATGTAGCCTGCTACAAAGCCTGCAACCATGGAATCGCCGGCGCCTACGGAATTCTTTACCTTTCCCTTAGGAACGCCTACGCGGAATCTCTCGCCATCCTCGGTTATGAGCATGGCGCCGTCAGCCGCCATCGAGATCAGGACGTTTCTCGCGCCCATTTCCTGGAGCTTCCTTGCGTATTCTTCGATCTCATCATCTGTTTTCAGGACGACCCCGAACATCTCGCCAAGCTCGTGATTGTTTGGCTTGATCAGGAACGGTTTGTACTTCAGGACTTTCAGGAGAAGGTCCTTTGTGGCGTCAACTACGAACATGATGCCCTTGCCGTAAAGTCTTTCAAGGATGATCTCGTAGACATTGCTCGGCAGTGTTTTCGGGATGCTTCCGGCAAGAATGAGGACGTCTCCCTCTTTCAGTTTGTCCAGCTTCTGCAGCAGTTCATCGTATGCCTCATCGCTGATCTTAGGGCCCTGGCCGTTGATCTCGGTCTCCTCGTCGGATTTGATCTTGACGTTGATCCTGGATATGCCTTCCTTCAGCATAATGAAGTCCGCTATTATCCCCTTTTCGTTCACGCTCTTCACAATGGCCTCTCCTGTGAAGCCCGCCGCGAATCCAAGAGCGGTGTTCTCGATTCCGAGGTTCTTCAGCACGGTGGAAACGTTGATTCCTTTTCCGCCGAAGAAGCAGTCCTCAGAAGCGGACCTGTTGGTCATGCCCGGATCGAGCGGCTTGTCCATTCTGACTATGTAGTCGATCGCGGGGTTAAATGTTACTGTGTAGATCATTTGGACCTCCTTTTGTTATCTGCTGTGATCCACGTCCGTCTTTTTCATCCCCGCCGCGCATCTGACGACCGCGTAAAGGATGATGCTCACCGGCAGCCACGCCAGGCTGAACCCCGAAAGAGGCAGCGCGTGGTATGCCTTGTCCAGCGAGTCCCAGCCGAGGCTGAACATCTCGCTGTATCTTACCAGCATCTCAATGATGCTTATAACAAAGGCGCTTATCATCGCCCATTTTCCGGCTTTAAGGTTGCGCGCGTCCAGGGTCTTTCTGACCGCGCAAAAGTATATCGCCAGCACTATCGCCGGCGGATAGCACGCGTCCAGTACAGGTCCCACCACCTTTACCATGGTATCCAGGTCCATGAACGACACAATGCAGGACAGTATGCACGAGACGATGCAGAAATTCCTGTATGTATAGAGCTTCGGGTTCTTCTCCAGCATTATCTCTTCCCAGATCTCCGATGTCGAGGAGACCGCGCCTATCGCGGTGGTAAGAGCCGCCGCCACCAGCGCGATGTTGAAGAGCACGCCGCCGGCGCTTCCCCAAAGCTGAAGTACCATTTCAGTGTACAGTGCCGACAGCGTGAGGTCAATGGTTCCGCCTGTATTTGCGCCGGCGATCATGTGGCCCAGCACGGATATGGCCACCATTCCGAGCCCGACTACTCCTATCAGGGCCAGGCTGCGGTTGATTTCCTTCCCCTTTACTCCGGCGTCCTTGATGCCGTGCACCACTATGACTCCGAATATCAGCGCGCACTGGAGGTCGGCCGTCGCGTATCCCTCGATGAATCCGTACAGCACCGGGTTCTCAGAGAACTCAGGCGGCGCCCACGGGGCTATCGGGGATATGATGCTTTTGACGATGACCGCCGTCACTATGACGAGCAGTATCGGGAAGAGTATGTTGCCTATCTTTTCGACCACCTTGCCCGGGTTCACTACGAACCAGTAGGTGACCAGATAATAAACTATCGAGAATATGATGACCGGCAATATGCTGTCCGGCTGCCAGCCCGTGATCTGCAGGATGGCTGCCCAGGCAGCGGCGCTCATGCGCGGCACCATGTACAAAGGCCCTATAACGAATATGGTCAGCGCCGCGAAGAATGTGCCGAACTTAGGTGTGATGCGTCTTACCAGCTGCAGGAAGGTCCCGTCGCCCTTCACCAGAGCCAGATATCCGAAGTACGGGAGAACGATGACCGACAGCAGCGCTCCGAAGAACATCGGCCACACCGCCGTGCCGGCTTCCTTGCCCCACTGGACCGGGAAGAGCATGATGGCCGCCCCGAAATGCATCGAGAACAGCGCGCCGCCCATCACCAGCAATTGCTTTATGCTTAATCTTTTTTCCATTTAATGTTCAGAAGTGATAACCTTGTTTTTTATCAGCCGGAGTTTTTGACTTTTTTCAGAGGTGCTCAGGACCGAAGCTGTATGGGAGCAGCTCGTCGAGAGTGTTCTCCAGATAATCGTCCGGCGTCTTTGCCGACAGGACGATCATTGTATCCTTGTCTCCGAAATCCCTCATTACCTGCCTGCACGCTCCGCATGGAACGCAGTACTCATTGCGCTCTCCGCCGGTCCCACCGACTATCGCTACAGCGAGCAGCTTGCGCTCGCCCTCAGCTATGGCGTGGAAGATGGCATTGCGCTCCGCGCAGATAGTCATGCCAAGCGATGCGCTCTCCACGTTGACTCCGGTATAAATATTGCCCGAGTCAAAGAGAGCGGCCGCCGCGACATTGTAGCGCGAATACGGCGCATAGGAGTTAGGAAGCTTCTCTATCGCCATTTCGATGAGCCGCCTCTTCATCTCCTCGTCTTTGCGTATGTCCTTATCGTACATTTTTCCTGCCTCTTTGCTGTCCTAGTACTCGAATCTCGGGTTGTCCTTATCCACGATGCCCGTCGCGACCGTGCAGCTGTGTCCCGCCTGAGCGAAGTAATTCGCCACCAGCTCGGTGAAGTCCTTCATGGCCTTCTTCACTTCCTCGAGATTGAGATCGGAGAATCCATCGATCGGGTACAGCACGCCCGTGGTGTTCTCCGTGATCTTGCCGACCTCGCTCTGTCTCCAGGTCCAGCGGCGCGTCCTCACTTCGTGGCCGGACACGTATACCACCTCGCCCGCTTCAGGGTTGTCGAACTCATCCTCGGCCGCGCCGAAAGGTCTGAACGTGTCTTCGGCAGTTGCCGGTCTGACCTCGAGACCCGTGTCCTCGCAGCCCCTGCCCGTGCCGTCGGGACGCACGAATGTATGAAGATCGTGCGCGCCGATAGGCAGCTTGTATTTGAGAGAGACCGCATTGCCGAGGTCTACGGCAGGATTGATCGAAGGCAGGCCCTTGCCCCTCGCGAGGCGGTCCATCAGAGCCTCCGCCGCGCAGGCGTATCTGTTCGGGTTCATGCCGAGCGCGCGGAACGCCTCTCTGTAAGGCACCACACACGGATCGTTCTTGGCCTTGTTGCCGGACTCGGTGAAGTACTGGATGACAGCGTTTGAATTGTCCTCGAGCATCTTCGCGATGGCCGGATATTCCTTCTTATTATTGATGCCGGTCACGGCCACTACGCCGACCACGAAAGTCGGCAGTTTTTCGAATACTTCCTTGCTTACCTCGTAATACATCGTCTCTTTCCCCTTCAGTTGTGTTAAAAGATCCGCGGCGCCGCTTCACATGACATTCTGCCAGTCTTCGGCGCCGCTTCTTCCATATATAATAATAAGCGATTTGAAAAAAAGTGACAAGGCGAAAAACCTTGTCACGTTCTGTTTTACTGTATTCTTTTGTTTTTTTCTGCCTGCTTTCCGCAGGCCTCCGAGCTTACGCGAGCGCGTCGTTCAGAGCCGCTACGAGCTGATCTGCGTCAAGTCCGTGTACCTCGGCAGCTGCTTCGATCGACTCTCCCTGGGAAGCAGGGCAGCCAATGCACATCATGCCGTTCGCGAAGAATGTACGGACCAGTTCCGGATGCTCATTGATAACGTCTCCGATGACCATGTCTTTAGTGATCATTTCGTTGACTCCTTTCATCGTGGTATTGTCTCCGCCGCAAATCATACAACGTGCGGGAAAGAAAAGCAAGCGAAATCCTATTTATTCGGTAGGATTATTTAGAGGGCAGCCTTGATCGCCTCGAGGAACTCATCGTACTCCTCGAAAGCCGGGAATTGCGGATAGTCCTTCTTGATCTGCTCCGTGGTGCGGAAAAGGAATCCGGCTTTGCTGGCTTCTATCATCTCGAGATCGTTGTAGCTGTCGCCGGCCGCGATCGTGTCGTATCCGATGGACTGCAGGCCTCTGACCGTAGTCAGCTTGGAATGATCGCAGCGCATCTTTATGTCCGCGATATAACCTTCTTCATCGATTACGAGCTCGTTGCAGAAGATGGTCGGCCAGCCGAGCTGCTCCATGAGCGGCTGGGCGAACTGAGAGAAAGTGTCGCTGAGGATGATCACCTGCGTGATGCTGCGGAGCTCGTCAAGGAACTCCTTTGCTCCCGGGAGAGGACGGATCTTAGCGATCGTGTTCTGCACGTCTTTCAGCTTAAGTCCGTGCTCTCTGAGTATGCCCATCCTCCACTTCATCAGCTTGTCGTAATCAGGCTCGTCTCTGGTGGTCCTTCTGAGCTCCGGGATGCCGCTCTCCTCGCTGAAAGCGATCCATATCTCCGGATAAATGACGCCTTCCATATCCAGGCAGACTACATTCATTATTCTCCTCCTTTAATATATATCTGAAAATCCGATATATCCGGTCTACGGTATCGGGAATCCGTAGTACGGTTCCCCGCAAATATCTTCTTCTGATTTGGCTTCTGATTTAACTTCTGATCTGACTTCCGCCGGAAGGCCGCATGCCATGCCCTGGCATGTTCCTTCGCCCGGTGTGATGAACACCGCTTCGGCAGCGCCAAAGCGCTTTGCCGCAAGCGACGCTATCTCGGCGTCAATGTCCGCCGACAGTTGCTGCAGGGCCGGGTTTATTATCAGCTCGGTCAGAGCGACTCTCTCCGGGCTCACTTCGCCTACGATGCAAATGGCGTCGCCCCTGTTGACGGAATACATCCCGTTGTTGTTCAGGCTTTCGGCCTGCATGACCCTCAGCATCGTGGCGGTCGGTTTTATGTGCGGCCGCCCCGCGAGGAAGGCTTCCCTGTACTCGTTGTACCGTTCCGGGGTCAGCGGTTCAAGATCGAACTCCGCCCTTAAAGGAGGCGCGTCCGGATCCCCAAATTCTTCGAAACCTTCGAGCTCGTCGAATTCCTCTTCATCGAACTCAGGCGACATCACTGTCTTTTCGGCCATGAAGAAATGCGGTTCGTAGCCAAGCTTCGCGTAATACTGTACCAGCGAAGGTTCCGCAGGGGAAATTATGGATATGCCGCCGGCCTCAATCACCTCGTCTCTGACGGTCGAGATCAGTTCCGCGGCCAGTCCGTGCCCGCGCATGTCCCTGCGTGTGCAGACCGCATAGCTTACGTAAACCGGTCTGCCCCCGTATTCTCCGCAGAGATGGCATGTGAGCGCGGAGCAGACCTTGCCGGCCTCATCGACCATGGCATAGCCCCTGATGTCGTCGCCGAAGTTCTCATAGAACGCGTCGACGTCCTCAGGCGGGCCGCCGAAGGTGTCGAGCCACAGGGCGCGAAGGCCTTCATACACGGATCCGCTTTTCGCAGGCAGTATCACAAATGTCTTGCCGCCAATATCTTTCATTATTTCTCGATGGCGAAGTACTTCATGAGCAGTATGTCAGGGTGATAGCTGAGCTTTGCTTTGCGCAGCCCCTCGATGCCCATGTCCTCTTCGCGGTTGAAAGCCACGATATCCGGGAACTCTGCCTTTACCAGCCTCGCGAACTCGCGGTTCACCATGGTGTAGGCTCCCTCGACTCCAGGAAGCGCCTTCTCGAAGTGCGTGTCGAAGACCTCGGGATCGAGTCTTGTTCCCGCCGTGAACGCGACCGGCTCACCGTTCTGATACAGCATGCCGCCCAGGAAGCCGAGCGTCTCGTAATTAGCGAACATCTCCTCGATGGCGCCCGCCTCGTCGGCAAGATCCGGGTCGTTCTTCTCTTTGTAGAACTCGTCCACGAAAGCCTTGGCTTCTTCGATCGAAGAAAGCTTACCGCATGGTCCGTCGCTGCACGATGTGAAAACGCCGCACGAACCTGCCGCGATCTTGTGGAACTCCCACGGACCGTTCCTCTCGAAGTGCTTGATGTGATTGCGCTTCGACGAGAGATGCCTGCCCGGAAGGTCGCAGAGCTTTTGCGCCATGTAGACGTAGTCCGCGTTGTCGCGATCCTCGATGATCTCGAACCTGTCGCCGTAGAGCGGCAGGAACTCCTCGAGCGTCTTATCGGTTAGACCTCTTATGCGAAGCTTGTTGCCCTGCGAGTGCGCTTCTTCAAGAAGCAGTTCGATGGAGCCTTTAACGTCTCCGTCGCCCTTCGGATAGGCGTAGACGTTCCACTGAGGCATGCCTACCAGCAGCCTGTTGTCGCAGAAAGCGATCAGGGGTCTGTATGCCTTGCGCCATATAAAGAGATTTGCGAAACCGTAATCCGCACCATGGCAGCCGCTTGCGCAAATCTTCTCTTCTATAAGCGGTTTATCTTCTAATGTGATTTCTCTCCAGTCGATCATGTTCCGCTCTTTTTCTCTATTCTATTCCTTGCTTTCAGGCTCGGCGATCACGACTTCAAATCCGTCGGCCGCCTTTGTCTTTGTTGCGTCTTCGAGTTTTGGCTTGTCGGCAGGCTTTCTGCTGCTGCTTCTGCGCTGTCCGCCGTTCCTGCCGGAGCCGCCTTCTTTCTTTTTGCTGTCAGCATTGCCGCTTTTTCCGCCGTCATTCTTGTTGCCTTCGTTCTTTCCGGCGTTTCCGCTGTCTTTCTTGCCGGCGTCGTTCTTGCTGCCTTCCGGCTTCTTCCTGCCGGAGTTGCTGCCGCTTCTGCCGGAGCTGTTCCTGTTGGAGTTGTTGCTGCGCGGTTTTCTGTTTCCGCCGCCGTTGCCGGAGCCGCTGTTGCCGTTTCCGGAGCTGTTCCTGTTCGCGGACTTCATATCGCCGGCGACGAGTCCGTCAGCCTTGAGCTCTGCGTCAAGACTCCTTGCGAAATCAGCCTCGACCGAAGCCTCGTCAGTAGTGACGTTGCCGGCCGCGATCGCCGCAGCCTCGCCCTTCGCGAGCTTTTTGGCCTCTTTGGCCTGCTGCTTCGCTTCGAGTTCCTCCCTGATCTCTTCATCTGTCTTGTAATTGTTCTCATTGTTCATCCTGACCGCGTCAAGGATGCATCCGAGCATGAAGAGAACGATCGTGTAGAACAGCGGCTGGAGCGCCGACTGCAGGCAGTATGTGATGTATTCCATCGGTTGCGCGCTTATGCCGTACTGAGCATAATAATCGTTTATGGTCTGTACAGTGTTTCCTATTGTATAACAGACGTAAGCGAGCATCACTGCGGCGAGCACATAGCACGCTACCGATATCGCAGATCTTCTGTATTTCTTTTCCGGTTTATTCATTATCCTGTTTCCTCTTTTCGTTTTTTGCTTTCTTTCCGCGGGACCGCTTCCCGAATGTGTTTAAGGCCGCATCTGTATGCCCGCACACCCGCATATATTAACAAAAGTGCCGCGGATAATCAACCTTTGCGGGTCTGTCAGCGCGCGGTGCGTCTTCTGTCTATGCCGTTCATCTGGTAGTACTTGCGCTTTTCTTCCATCATCATGGCGTCGGCTCGCTCCGCCGTTTCCGCGAGATCTTCTCCCGGGAGCGCGGACACGTATCCGATGGATATGCTGAACGGCCTGTTCGCAACGTTTTTGATGCCCTCTTCGGCCTTGCTGCTTCCGAACGCCCTGCGCAGTTGTGCTATCTCGTCCCGGATCTGTTCCTCCGGCTTATCCACATAGATAGCGCAGAACTCGTCGCCGCCCGTCCTGTAGATGGCGCGCGCTCCGGTCAGCGATTCCTTTAGCGAGCGCGCCGCGTGGCGGATGTAGTCATCGCCTGTCGCGTGGCCGAACTCGTCGTTGATCTGTTTCAGCCCGTTGATGTCGCACGCGACATAGATGAGGCTGTGGCCCGCGGCGTCCCCACCGATTTCTTTGCGCAGCTTCTCGATGTCGTCAGCGTAACAGTTTTGGTTGCGCAGGCCTGTCATCTGGTCGAAGTACGCCTTGTATTTGAACCTTCCCACCGGGTCGACGATGCCGATGAACACCGCCCCCGTGATCAGCGTGACGTCCGCGCCGGTGAAGAGCAGTTCCGGGATCTTTATCTGTATCAGCATCGCGGCTATTATGACGACATGCGCCGGGATCAGTATCAGGCGTTCACGGCTCGACAGTTTCGAGATGTTCGTCACGGCAAGTATCAGACTGATTACGAACAGTATCATCGCGCACGCGTAGCCCGCGAAAACGCACGGTCCGAAGCTGTAGTATGTGCCGTTGCCCTGCACGTATTCTATCGGCAGGAACGACATCCCGATAAGGTAAGCGGCCGGGATCAGGCCGATGGCCCTCATGAGTTTCCTTCCCTTCCCGATGCCGTAGCTTATGTTGAGCACAATGTACACCAGCACGCAGCAGAAAAGGATAGCGAACATGTAAAAAATCTCATGACACAGCCTGTTTACCAGAGGCGGGACCGTGTCCTGATTGTTTACCGTGATGACAGTTATGATATCGAAAACAACGTGGCCGATCGCAAGGAGGTTCAGCATCGTGTATCTCTTCGCGTTCTCGTAAAACCCGTGTCTGGATGAATACCAGAACATGAGCAGCAGCGTTGTCAGGCACACTATTTCCGATCTCAGTGTCAGTATAAGATTCAAACCTGATCATCCCTCCCCTTCTTACAGTGACCAGTCTACAGGCTCCATGCCGTTATCTTCAAGGAAGAAATTGCAGCGCGAGAAATAGGCGCCGCCGAAGAAGCCCCTGTATGCTGATAGAGGGCTCGGGTGCGGCGCGGTGATGATGAGGTGGCGCAGGGCCGGGAACCGGCCGTCCGCCGCTTCGGCGGACGCGCGGGCGGCATCCAGGATGAGTTTCTTTTTGGCGCCCGCGCTTGCGCCCCACAGTATGAAAACCATAGGTGTCTCGCGCGATGCCAGAAGCTCTATCACCCTGTCCGTAAAGCGCTCCCATCCTCTGCCCCTGTGCGAGCCCGCAAGATGAGCGCGCACGGTGAGCACGGTATTCAGGAGCAGCACTCCCTGCCTCGCCCACGGGTCGAGCACACCGCCCTCCGCAGGCCTGCGGTACTTTATCCCCAGGTCGTCCTCGAGTTCCTTGAAAATATTCACAAGCGAAGGCGGCTCGGTCACGCCCGCCTTCACGCTGAAAGCAAGCCCGTGCGCCTGCCCCGGTTCGTGATACGGATCCTGCCCCAGGATCACCACCTTGATGTCGTCATAGTCCGTGAGCCTGAGCGCGTTATAGATATCCGCCGCCGGCGGATACACCGTCTCCGTCCTGTATTCATCGATAAGAAACGAGCGCAGCTCCTGATAATACGGCTTCTGCCATTCATCAGCGAGCAGTTCGTCCCATTTGTTGCCTGTGATCCTCATATCGTTACATCCGGTTCCCCGGCAGACCGGCCTCCTATAAGGCCGCGTTTTTCTTCTATCATAAGTATGACCTTGTACACTAATGTCGCGATCATCATGCCGACAAGCGCTCCGCAGATCACATCCGACGGATAGTGCATCCCAAGGTAAAGCCTCGACAGGCCGATCAGCAGGGCGAGTATAACTGCCGCGACAGATATCCTGTGCATCAGCGCGGGCGAAACGCCTTCACCTTTCCAGCCGAGACACTTCACCGTGTCGTAAGTCCTGCCCGTTACCTTGCCGTCTTCTCTTCTGATCCTGCCCGGCATCGTCGCGAGGAACATCGCCCACGCAGGTCCCATCGCGTTTGCCGTATGTCCGCTCGGGAATGACGCGTCGCCCGGATCAGGCGCCAGTCTTACCACTTCCTCAAAAGTCACCCACGGGCGTGTCCTGTTGACCAGCGGCTTGAGCCCGAGATTGCACACTATGAACGTGAACAGCAGCGCAAACGAGCATATGACCCCCAGCCTTCTGGTACGCTTGAACAGGAGCATGACCAGGCAACAGAAGATCCAGAAATAACCGTCTTCTCCGAACAGAGTAATGGTTCTCATTATCGGAGTAAACCAATCGGCATTCAGCGCCTGCTGGATGCCGATCAGTAAATTGCCATCTAATTGTGTAAAAGAATCCATTAATGTCTTTCTCTATTTGCACATTCCTTCCGGATAGTTCACATAGACCTTAGGGATCCTCAGGTCGAAGCAGCATGTGATCTCGTAGTTGATCGTTCCGTTGATTGCCGCCAGATCGTCCGCGCTTATCTCCTGGTCTCCCTGCTTGCCGAGGATGACTACCTCGTCACCAAGCTTTACGTCAGGAACTTCGCTTACGTCGACCATGCACTGGTCCATGCAGATGTTGCCGACTACCGGGCACTTCTTGCCGCCCACCAGCACGCTGATCTTGCCGCTGTTGAGTCTGCTGTAGCCGTCCGCGTATCCGAGTCCGATCGTCGCGATCTTTGTCTCTTTCGCGGTCGATGTGAACTTGCGGCCATAGCTGACCGATGTTCCCGCCGGAACAGTCTTGAGGTTCACGATCTCAGCCTTGACTGTCATGACAGGCTTCAGGTCGAGGACCTTGCCCTTGAGGTATCCGCTCGGCGCGAGTCCGTACAGGATGATTCCCGGACGGCAGGCATCGAAGTGGATCTCAGGATATACCATGATGGAAGCCGAGTTCGCGCAGATCTTTTTTGGATTGAACCCTGCAGCGTTCAGTTTCTTCATGAACGCATTGTAATTCTCGATCTGCATTCCGGTGTATTCCCTCTGCTCCTCGTCAGCTGTCGAGAAATGAGTGATGACTCCGGCGATCTTGATGCCAGGAAGCTCGGAGAACTTCTGGTACTGCTCTACCGCGTAGTTGCGCTCTTCCTCGTCGAATACTCTGAAGCCGATCCTGCCCATGCCCGTATCCAGTCCGAAGAGGACTCTTACAGGCTCAGCTCCCTCGGCCATTACCTCATCGCTCAGAGCCTTGACATAATCATAGTGCATCACGCCCGGGATCAAATCATACTCGATAATAGTATCCACGCATGCTATCGGTGTCAGTCCGAGAATCACGATGTTGCCATCGATGCCGTCCTCGCGCAGGTTGATAGCTTCCTCAAGAGTAGCCACCGCATAGTTGTTAACGCCGTTATACTTGAGTACCTTTGCGCACTCTGTCGCGCCGTGTCCGTAACCGTTCGCCTTGATGACGCCGATCATCTGAGGGCACCCCATATGAGCTTTGATCTGCTTTACGTTGTGGTCGAAAGCCGACATGTCGATCTCGGCCCATACCTGTCTTAATGTCTCCTTATACATAACACATCTCCTTAATATACACGTCCCGTATAAGTAAGCGTTCGGGCTTAATATTATGCCTTCACATACACAATAATTTTACTCCTCACACACGGCTATATCAAGATTTCATATCTATTCGCCGCCCTCTTCCGATGCCTTTTCAGACTCTTCCGCGGATTCCTCTTTCTTAGCGGCCTCTTCTTTCTTCGAAGACTCTTCCTTCTTTGTTGCCTCCTCTTTCTGTGCCGAATCGTCCTTCGCTTCAGCTTCCGGCTCAGGCTCCGGTTCAGGTTCAGGTCTGCTGATCAACTGAACATCTCTCAGCAGCATTGCAGTCTTGGTGTATGTGATCTTTACGACATCACCCTTCTGCGGGAAGTATCCGCTGGCGATCTTCGTGTCCTTGGTTATGTTGAGCGTGATCGTCTCGCCGTCCTCAGTCTGGATGGTGAACGTCTGCTTTTCCTCATTGGTTTCGACTATGCTGCCCTTGGCGTCGATCTTGACGTCAGGCTCTGTCACAGGCGCCGGTTCCGGAACAGCTTCAGACTCAGCATCAGTATCCGCATCCGATGCAGGCTCCGCGTCCTTTTCCGGTTCAGGCTCCGTCGCAGGCTCGTCACCGGAATCACCGCCACCGGATCCGCCATCATCTCCGGACCCGCCTTCATCGCCGGATCCGCCCTCGTCAGACGATTTCCCTTTTTCTATCAGCTCTATTTTGAGCGCCTTCATGTCTTCCTTCATATATGCGACGCTGACGATATCCCCTTCAGTCGGGAAGTATCCGCTGGCGATATCCGTGTAATCGCCCACTTCCAGAATTACCATCCCGCCGTCGTCGAACAGCAGGCTGAATTCATCCTTTTCGTCGATTCCCCACTTGGTGATCCTGCCTTCTTCCTTGACCGCGTCCTCAGGTATAGGCGTCGGCTCCGGTTCAGGCTCAGGAGTCGGCTTCGGCCCGGGCTCAGGAGTTGGCTCCGGTTCAGGCGCCGGCTCGGCTTTCTTTTCCCAGGTCGCGTTGACCGTCAGGTTCTTCTTGACCTTGCTGAAATCCTTGTCCCAGCCCTTGAAGGTATATCCGTCTCTCGAAGGGTTGGCCGGCGCCTTCGCCGCATCGCCCTTCTTTACGGTCTGCGTATTGATCGTCTTGCCGTTTCCGTCCGTGAACGTGACCTTGTATGTGACCTCCGGCTCCGGCGTCTTCTTCACGCAGTAGATGTTTGTCGCAGTGGCATCCTTGTCAAGCTTGCCCGTATACGTGATCTCCGCCTTATAACCCTTCTCCGGCTTGTCGCCCGAGTACTTCGTATTCTCATTGGTGTAGATGACATGCACCTTCTTGCCGGTATCCAGCGTCAGGAAGCTGCTCTCGACCGTGCTGATCGTACCGTTGACGGTCAGCTTTTCCGGCTGAGCCTCCATGACTATGTTGACCTCAGTCGCGAGCGGCGTCCCGTCCAGCTTTCCGCTGTATGAAACGTTGACGCTGTCGCCTACACGGACGTATTTGCCGGCTCCCGTGACCTTTGTCTCCGGACTGATCTTGAATCTGTACGACTTGGCCGAATCGATCGCGACCAGCATCGTCGTCTCGGTGAACTCCGAAACGATGCCGCTGACCGTCTTGACCTCCGGCTTCTTGTTCTCCTCTGTGACCGTTACCTTCTGCGCGTAAGGATATTCGCTGATGTCCCCTGTGTAGACGATCTCGACCGTGTCTCCAACAGTCAGTTTTCCATCGATCTTCGTCCTCTCGTTCCTGATGAACGAGACCGTAAGGCTCTTGCCGCTGACCACCAGCATGTCGTCCTTTATCTGGACCACAGTCCCTTCAAACACGAGGTCTTCCTGTATATGCTCGACAAGCGTCACCACATCAGCGTTCTTGTTACCGAGACTTTCATGGTAAGTTACGTCGATCGTATCGCCGATGCAGAGCTTGTCATTATCTCCCAGACGGTAGACCGTCTCCTTGCCCGTCTTGATCTCGACCGGGCCGTCATCGCCGCCGACAACGATAACACCCTCCGAGGCATTCATCAGCTGCCCTGTTATCTCGCCCGGCTGCCCGCCGCTGCAGGCTCCGAGCAGTATGAGCAGCGCCACCGAGAGCACCAGTATCGCCGCTACTCCAATTCTCTTTTTCATACCAATTCTCCTTATATGATCCAAACCCATATATTCCTGTTCAAACCATCATTCTCGTCCAGTCCAATACACTCTTGCCTGGCACAATGCATTCCTGTCCCAGCCCAACGGATTCCTGGTCCAACACAACATATGGATGTTTTCGGTTCTTTCCAATACTATTATACGCCACCAGTTGCAATGGGTTTCTTTCATTTTATTAACCTACGGCCTAAATCCCCCTGTTTTCCGCGCGCCCGCTTCTTGATATCTCGCCGCAACTGTGTTATCATACTCGAGCACGCAATATGTCTCTGTAGCTCAGGGGATAGAGCAACGGTTTCCTAAACCGTGTGCCGCGTGTTCGAATCACGCCAGGGACACCAGAAAAACGGCCAACCGGCCGTTTTTTTCATATCTGTTTCCTATCTGTATAGCGTCACACCCTAGTCACGGCCTCTGAACGACCTCCCGTGCTATACATTGTATAGCTTCACACCCTGATTACAGCCTCTGAACGGCCTCCCGTGCTATACATTGTATAGCTTCGCACCCTCACCACAGTCTCTGAATGGCCTTCCGTGCTATACATTGTATAGCTTCGCACCCTAGTCACAGCCTCTGAACGGCCTCCCATGCTATACATTGTATAGCTTCGCACCCTCATCACAGTCTCTGAACGACCTCCCGTGCTATACATTGTATAGCTTCATACCCTCATCACAGTCTCTGAACGGCCTCCCGTGCTATACATTTGGGCCCCTCCGCAAGGCTAATGCCAATAACAGTCCCCATCAGTACACCCGAAAAAGGCATATTGCAACAAATTGGTCTGCCCTGAGAGCCCCGCGCTGACCGGCAGGAACTACTAAACCTGTCCGGGCAGCTATAAGGCGAGGGCGATCAGCCGGCAGACCCGGCGAGCCAGCGGAGGCGAGCCGACAATTCCGACAGGCTGACAGCACAGCCCGCCTGACCGATAGTCCCGTCCGACAAGCCGACAGTTTAGTCTGGCAGATCGATAGTCCAAAGCAGGCTGACGATCCTCTCCATACAGAAATTTCAAAAAACCCTTACACGAAATCCTACAAAAAATGACCTTTTTTCAACACTGAATGACCTCCTCACAAAACCGCCACAAATGGCGCCAACGAGCCCAGTATCATAGGCACAAACCCGCACATTTTGTGATCAGAACAATGCACAAGATCAAATCAACGCATTTGAAAACAGTCATCGAAAGGAGTCGTTATAATCATGAGATATTCTTCGTATAGGGCTGTAGAATATGATCTGGAGCTCCACTATAAACTTCTTGAAAAATACACCAAAGCAATAGCGTCCCTGCACTCATACAAGGGATACTTCCTAAAGCCAACTCAAATAAGAGGAGGCAAGAGATACTACTCCGTCAAAAGTCCCGGCAAGACCGGTTTCTGCTACATTGGCGGAGAAGAGAATGAGCAGGTGCGGCTCATCCGAGAGTACGCCTTTTATGACAAGGCGATACATGTGATACAGACAAACATTTCCATAATGGAAGAGTTTCTGAAGATTTACAGGAGGACCGGAGCAGAGCATATAAACGAGCTGCTTGGAGCCGCCTATACCTTGCCGCGCAGCAGTCCCCTTCTGTGTGACGAGGCGGAATCGCACGAGTGGCTCATGCGTCAGCAAGCGATAAAAAAGAAATCCAGGGTATTCGACCCTGCCGGTCTGACAATAACCGCATTCGACGGGACTCCCATGCGCTCAAGAGCAGAGGCTTTTCACTATGAAGCCTTCTACATGTACAACATTCCTGTAGTCTTCGAGCTGCCCTATCTGATAGACGGCGAGACCTACTGGCCTGATTTCACATTCCTGGATGTTTTCACCATGACCGCGATGATGTGGGAGCACCTCGGCAACTGGTTTCATTCCAATGAATTCAAGCGGCTGAAATACCGGCAGGATGCCATACACAAATTCGATGAATACGCCAAGATCGGGTTCTATCCGGAGACCAACCTGTTTCTCTCTTATGGGACAACAGAAAATGTATTTGATATCCAGACGCTGCACCGGAAGATAGCCATGTTTGCCTCCCCGCCGCCATCCCTTGAAACTATAGAAATGTTGAAAAAGATGTAAAAAAAACAGCCCGCGGGCTGTTTTTCATTTATTAAGGAAAGTCCGGATTAGAGCATCAGCGCTTTTTCCCAGTTTGATACAAGATCATCCGTTTTTATATATCTGGCACTAGTAGACATTACATGAGCGATCTTAACTCCAAGCTCGTGTTTCTTTTTATATGTGTCCAATGCTTTTTGAGCTTTTCCTCCCGCAACAACTATTTTTGTAATACTCGGATTCTCGTCCAACAGTTCTTTTATTTTATTATAATCTGCATGTTTTATCGTTTTGTCTTTACTGCCTATCCGATATCCGTCATAATATACATCCCAAAGAGCGACCTTATGTTCTTTCAGGAATGCCTTTTTTTCTTCATAGTTTTTTTCCTTGAGGTCTTTCGTTTCAAACAAGTTGCCTATCACTGACCAGAAGCGATTTCCTTTGTTAGCATAGTATTCCCCTGTTTTCAGTGATTTTTCACCGGGTGCTGTTCCCAGAACAAGGATCTCTGCTCCATCAAATACAAACGGTTCTAATCCACACTCCTCAGCATTGAAATAATGGTATTTTTTCCCCACCAATTCTTGTTCCTCATTTGATGTGAGTTTCATTAAGAACAACCTCCTAAATCATGAGCCTTTCTCTTTATGCATTGTACTGCGGGCCGTTGTAGCGGAAGCCTATCATGGTGATGTCGTCGAACTGTTCGGCGTCGCCTACGAACGCGGCTATGTCCTCGGCGACGTCCTCCAGCAGATCCGACATCGAGGAGTTCTTGCTCGCGCTGAGGGTGTTCAGCATGCGGTCGGTGCCGTACTGCTCTTCAGAGATGTTGATCGATTCAGGCACGCCGTCCGTGTACACATACAGAACATCGCCCGGATCGAGCTGCAGTTCGTACTCCTCGAAAGTGAGCCCCTCCAGCGCGCCCAGAGGCGGACGGTGCTTGTCCTTCAGCAGTTCAAACAGGCCGTCGCCGTGCATGATCGCCGGATATTCGTGACCGGCATTGACGCATTTCATCACGCCCGTGCTCAGGTCCATGATACCCATCCAGACCGTCACGAACATGTTGATGTCGTTGTTCTCGCAAAGCTCCTCGTTGACCCTTTCCATAACGACGGCCGGCTCGTTGCCGCTCTCCGCCAGGCTGCGGATGGCCGTCTTGCTGCGCATCATGAAGAGCGCCCCCGGTATGCCCTTGCCGGACACGTCGGCTATGACCAGAGCTATCTTGTCCTTGTCAACAAAGAAGAAGTCGTAGAAATCGCCGCCGACCTCCTTGGCCGGATCCATGATCGCGAAGATCTCGAAGCCCTTGTGCGCGAACGTGAAGTTCTTTGGCAGAGCCGAGTCCTGGATGGCGTGAGCCAGCGTGAGCTCCTGCTCCATCTTCTTCTCGGCGGCGGCTATGTACCCCTTCAGCACGTCGACCGTGAGATTGATATCGTCGGAAAGCGACGCGAATTCGGAGGAGTTGTAGACGTTGACCCTCTCTTCCAGGTCGCCGGTAGTGATCTTGCCGAGCGACTCGGTCACCTTGAGCAGGTCGTCTATCACCATGCCCTGCACCAGCAGGGATATCAGGACGTAGAGAATGGTAAGAAGCAGGATGTCGGCCAGCATCGTCTCAAGCGCCTGGATGTCGCGGGACTCATAGACCTCGACCTCCGGGATCTGCGCAAACACCGTGAGGCCCCCGCTCGATCTGTGCACCATGCACAGCGCGTCTTCTCCGTAAACATCAGCCGAGAAGAGTTTATGAGTGTCATGCGAGTCGATGAGCTGCCTGACTTTGTCATTGTAATACTTGTCGCCCTGAGTGCCGGCGATCACATTGCCCTCCGGGTCAAGCACGATGAAAGTACCGGTCAGCCCCACATGGTGTACGTAGTTTTCAGTCTTGCCGCCGCGATCGAGTATCCAGCTGACGGATTTGGTTATGTCCATTCCCGCCGTCTTGAGGTCGACCTTTGCCGACTGCAGCGCCGCCTGCGTCTGCATGGCGTAGGTGAAGCCGAAGTTTATGGCAAGCACGACGACAGTGACTCCGAACAGCCACACCTGGAACTTATTCGAGACGGAAACCTCCCGCGGAGGGATCGCCCGGAACGGGCTATGCGTTTCGCCCAGGCTCTTCTTGATGGCAGTCGAGATCAGCGCCAGTCCCAGACCGCTGAATATGATCATCGGGCCCGAGCAGATCCTGACAACATAGAACGCCATGTTCATGTCGTTCCTGTGCGTGATCAGCACCACATACATGTGGAAGACTTCGATCGCCGCTCCCATGAAGAACGCGTATGTGACCGAAGGCTTTTTCCCCTTGAAAATGAAGACGTGCATGAACGCCGCGAAGAATCCGGCGAGACAGGTGGACACGCTGCACGCCACACGGGTGTATTCGCCTATGCCGAAATACGTGCCCACGATGTAGCGTTCCACGCCGCCTATCAGGCCGGCAATGATGCCGGACACCGGGTCGAAGAACAGGCCCGCGCACATCGGTCCCAGGTCGCGAACATTGAGGAGCATATCGGTGTAGTCGATGGCGAAGTGGGTCGACATGATCGAGAGGATGCCGTAGAAAACGCCTATCGCGATCCTGATATCCGTCTTGATCTCCCTGTCTTTAAGATTTCTCCACACCAAAAACGTCAGTATAACGTATAACAACGTGACTGCTGACATTTTCAGTATCATCGTGAATGTCGCCATAAAAACCCGCCTCTATTGGTTTTCCATGACGCGGACTTCCTTTATGAAGAGGTCCGTGCCCTCTACTATGTCCTTGTCGAAGCTGCCGCACTCCGGGCAAAGCCCCTTGTTTGCAACCACCGGGAATTCCGTGCCGCACACGCGGCAGCGTCCGACCGCCGTGATCCTCTCTATGATGAGCTCAGAGCCCCGCAGAAAGTCGTAGTCATCCGAAATGACCTCGTAGCCGTCCTGCAGGAACTCCGGGATCACCGACGTGGCCTCGCCGACTTCGATGACGATGGCATCGACGCGGTCCAGGTCGTTCTCCTTGCAGACCTGCTCTACCTTTTCGACAACGCCGTATAAAAGTGTTAATTCGTGCATATCGTTTTTATTCCGCAGCCGCGGAGGGCCTTCCCGGCACCTGTCCGAGCGGCAGTCTTTAACGCTTGCTGGCGTCGCCCCTGCTGTTGTCCTCTTTGATGAATTTCTTGACTGCGATCTTCATCTCGCGGTCCCTGCGATACTTCTCGACATAAGGTCCGCGGAAACGGATCGAGTGTACCGGCTCGTCGAATTTCTTTATCAGATGGATGGCGTCGAACTTGCACCTTGTCGTGCAGACTCCGCATCCGATGCATCTGTTCTGGTCTACCTGAGTAGCGCCACATCCGAGGCAGCGCGCCGTCTCGGCTTTGAGCTGCTCCTCGGTGAACGTGAGGCTTTCGTTGCTCTTTGTGCCCACCTTCGACTTGTCGACGCCCGGGACCTGACGCTTGATGTTGTCCCAGCTGATGTGATCGAAGTCGAGATCGGACTTGTCGAGCGCCGTGTACTCTCTCTTGTCTCTAGCGAGAGTCAGGCTGTGTCCCGGCCATACGAAGCGGTTGATCGAGATGGAAGCCTCTTTGCCCGCCGCGATCGCGTCGATGCAGAACTTCTGTCCCGTATAGATGTCGCCGCCCGCGAAGATGTCAGGCTCGCTCGTCTGATATGTCAGAGGATCCGCCTTGACGAAGCCTCTCTCGGTGAGTTCGACATTGACGCCTGTGAGCAGCTTGCCCCAGTCAGGTCTCTGTCCGATGCAGTACAGAACGGTGCTGCACTTGGCCTCTTCCGTAACGCTGTCGTCAAACTTCGGAGCAAATTTGCCCTTCTTGTCCTTGACGCTCACGCACTTGCGGAACCTGATTCCGCTGACCTTGCCGGCCTTTGTCGTGACGACTTCGGTCTGGCCCCATCCGTCGTGGATCGTGATGCCGTCCTCCTTGCAGTACGCCTGGTCTTCCTCGCCCATAGGCATCTCGTCGTAGGACTCGAGGCAGTAGAGGTCGACCTTCTTCGCGCCGTATCTCTTTGCCGTACGCGCGACGTCAGCTCCGATGCTTCCGCCGCCGATGACCACCACGTTGCCGCTAAGCTCAACGTCATTGCCGCGGTTGATGTCCTTGAGGAACTCAACGCCCGCGATAACTCCCTTTGCGTCGTCGCCCGGGATGCCCAGCTTGCCGCAGCCCTGCAGGCCGATGCCGAGGTAGAACGCCTCGAAGCCCTCTTCGCGCAGCTGCGGGATGGTGACGTCAGTACCGACTTCGACGCCGCACCTGAACTCCACTCCGAGAGCTCTGAGCACGTCGATCTCAGCCTCGACGACGTCCTTCTCAAGCCTGAATGCAGGGATGCCGTTGACCAGCATTCCGCCCGGCCTCTTTTCCTTTTCAAATACAGTTACCTTGTAACCGCCTGCCGCCAGATAGTAAGCGCAGGAGATGCCCGCCGGACCGGAGCCGATGACAGCGATCTTCTTGTCGTGTTCCCAGAGCTTGCGAGGAATGAACCTCTGCGATGCCTCGATCTCCCTGTCGGCGATGAATCTCTTGATCTCGTCGATGGCGACGGCCCTGTCGATCTCGCCTCTTGTGCACTCGTACTCGCAGTTATGCGGGCAGATGCGTCCGCATACCGCAGGCAGCGGGTTCTCTTTCTTGATGAGCTCGAGGGCTTCCATGTACTTGCCCTGAGCCGCCAGTCTTATATATCCCTGGATCGCGATATGCGCAGGGCATGTGGTCTTGCAAGGCGACGTGCCCGTCTCGACCACGTTCTTTCTGTGATCCCTGTAATCCGGATCGTATCTTTCAGGACCCCACTCCTGCTCGTCAGGAAGCTCCGTCGGGATCTGGACGATTGGCGTCTTTGAACAGATCTTCTGCCCGAGCCTGAGAGCGTTGTTGGCGCAGGTCTCCACGCACTGTCCGCAGGCCACGCACTTCTCCTTGTCGATCTCGGCGACATAGTTGCTGCGTACCATGTTAGGCGCGCCGTAGTATGTAGCGCTTCCGATGGCCATGCAGCTCTGAGGCTGGCAGTTGCAGATAGCGAACGAGATGCCGCTCTCGAGCGTCGTTATCTGATGGATGCAGCCCATCGCTTCAGTTCTTTCAAGGTGCTCGTAGACCTGCTCCTTCGTGAGCTTCTCTCCGCGGCCGTGTCTGATCATGGTCTCTGCAAGCAACCCCATGTAGATGCACATTCCATCTTCAAGGTCTCCCGTACCCTCGCCCATGATGCGGCGCACCCTGCGGCACTGGCACGGCACTCTGCAGAAGGCTCCGCCCAGCGTCGTCTCGATCAGCGTGCTGAGTCTCTCCATGGTCATGACCTTTGTGCCCGCCGGAAGAGCGCTCTCTACCGGAACGACTCTCATGATGCCGACGCCCATAGGCATCGACGCGGCTACCTGGCCGTAGGATTCGAAAGCATGCCTCTGGAACAAGTATGAGATCTCAGGATGCGATTCGTTATACTCATTGCTTCTTGCCAGTTGGAACTCGAAGATTCCCGGCGCGAAAGGCACCAGCAGATAAATCTTGGCGCCGCCCTTCCCAAGCTTCACGTCCATGAAGTAGGCGTTATCGGCGCATTCCTCAAGTATCCTCTTGACCTTCGCGACAGGCATGCCTGTCTTCTTTGCCAGTCCTCTGGCCGTGGATGGCATCACGAGCTTCATCTCGCTCATGACCGCGAGCTGATCATCAGTCAGCAGATAATCGAGCAGCTGATACTCCGCGCAGTCCGGAGTGATCTTCAGCTCGCCCTTGTTAGCCATCTCAGTCGCAAGCCTGATAAGCTTGTCTTGTCTGGTTTCCATTTATTTTCTCCCTCTCACATAATGCGTTGATTTAAAAGTCCGCATACCACCTAAATTTTATCATAGAAAACGCAAAATGGCTCGGGGATTTTGCCTCCCCGGGCCATTTTGTAAACGCTTTTTTCTATATCAGTTTCCGGTTGTCTCTCTAGTATTTATTGTGCACCTTCTCGGCGAAACACATGACGTCTTTGATATTGACCTCCGTGCCGTCGTCCAGGATGGCCTTTCCGCTCATCTTTCCGAAGACCTGATGCTGGTCGGATACGATCACCTTGAAGTCGAGGCAGGCCGCCCTGTCGAGCACCGGCTCAAACGTCATCTCGAAGCGGCCGTCGGACGAGGTGAAAGTCCACGTATCCATGTAGCCGCTCTCCGGGATGTTAAATGTGATGTCATCCAGCTTGTGGGCCGTGCCGTTCCAGAAGAGGATGTTCTCGGACGCGGCGCTAGTGTCGCCGAATCCGTAGCCGATGTTCCAGCCGAAGCTGTTGCCGTCCACATCCGCGTTGCCCGAGCCCCAGAACCAGGTGTTGTCGTAGGTCCATACGCCGCGTCCCCAGTCGAGCGTGCCGAAGTCGGTCTTCGGGTCGAACTCATACTTTTTGCCGTCAAACCTGACCCAGCCGGACGCCCTCATGCAGTTGATCTTCTGATTGTAGTAGAAGGCGTGCTTCTCAGGCCACGGCGTCGCGATGACCATGGTATCCATAGGCGGCTGCTCCAGCACGATCTCCGCGTCGAGCGGCTTGCCGTCCATGAAGTTCTCAAAATGGCACTTGATATGCCTTGTCTGATATTTGGCCTCGAAGCTCATCTGCAGCCTCTTGTCGCTGAACTTCGTGGTGCCGTAAGACGAGTCGCTCGGCAGGCGGAGCTTGCCCATAGGGAACGGATTCAGTACCGTCTCAGTATGCTCCCACGGCTCTTCGCCAAGCCAAAGCAGCGACACCGACTGCAGGCCGATGTAGCCGTCGTCCGAGATCGTGAACGCGGCCGCGAAGTCTTTGGCCGTCACTAGATAATAATCCCATTCCTTGATCCGGAACTTAGGCGCCCTGATGTCCGCTCTGTTGTATTTCTGCACCAGGCCGCGCGACCAGCCCGGTTCCCGCAGCTCGCCCTGTCCGTCCAGCAGCGGCTGCACAGTCGTCACTTCATGGTTTCTCATAGTCACTCCGCGAGCAGATCCTCGCCCGGACCCATCATCGGGATGTCTACAGCCGTCGCGTCCTCAAGATGGAACATCATAAGCTTGTGGCCGGTCTCATCATTGTAGATGTTTCTGAGCATCGGCATGGCTTCAAGGCTTGCCTCCGCGTACTTCGGATCAGTCTCGAAAACGGCCCTGCCGGTGTAGCGCAGCCAGTGTCCGTCAGGCTTGGCGCACGCGATCTCGACCTTAGGGTTTGCGACCATCTGCCTGTAAACTTCCTTGAAATCTCCCACTCCGAACAGCACCTTGCCGTCCATCTCCATGTGAGCTCCAAGCGGCCTCACCTTAGGCTGGTCCCCGTCGACCGTCGCCAGATAGAAAACGCCGGCTTCGGTGATGAAATCATTGACTTTGCTCATATTGTGCCTCCTGTAGTCCTCATTATCTTTCAATATATCTTTTGTATGTCATTTGCGGACAAGCCGTTTGCCGAGCAGAAACCTTCCAGCTGCTCCGGTGACCTGATCAGCATCAGTTCGTGGAGCTGTCCGGTCTCAACATCTCTGGCGCACAGGGTCTGCTCGCCGGTGCATATGCTGCATCTCAAAACAGGCTCACAGCCTTCGGGTATCTTCGGATAATTGGTCTTTTTCTTACTGAACAGTCCCATTGTATGATCCTTTCACTTTGCTATCTGGATCTGGCACATCTGCATGGTCTTGAGCGCCGCCTCATGTGACTCAGGCGTGACTCCCGCACAGCACGCAGGATCCACGGAGATGGCGACCTCAGGCATCGACGCCTTGAGGAGCAGCGCGTTGGATACGACACAGATGTCCGTGCAGAGTCCGACGAGCTCGATCTCGATGTCCTCTTTCGCGGCTATCTCAGCGATGTCCTTTGCGAGCGCGGTGCTGCCGAAGGTCGGCTTCTCATAGACCTTCGCGCCGTCGAGGAGCTCCGCGATATCCCGCCTTACCAGCCAGCCGACGCTGCCCTTTATGCAGTGCTCGACCGGAAGGTTGCGGCCCTCCTGGGTCGTCAGGTATTCCGGTCCGTGCGTGTCCATGGTCACGAAGACATCCGCAGTGTCATACGCGCGGATCTTAGCTTTTACGTTCTCGACTATCGCGACCGCCTCAGGCGTCCCGAGGGCACCGTCGATAAAGTCGTTCTGCATGTCTACTACAACAAGGATCTTTCTCATTTTTACATCTCTCCTTTGCGGATCTGGCATGGCTCTTTTTTCTCTTTCATTTAATTCCGGCCGCAGCAGTTTTTGTATTTCTTTCCGCTGCCACATGGGCATGGATCGTTGCGGCCGATCTTGACGCGTCTGACAGGAGCAGACTTGCTTCCGGACGCGCTTGTGCCCGCAGCGGCAGTGCTGCGGTTTTTCAGAGACATGAGCGCGACCATCTCGTAGTAATCGTGTCCTCGATTGTCCCTGACGCGGCACTCGCGGCTCATCTCCATGAAGAGTTCTATGAACTTCATCTCGATCTCGTCTGAAGGGAATCTGAACTGCCCGGACTCATCCGCGGCAAATGCCTCCGCGGCGTCGTTCACCCTGACACGGCTGTTGACCGCCTCGTAAAGGTCGTGCACCTTGAACGACGCGGTATCCTTATCGCATCCGAAAGTCTCAGCGATAAAATCTCTCAGTTTAGCATGCGACTCGCGGCTGATAAGGCAGCCCTGCTCATACAGTTCCTCGACCTCGGCCTTAGTCGGGATGTAGAAACTGACGTCGCCCTGGATCTGCTGCTCAAGGAACTTATAATAATCGTCCTTCTCGAAACCGTTCAGGACCAGCTTGCCGTCACGCTCGGTGAACCACTGGCTGTTGGCAGGAGTGCTGTCGAAGAGTCCGCAGATCTCGGCCGCGTCCGCGTTCGGATAGGCCAGCCTGAAGAGCTGCTCCAGGACATCCCAGGTCATCACACCATAGAGATACTGCCCCGCTTCGAGGCACTTGTACATCCAGTTGCGCTTCTGCCACCTGAGTTCCAGATCGGCGGTCCAGATGCTGTTGTATCCGCGGCGGACCAGCGGCGGTATCACCACCTTGTCGCCGTCCATGTCGACCAGTTCTTCTGCCGCAAGGAGTCTGGCAAGCATCCTGTCCGTCTCGACCGTCAGGATGACTCCTGCCGGCCTGTCCAGCAGGAATCTGAACATCTGCATCTCGCTCTCGCCAAGGGCAGTCAATTTGTCTTCAAGGATCTCCCAATTCATTACCTGTTACCCTTCTGATTGGATCTCTTTACCTGTTCATTTTATCATTGATTCGGCCGTGCGTTAAGCAGTAAAAAGGACTTGCGTCCCATACAGCGAACTCATATAATTGGGTCAGGAAGAGCGTTGCTCGTCAGCAACTAACTCAACCGATATTACGGCGCCGCCTAGTTACGTGGACTGGCGGCTTTTTTAATGGATACTGTTACTCGAACAGCCCGTAGGCTGAACGTTATGGTAACCCTCACCATCTCCAGCCGCGAGTCACTGCTTTCCTGACTTGAGACTATTTTACGCACAAGAAAAAGGCTGTCAACCCGTTGAAATTTCAGGGAAACAGCCTTTGCCGCATATTCGTGGCCGGATCGTCGGATCCCGGTCATTTTTTGTTGTTTTAAGGGCAAAAATGTATTTAGAAAAGTATTGTCTCCAATATGCGCGCGAACGCCTCGAGCCCCGCCTTGTCTTCTTCTGTAAAGCGTCCAAGCAGAGGGCTGTCGATATCCAGCACGCCATATATATGGCGGCCCGCGTCAGTCCCGCCGGCATGTATCGGCACGACTATCTCCGAGTTGCTGGCCGAGTCGCAGGCGATGTGCCCCGGGAACTCGTGCACGTTTTTCACAAGCTGGGTGCGGTCCTCGGCCACGGCCGTTCCGCAAACACCTTTGCCGAATTCGATGACAGTGCATGCGGGCTTGCCCTGGAAAGGCCCAAGCTCGAGCCTGCCGCCGCGGACCAGATAAAATCCGGCCCAGTTTATATCCTCAAGGGAATCCCACAGCAAAGCGGCGGCGTTGGACAGTACAGTGACGTCCCAGTCCACACCTCCCGAAAGGCTTTCCAGCTGTTTCCCCAGCATTTCATAATCAATCATAATTAACGCACCGGTCCTCAATACCAATCATCATGCGCGCCGGTCACTCCGCGCACACCATGCCTCCGAACAGGTCCTCTATAACTTCTATATCCGACGGCAGCCACCTGACCGACCACACGTCATCCAGACCCAGCCAGCGCGCCGCCTCGTGCTCCACCAGTTCCACCTCGTCCGAGATCAGCCTGCACAGATAGCAGCTCATGTCCATGTGGAACTTCGGATAGTCATACTGCACGGTATCGACGAGCCGGACGATCTCTATCTCGGCATGCAGCTCCTCGCGGATCTCACGCGCGAGCGCCTCTTCGGGCGTCTCGCCGGGCTCGATCTTGCCGCCCGGGAACTCCCACCAGTCCTTGTAGTCGCCATAGCCGCGCTGGGTCGCGAAGACCTTGCCGTCCTTCATTATTATTGCCGCGACAACGTTTATCGTCTTCATGCTCTCCATCAGATGCTCTTTCCCAGTTCGTACGCTTTCTGCGGATAGGCGCTCGCTCTTGTCATCGACGGAGTGCCGCAGCCTCTGCCCAGCACCATGCCGCAGTCTTCAAAATTCATATAGCTGCAGAGTTTCTTATAGAACGCCGCCGTTCCCTCGAACGCCTCGTCCGTGTCGTCCCATGCCGCGGACAGCAGCGCCGTCTTCTTGCGCATCGACGCCAGTTTGCCGTTGAAGCTGTAGAAGCGGTCGACGCAGACCTTCAGCTGCGAAGGCCAGTTGTAGTAGTAGAGCGGCATGACGAAAACAACCATGTCGGCCCCTATGATCATCGGCTTCAGCTCGCGCTCGTAGTCGTCGCCCAGGACGCAGTCGCCCGCCATTCCGCAATGCCCGCAGCCCTGGCACGGCTTGATGTTCTTGCGCATCACGTTATATACGGTGACCTCGTGGCCGTTCTCCTCCGCCCCGCGAATGAACTCACCGGCAAGCATGTTGGACGAGCCTTTGATGTTCCCGCTGCTCTCAAGCACAAGTATCTTCATGAAAACCTTTCTCCCTCAATATATTATTCGCGATGATCATCTCATTCCCATGATCATGCCCAGCACGAACGGCACCAGCCATATCAGCCATACCGCGATGCTGAACCTGTGGAACGTATGCATCGACTTTTCATCTTTCCGCCAAAGCACGACAGTCGCCCAGACCGCGTGGACCATCATCAGTATGATCGCTATCAGGCCCGTGACGCCATGCGCGCCGCTCAGTCCTCCCGAAACGCCTTCCGCCATTCTGGACATCATCATGGTGCCGGCGGTGTCCATGCAAAGACCGAGCCAGAAGAACACCAGATGGGCCGGCTTCAGCAGCCTGGCTCTGTGCTCCGACCAGACGCCTATCGTATAGAAAACAAGGGCCAGCGTGATCGCGATCACAGCTTTCATCAGAAGCGGCGTCATTTTGTCTCCCTCGTCGGCAGTATCTCAAGCCAGTACCCGTCCGGGTCCGTTATGAAATAGATGCCCATGTCGTGGTTCTCGAACGCGATGCATCCCATCTCCTCGTGGAGCTTGTGGGCCGCGTCAAAGTCGTCCGTGCGGAACGCCAGGTGGAACTCCTCCTCGCCCAGGTCGTACTTCTGCGGATGCTCCGCCAGCCACGTGAGCTCGAGTTCGAAGTCAGCCTCTTCATTGCCGACAAACACGATGATGAACGAGCCGTCCTTTGCCGTCTTCCTTCTGATCTCCTTCAGCCCGAGCGCCTTCTCATAGAAAGCGAGCGAGACATCCAGATCGCTCACGTTGAAGTTCTCGTGGATCATTTTGAATCTCATGCCAATACCTCTTTCTCAACTATCTCAGCGGCCGTCCTGCAGGCGCCGATGCACGGTCTGGAGCGATAGTACTCCTCAGTGCGCACGGAAGGCTCAGCCTTGTCCTCGCCCTTTTTCAGTCCCAGCAGTTCCCTGCATATGATGGAGCCCTGCCGCTCTTCGAATTCAGCGCACATCTTCTGTATGAGCGCGTACACTTCCTTCTTGCTCTCGTAGTCCGCCGGGTCCGAATAGCCCTTCAGATATCCCGTGACCAGAGTCATGCCGGACACAGCTCCGCACACTTCCCTTAGCTTGCCGAATCCCGCGCCGAACGGGCTCGCTATCTTAGCGGCCTCCTCGACCGTCATGCCAAGCACGTCCGCGAACGCCGCGAACACCGACTGGCCGCAGTTATATCCCTGTCTGAATAATTCTTCCGCTCTGTCTGCTCTGCTCATCATTCCTCCTCAAGGTACGAAACAAGGAACCACTCCGCCAGACTGTTTGGGCGGATGTTGGCCCTTGCCTCATCACGCGTGAACCACGCGTACGAATCTATCTCATAGTTAGGATCCAGCTCGCTCGAATCCTTCACGAACGCCGTGAAGTTGCACATCAGCGTATCCGACTTCTCGAAGAACTTAGTGCGGTTGAATTTTACGCGCGACACGGTCATGCCGGTCTCTTCGCGGACCTCCCTGACCACGGCGTCCTCGAGCGCCTCGCCTCTGCTCACGTATCCGGCGACCAGTATGTACGACGGCCTGCCGTACTGCTGTATCAGCAGGATCTCATCCTTCTCTTCGTTGACGACGATCATGCTGACCGCCACGTTGTACTGCGGGAACCTGTACCGTTCGCACTTCGGGCAGTACGGCACGATCCCTTCATTCTCCAGTTCTTTCGGCACCAGCTTAGTGCCGCATTCTCTGCAATAATTGCTGCTCATATCTTCTCGAATCTGTATTTCTGCTTTATCTCCGGATATTTTTCATGGTCGACCTCGCTGAGGAACATCTCAAACGGGCGGACGTACATGCCGCCGTCATCATAGAGCGGCCTGTAGACCATCATCAGTTCGCGAGTCTCGCTATGAGTCGCGACACCAACGATCTCGTAGAGATACATGTTGGTCTCGCGCTCTTCGTCGGAGAGGAGCTCGCGTTTGAAGTGTTGAACTATGTCGCCGGGGTGGAATCTATTGTTCATATAAATCTATAATATATTTTCTTATGCATAAAGTGATAATTACGCTGTCCTAACTTCTGTTATTTTCCGCCACATTCATCACCCCATATCCCTCATCTACTTGCTTGTAAGGCATCATAGCCTTTTCCCGTTCAAGAGCAGGAGCGCTTGTTATCCTCTTAATGATGGTTCGAAAAACTGTATGCGGCATTCTGGAAAACTCTCTGATTGAGCTTGTACTTATAAGTTTTCCATCCCGATAAACTTCTATATCACCGTCCCGAAAAACTACCCTTGACCCTGATACCTCAAATACCAGCTGTGTAGATTCACCATTTATGATTGCAGGATCAGTTCTTCGTTTTAATTCTGTGAAGAATCGGTATTCCTCCTCAGACCTTATAAGAAGTTCAGGGATCTGGGAACTGTGTTGCAGCAAGAACAGGTTTGTAAACTCAATTGGAAATCCAACCTCTTTTGGTACTATTGGATTTGGTAACCGTTTCCATTCTGATATCTCAAAACGATAATACTCTTCATTTGAGTCTTTTGGAATTTCGGTTATTTCCGAACGCTTAACTAATCGCGTTGAGACTACTTCACCATAATACTCAATACGAGCTTCTGCTCCGAATTTTGCTTTTGTCTGGTAAATAGCAACATAACGGATAGGCATATTTTGTTCGCTTATGCGTCGTTTCGGAACAAGATAGAACCGTTTTCCCAAGCAAATATCAAGTTGCTCTCTATTTCTTAATGTCCCAATAAGAACATCTCTCCTGTTCCAATCAATCTTGGCTAGTTTTTCTTCTATTCCTGCAGGCAATGTTGCTCTGCTGAAGGCTGCTTCCGGTGATTCGGCTATCAATTCGCTCAGCATTTCTGTTACTAGTTCTGTTGCAGATGGAAGGAAAGGAAGACCTCCTATGTTCACTTGATCAATGCTCTTGTAAAATCTATGTCCTTTGTATTCTTGTTCATTATTGTAAGGAAATAGAATATAAGCACCGAACATTATGCGCTGGTATGGTGAAGCATTTTTACTATAGACGATTGCGTCTCTGTATCTATGCATTGTATTAATATCGCCAATCTCCGGTCCCGGATTATGAGATATTGTCTTATAATAATCCGTCCCCGGATATGCCGGATTTATTCGGTACTTGGCATCAAATACATACTCATATTCAACACCAGCGCCCTCCTTCTTCAAGGAGAGAACATTATCCGGACGCTGGGCGACAGTTGGCGCGGCAATCTCTTTTGGATTATACGAAAGAACAATCTGTTCTCCATTCTCGGGGTTTATATATTTAACCCTACTATTAGCACCCTTTTTCAGCGATACATAAAGGCCTGATCCATCAACTTTAATCACATCCTGTGAAACCAACTTGTACTTGCTTCGCATAATGCTGTTAAGCTTTATGAAGCACCAATACTCATATAGAATTGCCAGATCTTTAACGGACAAGTCGAATACATTTCCGGTCAGCGATAAGCCATGCTGCAACAACAGATAGCTTTTATACAGAGCTCTGTATCCCGGAGCCATGCTAAATACAAGCGACATCCCGGTTTTTGCAACGGCAGAATCAACATTTTTCATGAAGCCGGTATTGCAACGACGATGTATACCGTTTATCATGCCGTCAATATGTTCCAGAACCTTCTCATCCTCCCTGCGATCAAGTTTGCAATACAGGTTCCTGAACTGTGCAAGGCGCTGCGCGGTGCGTTCAAGCATGTATTTTGTTAGTCTGTTTTCTTTTGTGTCATAAGTTACATATTTTTTTACAGCCAATGCCTTATCCGCCTTGACTCCGCTGTCGCTCCTAATAATGTTTTGTGGGTGTTGTTCCATCCAGCGAAGTGATTTGTTGTCAATGCGTTTCACTTTATGAAATGGAAGTACCTTATATTCTGTTTGCAGTTGATGGTGAGGATTTCGCAGAACCATATCGGCAGCTACCATCATCTCATCATAGATTTTCTTGAGTATGGCGAAAAACTCAACCATCGATGCTTGCTGTTTGTTTGAAATATCAAACGAATCATAAGTCTTCTTAAGAAAGTCAAAAACAAGATTATATATTTCCGCTGTTACATCCGTTACGATTGCTTGATAATCTTCTTTATAACTGATTTTGGATGGGAAAACCTCAATAGTCAGTTTAAGATATCTTTGTCCATCAACTAATATTACGAGATCTGACAACCCAATATCATTACCGAAGTTAATTATTCCTGTAAGGAGGGTACTGGTTCGTCCGACGTGCGAAATCTTGCTCCTGACATTGTAACTATCATGCCAGAAAGAAACCGTATGACCTTCTTCCGCTTCTATGATCAACTCATATCTTTGCTGCTCAAAAAAAATCGGAGCTGTATAGTACTCCGCTAAATGCGAATAGTGGTTTATCTCAAAAGAAGGAACTGCCGACAATCCGGACAGCAAAAGATCGAAGCTGTCATCACACGCCACTTTTATGACAGACTCTGAATCACTATGCTCTACCGGGAATGATGATTTTTCATTGCCCTTGATAGTTAAAGCAAGGAGTGAAGTTTCTATATATATCAGTTCGTTAG
The DNA here is from genome assembly GCA_045114795.1 of Anaerovoracaceae bacterium. Taxonomy (GTDB): domain Bacteria; phylum Bacillota; class Clostridia; order Peptostreptococcales; family Anaerovoracaceae; genus Crickella. The sequence goes on from JBGUKZ010000003.1 coordinate 74,269, forward strand.
AGCCAGTATGATGTGAATCCATCCTCCTCAAACCTCTTTACCATGAACACGACTTTCTCGGCGCTTTTGCGGAAACGACATCCTCTATTCTTAATCCATTGCAACATTACCGCCGCTGTATCCTCTGTATTGGTTGAATAACCTTCATAATCTCCAACAAAATGTTTAAAAAGATCACAAAGCATTTCTTTCACCGAAGCCGAGCTTCCCTGAATACGCGGCAGAATTTTCTGAAGTATTTCATTATCCATCGCATCGTCTTCTGAAATAAGTCCGCTTTCCTTATTACTCAGCATATAGAAAACGATCTCGTCTCTGACACGATATCCTACATGCGCATTTGCCTTTTGCAGTACATTGTTGATACTCTGCAGTTCACTGCAGATGCCGGCAACATATTCAGATTCATCTCTGGTTTGAGCAAGCAGCAGATATTGTGTTTTCAGAAAATCATTGCTGAGAGTTAACGTTTTGGTCTCAGCCATTTCTGTCATCTCAGCTGTAAGATCAACAGTATTAAACTCGATGGTATTGGCTCTATCGAGCACTTTTTTACTGAACGGGAACGTAGTCTCGTCCATATTTACCGTTCCAACCAAATACAAGTTTTGTGGGAACCGCACTTCCCCGTATTTTGTTTTCGCTTCAGTGTCATCTGCATACTGCTCCGGTGAAACAAGAGCATCAGATACTATTTCACCATCCCTGAGCTCTCGAGTCTCAATTATTGAGAGAAAATCACTGAAATAATATTCTACTCTTGCAAGATTCATCTCGTCTAAGCAAAGGATATACGGCCTTTCAGGATCATCCTGCGCATCATGAATAAAATCCAGAATCGCGCCCGGAATGAATTTCCCATTGAGATTCACATGCCCGAAAAGATCCGAGGAATCCGACCAGTCCGGTCTTACCGCAACCATTTTGTATTCTGCACCGATTGCATCTGCGAATAACTTCACAAGTCTCGTTTTTCCGGTTCCGGATGTCCCGGCAAGAATCACAAACGGCTTACTCTTAAGGCACAAATAGAAGTTCTCAACAAGGCCGTCGTTATACGAAAATCCTTTTGACGAGATGTACTCTTTTATTAATTGAATCGCTTTTTTCGTTGTTGTCGGCATTTTTGCATCGTTCTCTAAATAATCTACTCCATTACCAGATGCTAATTTCGCAGCTCTTAATCTCTTTACTTCTTTCTCCAGCTCAGATCTTCCGTTTCTAATTGCAAACATCTCAACAGACCGTAATGCTTTTTCCCCTGCTTCGGCACATTCTTCGTCGATGATTCTGTTAGCATAATAGAGCAGAAGTTTCGAATTTGAATTCCATGTCAGGATGTCTCCCTCCCGCATCTTTGAATACCATGAAATATAATGTCTCGCTGAACTGGCAGCAACTTCGGGACATTCTTCGGTTGCCCTATTAATTGCTTCATTTAGATCTATCTCTCTGTTATAAACCCTTTTACCATTTTCATATAGAACAGTAATTGCTTTTTCTGTCATCCTTCCCATAATACGCACCTTGATTATCTACACGCAGTTAGCAATGATTTAACTAATATCATTTCTATATTTCACCATATAGCTCTTCCGAGTCTATAAACTGCCTGACTTTATTTATAATCTCTTCTGGATTTCCATTCCTTTTTACAGCAACCTTTATACTGCATTCCCAAACAATCAAACACTTTATTTGCCTTATTTCTAATTCCCTTCTAACTGCCTCATCTCGAGACACATTTTTTGCAAACTTAGATTCCCAAAACTCCACTTTGCTTTTAGGCATATAAGCATATTTACATCCTTTATGTCTGTGCCAGAAGCATCCATTTACAAAAATAGCCGTGTTATACTTTTTCATCCAAATGTCCGGCTGTCCTGGAATCGATGAATTGTACAGTCTGTATCTGAACCCATGATCAAACAGAAGATGTCTTAGAAACAACTCCGGCGACGTATCTCTGCTTTTTATCGCAGACATGTTTTTACTTCGTTCTTCTGCGGTTTTAATATCAGCCACGCTCCAACTCCTTTATATAAGATATGAACTTGTGTAATGGCCAAATTTTTCCCTGATGTTCTTCTGGATATGTATGAATATATGATTTCGGAACAACAAGAACCACGCCTTCTGCTTCCATTTCATCCATCTGTTTAGCGGAAATACCCTGTTGAAGCGTGCAAAGGTATTTTTTTCTGTCTCTAAGTCTATCTGCCTCATTCAGGATTTGTCTCCACCTGTCTTTGCACGTAGTTTTCGCAGCTAGGGAAGTAAGTCTTTCAACAGGGAAACTATAATCATGGTACGCAACATCGGATGGGAATATAAAATCCGGCCGTTTGTTCCCTTCCGTTACAGCTTGTGCAGTATACAGCAACCTGTTTTCATCAAATATCGCTGATAGATGATGTTCCAAGCTTTTTCCTGCCCTACTCTTTCTCCTGTTAAGGACCTGATTTGCCATTGCAACAAAATCTTCAACATTTGCAAACCCTTTTTCTATAGTTTCACCGTATCGTGAGTGTTCAAGGGCTCTGAATAACTTATACTCCTCATCAGCCCAAGCTAACAGAATCCTGTCGGGGTTAGTAATAATCTGAGATCTATTAGGTACAGCTTCAAAGAATATTTCTCTTGCTGCAGATGACATCAAATCTGAAGATGGAAATTCAACATGTAAATCATCAATAAATGCTTCAATTGCTGCCTGCTCTCTTGCAGTAGATGTTACAGTATTGAAATCAATCGGCCTGTTTGTTTCTGCCGGCGTGAGACCGAAAGTATCAAGGTAAGTATTAATTTCATCCTCTGTGTTCAGAATGAAACCCTCATAGTCAGTATCACTGTGCTTTATAAGAATAAATAAAGCCCCTGTATATTCAGCACCAATAAAAGGGAACCCCTTAGTAAACTTGGTGAGTCTCAGTTCGTTCTTGCTTTCATACCATGTAAAACAGCCATTCGTTTCAAATGAATCTTGCCATTTTATTTTTACATTACGTTTTGCAATATGATTACTGAGATCCTCCTTCGTGAATAACATATTTTTTGCAGTTTTAGATATCAAGAATCCTGCTTGATGACCCCCTGTCTCGCCACTGTCATTTGGAGAGAGGAGTTTGCAGAACGATTGTGCACTTGTTATTGTCCGGTCTATTGCTAAATCTGCCCAGTAAAACATTACCTGTCACGCTCCAATTCTTCTAGCTTTCTCACAAGCAGGCCTGCAACATCAGTTATCAGCGGAACTACCACCGAATTACCAAATTGTTTATATGCCTGAGTATCCGAAACAACTATTTTGAAGTCATCAGAAAAGCCTTGTAGGCGTGCACATTCACGAGGTGTAAGTCTACGAGGGTTTTTCCCTTCCTGAGGGATTAGAATCTCTGATCCATCTTTGTAGTATCTTGCACTCAAAGTTCGCGTCACACCATCAGGATTTGCAAGCCCATATCCAAACCCGTTCCCCGCAGCCCTGTGTTTTGCAGCATAATTTTGAAGGTAAGTCCATAATTTGTCTGAAAGCGTGTATTTTTCATCCGGTTCCTTTTCAAGTATATCCGCCAATATCGGTTTTGGGCTTATCGGTGTTATATCAAATGAAAAACCAATATCTTTGCCATATCGTTCTCTGTCAAAACCAATAATCAGTATTCTTTCTCTATGCTGCGGTACATAATGCTGACCATCAAGAACTGCATGAAACACTTCATAATCCAGTTCCTCAAGGGATTCCGTTATTACCCTGAAAGTGTTTCCCTTGTCATGACTCTTAAGGTTCTTTACATTTTCAAGCATAAATGCCTTTGGTCTTTTTGCTTTGATTATTCTACAGACATCGAAAAATAACGTTCCCTGCGTTTTGTCTTCAAACCCTGTTGATCTTCCAAGACTTTGTTTTTTTGAAACACCAGCAATACTGAACGGTTGACACGGGAATCCAGCAACGAGAATATCATGATCTGGAATTATTCTTGCATCTACTTTTGTGATGTCTCCATCAGGTTGTTCCCCAAAATTAGCAAAATAAGTCTGTTGGCAGTATTTATTCCATTCATTCGAATACAGACAATCTCCTCCATGCCTTTCAAAGGCTATTCGCATGCCTCCGATTCCTGCAAATAAATCAATAAATGTAAACTTTGAATCTATATTGCTTTTATTCTGAATTTGACTACTGAGCGATTGCATGATAGCACCAGAAATAAAATCGTTTACTGATATCCCTGAACTGGTAATATAATCATTCATACTGTCATATAGATTATCCTCAAGTCTTATATGTATTTGTTTGGCCATAATTATCCTCTGGGAATTATCTTGTATCACTTATATCCCAAGAATAGCATGTCCTGATTATGTTCACAATAAATATGGGATAAAAAGGTGTAATTGTTTGCCTATTTTGCACTCATTCATACCAAGTAAAAATGACTCGCAAGTATATAGACGAGTCATTTTTTGATTATCGCTTTTCCCCAGTCTATCTGCTAAAGCATATAAAGCTCAAGCGCAGGGAGTCATTTTATATCCACTATAATATATCTGTGCCTTCCGATTCTGACTTCTTTCCCTACAGTCAAACGATAAAGATTCTCAGGTTTACTTCTGAAAACAGTTTTACCACTGTATGGTTTTCCATCATGGATTTCAAACTGCATTTTCATATCAGTTTCAATCGAACTAACCGTAATAATACTACCATTTCCAATGTATTTGATGTGCATTACCTCATTTGCTGTCTCATTGCATAGACTTTCCATATGCTTTTGAGGCAAAGCATCCAAAACCCTTACCCCTCCCTTTTTACATAGTTTTTCAAAATACTGTCTTCTCTGAGCTTCCGTTAATGGCTCTGCTTTTTTAAGCTCTTTTAAGCAGGCTTGGAGAACTGTTCGATTTCTACAAAGCGACCGTCCGTCAACCTGGTTAACAAGATCCTGTTTCCCCATTAGATAACGCGTATACTCATATGGATCATCTAGTGAACTATCATGTGTTAACTTCGGAATCCAATACAGTCTTGCAATGCCATTCCTGAAGAATCCTCTTGAGAGCAAATACCGATCCGTAACGGTGCCGTTTGTCCCCTTTTCGTTCAGCTTATTCTCAACCGGCCAGCGGCTGCACATATATGGGTAAAAAGATAAGTGCGTTAAAGCAGCCCACAATCTGCGATCCGATGCTTGTACTGGATTGATTTTCAGTTTCAGGTTTTCATATAAAATGATTGCATTCTTGATATCGTTAGACGCATCATCTCCATGAATAAGATCCATTTCGTCAATCTCGATTTCAGAACTGAATACAGGCATTTTGATGTTTTGTTCAGCAAAAAAACCTTCAATCCACGATTCTTTTTCATGAGCGTATTTATCAATGGTATCAGGGACACCTTTTACAAGAGTATCCACCGCCTCATTTCTAAGAAATTGTAATTCCATACTCCCTCTTACTGTCAATTCATATCCTCTATGCTTTTTAATGCATTACCAGAAATGTTGTCCATAATGATTTGTGCGGTTCTCAGCGGATGTTCGTATAAGTAATCTTCGCTTTCATTGAGTTGTTTTGCTATCCTTTTGATTTCCATCTCCAGAGTAATAAACCACGGTCTTTGGGAAATCTCATCGTCATCCTCTTGGTTTCCAATAACTGATATTGCCTCCATAAGGGCCGGTATAACAACAACTGAATTTATCAATGGATACTTATCTCTTCTTCCTTTGCAATTCTTATATGAAGTGCATTGCTCCTGCGGAAGTATTACTGATATCTGCGGATTATCTAAGTCCACCCTCATATACTTTTCTTGGTCACTACCTGAAACCTTAATTATTGATGCTGCATCCTTAATATGGTCTGCTTCGTATAGAGCTTTAAACGATCTTGGTAATCCTATTCCAACAATAGACCCTTCTTTTAATCCATAGTCGATATTCTTATAGTCGTCTTTGAAGTCATCAAGTAAATATAGTGGAATATCTTCAGATGCAATAATATATGCAATATAGTTTACCTGATAATGAACTTTTCCGGCATCAATCGTTATTACATCGCTTTCTGGATCAACATCATGCATTTCGCGCAGCAACGTTGATTTGCAGGTTATGCCGACTGAATATTTGAGTTTTCCGCTCGCAATCATTTCAGATACCGACTCATTATTTACTGAAAAATGAGTTTCCAATCTGTACCCATCCGATGTTACTTCTATTTTTATTTCGTCATTAAATACAGTGGTATTAAAATCTATAGCCACAGGCCTAATGATAGGATATGGGTAACTAACATCACTTCTTAACAAACCCTGTCACCTCCAACGCAAATCCCTCACGATCAGATAGCGCAACTTCAATAGTAACTTTATCATTCTTCTTAACATCTGGAATGACGATCATCCCATCTTTTAACCGCAACTTCATTGCGTTCTTCCATGCACCTGTTACTGAAGTCTCAAATATACTCGAATCATCTCCACTGATATTTACTTGAAGAAGCAATGGATTTGCATCTGAAGTGGAAACAAACGATACCTTATAGCGCTCTTTTGATTTATTATATGGACATGTTTTGGATTTGAGAGGAATAGGCACTAATTTGTTTTTCTCCGGGTCAGGTGTTGGTCCCGGACTTGGTCCCGGACCTGGTATTGGTCCCGGGCCTGGTTGTGGGCCAGGACCAGGTCCGGGCCCTGGTCCTGGAATCGGTCCATCGCCATGAGATGATCCCAGTTCCGCTTTTTTTCTCTTTTTTTGAGGTGTTTTTGATACTTCAGGTGTAATTGGTAATGGCTCAAATCTGAATACTGCAGATTCTTCAATCTGCTCATTTCCCTGAGTGGTTACGTCAGGCAGTATTTTACTGAGTCCAAAAGCATCGATAGGTGTCCCGTCATCTGGGGGAAGTTGTTTCTTCACAAATTCTCTAATCCAAGTGTGCATATCAGAAAGAACTAGTTCTGCTTCACCCAATATTTCTTTTTTCACTACATCTTCTAACGACCATGAATTATGCGCAGGGCTCTCCATCTGAAGCAGAAACTTGCTAATGTTACCCTCATAGCCCTCTTCCTCTTTTCCTGCACCTGTTGCAATTAAAACACCGTTAAAATTTGGTAATCTCCTAAAGGAGCTATCTTCTCGGATTTTCATGCCCAGACTTCTCATTTCAAGAACAGATCGCCCCTCGATATCTTCTCCCATAAGGATATGGAGCTTCACCTCTCCTTTGTTTCTAAAATTTTCTTTTATATCTGTAACAGTGCGCGGATCATTTAATACTTTCCAATATGCAGGCGCAGTGAAATGTAAATGTGAAGATTCATTGTTGTATTTCTCGTCATAAACATCTTTAAAGTAACTCATTAATGCCGGGAGGTTATTATCTGTAATTATCAGAGACTTATCACCATCCTTGAACTCAAACTCCAGTTTTTTTGAATATATCGAATAGAAAAAATTTTCTAATGCACAGATCGCCATCTGATCCATCCAGTCATCTGCTCTTTCAAAACAGAGTACATATAAATCCGTCCCGTATTCTCTCCTTTGGAAAACGCTTGGTACATCTTCAATATTATCTACTGGATTAAAAGTCTTTTCTTCAACATTTTCATATCCAAATAGGCTGTTGCCCTGCATTCGCTGTCCATTATCCTTAAAAGTAGCCAGTAAAGAACGACCTTGGAATAAGAACTCATCATCTTTTGTTAGCGTTGCATATAGAATAGTGTTTACTGCAGAAAGAAGGAACGGAGCATATTTGCCAAATCCAAAAGAGCCGCCGGAATCCTCATCGTTTTTATTTGTAATTCCTTCCATTCGAAGAAGTTTGTCAAAGCGGTCATCCTTAAGTCCAACGGTATTATAATCACCTATCCTTAGCACAGGAATTTTATCTTGGTTTTTGAGCAGCCTATCACATGCGTCCTTAATAGCTTTTACATCATCGAGCTTAGCATTAGGGATGCTACTAATATACTCATACCCTTTATCTATTACATCTGACAGCCTATCAGCATGTGGCAAATCAGCCCTATCAACAGTTAGATATTCATAAACCATTCTTACTGGAGTGCCTGCTGGAAGATCCGGGTCATATGCATCTGCACCGTTCTGTGCGGTTTCCCGCACAGTATTTAAGAACCTTCCTCCACGGAACATCTTTGCTCCTGTTATTGCAGGCCCTCTATCTGGATCAGTATATCCTGCGCTAGAAAACTCCCAGTGGTATTTATCTTTCCACTCAAACATTTTGGGCCTCTCCTTTACCTAAGTGTAAACCTCTCTTCCCGCCGTTCCTCCTGATCTGTGAACCTCGACTTTGCGATTTTCATCTCTTTTTCAATAGCAGAAAAAATTTTTCTAACATCATCCTCTGTGTATTCATAGTTTGAGGTGCTTGAACAATTCCCTAACAATCTCAGCATATCGATTATTTTGTTTGTTCGTGCTTCAGCTAGACGTACAAATCTGTCTCTTTTATTTTCTCTCTCGTGCATGCTTTATATCTCCTCATAATATTTAGCGCGTATATCTTCTATATGTCTAGCATTATTAAAGCAATATCTCAGTATATTGTCAATGTATTTTTCGCATTTATGCTATATATTGTATATACGGTTTATATTTTTAATATATTTCATGTCTTTCCAGTTAATACACTGCTCTTCTTTGGCAATACAATAGTTCACGTTAGTCTCTGAATTCAGCAAAGTATGTGTTGTATCTACCTGCTCCATGTCTGAAGTATGCAAACAGATGCAGCTGTTATCAGCCACACGCTCCCCACCGCAGCGCACACTTTGTTCGCCAACCTGTCCGCGTAGAAAAGCCCGAAGCTGATCCCTTTCTTTACCGGATAAAAGATCCGCACCGGCCGCTTGTTGGTCATATCGAGTATTATGTGTGATACGAAGGCGATGACGAACGGAACGGCCGCTGTGGGGAATACAAGCCACAGTGAAAAAGTTTCGAGTGCCAATGCCAGAAGCGAGTGCGAGAATCCCCGGTGGCTTGAGACACTCGCGAAGGCGCAGGTGAGCGCGAATCCGGCAGCTCCCGCACACCAAAAATAGGAGCCGCTTTGCGCAAGCGAGCTCCACATTCCCGCGCCGATATGATAGTCCTCGAACAATACGGCGGCCGCAACTAAAAACATCACTATCCGCCAGTGCGAGGAGTCCTGCTTTTCTCTCGGGTTATCACAATCTAAATCACAAATGAGGCATCCTAGGGATGCCCCTGTGATCACCGGAAGTGCGTCCGGTATGGACTCCGGTGCAGCTATCGTTAAGGCAGCTGCCATTCCAATTGTGATATGTGCTTTAGCCAGCATATTTATCTCCAGCCATTCAGCCTCCGTCTTATCATTGCTATGAGACCAGCGATCGCGCTTAATATCATTGTACCGCGTGTCGCCAGGAACTTAGCCTTTTCTGTGTCGACGCCGCTAAGGCGGTTTGTCGATTCTTCCGTGTCGTAATCTATTGAGTCAGGCATCTCATAGCCTGATGGATCCGTCACAATGTCTTCTGTCGGTTCATCCTCGTAGTATCCGGTCGTGTCGTCTTCGGTGTATCCTGTCGACTCTGTTCCGCTGTATACCGGGGATTCAGACACGCTGTATCCTGTTGATTCGGATTCGTCGGCACCTTCCGGCGCTACCTCAGCTACACCGTAGCCGCTGTCCTTGCTGTTATTGCCGGCAGAGCTGGTCTCTTTGGTTTTGGTATCCTTGGTGTCTTTCTCGACGACCTTGGTGTCCTCGACATACTCGGTTTTTTCAGCCTTTGTGATAGGCGTTTCATCTTCAGCGTATTCATCTGACTCGTCTTCAATGACGGTTTCCTCGTATTCGAATGTATCCTCTGTGTCCTCTTCGGTATCAGTATAGAACGGATCTGTCTCTGCTTCGGTCTCACCTCCGCATTCTTCGACGACCCAGTCCTCATCATCTTCGAGTTCCTCGTCGTCCCAGTCGCATTCGTCCACGGTTTCTTCGTCTTCGGTCCAGTCTTCGTACTCTTCAGCATCCTCGTCGTCTCCGCCGTCGTCCTCCTGACCCTCTTCAGCCAAGAGCCAGCCGTCGTCCGGGATCTCTACCTCGTTTCCCTCTCTCACATACTCGCAGACCTCGCAGTCGCAAAAGGATACCGTGTCACCATCATAGCACACATATTCGCCATAGATATCATCATATACATATCCGAGCGCCTCGTGATATGCATCATTGTTCACATAGCATTCCTGTTCCTCATCATAGATGCAGACAGTGCCATAATCACTGTACTCCATTTCGAACGAGAGCGCGCTCGCGGAGGAACAGCTGATCGCAAAGATGACCAGAGCCGCCGTGATGATGAGTGTGACGCTTCTCAGTTTTGATGTCATCTTGCCTGTGTTAGTAGTCATTTTTTTGCCTTTCCTTTCACTGCCCTTTGGGGCGGGATCCTTTTCTTATTACACAAGCATCTCGGCCTGTGATGGCTATATTATACCGGGATCCTTCAGCCCTCTTTGGGAGGGGGGGTGAAAGGCCGTTCTCCCCTAGATCATCCCTCCGAAAAAGAAAGTCGCCGCAAACACGGCCAGTACGATTACCAGATGTGTCGTCACATTTTTGATATCCATGATGCACCCTCACTTTCTCATTGCAGGAAATTCGGACGCCTCTTCCGGCGCCACCGGACACTGATAATCTATCAGACCAGCAGGGCGTTTTTTGCGACTTCGGACACCAAAGCAGAACATTTGTGCCCAATCTGAACAACTATTAAGCACATTCCTCCCCCCTTTCTTTTCCATGAGTGCTGCCTCACTATAATAGTGACTGTAAGAGTTATGGCAACGTTGAAACCCCATAAGGAGGAAAATGAAATGTGTAAATGCAAATACTGTATCTACTGCAATACGAGTGAAAGAAATGGTTACAAGTGCTACTGCGAGTGGCATAGGACCTATGTAGACCCTGATGAACTGACCAGTTGCTCGCATTACAGAGACTGACCGTTATATCCACACAAAAAGAGCTCACCGTTCGCGGTGAGCTTATTTTTATATTACGTTACATTCCGCTTCAGATTATAAACGGCAGTACCACGAGAATGACCCAGCCTGCCATGAACGCTATAAGGTGCTTCGGCTCCCTGTGAATGGCCACGAACTCTCGGATCAACGCGCTCGGCCAGTAGTATGCCGCCACGCGGCTGCCGATGCCCGTGCACTTCAGCCCTATCTTGCGGCAATATCTCAGCGCCCTGTAGACGTGGTAATTGCTTGTCACAAGAGCCGTGTACTTGCGGCCCTCACGCGCGTCGATGAGCGCCTTGCAGTTCTTCAGGTTCTCCAGAGTCGTGCCCGACTGGTCCTCAAGCAGTATGTCGCTCTCGGGTATCCCTTTATCGCGCATATACTCCGCCATGGCCTCGGCCTCTGACACGGTCTCGTCGCCGCCCTGCCCACCCGATGGCACGAGTATCGTCGGGGACGGATCCGTCGCGTACACGACTATCGCCTTGTCGATGCGGTCGGCGAGCAGCCTGGACACCTTATTGCCCTCCAACAGCCCGGCGCCGTGGATTATCACGTAATCGAAGTCCTTCTTGCGCGGGATGATCATCAGGAAGAGCGAATAGAACAGGAACATCAGGAAGCTCACCGATACGTAGATCACGGACAGACTTATGAACGCGACGATGTATGTGAGTGTCTGATGCTGCACCGCGTAATCTGACCGCCAGCCCTTGAGCGCCAGAAAGACCGTGGCGAGCTCGCCCAGCCCTATCGCGATGCCGAACAGCAGCGAGAGCTGGTTGGAGAGGCTGCGGCCTTCCTTTTTATACATGACCACGCCGTTGTGGACCAGGAAGACCGGCACCAGAAATATCGCGATGCCCGTAAGCACGCCGACAGTGAGCAAGGTCTCGGCCTCGTGCCCGTCAGCGAACATGGTCGCCGCCACGACCGTGGAAATGAGCGCGACAAAAAGGAAGTAACAGTTGCGGTATCTGCTCCTGTCCTTCTCGAATGATACTATGAGCACTATCCACCAGAATAGCGCGAACAATGATGCCAATATCTCGGCAGCGTCCATTTATTTCCTCCCTCTGCGGCTACACGTCGTACCGCTGCGAAAGTTCTTTTACCGTCTCCTGCATCTGCTTGACCACGCTGTCAGGCGCCACGATACGCACGTCGCCGTCGATCGCCATGATCCAGCCGAAGAACTGCCTGCTCACCGCGACCGTCACCGTGGTCCTGAAGTATCCGTCGTCCGCCGGCACTATGATGATATCCTTGCCAAAGCGGTCTATGATGACGCTCACCAGACGGTTCTCGGCTTCTATCGTCACCTTGGTCTCGTCGCCCGCGAACATGCCGAAAAGCGTGTTGGTGTAATGCGCTAGGTTGAACTCCCTGAAGGCCTCCTTGCCCTCGCGCTTCTCGTCGAGGATCTCCAGCTTCGTCATCTTATCGACGCGATAGTGGATCACCTTGTCGTGCGTGGAGTCGTACGCGACCAGATAGTATTTCTCGTCGTCCCACATGAGCGCCCACGGGCTCAGCTGATACCAGCGGCCGTCGTAGCGCAGCTCCATCTCTTTCTTCAGGTTCCAGTCGAAGTATTTGAAGCGGATCTGCCTGTCGGCGCCGATCGCCTCGTGCAGCTTGTCTACGTTGTAGTAGATGCTCTCGTTCATGTTCTTGACGCGGCCCGCGATGATCACCTGGCGGTGCAGCCTCGAGCCCTCATGCCTGCTGACCAGCGATTCCAGTTTCTTGATCAGCTCGTTCGATTTCCTGTCGGTGATGAACCTGGACGACTGCACTGAGTCCACCAGAAGCTTTAGCTCCGGCAGTTCGAAGTCGCGGCTCCCGAGGTGGTAGTACCAGTTACGCGCCTCTTTGGTCGCGATGATGTCGAGACCGAACCTGCGCAGCTCGTCGATGTCGCGGTAGATCGTCTTGCGGTCCGCGTTGACGCCGTACGCCTCGAGCTTCGAGATTATCTGAGGCATGGTAAGAGCGTGCCCGTCGTCAGTCTCCTCCTCGAAGATCTTGACGAGGTACAGCATTTTCAGTTTCTGGTTGTCGCCCTTACGCTCCGCCATGTGTTATCCCTTATGCTACCAGCATTTTTTGCAGGCGGTGAATCCGCGCCATTCCGCTTCTGAAAGCGGCACCTGTGAAGGATCTTTCATATTGCTGCAGCTTGATTTACTATGATACTTCTTGCCCGTTCTCGGTATCCATACCATCAGTTCATCTTCCTGAGCTGCAGAAGCTTCGGCGGCAAGAGCACCTTCCTCTTCTGCCGCTATATCAATTCCCGAATCCCCCGACAGGTTTTCTTCATCCAAGTAATACTGGTCTTCCGTATTGTTAGACGCATTATAGGTAGACGCAGAAAGACCTTCTATGCCGCAGCCCGCCAATAAAAGCACGGAAACCAGAATGGCAGCCAGTTTCGCTTTTCGTTTCTCAAACATTGATAGTCCCCCTCAAGTAAACTATTTAGTCCCTTTTTCTATTTGATCAGACCGGCCTCTTTTGCCTGTTTAATGATTTTAGGGAAATCCCTGAGTGATACTTCCACATCATGTTTGTTTACGAAATCCATGAATTCCGCGAAAGTAATCTTATTATCCGCCAGGATCTCGTCGACTTCAGCCTTGAGTTCCGGATCCGTATCATACTGCTTTAACAGTTCCTCAACAGTTGCCATATCTTCCCTCCAATTATTTTTAATCTACGTTTAGTTCCGTTGTCTCATCTTCTCCAGATGAAACGTACTGTCTCTTCATCCTGACTCTCGACCTCAAAACCGAGGTTCTTATAAATTTGGAACGCGTATCGTTCCGGGCTGATTTCATACCTTATGATATCAAATCCTGAATCCTGTAGGTCCTCCATGAGCAGATTAAGCAACTCAGTCCCAATGCCATACTCCGCAAACTGACCTTTGAGATTCATGTGCATGATTGCTTCTTTGCCGTCGTTACTGATTTCCGCATAAGACAGCCCGGCGAGTTCATCGCCTATCATTGCGACAAAGCGATGTCCATCAAGCCTCTCGACATGGTAGCTGTCCTCATACGGCCAGCCCAAGCGACGAGTATTTAAATAATCCTGAAAACCGTTTTTCATAATACCTAATCATTATTCTGTATGTATTATAGCATAATAGAAAAGGCGGGCATAAATCCCACCTCAAAGTATATTGACCACAATTTCTGTACCCATGTCCACATATTTATCTCATTTCTGTCAACCAATGCTTTGTCCGTTATAATTCATAATAATCAATTGCTTTATACAAAGAAACCGGTCTTTGGCTGCATCGGGCGACTACCTTTGGCTATGATATGAAATAACCACTCTAGCATCCCTAGGGAACTTTTTCCCACCAGATAGCACTTCTTTACCATTGATAGTTATCGAATCAACAGTCCCAGGTTTTTTTAACAGACCAACGCTGAGATCACCTAGGCCTATACTTGTAACATTTGTAAAACCAGCGCTCCTGAACATTGCTTCTATTGCCTGGTAGCTCTTTTTTTCATAATAAGCAATACCTGTTGGCACTTTAATCTTGTCGTCAAAAGGATCATCTTCGTCGTCGTCTGCGTTCTTGTTGATAATCCAAATATATAAAGCTCCCATAAGAGGAAACCATCCTACTAATGAAAGAAAATAGAATCCAGAGTCACTGTTTCCAGTAAGGCTCCCAAGACCGAAGCCAACAACCATCATAATTATTCCTATAGTTGCGAGAATAAGCGATATCACTATCTTCATGCTTCGAACATGCTTCCTGTCTTGTGCCGCCTTCTCCATAAACTCCATTCTTCTCAAATTAACCATTTGGTCCGTTTCTGCATATTTTACCTCAGCTTCATCACTGATATTGATGGTATATTCGTTATCACTATGCAATATTATTTTTGATCCACAATAACTGCAAAATGCCGTCTTTCTGTCTCCTTCAACCGTCATTGCCGCCCCGCACTCAGGACATTTAACAGAAATCATTTCAATACCCATTATTCTTTCTCCTTCGTTGTAATGCTTTATAATCCTAGTATTTCAATCTTCTTCTTATGGAATTCCTCTTCTGTAAGAATGCCCTCATCAAGGAGTTCCTTATACTTTCTTATTATCTCGACCTGTTCATCAACAGAGAGCTTTTTCTTTTCTTCAGTAGCACCGCTCAAGTTTTGTGCAATATCCATACCAATGACTATACCTCCAGCATCACCAAGCCCATGATTCATGACTCCTTGAGATACTTTCTGTTGAGCTGCAATGCTTGCAGCCTTTTGCGAAACATCTTCGTATGCTTTTACATCCATACGTTTAGACGCGAATTGTTTAATAAGTTCTTTAGAGTCATCAGATAACTCTATATTCTGAACTGAGACATTAAGCAATCTTATACCAAATCGGTCCTCCCATGACGAAACAATCTTATCGCCTATAATTTTGTTTGAAAGCACACCCGCAGTTGATGGAAGTTCAGACACTTTATATGTAGCCGAAAGGCTGTTAAGAGCCGTAATAAATGCTTGAACAAGCTCACCTACCAGCTGCGCTTTTGCTTTATGATCAGCAAATGAATAACTGTCTGTATTTGCTGGTAAATAGTTTCGAATGAAAAGCTCAGGATTAACGATTCTGATTGTAAAGTTACCGAAAGCTCTTACAGCAAGATCTACATCATAATAAGAATCATGATAAACCTGTTCACCTCTTGTGCCGAATCTAATATCACGTATTTCCCTAAGATTGACAAATATAACTTTCTTCTCATCAAGCAACTTGCCACCTGTAGTGAGCTTGTCCATCATTTGATTTCGAATAACACCGGCTATATCATCTTCTATAAATACTGTCTGGCGTCCATTCCAATACTCATAGCCGCCAGGTTCAGTAAGAATTTCACTAATGCCAAATTGGTCCATAATGATAGCAACTGTGTTTTCAGGTACATATATTCTTGATCCATTTGTTATTACGCCAGGACTCCTTTCCATATCAAGAGGGCGCTCATTCTTTGATATTGCCGGAGCAACAGCCGTCATCTCATCAAAAGGCTCGGCAGTAAATGCATCAATGAATTGATCTGCAACCGTGCTCTTGAGTGCATCGGTAAAAGCATCAAATATTCCCATATCAAACCCCCATAAACCTAAGTATATTGACATTATATAATATCATAGATGTATATTTGCCTGTATTTTGCTTTTTAAAGTGGTCAGTAAGATAAGCATTTTGATTTCGCTTTCATTGAGTTAGATTATATTGGGCGAGTTTTCTCAGTCTCTGTTTGTTCGGAGGCTTTGCGTTCCTCTTCTATCAAGTCTTTAGCTTTCTGGCATGCCCTTGAAGCATCGTTATAATGCTTTGTCATTACTGTCATTTCTAGGATCTCTTCAGACGAGGTGTTGTTATCGAGCATATAGTCTATGGCTTTCTTAAAGTCCTCAATCAAACTATCCAGTATTACCTCGCAATTATAAGGGTCATCTTTGATAAGCTTAACTGCAGCTTTAAGCTTTGCAATCAAAACTTCGGTATTATCATGAGCATTCCCGGGCGTAACTGTTTTGTTGCTTTTCTCAAGGTCCTTAATGCAGTTTTGTATGTCTTTTGTTAGCTTATTAGCATAAGCCGATTTGCGCATACCTTCTTTTGCTTGGTCTACTCCATCATTTACTCCCGCAGCGGCTTTTCTTATGCTTTCATCTGCGCTTGCTATTGCTTTTTTGGCAAGCCCCTTTATTCCATCCTTATCCATTATACTCACCTCTTTTGACTGATTTGCTTAAGTTCCACCAAAGCATTGTCCAGCATTCCTAAATCAACAGTATTATTGTTATAATTGGTGCTGCCCAGCATGAGTTTCCGCGTCTTTGAATCAAATTCTACAGCATCATATGGGCATATTTCCTTGAGACTGTTTCGTTCTATAATCAGTACTCCATTCTGTATAAATATAAGATCTGTATCAAATAGGAACGCTTTGTCATCAAGAACTGCTAAAGCTTCATTTTTGTATCCCTTCACCTGCTTATTGCATTTTCTGAAGTATTCATTAAAGTCTTCCTCTCCTGGATAGAGCAGTTGCACATTAACGTTTCCAACGATTGCTTTCGTTACCTTTTTTTTGATAATTTCTGTCATCACACCTTTTTTTGCCATAACTTTGGATGTGTATTCAGCTTTATCTCCTAAAACACGAGCAGAAAGATATGTCTGTTTGCCCGCACCATCAGTGACCTCTTGAAGTTTTTCTTCTTTTGAGTCTGGCAACGGTATGTTCTCCTCATGACAGAATTCAACAATTTCCGATGAAGCCACTGACAACTGCCACATATCACTCATCTTATTAACAGAATCATTTATCTGTTCCTTTAATCCTTCAAACACGTCATCAAGAAACTCTTCCGAAGTGATTTCCTGCAGTGCTATATAATCATCGAGTTTGAATTCAAAGGTTACTAAGTTTTTCTGTATGCTTTCAAGCATCTTAGCTTTTCGCCTTATGAGTTTTTCAGCAAGAACAACCAGCTCATCCATGTTACTGATAACAGAAAGGGTTGATAAAGAGCTAAACATTGAGTTCACTAGGCGAATGTACTCTACGCCAAATCCGATATCATTGATATCATCGCGAAATGAATCTCTCCCCTTTTGTGATGACATTATATGTTCTACAGCATCTATTCTTTCCTGACGACACGCATCTGAATAGTCTGCTCCAGTTCTTTCCATCTCCTCATACGGTATAGGTATAATTCCATTAAATAACGCAATATATTTATCCCTAAACGAGTTAATCATCTGCCTATATCTTCGGGTGAGCATATCTCTCTGATTGTTATAAAACTCTTCTTCCGGGTCTATCTCGCCTGTAGGCCATGGAATCATGTGCGCTTTATTATTAACCCTGCACGCAAGCGCTTCATATTTGCCTCTTGCATCAGGCTTGCCACTATTATACTCGCTGATGTATATTCCGCTCAGAAGTTGAGCGTTAACAGAAGAGTTGTATTTCTCATTAACTAGAATTCTCAATGCCGGTATTGCTTTCTCCTTAGCGTCAACCCGAAGATAGCCTATTGCACATAGCTGCAACACATCCCACGAATTGCCTGCATATTTTACCGCTTTATCCAAAAGATTCAGGATCTGCTGACGATCAGCTCCATCTTCGATAAGTAGATCAGCGTATTCAAGAGCGCATGAAGAAGCAAGTTGATCCTCTCTAAGAAGAGGGTATTTATTAGAATCCCAGAATCGCGCGAAGTGTTCTTTTGCACGATGCCTGTAATACTGTCTTGTTTCATCACTTATTGCAAGCGATTGATCTCTATATATTTCATTTGCTGTATTTCCAAGGTAGTACCAGAACGGAGGATACGCAGCAAAACTGTCTTTGATCGAATCGAGTCTGTCATATTTTCTGAGAGCATTATCATCCATCAGAATGCTATCATAATGTTTTATCTGCTTTTCAGAGAGACGAACCTCGTCTTCGAACCCATATGTATCTGCTAGTCTCCAAGCTGTGTCGAGCAGCTCTCTTTGGAGCCCATTCAGTTGCTCCATAGCGGTTCTTTGCAATTTCCATTTCTGCTCTTCATAATCCAAATTGTTTTCCGATTTAGTTTTGCGATAGTTCATATACCCAATGCCGACCTGAGATGCAAGTGAAATAAGCATCGGGATTGGATTTGCAGTCGCTAATACCAATCCAAAGTTGGGAACAGCGCTCCAAATTGCATCACGCATTTTCTGGCGATATTTCATATCCATGATCCTTCTATCGCCTTCTTCGATCCGGAAAAAAGTAATTGTATCCAGGATTTGCTTAAGAATGTTCAGCAGAGCTTCATCGTGAGGCATATTCTCAAGATTGAGGTTGTTTAATATTGCATCATATTCTTGCTCCATTATATTGAGGTCATCATAGTCTATGATTTGGGATACAGAAACTGTGCACAAATTCAATGCATAGGCGGCATTCTTTTTCTTTTCTAAAGGATCCATTTTCTTATCAACCTCCTATTTCAGTGTTATTTCCAATTTGATTGGTACATGGTCAGAAATTTTCTCTCTGTATGTTTTCAACTTATTTGAATCTTTATAGTAGTCAACAGCATCTACACGAGAGCACTTGATTACATATTTTGATGGCAAGGAATCATCATATCCAAAATGATCGTAGTTTCTGGAATAATAGTCTCCACTTCCATCAATATACTTTTCCGTTGCTTGAAACTCGAGTTTTTCTTCGTTATTGTTTGAGTCATCTTTCGAGTCCTGAAGCTTCTTCAGAGTAGACTTTTCTCGCTGATCGAAGATCATTTGCTTTCCGTTTTTAATGACGTATGTGTAACCTTCCTTAATAATCTTTGGGCCTTCACCGACAAGCACCAAATTATAATCTCCAAGAAGAACTGTGAAGATAGAACGCTTGCTTCCAAGCACCCTGTCGGAAACAGTGCCATATATATCCCTTGAAAGTATATTAAGTTCATTCCTTCTTGAATTGAGAATGTTTACATCCAAAGGTGCATTAGCAGGCTTTGAGAAGGTAATATGTGTGTTGATTAGTCTCAAATCGAAGTTGCAGCCTCCATACAATCCCTGTGCTGTGAAGTATCCCACAAAAGGAGGCCTGACTAGTTTAATCTCGCCACTTTTTCTTCTATAATGATAACTCTTGAGTATTTGCGGATTTTCTCTGTTATTAGGCAGCTCAAACAGGCGTAGTCTGCGTCTCTTCCAGATGAACGCATACTCCTCATTACCTGATGGATATGCATATGCCCAATAGGACGGATTAAGCTGGGTTACTATATTTCTTACAGCATCTCTTGAGCGGGCTTCCTGAATTGCAATAACATCAAACCCCTCGTCTTTTATTATTTTTGCCAGGACTTTGAAGTCTTTAGTATTGTTCAAGTGCTGAATATTGAAGGATCCAATAATGTAATTACTCATCTATAGCGCCCTCTCTTATTCTGATTCTGCAACTAGATTGCTTTCTACAGCATCCTCCGATGGACTATGTTTTCATGAAACTTCACTTAAGACGCAAACATGTATTAGTATTCAGAATACACTTTACTATAAGTCCTCAGTTATCATACAACACCATCAGACTTCATAACCTTCAAGTCCTTCTGTCAGATCCAGCCTCTTCATAACTTCAACTGTATTGATAGCATCGTTCAGCGCATCGTGTGTGCGCTTAGGCTTGATCTCGAATTTCCACATGGCGTAATTCAGAGCGAAGTTTCTCTCCTCCTGTGTGATTTGGTCATCAAACACCACCTGTATGTCGTAACATTCAGGGAGATTATCTATATCCATCTCATGGATGAGCATGTTTTTTTCCAACATGAGGATATCGTTTGGCCCCCATGTTATAAAGGCATAGTCATCGTCGCACCACTTCAGGAACTCAGAACATACCTCTTTGAAAGGTCGTCCTTTGTTGATTACCTCATCTGTAAGGTCAGTCACCTCAGTGACCTCTTTGTGCATTTTCGTGTAGTAGATGGGCCTGACGATTTCAGAGTATTGGTCCGTGATATTCAAATCATTCAGATTATCTATCTTGACCGCTCCAATCTGGATTATCTCACCTCCCAGTTTTATCGGCGTCGTGATAAGCCGCTGCCTGGATAGAGGACGATTCCACTCAAGATCCATTACTATATAATTCATATCACTTCTCTAATTATACGCATTGTAATTCCTGCGAACTTATTTTGCCCTGCAGTGCACGGTGACGCCCTTATCAGGGGTCGCGCCATCGCCTGTCTCGATGACCGGAAGCGGCGCGCCGGCTTTTTCGCATTCGCGCCTGATCCTGCCGAAGCCTCCGCCCCAGGTCTCATTCTCGCCCGCGGCGAAGAAGAGTCCGGCAAGCTTAGGGTTTGCGGGGTATGAAGCGTGATCCTTGTAGATGTCTTCCACGGCGAGCCTGGTGGCCGGCCAGCGGCCCTCGTTGAACACGCTGACTCCATCTTCGCGCACCTTGATCTGTATAGGGTTCCCGCTCTGGTAGTCCTTGTTGATGACAGCGTTGACCAGCACCTCGCGGAACGCTTCCTTCGGCCAGAAGTAGGTCTCGATCCACTGCGTCTCGTCGTCGATGATCTGCGGCTTCATGTACTTGGAGTAGATCAGCTCCACCGCGGTGTCGATCTGCGTGAGCAGCGGCCCGCGCACCGTGTCGTAGTGGACTATCTCGCCCAGCTCGTCGAACGATCCGATATTTATGAACGCGCCCGTCACGTACTGCTCCGGATCCGGATGGAAGAAGAGCAGGGCCGCTCTGCAGAGATGGCCCTCCCTGTCGATGCATTTGAGTTCGCGCAGGATCTCCTCTTTGGATCCGCCCAGTTTCTTTCTGAAGACCTCGAAGGCGCTGTCGTCCAGCTCGTCGATCTTCGCGGTCGGCATTATGACCTCGTCCCAGCTCTTGCCGCTGCGCTCAAGGATGAATCTCTCGAGCTCTATGCCGTTCAGTTCCTGCAGAGTGCTGCCGGAGCGCTTGTACACCTTGCCGTCGCACGACACCATGTGCGGATAAGGCGCCACGACTATCTCGAGGTAGTCGAGCGTCCCGTCCTGATTGACTATCACCGGCTCTTCGGAACTCCACTTTTTTAGCTTCAGCTCCTGCTGATGATCCTTAGGCTTGAAGATGCCGGCGGCATACTGGTTCTTGTCCCTGAGCCTTATCTCGGCAGGGATCTGCTTGTTGGATTCCTTTGTGCCGTCCGTGCCATAGCGGATGTTGACTCCGCGGCGCTCGGCCCTGTGGTAGCGCACCTCGGCTATGATGCCCATCTTGGTCTTGATCTGGTTAGGCAGTTCCTCGAGGAGCCTTCGGAAATTCTTGAGACCGACTACGAAGCCGTCGTCGTTAACGCCCACGAAGAGGTGGCCGCCGCCTACGTTTGCGTAGCCGCAGAGCCATTTGAAGTACTCGTCGTGCCACGAAGCCTTCCATTCGTTGTTCTGGGATTCCGGTTCCCCCGGAATATTGTAGTTTTCCATGGTCACTCCTACTGCACCTGCTCTCTTATCTCTTCAGTCATGAGTTCTCTCTGATATACGTCGGTGAGCACTCCAAAGTACTGCACCACGGTGCCCGTTTCAAGCATGTCGTCCTTTACATTCATGGTCTCGCCTGTGATGACGTGCAGCTTGCCTCCGTAGGTGTCCGTCTTGATCAGGTTGCCCTCTTCATCATAGAAGTCGAAGAGGAATTCCACGACGTCACCGGTCTCGAACTGCTCAAGACCTTTCTTCATGAAGAAGAGGCGTTTTTCATTGTCCCTGCTGTAGCCCTTAACATGGCCTGTGACCTCGCCTTCCGTATCATCCTTTACAGGGTCCCACTCGATGTGCAGGGTTATGTTTTCGACGCCGTTGAGCTTTGCCCTGACCTTGCCGCGGTGGATCGTGCCCGCCTCAGTCACAAGAGGCTCGTCCGACTCATAGCATACGACGTGGCCGTTGATGTGGGACCAAACGCCGTCCATGCTTACGAGCGGGTGTCCGTCCGCGTCTTCGTCGTAGAAGTGTTCCCGGCCGATGTACATCAGGCCGTCTTCCGTCTCTATGTAAGCGGCGGTCTCGCAGTCGAGTATCGTATCCCATGTCTTGTCCGGAAGCTCAGGCAGGTATCCGTCCTCAGTCTCCGTCACAGGGATGTCGATGAACAGATCGGTGGTATCGTAGTCTTCAAAGCCCTCTACATACCACTCCTTGTCCGTATAATCCTCGTTAAGGAACTGTCTCCAGGAATCGTCTTCCTTGTTGGCAGCCATTCGCTGGCTCGCCATTATGCTGCAGAATCTGTCGAAGAAGTTCCTCTCTTTATCGTATTTCGCGGCCTTGAGCTGCTCATACTCCACATCGTAATAGTCGAGATCGCTGTACGGGAAGTCTATAGAGATCCCGTTGATGCCTTCGGCGGAATCGCTGTTGTGCCATACCACGCAGGCCCTTGCCGCTTCCGCGATATTGTCGAGTTCTTCGTCTTTCGTGACCTGCTGCTTATAGTCGGCGTTTTTGAGGTTGGTCAGGAAGCTCAGCATGTCTACCTGCTCCTTGTCGGTGAACTGATACGCGTTGGCGCGGCCGGCCGACATGTTGGCGAATACCGCAGGGCTGTCGGCGATCTCTCCTGTCGCCTTTGCGTAAAGGTCTGTCAGTTTCTTGTAGACAGGCTTTACAAGCGTAAGGTCTACGAGAGAGAGCGTGCAGTCGTTCTGGATCTCGCCTTCGTGGGTGGCACGCAGGCTCTGGTCATACGAACTCACCATCGACTTTCCGAATTCTTCGGTGCTGAGTGTAGGGTCCTCCGCCAGTTTGCTGAATCCCGCAGTGTAGAACCAGCCCGTGCCCGGCTCAGTCTCCTGTGAAGCCAGGTAGTAGTCCGCGTAAGGTTCAAGAGCGTTTGCATACTCTATATTCTGCATCAGGCATGCGTCGAATCCTATCACATCGAACTTCATATCTGCTTTTTTGATGGCTTTGATGATCTCGTTCGCGGACATTATGTCTTCTCCGTCCTCGCGTCTGTTAAGATCGTCCGCGCCGTAGCCGCTGGCGAATCCGCCGCCGTGATCCCACAGCACCAGCATGTACCTGTCCGCAGGATAATTCTTCTTTGCCCAGACGATGAAGTCCGTGAGGTTCTGAGGCTCGGACATGCAGGTCGCAGGGTCAAGCATCTCCACGGTCTCCAGCTTGCCTCCGCTCACGAGATATCTTCCTACAGTGGAGTCGTCTATGCCCTTCGTGAACCAGCGCTCCGATCCGCCGGCTTCCACCACGAAGTCAAGATGTTCGCCCTTTGCGGTAGCGTCCAGCATCTGAGCTATGTTTAAAGAGGCCATGCCTCTGCCGTCCTCAAGGTTGGAGCCGATCACGTATTCCATGACGACGACTTTCTGATCCGCTGAATGATCAGGGAAGTAATAGTCCCTGGTGCGCTGAGCTTCGACCACCTTTTCATAGCCGGCGCCCATGGTATCTTCGCGGCCGACTATCTCATCCGAGTCGGTGACCGACGACAGCTGTTTTATGGTGTCGTTCAGCATGTACTGCGATACCGGTCTGAACGGATGGACGAGCAGCGTTATGAAGAAGCACCCGACTACAAGAACGACAAGTTCGACCAGCGAGGCAGCAACCGCGATCACTTTTCTGATCCTTTCCGCTCCCGGGCTGAGTTCTTTTCCCTTGAATTCCGGCTTGCCCAGATATTCGCTCTTTCCGAAGCCGAGTATAGGCAGGAAGAGGAGCGGCACCATGATCAATCCGAACGTGAAGGCCTTGCCCTTTCCGAACTGCTTCGCGAGTCTTGAGTACAGGCGTATCAGGAACACGCCGTAGACTATCAGGGCGACTAAAGCCATCACGAGGGAATACATATTGTCCATCCCCAGATAGCGCGAGGTCAGGAACATGGCTATCGTTATCATGGCCGGCCGCCAGAACGATCTCATGTAGCGGAAGAGCTCTGTCGACATCTCCATCTCTCCGAAGATAGGGATGATGGCGCACCACTGTCTCCTGCCCATCTTTCCGAGTATTTTCCAGTAACTCAGTATCTGGATCAGCAGAGGTACGACCCAGACCGTCGGATTCCTGAATAAATACGTAATCAGCATTTTGTTGACTCCTGCGTTATTTCAGTTTCTCCAGTATTTTCTCTTTTTCACCGCGCACGGTATTCTTTACGCCCGTGCCCTTCACGTCGCTGCCTTTTACGATATCCTTGACGGCGTTGTATTTGTCGGCGACCGACACTATCGCGCCTTCTATCGAATCCGGCGCTTCGCTCTCTCCGATCGGCCACATGTGGCGCTCTATCACGCTCTCGGCCTCTTCAGGAAGCTCTTCCATGAGCTCCCTTGCGACCGCCACGGACTCCTTCGGGTGCTCTCTGCTGGACTCTTTCGATGACGCGTACTTTTCCCTGCCCAGCATGCCAAGGTCATGGCAGAGCGCGCCTATGACGACGACGGGTATATTGACTTTTATATTCATCTTTCTCAGAGCATAGCAGATCATCACGCTGGACATGGCGACTCTCATGGTATGCTCGCCCAGCGTGGCCCACTGGTGATGGGTCTGCTCAAAAGCCTGCTGCATCTCTTCGGATTCCAGCACTTCGCCGCCGTAAAGCTCCAGATCCTTTCTGATCCGGTCCTTGCGGTTCTCGCGCTTTTCTCTTATTTGTCTGTGTATAGTGCTTTCGTAATACGGTATTCTCATGATCTTTGATATGTCCTTACATCAGCGGGGATATCATCTTGGCGAGGCTTCCGACCACCTTATAGAAGATCTTCTCCTTCTTTATGCTCGCGGTGGTGACTGTCCTGCACTTTCTGAGCGTCTCCTGGAAGTCCTCTTCTATTTCCGCTATGCAGTCGGTCCTGTACATGTAAGTGGCGCATTCGAAGTGATGGTAGAGGCTCCTGTAGTCGAGGTTGATGGTGCCGACCACAGCCTTTGTGTCATCGCTTACGAATACCTTGGCGTGTACGAATCCCGGAGTGTATTCATATATCTTCACGCCTGCGTTATGCAGCTTCTTGTAGTGCGTCTTGGCGAGCGAATACGCTACCTTCTTGTCCGGTATGCCCGGCAGTATCAGTTTTACGTCGACCCCTTTCTGGGCGGCGAAGCAGAGCGCCGTCTCCAGTTCTCCGTCGAGTATTAAATAAGGCGACATGATATGAACGTAATCATTGGCGCGGTAAAGGATGTCGATGTATACCGCCTCGCCCGCCTTGTACTCATCGAGCGGGCAGTCGCAGTAAGGCATCACGCAGCCTGCCGCGTCTTCCTCTTCATCGACCGGCATATTGAGCCATGTGTCGTAGTCCGCCTTGTCATCGCCTATGTACCACATCTGCAGGAACATCAGCGCGAAGCTTCTCGCGGCCGGCCCCTTGAGCATGACTGCCGCGTCCTTCCAGTGGCCGAATCTCACACGGCGGTTGATATATTCATCAGCGAGATTGACGCCTCCGTTGAAGGCGACCTTGCCGTCTATCACGAGGATCTTGCGGTGATCCCGGTAATTGTAGTGCGATGAGACTACCGGCTTTATAGCTGAGAACGACTTAGCATGTATGCCCTTGGCTTCAAGCAGCTTCCAGTAGTTGATAGGAAGCGTGGACATCTCGCACATGCCGTCGTACATCACGCGCACTTCAACGCCCTCACTTGCCTTGCGCAGGAGGATGTCCAGGATGCGGCCCCACATGTAGCCTTCCTCTATGATGAAGTACTCCATGAAGATGTACTTTTCCGCTTTCTCGAGCTCTTTGAGCATCGCCTCGAATTTCTTCTCTCCAATCGGGAAGTATGTCACACGTGTCTTATCGTAAAGCGGGAAGCATCCCGTCTTGTTCAGATATCTGCAGAGGTCGTCGGTTCCGGAGCCGTCATGCTCTACCGCCCTGAGCACATGGCTCTGCTTTTCCAGTTTATTACGGGTATCGTCTATCTGCTTCTTCACCATTTCGGTCTCCATGCGGTGGCCGATATTCATCTGGGTAAAAAGGAGCAGGGCCGCGCCCGCGAGCGGCAAAATGGATATGATGAATATCCATGTCAGCTTGGCGGATGAGTCCATGCTGCAGTTGAACAGATACAGGACCATGGCGAAAATGAATGCCATCTGGACATACAGGATCGCGGGCAGCTCTTTTTTGAACCACATGAACGCGGCTACCGCTATGCCTACCTGAAGCACCAGAAGCAGCGCGATAAGAAAGAACCTGCTGAATATGATCCTGAGTATTCCCTTTTTTACCGGTTTGGCCAGACTTGCTATGTTTTCCTGGTTTTCCATGTGTTCTACCTTTGTTTCCCTTACCCTCATGCTGCTTATTGTTCTCATTCAATGCCGCAGCATCTACGCAAAGTATAGCACATACCCTTTGCCAACAGAATTCCGGTCAGCCCGGCAGCCCGCAAAATGTCCCAAAATTTTGCCTCGGCGTGTGAAAAAAGAGGGCTGTCCGCCCTCTTTGCGCGTATCAGATGCTGATCACGAATGATCCACCTTGACATACAGCTCGCCCTCGGTCGTTTCGACACGGATATGGTGGTCTTCGTCCGGCTCATCCGGTTCCTGCGCCGGCAAGCTGACTCCGCAACAGCTTACGGCGGCATCCCCCGCGGACTGTATCACGTTGCCGCAGATAGGGCAGACGTAGATCCGCGCCTTTCTCATATTGGATGCCACGTTGCGGTTGATGACTTCGCCTTTTATATAGCGATCCATGATTTCTGTCCTCCTTCGGTCAGAGGATACAGCGCTTCGGCCGGCCGCGTCCACCTACGCTCCGTAGACATGCGCGGTCAATGGTAAAAGCTTTCCGTCCTGGCGTCACGCCTGACAAATGCCCAGAACTTCTCTCGATCCGTTATCACGGCCAGGTCAGACTCCGGCTCCATACTGAAATAGTTTACGTAAGAGGCAAATCCGAACATTTCCTCTTTGCCGTCCAATATCCAGACTCCTTCTCCTTTTTGCGGGATCGTCCATTGGACAGCAGCGATCACGCACTCAGGATCTTCCGGCAGAAGCATCCGCAGCTGCTTCGCGTAGTGCTCTTCTTTTGCTCTTTTGAAGTCCCGGTCATCTGCCGTCAGATATATGACAGGCAGGCATCCGCAGGCAGCGACCAGTCCGGCGCATGCGATCCCCACAAAAAGATGAGGATGTGTATTTATGAATTCAGGGAAAAAATACCCCCACAGGAAAGCAAGCGCCGCAACGGCAATAGGAAGTATAAGCGCCTTGCCCAGAGATAAGCGATGGGTCCTGAAAGCGCTGTACGGGTCGAACATTACAAGTTCGGGATTATCCAACAGTATTTGCCGTTCTTCCAGAGTTATTTTTCGTGACATATTCTTTTATCTCAAGTCCCGCCGTATCGTAAACGACTCTGGCGTGGTTTTTGCGGATCAGCTCCCTTTCAACCGTATTCCCGGTCACGCAGTCTATCTTTTTACGGTAGACCTCGCCGTTGCGGTAGACGACTCCGTTTTCTCTTGAAAAGAACTCATTCTCAGAC
Source organism: Anaerovoracaceae bacterium (assembly GCA_045114795.1). Taxonomy (GTDB): domain Bacteria; phylum Bacillota; class Clostridia; order Peptostreptococcales; family Anaerovoracaceae; genus Crickella. The sequence continues at coordinate 102,413 of JBGUKZ010000003.1, forward strand.
TCGATATGATATTTGTATTGCTGCCGGCTGTCGGCCCTCAGCTCTCCGCACAGATACTCATCTGTTGTGTAAACGATCAGCTGATATGTCCTGTCGGTCGTGTTTTTAAAGCGATAGTCAAGGTAGTTATACATGATCGAAGTCCCGGTGCCGAAAGGGATCACCCTGTGAAAGTCCGGGAAAAGGTCGAGCCCGTCATGGTGATGATGCTCCGTTATCTGCATGTCGGAATGGAGGATCATCCAGTGTATCAGATTCGTCATCTGGCACATGCCGCCTCCCGTCCCCGACGCCGGTCTGTCATTCAGTATCGTCAGGCCTTCCTTATAGCCTTTTTTTGCAGTCGTATCGCCTACAAGATACCAGAACGAGAATGTCTCGCCGGGACGTATCAGCACTTTATTGATCTTCGGCGCCGCGATGGACAGATTCGTTGCCTTGTTCTCCTGAAGCCGCATGTCGACGTTTCCGAGCCTGCGTCTTATCAGCGATTTATGCCGGTATATGACGTATTCCAGTTCTTCGTCCTGCCTGACGCGGGCAAACTTATTCCTTGACGCAAGGTTTTTCAGCGTTCTGAGAAAGATGCCTTTCCTGACCGAAATGGCATATGTCAGAGGGGATATCTCGCAAAAGAGCCTTCTTCCCAATTTTTATTTCTCCTTCCGCGCTTCCGGTTATATGGGTTTCCCGTAAATCGCGTTTTTGTCTGAGTCTTTTTATTCCTTATCTATAATAGCATAATCAACGCACAATAAATGCCCCGAAATATGATTCCGGGGCAGCCGCCAACCGGCTTGTTTCTGTCTTTATAACCTATTGAAATAATTTCCAGTCGAACTGCATCGGCTCATCTGTTCCGGGTTCAGTTTCTACGATGCCATCCGGCGCTGACGGGTCAATTCTGAAGAAATATCCGTCTTTGTGCGCGTCGTCCGGGACTCCGTTCCCCTGCATGGTGTGGATAACGCCGTCAGAACTTATGCAATTAGGCATCATGAAATAGGCCAGATCCGGGAGATGCATGACTCCGTTCTTGATGATGTATACGCTCAGGGGATATCCGTTCTCATCACCGAATATCAGCTCATCCGTACCATCACCATTCAGATCCTTGAAGGTGTAGCATACATCTGCGCTTTCGCCCCTTACTCCGCAGTACTCTCCCAGGTCGACAGAGATAATGTACCAGTTGACATCCTCCTCAGACCTGCGCGCCTTGCGGACCTCCTCAAAAATATCGCCAACCTTCACGTCTCCGAAGACAATTTCTTCATCAGCACTATCATACGGGCTGAATGGTGATCCCGTCGCCACTTCAGGTTCCTCTTCAATGACATCGATTTCCTGAACATCCGCAGATACCTCAGGCTCCGGCTGATTTGAGCAAGAGCATGCTGCTATTGCAAAGCACATCAACGTCGCGATGATAATGGTAATGAATGCAATTCTTCTTTTATTTGTGCCGGTCATAGTTTTCCCCTCATTCCTTTTTAACATAGTTTGCCCTTTCCGGGGTGTTACTTTTCATTCAAGTGAGACGTGTCATAGCATTCCGGAAAGATCGTTCCGTTCAGGATCCAGACATCTGTAAGGTCCGGACCTCCGTCCTCATTGATCGTACAAACCAGATAATCTCCTTCGCCGTGCGGGGCATTCGGAAGATTAGAGTGCAACACATTTCCCTGAGCAGTTTCCACGGCCACAGTAATATCCTTTGGAATATGCATGGCATACAATGTATCCGTGGACGGGATCGTTACGATATCGATATAAACATCTTTTTCCGCAAAATCCTCTTTGCGGAGCTCGCTGCCATCCGGTTTTGTATATCTGGCGATGACCTGCGGCAGCGGAGACGTCCAGATCTCGTTTTTGACTCCTTTTAGTACAACAGTCTCTCCATCGTCCGAAGCAACCAGGTCCACGACCTCCAGATCATTGTGAAAAGTCGTTTCCTTAGAGACCATCATCGCCTGTACCGTATATTCTTTTTTCCCTGTCAGGAACCAGTTCTCGTTGGTATCTGAAAGATACTCGCTGAGGGTCATTTGCTTTTGATCCTGCTCCTCGCTTGCGCCGCAACCGGAAACAGTTATCGCAGCTAGAGCGGCAATAGCGATCATGCTTATCAAAAGATTCGTTCGGTAAAATGGCTGTTTTTTCACTGGTAATTTCCTCTGACGGAATGGCTTCTTCAATCCTCGTTGATGTTTCTATAAAGATCGTTGATGCTGATCTGTGCATGTTCAGAGATATGTTTATCGATCAATCGGTCCCTGAGATCCTTGATCGCCAGCATCTCATCTGCTACATCTTCCAGTCTTTTCTTTTCGCCGGATACGTAATACATCATCCTCTCTGCCGTGAAGTCCGTGTTCATCTCAAGACAAATCAGCCTGGAGAATTCTTCAGGATATCCTTTCCTCAGCATCAATTCATATAGCAATCTAGTCTTTTCACTCATGATCACAAACGGGAACTTATCTATCCGATACGACCAGCTGCAGTACATCCGGCCTTGCGTAATGGCCTACCGCGTCATGCTCCATTTTGCATGCAGCCGGAAGATCCATATCCAGTTCAGCATATATTATCGTCTCTTCATCCCATACCGGATCTGTAACGTAATGCCCATAAGGGTCTATTATGCAGCTTCCGCCGCGGCACACCATATCCGGCAGAGCCGCTATCTCGGCTTTGGTATTCAGATCCTCCGGGTATGACTCTTTTCTGATTATCATGTCGGAATTGATAAAATAGCATTTGCCTTCTATCGCTATATGCTGGATGGTCGCCTGCCATTCAGGGTTATCGTTTGTGTTAGGGGATATATAGATCGTTATTCCTTTCTGATACAGAGCGACCCTGGCAAGCGGCATATAGCTTTCCCAGCATATAAGGCTGCCTATAGGTCCCCATGGTGTTTCAGTGACCGGAAAAAAGTATTTATCAGCATCTCCCCACACCAGTCTTTCTGACCCTGTTGGTTTTAGTTTGCGATGCACTTTATATGTTCCGTCCGGCTCGAAGATGACATTGCTGTTGTACAAAGTCCCTCCGACCGCGTCTCTTTCCGAGAATCCAATGCTTATATACACGCCGCGCTTTTTCGCTTCACCCGCAAGCTGAATGAACTCCTCGCCGCCGGCCACGACTGAGGCGTCATAGTATCTCTTCCAGTCCTCTCTTCCGGGTTCAGTCCTCTTGCCGACACTGAACCCGAAGTTCATCCCAACAGGATAACCCGGGATGAACAGTTCAGGGAACACTATCAATTCCGCTTTGTTTTTTGCCGCCTCTTCAATATAACCCAGGGCCTTTTTCAGACTTTCCTGTTTATTGAACAGAACCGGTTCAGCCTGGACCAGCGCTATGCGGCATGTATGTTTATCTAAATCTTTCATTCCATATACCTCCACAAACTGCGAATTGCCGGGTCGGATCACGGTAGGATCACAGTTCGTTTTCAGACAGGTATTCCTTTAATTCCTTGATCAGCTGCTCGCCGTCATTGTTCTTGAACACTTTGATCATGCAGCCGCTTATCATCGGGTTGATATCAAGACCCATTTCAATGGAACGTGTATCTGTTTTGAAACCGTAGCAGCGTTTTCCATTGCCGTACGCGATGCCGAGTTCTACGCAGGCTCCTTCGTCAGGAACGCGGCCGTCCAGATTCATGAAGAGGATATCAGCCTTCTCTACTTCGGAGGAGTCCAGATCGAAGATCATCTCGGTTAGTTCTTCTTCCGATTTGCCCTCCAGCTGCGCGGCCTCTATGCCGTCGCGCTGCGGCAAAAAGACCTCATACCCGTATTCCTCCAGCACGGCTGCTATTTCCACGTTGAAGTCTTTTTCCGATTGGTTGAACAGCGGGCCCGCAAAATAAACTCTTTTCCCGTTTTCGGCTGTTTCGGCTGATTCCGCGGAAACAGCATCGCCGTTATCACCGGTTTCGATGCTGCCGCTCTCACAGGCAGAGCACGACAGGATCATTGCCGCGCACAGCAGGATCGTACATATTCTCCCCCAAAAACGTTTCATGGAAATGTCCCCCTCTTGTTTTAAGATTCGATTTGTTTGATTCTTTCCGCCCTTTTGCTTAATAATAACATAATCTACGCACAATAAATGCCACGGACTTGCCGGCACGGCCTGTATGGTATAATCAAAAAAAATGGGCAGAGATTTGAAAAAGGGGGAACTATGGATATTCAATTCAGGCTCGGAACGGTCGATGACGCCGCCATGATAGTCGGGCTCATCAATGAGCTCGCGGAATATGAGAAGCTTCCGGATAAGATCACAACGACAGAAGAAGACATCCGCACGGCGATAGCAAACAGGGACATAGAGACCATGTTCGCGAGTTGGGACGGGAAAGATGTTGGATTCGCGATGTTCCTCGATAACTACGCGTCCATATTCGGCGCCAAGGGCATGTTCATCGAGAACCTTTATGTGAAGCCCGAATACAGGGGCAACGGCATAGGCGAGGCCATGATGAGGGAGCTCTGCCGCATCGCGGTCAGCCGCGGTTACAAGAAAGTCGAATGGCACTGCCTGGAGTGGAACGAGCCGGCAAACGAGCTGTATCTCAAGCTGAATGCCACCCAGAAAAACGACTGGATATTCTACCGTCTCTTCGGAGAAACTCTCGAGGAGCTCGGCAAACAATAACACGGGATCATGGAGTAAGGATCACATTATTCTTTTCATTATTCGCCAGTTTTTCCAGATCTGAATATATAGCGAACTGCTCGGCAAGGGGTTTATAGGGACTTTTTCTGGCAAGCATGAGATACTGCGGTTTGCCGTCCTGCACAGACAAGGCTGTCATAACATCCGCTTCTGCCATAACATTCATCAGTTCAAGACATTTCTCATACCGCTTTCCTTTTACACCGGCGGTGACAGCTGCCGCGTCTACATATACGCGTGGGATATTTTCGCGGTCGCTGAAGCTTATCGACTTGATCCCGGTCTTGTCGAAGCGGTTTTTCAGCAGCCGCAAACTCTCGGAATAGCCTATATATCCCCGGCCGATCCCGGAGTCATATGCCATCGCGACCTCCGTATCATCATCTTTCTTGTGGTCATTATCCGCCAGACGGTCGATCAACGACATGTATTCCTCCGCGCTGCTGTCAACAGACGGATTCGCTTCTCCCCGGGCATCTGCAAGGATTTCATATGTATATTGAGGCCTGTTAAAGGAACTTTCTGAATTGATCACGAGGATCTGGGACTCGCCTTCCAGGTCTGTAATATGTTCTGCGGAAGCAAGCTCCTCGCTGTCCCTGTCATAGATCAGGTAATTCCCGCACAGGAAAACAGGTATGCCATACAGTTTGTCACGCGCCGTAATGCCATCCAGAGCAAATGGATAAATGTCTTCAGCCTCCTGCACCGCATCCGGGTCGATCGGCCGGATCCAGCCTTCTGATATAAGTTTGTCCAGCATCACGGCATCGTACATTACTACGTCGATGCCTTTCGGCCTGCCGTCATAATAACAGTCCCAGTCCGCGCGGACCAGCTTGATGTCCGGTTCCAGCTCAGCCCAACGGGCCTCTATGATTTCCTGATAATACTCAACGTCCGGCACATACGGAAACACCGCGTACGTCAGCGTATCGACCTGTTCACTGCGACAGGAGGAGCATAGAACCAATATGAGCAAGGCTATGGTCAAGATGTATTTCTTCATACTTTCAAAAAGCCGGTGTTTTCCGGCAAGTCCCGGCTTGCGTAACTACAGTTTGCCCTCCAGTATCTCATTGATGACGACGCTTCCCGTGTCGAAAAGATTGTGCATTGCCGGCTCAAAGATATCCAGAGTCTCGTCGTTCTTTTCTTCTACCTTCTCATTATAACTGTTATGTTCTCCCCAGGTGCTCTCCGGTGTCGCGCCATCCAGGAACACATCCATATTGACAATGACACGCAGGGATATCAAACGGTCAAGCATGCCAAAACAATCTGCCGTATTTGCTATCGCGACTTCTTCCATCTCCGTGACCATGTACGGATCCGGACATTCATAGAATCTTGAAATGAAGTTTGCCGTTGCGTGACCGTATTCTCCCTTCCAGAAATTATCGCCGCTCAGAGCTGTACCTTTTCTGACAGCAGGCAGCAGATCCGACTTATCCCTGTCAGGGAAGTTGTCCTTCATCACTTCCTTGGACTCTTCCGTGGTCCGAAGCGGGACCTCTCTGATCATCTGATAGACCTTTTCATAAAGGTCCTCATTCAGGTATTTGAATCCATAATCCTCATATGATTTGTCGGGGAACCACATGACCTTACTGTTGCCGTTCTTCCTCTCGTGCGCATCGACATGATGTCCCAGATCGTAATCGCATACTGACGTAACAAGGATCACATCACCAAACGTGCAATATTCCGCGCTTCCTCCGCCGCATCCTACGGATACGATATAAGCATCTGAGTAATCATAAAGGCCGGAGGAAAGAGCCGCCATCAGCGAGAGCGCTGCCGGTGTTTTACCTGAACCTGTAACAAGCAGTCCCACGCCATTATCTTTATTGACATAGAAATGCCCCGTAGGAGGCATGTTCGGTATCTCAGCCTCTTCACAGCCCGCGCAATACTCTTCATAAAACAGCTGCGCCTCGCCCGGGAAATCTCCGGCCATTTCATCCGACTCGAATTTCGATATGATGATGACCTTCAGAGCTGTCTTTTCCGGCTCCGGCGAACATGATAAAAGAACCGCTGCGCAGAGCAGAACTGTTAAAACGATCAATAAAGTAACTTTCTTCTTTTTCATATCAGATGGTGACTATGATTTTATTAGGAAGCTCCGCTTCATCATCATATGAGTACTGAATATCACTTACAGACTTCTTAAGCATATTGTATGACAGCTGGTTTTCTCCTCCCGAAGGATCGTAAGCTGTTCCGCCATATGATACAGTAACCGTTGCCTTTTCTTCTTCAGCAGAGTATTCAACTATGACGCGGACCGGAAGCTGTCTGCCGCATGGCAGCAGCATCTGCTGCACTACCTCTTCTATCGCCAGCATGATCCGGTATTTGGTACGCGCCGGTATACCGTTATGTATGCAGTAACGGTCAAGTTCAGAGTTCAATTCATTAAAGCTGTAGCCTGCGTCTTCGATGTCAAATTCCAGGGCCTTGAGCCTGCGGATAAACCGTCTCGTGAGCTCCTTCTGCGGATCATCGAAGATATGTTCAGGTGTGCCGTCCTCATATATGCCGCCCTGATCCATATAGAACACCCTGTTGCATATGGATCTTGCGAAATTCATCTCATGAGTCACGATCATCATCGTTTTGCCGCTGTCAGCAAGATCGCGGATCACGGCTTTGACCTCGCCTATCATATTCGGATCGAGCGCGCTGGTAGGCTCATCGAGCAGGATTATATCGGGATCCATCGCAAGTGTTCTGGCAATGGCGACTCTCTGCTTCTGTCCGCCGGAAAGCTGCTCAGGATAGTGGAATTCGCGTCCCTCAAGGCCGACTCTGGCCAGAAGCCGCATTCCTGTCTCATACGCCTCCTGCTTTGACCGTCCGAGGATATCCACAGGAGCCATCATGATGTTCTCTATCACAGTAAGATGCTCAAACAGATTGAAGGACTGGAACACCATTCCCATCCTGCGGCGGCACTTCGTCAGATCGTATCCCGGTTCCGTGATATCCACGCCGTCAAGCAGTATCTTTCCGCCGGTAGGACGATCCAGCATGTTGATGCAGCGTATTAGAGTCGATTTTCCTGTTCCCGACGGTCCTATGATCGATATGACATCTCCGTCATTTATCACGGCATTAACATCCTTGAGAGGAGTGGAATCCTCATATTTTTTTTCGAGATGTACAAGCTCTATCATTTCAGCTCCACCCCCTTCAGTATCTCTTCATGGCTGCGTGACCTAGGATCAAATCTCGGTTCTATACGGTCCACAACGGCTGTGAGCAATCCTGCCAGGATAAAGTATATTACCGCAACAGCTATGAGCGGGAAGAACGCCTCGTAAGTGCGGCTGCGTACGATGTCAGCCATCTTGGTAAGGTCCTGTACCGCAATATATCCGACAACAGCAGTCGCCTTTATCAGTGCCGTTACATCTCCCTTGAATACCGGTAAGATGTGCGGCATTGCCTGAGGCAGAACGATCTTGTAAAACGTTTGCCTGTCAGTATATCCCATGCTGAAGGCCGCCTCTGTCTGACCGATGCCGACAGTGGCTGTCCCTGCCTTCAGCATCTCAAACACCCACGCGCCGAAAATGAAAGCGAATCCAATGATCGCTACAAGCGTACCGGGTATCTTGATCCTTCCGAAGATCACATAATAAAGGATCATCAGCAGAACGACAACAGGCAGGCCGTTCACCAGCCATACGCAGAAGCGGGTGATGGTATTTGCTATCCGGTTACCGTGCCTGCAGACCATAAATGCCGCGAAACCCAGAAGTGTGCCGAGCAGTATCGACCACACCGTTATCAGAAGCGTTGTCCCGATCCCGGAAAGAAAAAGTTTCCAGCGGTTCTCGCGGATAAACGTCTTAACAAAGCTGTTTTTCAGAGATGAAAAGAAAGGATCGGCGCTGCCTTTCGCGGCGTTCTGATCCCTCACCATTGCGGTGATTTCCACAGTGTTCACAGGATCAGACCAGTCCATGGCTTCCTCGCGTTCCGGGGTATAGTATAAGTTGGACATGATGCAGTCTGCTTCCCCCGCCTGAGTTGCTGCCATGATGCCGTTAAAATCATATATTCTGAATTCAACGCCTGCGTTGAGCCATGCAGCAAAGCGTTTTGCCATTTCTATGTCAAATCCGGTCAGCTTGTCTCCAACATAATATGAATATGGCTGCACAGTCCCCGTTGTTGCCACTTTAAGGATTCTTTCCGGAGACTTGATCTCAGGTATATCCGGCATCACAGGGTCCTCTCCAAGTATCCAGCGGCGGTACATATCATCAAAGGTGCCGTCGTTTCTCAGTTCCTGTAAGAATTCATTGAACCTGTTCCTTATGTCCGGAACAGACGACTTGCGTGAAAAGGCAACAGCCGATATATTCTCGCAGTAGTTTTCATCTAGCAGACAGACCCCGCTGACACCATTCCTGATCGCGAGTTCCATCTGCACCCGCGCGTATATGCATGCGTCAGTCTTTCCATTCGCAACTTCCTGATATGCAGGAAAGATATCCGTGCAGGACTCAATTGTCGCTTTGTCAAATTCCTTCATAACGAGGGCTGTCTCAGGTGTATCAGTAGAAACAGCGATAACTCTTCCCGGCTCCCTGAGCTGCGAATAAGATGTTATCTGCTCGTTGTTATCAGCACATCCGCACAGAAGTAATCCTGATAAAACAGTGATCAGGATTATCAAGCTCAAAACCCTTTTTTGACAGGCTGACTTCCTCATATATCGATTCCCCTTGCATGTTCCGGCAGTCTTTTTCTTTATAATATCACAATCAGCGCACAATAAATGTCCCGGAGCTATTCCGGGGCATTTGATACCGGTGGAGATATATATCAGAACAGGTGGATCAGGATCATATAACAAACAGTCCCGGTCACGATCGACAGGTACATGTTCCCGCGGATCCACTGAAGAACAATCACCAGAAGACCTGCGATGATTTCAGGGATCCCGAAAGGATATTGAGCAAAAGAAGTTTCGCGAAGGCAATATATGACAAGTACAGTCATTATGGCCGGCGGCAGGACCTTCCCCAGATAATGGACCATTTCAGGTAATGGCCTGTTGCCGAAAACAAGAAACGGAAAAGCCTGGAGAACCCATGTTACAAGAGCTGTTATAACTATGACCGCTATTGGATAGAATGCACTATTCGTCATCTGAAACCTCCCCGGTCTCAATCGACCTTCGAAGAAGCATCAGCGATAAGAGGCAGGCGATCAATGTCGGTATTATAAAGTATTCTTTGCCGAGCAGAAGAAGGAACACCGCCGAGCAGGCTGCTGCCACAAAAAACGGGATCTTGGAACGCTGCTGACGCCATTGATTGACAACGACGACCAAGAAAAAGGCTGTGGCGGAGAAGATTATGCCTTCCATGTCAAAATCAAGGAACTGTCCGGCGCATGAGCCCAGGAAACAGCCGAATACCCAATACATATGATCGAGGAAGGAAATCAGAAAAGCCGCCTTGTTTTTGTCAAGCCCCGGATCATACTGTACGGAGCATAACAGGGAATATGTTTCATCAGTAAGCGTGAGGATCATATAAGGCTTTTTCCATCCCATACTGCGGAATTGTTCGATAAAGCCAATACCGTAAAACAAGTGCCGCGCATTGATGAAAAATGTCATTATCGCAATTGAGATCAGCGACGCTCCGGACGTCATCATCGGAACCATCACTATCTGCATGGATCCGGCGAAAATGAAAAAAGCGGAAGCCGTGGACATTAATACACCATAACCGGCATCACTCATAAGAATACCGAAAGCAATGCCTATAAACAGATAGGTGAAGAAAATCGGTATGGTGTTTTTAATTGCGAATCTGAGCTCTTTCATGAAAAAAGTATAGCATAATCGATGCACAATAAATGCCCCGGAGTTGATCCGGGGCATTCGCTGTTGGTGGAGATCACAACAACAAAAGAATGCATCCGCACTGCCTAGTGTGGAACGAGTCACTATCACGGAAAGTGCCTAATCAGCTTGATGCTATACATTGGCACCCTATATAGGAAGGCTTCGCTCTATTGCATTGACAATCATTTTTTTTGCCTCTTCAATATAGCGATTTACATTGACCGGTTCATACTCGCCACGAGCACAAAAACAAACTTGATCATTTTTATACCAAGTCACTGTACCGCTGTAAATAGGTGCGTCAAACACGTGCATAATTGGCAACATATTTTCTTTTTCCATTTGATATCTGGTGATTCTGGGTTCAATGTCCATTCTGAAAAACAATTCTATTACAGTCTCGTCAACACTCACCTTGCTTTTATTGATTTCTTTTCCGTTCTCCGTAATTGTCAATTCTACCGTGCTATTAATACGATCAAACGTAACACTTACTGTTTTATCTGATCCGCCATTCCATACAGAAGATTCTTTTCTTCCTACTTGTAGTTTTTCAATAGCTTCAAGGTGGTCTGAATTGAAATCAAAGTCTTTATAAATTTCGTGCTTTAGCAACAATCTCTTTATTGACCTAATTGTCTGCTTATCAAGATTCTCAGTGAGCGTTCTCCATCCATCCATGTTATTAAAATAATCACGGTACTGCATAAGTTCATATTGCTTCATAATCGGTCCTCCTTCCATATCTCTAGGTCTTTTAATTGAACAATTCAATTATTACTCGTGCATTAAAAGAAAGTGCATCAGTCATCAGTTTTCCAATAAATCCTGTAAATCTATATCTGTAAACAGTTTGTCAATATCGAAAGTTTCGGTGCGCTTCTCTTCACAATACGGAGGTTCCCACCAAATCCCGTCTTCTGACAGCTCATCGTCCCGCTTGTCCTGCTTTACTTGCTCCCTTAGTATATCCAGCATGCAAGTTTCCATATCCGAATAACGGTCTGCAGGATCTGTTCCAGGAAAGCATTTTTCAATGCCTGCTTCAGAGATCGTATTATATCTCTCTGCAAGTTCACCGTAGATATTCTCATTCTCTGCCTCTATCGAAAACAAGCTCTCTGTCGTTGCCCAAAGATATACTTCTTTGTACCTCATCGAATTATATTCGCCGTGGAGAAATATAATATGGCCCTCGTCTTCTATCTCAAGTTCAGCTGTGAGATCATAGCATGTAATTATTACATCTCCCATACCGGGACCATGCGCTTCCGTTTCATATTCCCTGCTATGGATCCGTTTATTGAGAATCTTCTTCTCCGGGCAGGGCCTCCCGGATTTCTTTCTTTTATCTATTCTTTTACCAGTATTTGGGTCCAAAACAACGTTATCGATTCCTAGCGACTTTTTTAAGCGTTCTGCATCACTGATAGATTCTATTGCTGCGTTTAACATATACATCAGCCTTGTTATCTCAAACGGTGGTCCGAGGGGTCTGATCTCGGCGAGATGATCCCACCAGAATCTTTCGAATGTATTGCGGTCTGCATCAATGATCATTCTTGTTTGCGGGATTAAGTCCGGATACTCGGTGATAAGAAAAGCTTCTCCAAGCACTTCCTCAGCCTTCTTAGTAAGCCGTGGATCGATGAAGAAATCCACACGCAGCTTGTTGATCCCATGCTGCTCAAGGACACCCCTGCCCACCATTTCGCGCACGGCATCCTCCGACACTTCTACTTTTTCAGGAAGGGAAATGCCCTTCGGAAGGACTACCGGTTCATGGTCGACGATACTGAGATCATGCATTTCATCCAGTCTGCAGTATGTAAGTTCTTCGGTAAGATCTCCGCCTATGTTCTTCATAAGAATTGCTTTGAACGCCACGTAATACCTGTCTTTCATGAGGATCAGGTATTCAGGCTTTATTTGCGCGTTTCGGCCGGATCCGTCAGAATAGTCATGGGTCCCGGCGTAAACCTTCAGCCAGTCATTTGCACTCATCCAGCTCGGGTATTCCGCCTCTTCATCCAAGACAAAGCGGATGTCACAGCCGCTTTCTATGGCATCATTTATCAGCTGAAGCTTAAGATACAGATCGCGCTTGTCTGTCTTCTTTTTCTCATCGATCGTCAGGAGATGATCTTCGTATGATTCAAAGTAGGCACCTGAAAGGCCCTTCAGTTTTTTCACAAGTTCCTTTGTCTCTATGGTGGATATGTACTTGTTTGAGAGGACCAGGTCGATAAGGAGCCTGATCTCGTAGTCCTCGAACTCGCGGCTGACCAGGTAGCTGCCCTTCGGTGTTATTTCTATGTCGATATCCATCTGCGTCTTAAGGTTCTCCAGGTTTCGCCCAATTGACTTCCTCTCGGGACGCGGCGAGATGCCATAGTCCTCTTCAAGATGATCCGCTATCATGTTATGCGTGAGCGGATGATCCGGGTCGCTGTATTTGCGAAGCACCTCAAGAATGCAAAGAGGTATCAGATTCTTCTGATCTACATTTGCCATAAGCACGATCTCCTTTCCGGTCTTTTACTTAATTGCATTCTATAACATTGTTTACCTGTTTTCAGCAGCCGCGTTTGTGATCAGAGCAGCTGTCGTATCTCCTTCGGATACGATCCTTCCGTAGAAGTCTTTGGTCCTGTTTTCGTTTTTGTAGTAATAGCCGAGGATCCGGCCGGGGAAGTCCCGCGCTATGATCCTGTCGCCCTGATCTTCCAGCGAGCCCAATATGCGACCGTAAAAATCTCTTACAAATTCTTTTGCCATTTTTTCTCTCCTTTCGATACTCTTATTCCTGTATCCTCTTACCGTGTTCGATCAATCCCACTTGTCACGGTAGTAAATATTACTTGCGCCAAACTGTTCCAGCCTTTCAAAGATATAGTCTCTGGCTACCAGCAGAGCATCCGGCGATGCTGATAATACGTAAGAATCCATCTTATATGTTGTTCCGTCATAGTCAAAAATATAATACGCCTCATATGTTCCGGTGTACTCGCTCTCAACATCTTTCAGATATTTTTTCAGTTCGGCAATCAGTTCAAGCACTTCAGGAGGATCCGGTGTCAACGGGCAGATGCCGAGGTTTCTGATCCTTTTTTTCTCGCTTTTGGCTTTTGTTTTCCTGACTGCTTCCGTATTATATTCACCCATTCGTTTAAGTCTGTTCTCCTCTGATCTGCTTTCAAGATCGTTCTTATACTTCTCCTTTTCAGCAGGAATCAGTTCTGAAAGATAAGCCTCGTTATATACCAGGCAGTCTTCCCAATGCTCATGCAGATACCCCGGGCCTTTTTCATAAAAGCAAACTAGATTATATCCATCCTGCCAGCCATCCCAGCCCCAGTCATAGAAGACCTCATATGTCTCATACGGGAGTTCATCATCAAACCCGCTGAGAAAGTCCTTCACCTTTCCCACGACCCTGTACTTTTTGTAGCCCATCAATTCATCAAGATTTCTTGCTACATAGAAATTATACAGTTTTGGATCAATATCAGATACTCTCATATGCCGCCTCCTTTTCCTTTATTCAATCGATCACACCTATATTATACTGGATCGATCCGGTGATTTCAGAAAGTTGCGGGACAAAAATGGTACATAAAAACACCGGAACAGTACAGCATCGTAATACTCCGGTGTTTCCTGATCCAACGATGGTATTGAAGTCTTATAGCTTTCATTTTTCTCGCACCCGCGTCTTTCCATAACTGCATCAATATCATTCCGGAATAATTATTTTAAGATCAGTAAAACCTAATCGTGCATTTAATAGGTATTTCTCAAATAATTCAAAAGGCTCTTTTCGTTTTGAAAAAAGTTCTGAAGCCAGTTGTGCGTTCAATGGTTTATCAAAGTCTATATGATAGGTTTTTACGATATCTCCGGAAGAATACTTTTCAAAGTCATTTGCGCAAACTTCTGCAATCCCATGTTTGTTTTTATAAATAAAAGACTTTTGATCGTATCGCTTGCAGAGTTCAAAAGCTTTCTTAAAAGAAATCCCCTTAATAAGAATGGCTTTTTCTTCGCAGCCTATGCCTGCCGCAACCCATCTTGCGGTAAATTCAGTAAACGCCCAGCCTTTTGATTGCACCTCTTTTTTTAAAGCAGTTTGCCGGCTTTTGTTTTCAGACTTATCAGCCTCATCTATGTAAGCACCTGTAATAGCAAACGAGCTGTCATCAGTCAAGGCTATAACCAATCTTGAAGCAGCTGCTTCTTCTAAAGACATATACTCGTCTCCATTGGCCCCCTGAGCCGGAATCTTTTCTCTAGTCATCTTCTTCCAGTGAATCAATAAGTTTTTGTATTGTTTTGCTTAGCCGGATATAACGAGGATCACCGGCTCTGTCTATCACAGAAGCGTCCCAGTGCAGCCGTTTTCCGAAGACAGAAAGCGAATAAGAACCGGCGTCAATGCCTTTTGCATCTGTATACAGTTCCCTTTCATCGGTGCTGGCGATCCAGAGAACATCTCTGAAAAACTGTTTTGCCGCTCTATAAGGCATCGAGCCCCTGATCATCCTGCTTTCTCCATACGGACACTTAAGCTCCCATATTCCATCTTTGAAATAGAATGTATACTCATTTCGCTGCCCTATGTTAAAAGCACTTCCCTGTTCAATGTATTCCACAGGCAGTTCACGGAACAGCCTCCACGCTTCATCTCTGTCAGTATCCTCATCCAGGATCATTCCCCTGACTTTTTCCCTGTCGTTTGGCAGGAATGGTATCTGAGTGTATCCGTAATCCGTTACAAGGAGAAATACCGGGAAGATGTCATGTTTACAGGCATATCGTATAAAAGATTTTTCATATTTTGCGAATGTTTTCGCATCCCATTTGTCTGTAAGGATCACCGTTGTTCTTTCAGGATGTTTCGTGCAGCACTTAACTACATCATCACTGTGCCTGACAGCTTCCCTCAAAACTGCTTCAAGTCTTGTTTTCCCTCTGCATATGCCAATAAACCTGCTGTATATAACATCGGTTTCAATACCGAAAGGATATGAGTTGTACCACTCAGTCCCCCGCGGCATGCCGGTGGTCCCGGGCACTTCGCATTCACCGGCAAGGATATCGTCCATGTTTTCAAGAGCACTCTTTTCAGAAGAATGGGTCAGGATATCTCTGTCAATGTAATAAATAAAGGCTTCGTCAATGCGGCTCAGGACCCCGCACAGCTCTTTATTGCGGCAGCCTCTCTCCTTTGGTCCCTCACTTATTGCCCGGATTTCTTCTATCTTCATAGTTGTCCACTTCCTTTCACAGGTTCTTTCTTTACTGCTTTACTCATTGCGCCTGCCTCCTTCCGCCATATACCACAGCTATTCCTGAATATCTATGTATCTGAAGATATCCAGCGTTGACAGTTTTCTTTCTCCCGCCTCATTGAACAGGATCAGGACCCGGCCGTTCTCTTTGTCAACATGAGTGATCTCACCCATCCCGAAGGTCTTGTGTCTGACCCTGAAGCCAGGCGACAGCTTCCCTGCATTTTCTCTTTTGGCAGCATCTTTCTCTTCTTTTGTTCTGGTATCAAAGCGCATGTATCAAACCGCCTTTCATTTTTAAACCCTTTTCCACTAACTCGATCACAGTTTTATTATATGAATACATCCCCACGGTGTCAGAAAGTTGTGAGACAAAAATGGTGCATAATAAAACTCCTGCGGGATGCAGGAGTCATGAAAAACTATCACCTTACAAAGATTCTTTTAGTCATCACCTATTTCCTTGCGAAAAACATATAGATTCTCTATTGGGCCTGCTGCGTTAGGTCCTTTTTCCAGATAGATTCCACATGGCGAAACGAACTGCAATTCCCATCCTTTTTCACCTAAGCTTAGTAAAGTAGTGCAATAAGTCCGCCTCGATCCATCACGATTCTTTTTATGCTCTTCCAATTCTAATTCAATGATGAGTTCCTCTGAAGGTTCACCCACGAACCACAGTTTTCCGTCTGTTTCCTTGTGATAAGTCAGTCTATCCTTGAACTCAATATACCTGTATTTCATTCTTAAACTCCTTTCTATCCCTCGTTATCTTGGTAAAGGACCATGCTTGCATTGCCATTCTTTTGTTTTACGCAGATATTACACTGAAACAAAATTGGGACTTACGGGGCAAAACCGGTGCATAATAACTAAATTGGTCAATTTCATGTCAATTCATCATATGCACACTTCATGCTATTTTTTGCTGCATTCCATTACCCGATTGAATTTCTCTTTACAACCATAATTATAGATGTCATGCCTCGTTTATACCTGCATCCCGGTATTCAACTGTTTTCAGATACTCTTTAAGCCCAGCGATCAGTTCGAGAACTTCAGGAGGATCAGGCGTCATTGGACATATGCTGAGGTTTCTCATTTTCATTTTTGCTCTCCTTCCCTAATTCTTCCTTTTGCAAAGCGGTTGATCACCATTGCCTGTGCTAGCAGCTGAGATTCGATTTTGATAATGATATCCGGTGCGTTGAGAGTCATAAGCGCAAATACTCTACGGGCACGGATTATTTCATCATACGCAGCAATGCGCTTGCCCAAGCGTTCCTCCGCATCTCTCTTTACGTCGTCTGCATAGGAAGTAGAAGTCTCATCACCATCAAGCCTGCGAATGTAAGTGTTCCATACATCCAGCAGCTCTTTTCCCAGAACGCGCTTGTTTTCTTCATAAGTTTCGCCGATGCCGTCTACAGAAGCGATAGCCTTTATTGAATCGATCAATTGCAGGTATTCTGCCTTGACTCTGTCACGATCGTGTTTGCTCCAGTTATTCATCGTAAAGCTGATGATCTGATCCGGTTCATAATCATCATCATAAACATCGTATGGCCACTCAGGGATATCGAGCCTGTATTCGCCATTCTCATCATCGTAATAGGTCGTTTCATGCATGTAATCGATGCACTCTACCGGGTCCATTTTGTCGTATATTTCAGACAGACGATCGAAATCCATTATGCGTTCATTCTTATTGCTGGTTATTGTTGAATTGTTTTGTTTCATGCAATCACCTCATACTCTTCAAATGATTTCTGATATCTTTTGCTCTGACGGGATGGCGAAGCCTTCTCAATGCCACATGCAGAATCTGACTCACTCTTGCTCCTGTTATCCCAAGTTCTGCGCCGATATCTTTATATGTCATTCCCTGTTCATACCTGCGCCTGAGTATCATCTGCTCCCTTTCGCTGAGGGTCCCCAGATATTCATCAATAAGGTCCTGAGACGGTATTTCCATCTCTGCAAATGACTCACCGATCCCAAATACATCTCCAAGAAGATTGAATGGGTATGACCTGACATTTTCTCTTTCATAGTTATTCATAAAACACCTCACAAATTTCCCAATTAACACTTTTAACTCAACTTGATCACACTCTCATTATATAGAGTTGGAAATGCCATTTCAGAAAGTTGCGGGACAAAAATGGTGCATAATAGAAGCTTCTGCGAGATGCAGGAACCAATAGTTTGTCATGAATCGTTTAGGTCATGTCATAAACCGTTCCATGCTTCACCGCACCTGTGTTCCTGCTTGTTTTGTCATTTTGTGATTATTATGTTTCCGAACTGGAGCATTTCTTTGTCTTTACCAACACCCTTAATCGCAATCGGATACCAGTCGAGCAACTCGATGGCCCAATGTACTCGCAACAGTTTCTTTAATTCAGCGAATGCTTTTTCTGAAACGCGCAAAACAAATAGGCCGGAATCATTTGCCCCGCCTTCTTCATCAATCAGCCCGAGGATCATTGAATGATATCTATACCGCCTATCCGGAATGATATCCCAGTCGTAGCCACATTCTTCTAGCCAGCGCTTGATCTCATACGTGACTATCAGTTCATCATATCCACCAGTATTGCCCCAGCCATCCACATCATTATCTATGTCCATGTCAAGACCGAGATGCACTTCTTCATCGAAGCCGAAGAAACGGAATTCCCACTCGGCAATTCCCCTAAGATTGCTCCTGTACTCTTCTGTAACATCTTCCATTGAATCAATTCGATCGTTCAGTTCACTAAAAAAACAGGCCAACATATCTACGTCGTCCATCTCTTCCCTGAATTCCAAATCATCTTTTCCATCATATATTGGTCTTATTGCTTTCATTCTTCCTCCGTGCCGTCTATAAACAAGCCTCATCCACAGCTTTATTATATGAATGTGGATCCATCACTTCCTAAAGATAAGGGACAAAAACGGTGCATAATAAAACTCCTGCGATATGCAGGAGCTTTCTCTTTTATGGTTCTGGCTATGTAGCCTTATTTTATGCAGGAACAATCATTATTCTTTTTTAGCGACAACTGCAAACAGTACGTTTTCAACTACTCTGGTACCTTCAGGAGTTCTTGGATCTACCAGTATTCTGTTATCAAAGAACTTGTTCAGCTCGTCCTCAACCGAGGATTCGATATACTGATAGTTGTCAACGAATACAACCGTATTCTCTTTACAAATACTATCGATTTCATTCGAGGAGAACACCACATCGTATTCATTGCCATCTGAATTAATCTTGTTGACCCTGAGAATCGCAGCATCAAAAGCAACAAAGCTGATGTCAGGATGATCGTCTGCCCATGATTTGATTCTTGCAGTCTTGCCGACTCCTGTCGGTCCGCTGATCATGATATTGATCGGAGTTAGGTTCCAGTCTCCAATGACGTGACCACCGGAACCGAAAGCTTCGATGATTTTCTTTGTTTTCTCCTGCTCTATCGCCATCTCAAGAGCATTATCAAGGCTCTCTTTAACAGTATCTTTGACTTCACTCATTTAATGCTGTCTCCTTTGTATCTGCTGTTTTACGTTTTTATTTCCAGGAAGTCTTTCCATCAATGATCTCCAGTAATCCAGCTTTTTTTCTTGAGATCTGCATTACTACCAGCGCTCTACATTTGGTTCGAATGCTTTGATCAGTTTTTTGAGAGCTTTGTCGAGCTTGATGTATCGTGGGTCACCGTTCTTATCGATTGCTGCGCTATCCCAGAATAGTTTTTTCCCAAAAATCCGCAATTCATATCTAATTCCATCAAAGCCTCGTTTATCCGTATTTAATTCTTTCTC
Source organism: Anaerovoracaceae bacterium (assembly GCA_045114795.1). GTDB lineage: Bacteria > Bacillota > Clostridia > Peptostreptococcales > Anaerovoracaceae > Crickella. The sequence goes on from JBGUKZ010000003.1 coordinate 122,096, forward strand.
ATCGGCCTCAGCGATCCAGAGCACTTCATCCATAAACTTGTTTACAGCTTCATAACTGATTTTGCCTCCACTAGGGCCTTTTTCCCAACTATAAAGTTCCCATACCTTGTCATAAAGATAAATGGTGTACTCATTATGAAGGTCTTTATTCCACGGACCACCCTTTATGGAATACTGAACAGGTTCATTCATCCATTTCTGAACATCCGCCCTGACTTCATCACCATCGAGAACAAGACCTGCCAAAGCATCACGATCATTAGGGAGGAACGGGATCTGTTCGAACCCATAATCTGTCACCAAAATGAATACTGTCCAAATGTCCCATAGCATCGCATGGCGCAGGAATTCCTTTTCATATTTTTTGAACACATCGTCATCCCAGAAATTTGTCAGGATAACTGTAGTTCTGTCCCTGTATTGTGACGGTTCGCAATACTTTGCAACATTGACGTTGTGCTTAACAGCGTGTTTGAGAACGTCGTTTAATTTATTCTTGCCTCTGCAGATGCCCAAGAATCTACTGTAAACCTTATCGGTTGGCACACCGAATGGATATGTGTTATACCAGGTCTCTCCTCTGGATTCTTCGATAGCTCCGGCCAGAACATCTTCAGACTCCATAGCTCTGTCAAGACATCCGGCAGGACTTATCTCAGAAGAATGATTCAAGTAGTATTTGAAAACATGAGATAGAAAAGTCTCATCTATGCGAAGCATTGAAGCGCGGATGTGAGATTCTATATCACCCATTCTTTTATTTCCACAGTATGCTCTTATTTCTTCAATAGTCATATTTCAACTCCTTTACCATCGGTTTACTTTTTCATTCTTTTATTATGTTCTTTTTCGATTCACTTGACTGTTACATAGGTGAATATCTCTGTCAGGGTCAGCTTCTTGAAACCTACGTCATCAAATACAATACCGATGCGTCCCTTCTCCACCTCGAAAGATTCCACAATGCCTCTGCCAAATGTTTTGTGTTCAACTATTGTGCCTACAGGCAGTTTTGCAGCATTCTCTTTTCTGACAGCCAGTAATTCTTCAGGGGACCTTTTTTCAATAAGCATGGTGGCACCAACCTTTCTACATCATTATAAAACATTGTCAACTCATTGCATGCATATTATAGAAAGAAAGGCGAATGATTTCAGAAAGTTGTGGGACAAAATTGGTGCATTTATTGTCAATCCTTTTTATCTGGCGCAGAAAAGAGTTGTCTTATTTCATCTATATCAGGGATCATTGCTTTCACTTTTGTGTTATTGTTGCCAATAAACTTATCTATGTTGTCGACCATCTCTTTAATAATGCCTGCTTGAGCATGATCGCTGTTTTCGAATTCCTCAATCATCGAGCCCAGCAGTTCTTTTCCCAGGATACGCTCGTTCTGATAGATCCGCAAAAAAACCAATTGCTCTTCTAGAAGTTTTATCCCCAATTCTGCCCTGTGTTTTCTCTTTTTCCCTTCGAAATCAAAAGGAAGTGATGCCAACCCTATTGTTGTTATCCCCTGCATTGCAGCCTCTCTTGCTACTATCGGTGCAACGGCTGTTCCGGTCCCACCTCCCATGCAAGCAACTACGAATATCACATCTGCTCCGGATATTACCTCTCGTATCTCATCGAAGCTGTCTACTGCTGAATCGATCCCGGTCAAAGGGTTCGCAGCGCCACGGCCTCCTGTTATGTGTTTTCCCAGCTGGACTTTCTTAGGGGCATTGTTGAATTGCAAACTCTGTATATGAGTATCCATCAAAATACATTCCCCGGAAAAGCCATCCAGTTCCTGCAAATGACCAACTACATTGACCCCTCCACCGCCTATCCCAATTATTCGTACATTCATTTTTTCCTTTTTTTCATTGCAACTCATCATGGCGCACCTCTTCTATAACACGTGATAACTGCCTCCGGCTGCATTATATGAATTGTGATTTTGGCTTTATCACAATCCTGTACTTCTTATTACCGCATTCAGTAATTGCTGACTCTATGTAAGAAAGATAGTGATCGTTGATATGATTGATCAGACCGGGCTGCTCCGGCCAAGACAAATAAACACATGCTGTTTCCTCATCAATAAATTGGAAAGCCAATGGTTCGATCCATGTTTTATAGCTCAGAGTTGTATTTCTGTCCTTTAATAGCAACTGAGCTTTTTCCCATAAATCATACTTGTTCATTTCTTGTTTAGCTTCATCGCGGACTATCATCAGATTTCCGAACTCTATCATCTCCTTATTGTCGAGCCCATTAATCAAAACAGGATACCAGTCAAGAAGAATCGTCGCCCAATGAAGCGGCAGCAGCAGCTTCAATTCATGAAAAGCTTTCGGTTCAACATTCAGGACATAGTCATCTCTCGAATATGCACTGATCATAGGTTTCTTCTTTTCTGAACAGATACCAAGGGCACGTGCTATACATTTGAACTTTGGTGTTACTGCAGAATCCCACTCATACAGGTTTTCTTTAAGCCAGCGAGTGATCTCAAACATTACGATCAGCTCGTCGAATCCGGTCCCGTTATATAAGTCGTATTCATCTTCGGCTTCAGCAACATACATGTCATCATTGATCCCTTTTTCAGAGCTCGTCACTCCTGTCGGCAGGATCTCTAAATCAACCTTATGCCTAAGCTCTTCCTTCTGCTCTGCGTTAATATCTTCCATTGAATCAATGCCCTCGTGTATCCGGCTGAACATGCAAACCATCATGTCTACACATTCGATCCAATCCCGTTCGTCGAGATCGTCCATGCCATCATAAATTGGTCTTATTGCTTTCATTCTTTCCCTCACAACATGTCTTTCACTAAATCAATCACAATTAAGTATATGAATCGGGCCATATTATTTCAGAAAGTTGCGAGACAAAAACGGTGCATAATAAAACTCCTGCGTAATGCAGGAGTGTATCAGTATACAAAGTTTTTTCTCGCGTTTGTATTATGGCATATCTCTTTTGATTAGGTCTATTCAACTAGCATTTAGCATTCAATAATTTCTCGATTTCATCCTCTTTGGCTGGCAATTTGTCAAGAATATTCTGAACATACTTGTATACTTCCGCCTTGATCTCTTCATCTGTTTTGTCCTTTAGGAGTTTCTTGCTTTTTAGTTTGGATTGACTTTTTCCTAAGATATCACACCGTTTGTACTTGTAATTAGTTTTCTTTCTAGCATTATACTTATCAGCAATCAGGATCGCCTTTCTAGCAAAATCTTTGTCAGCCAGTAAATTGTCTCCTCCCAGTTCAAGATTAAATGTTACTGTATCAGGCCTATTGCAAAACTGGTAGCAATATTTCTGGTTTGTTTTCCATGGACTTGATTTATCATCTAGTTCACCGAACAGTTTCCTCATCTTATCTGTAAAGAAGTAGATATACACCTTTTGATTTACCAGACGTTCGTCTAATATGATTTTGCCCTCTTTTTCTGCTTGTTTTAAACACTCTCTAATATGTCTTCCAACCTTTGATTGGTTTGTTTCTATATTATCATTAAGCAATTCAAAAGAAGCTCTATGCTGATTCCAAATTGCTGCTGCCAAACCGTCATCTTTATAATGTTTTAACGTATAATCAACAGCATCCTTATGACCACTATATATTTCATCACACAGTCTTATTATTTCTTCATCTCCGATTATGTGTTTTTTTACCGATTTAACATAATCATCCAGAATAAGATTGGCTTTTTCAGAAAGTGTATGATTTTTTCTGGCTATGTCCAATGCGCAGATTACATCTTCATAAGATAGAATGTACCAATGCGAATCGTTCGGGGCTTCCCCAGATGGAGTAAGAAACACAAATGCGTTAAAGTCAGCTTTTTCTTCACTCAGTTTTTTATAGTAGTCTTTTGTCTGATCCCTGCTTTCAGCAGAATCAACTTTGTTCTCTATTGCAAATATATACTTTTTACCATTCGCAGATGCTCTAACGACAATATCTACAAGTCTTTTTCCCGCTTTATACTCACGTTTAACATCAACAGTATCAAAATCAGTTAATACCCAATCAACAATATTCTTATCTATCTCTTCTCCCTCATAGGAATAGTCTTCAGGGTAGTCATTATACTTCGACTTTATTACCGCCTTTATCAGTTCCCTGAGAAATGATGCTCCTAGACCATGTTTTTCCGAAGGATCCAAAAGCCACGCTATAAAATTGCTATGACGTATTTCTGCTTTTTCAACCTTGAGCACCTCAAACAAGTTTAACTCATTTGCTCTTTCTGATAATTCTGAAAAGCACTCATCTTCTAAAACAAATTCTTTTAATAACTGCTCATAACCATTGTTTTTCATTTTTATGTCTCCTATTTTCTCTTAGCGCTAAATCTCTCTCCTCACTTATATACTTATCTCAACCAACTTCTCCCATATCTTCACCATCGCAAATGTGTCCAGTTCGCAGTATTTCAACAGATACCTGCGCCATTTTTCCAGTTCGTTGGGATCCATGTAAGCCATGCGTGCAAAGGTGTCCATGGCTTCGCCGCCGTGATGGACGCCTTCAAGATTATGATAATCCAGAGCGGGATCGTCCGGGAACAAAGCCGGCAGAACATATTTAATGGAATATGATCCCTGCATTTCACGGCAATAGTAATGCTTTTTCTGGAACGGTTTCATCAGGTCTACAATGTTATCATGTATGTTCATCAGATGGTCCGCCAGATCCGGATACAGGGCTGCGAGGCCTTTGATCCGTCCTTTTTCGAAGCCCATATTATAAGCCATGGTACACACATCAAGAGGGATATCCTCACAGAGCTTTTCCGCAAGCTCCCTTCTTGGATCTGAGCCCGGATATGCCAGATACTCCTTATGTTTCAGCTCGCTGCCCTCACTCTCTATGTAGTGCAGGGAGTACTGGAACGGGATCTGCTCGTAAGGTTTTGAGTCATCATAAAGCGGGATCGCGGGCATGAAGGTTTCGAAGTCCAGGAAGTAAAGCGGATATGTGAGGGTGTCAAGGAACTCCTTAATGCCATCCTCATGGATATCAGGCGCCAGATCGTGGATCTCAAAGTCGACCTGCTTCAGATAGGAATCGCGGATTGCCTTACTGTCCCACAGGTCTTCAAATGACACATATCCCGCGCAAAGGCATTCTATTTTCTTTTTTAGTCTCAGGCTGGAAACATCAAATACATTCGGTCTTGGCAGATCCTGTGTGCAGTAATTGAAGAATCCGCAGGCATATGGGTCAAAACAATGCAGTCCGATCTCCTTGTCGGGGTCATCCTTCTGCTTCATATACTCATTGAGGAACGCGATCCTCTCTTCAACATCCATATACAGGTCGCTCGCGGTCTCAGTCACATCTTCAACCACAAACAGTTCCTGCAGGTCCAGTTCCCCATGGCGCACATATTCTTTGTTGATATGGACCACACATGCACGCTCTACGGTATACTCCAGTTTTCTGAGGACATAGCACTGATAGGCTACATCGTGGTAATAGATATCCTTCACTTCCGTTGAGCTCTTCACTTCATAAAGTTCAACATGTCTGTCCCCAAGATTCTTCAGGATGTCTACACTGCAGAACGCCCCGTGATAAGAAAAGGAAGCCTCCGCGATAATACTCGTGCCTTCGTCGATCAGCCGCTCTGTCTCATCGATCATAGTCTGAAGATTCCGGTCGAACGGCACTTCAACAAAGTCCCCAAAGAGTCCCATGGCAAGATCGCCGACCTCATTGCCGGTCTGCAAGACCGCTTCATTCATGACGGAATCATCGAACTCATCCGGCTTGTTTGTTTTGAGCCAAAGCATCTTTGGACATTGTACTGCCGAGCAGTATCTGGATTTGCTTAAATACATATGTCAGCTGCCTTCGTTGATGCAGAGTGATAGTTTGGTATAAATAGTTTACCATATATCATCTGAATTATATGAATTATGCTTTGTGATTTCAGAAAGTTGAGAGATATAAATGGGACATAATAAAACTCCTGCACAATGCAGGAGCTGTGTGTATCAACCATGGCTAATTATTCCACCTTATTTCAAGTTTGTTCCCCATCTTCAATAACAAAACCCAAACCTTTCATTTCCCCCTTTTATTCGATTCCTATACATTGTAATTAGCGTCATGTTCTATTGAAATAATTATCGTCTTTTTTGCCACTTCAATATAGTGATCTACATTGACTGATTCGTACTCGCCACGCGTCAAAAATACAACCTGATCATTCTTATACCAAGTCACTGTACCGCCGTATGTAGGTGCGTCAATCTTAGATGACATTGGCAATGCATTTTCTTTTTCCATTTGAGATCTGAAGATACGATGCTCAATTTCCTCCCTGAAAACTGATTCTATTAAAGTCTCGCTAACGCTCACTTTGATTTTATTGATTTCTTTTCCGTTCTCCTTAGTTGTCAATCCTACTGTGCTGTTAATGCGATCAAATTCAGCGGCTACCTCTTTTTCTGTTCCACCATTCCATACAGAAGATGCTTTTCTTACTACCCGAAGTTTTTCAATAGCTTTAAGATGGTCGGGATTGAAATCAAAATCTTTATAAACCTCGTACTTTAGCATCAATCTCTTTATTGACCTGGTTGTCTTTTCATCAAGAGTCTCAGTGAGAGTTCCCCATTCATTTAAAGAATTAAAACAATCACGATACTGCATATACTCGTATTCCTTCATAACTGGCTCCTCTCTATATTATCTTGCAGCCGCTTTTATCATCTATTTAACTACATTTGGGTTACAGAGCGATTTCTTCTGTTAGCACATCCTCTACCATTCCTATTGTTATTATACTAAATCATTTGCGTTACAAATAGTTTTCGTCGCATCATTCACAAGGCTGATAAACGCATCCTTGCCATGTGTCTTAATGAACTCAGCAGTATCTTTGCTGCTTCTTAAACGCATAATATATGGATTGCCTCCGGCAGTAACTATTGTTTCTGCATCACGTAGAGCCGCATTATTACCAGCTGAATCAAAGTCATATGAAAGAACAATATTTCTGGAGAAATTGCAAAGTAGTTTAGCTTGATCATCGCTCATAGTCATACCAGTAACGGCAGCAACATTTCTTATCCCGTTTTGATAAAGCAGCAACAAGTCGGTAACCCCCTCAACTATAATTGCTCGATCTTCCTTTTCAATCATCTTCTTTGTGAGATTGAGCCCAAATAATGTTGTCTTGCCAATAGGCATCTCGTTCCTCCATACAGTAGTATACTTTGGGCTGACATCTTCAATCGCTACACCACTAAAAGCAATAACTTCATCCTCAGTGTTGATTATAGGAAACATCACCCTGTCACGAAACATATCGAGCAAACCGTCTTTACCTTCTTTAGCAAGTCCCAGATATTGGATGTCTTCGGGAGAAACGCCTTCGCCTTTTAGGTAATTTATAAGTTCGTGTCCGTTTGCCGGAGCGTATCCAATCATAAATGATGAAATTATATCTTTGTTTAGTCCGAGTTGCTGGAGATATGCCATCCCTTTATTGTTCCTGGTCAAGAGGTTGGCGTTGTAAAATCTCGCTACCTTACCATTTATGCAATGGTATGTGTTATGATCCCAAGTTTCATTTTTCAAGTTCATAGCTGGTCTCCTAATACTTCGATCTTTAGCTCTTTTTACTATAGCTATTAAACTAAATCGTTTGCATTCACAGTAACATATGCTATCAGATTCCTGTTTCATTATATGAATTAAGCTATGTGGTTTCAGAAAGTTGAGGGACATAAATGGGGCATAAAAAGGACTCCCGAGATTATCTCTGGAGTCTTAGGAGCGGTGGAGATGGCGGGAGAATCCCGCTGTCAAGGCGCTTGCCCGCTACGCGGCGCCTTCGGCGGCCTTGACTGCGGTTTTTCAGGTGTCCGGTCAGCGTGCACCCGAATTCGAACCCGCATTGCTGTCTTGGACGCGGCTTCGACCTTCATCATATTCCACCAACGAAAACAAGCCCTTGCGGGCCTGTTTTGTTGGTGGAGATGACAGGAATCGAACCCAGGTCCAAGTATTGGATTTTCAACGTTTCTGAAAACCCTGCGGACTCATTTGCGGACTCAGCCGTAGGTCTGAGCGATATCCGGCTAGGTCGATTTCCTCAAAATCTCAATTCTTTTGGTGAAGGTGACCGGAATCGAAACACCGTCAAAGTATTGCAGTAAAAGCATTTCCGAAAGACTTTCGGACTCAGTTGCGGACTCCGGCATAGGTCGGAGCCCCATCTGAGTAGGCCGATTCAAGCAATATGTTATGAAAGTTGCTCATCTATGCTACGATTTTTTCGTAACGCTCGCTTCCTACGATGTCCATCATGACTCTGTAAGGATCGATATTTCCGCTTGCTACCATTGAAAACAGTCTTGGAGTGCAGCCGCTTACGAGTGCAACTCCCTGCTCGTTCATGGTTACCGGCTGCTGTCTGTTGCGGCTCTGGACGTTCCAGAACACGACGTTAGGCAGCTTGTAGCCGTGTGCCTCGTACTTTCTCTTCGCGTTTTCGAAGTTTGTAAGGCTGGCATTCTTGACACAGTAGTTGAACTCCATGTCAGAAATAATATACAGAGTAGCCGGCATCTCTTCCTGACGGATACGGTTCTTGACCGCAGCTCTGAGTATGAGATCGAATACAGCCTCGATGTTTGTGTCCGCGATCTCATTGAAGGATGCGATATATCTGAGCTTATCAGCAAATGTGCTTCCCTTGATCTCGATCAGCTTAGCATTACGCGAGAACTCGATGAAGTAGTTGTGGAACAGTCCCTTGTTTCTCTCAGCAAAGTACAGACCGAGTGACAGAGCAATACTGGCCGGTCTTGGGTTGCTTGTGCAGTACATTGAACCGGATGTGTCGACAACTGCGATCGCGTTCTGATCTCCGCCGAAATCAGGCATGGACTCCCAGGTCGCATTGAGTACTTCTCTTTCCGCTGCAGTGATGCTTCTCATTCCACCATAGTTCAGGAACGGATCAATAAGCTCATAAGGCATGATAGTCTTTGCATTGAGCTTTGTCTCACCCTTACTTACCTTGTGGATGAACTCTCCGTAACGCTCACCGTCATTTCTCATGAAAGCCGCACGGTACTTGAACATCGCCTTTGAAGGCTGCTTTGAGTAGTCGAATGTGTAATCCATCTCTCTCAGGTTGTTCTCGATGATGCGGATCTTTGAACGGAGTTCTACGACAGCCTTACGGTAGTCCTTGTCAGTCATATTCATGCTGCGTGCGATCTTCTTTGCCATAGCAACTGTATCTGCATTGCTTGCGTTGACGGAAGGCAGCCACTTCGCGAGAAGAGATACACTCTCTCCTGCCTTGAGTGCTTCCATGTCAGCTGCAAACTGCTTAGCAACATATGCGAGCATGTCCTTCTCGCATGGTGTACCCATGAGAGAAAGCAGGTCATCATATCTGCCGTACTCACCGAAGTATTCGATGTTCTTCTTCACAGATGCAGGCTCGTTTGCTGCAAGGTAAGTCATGACAGTCCTGAAGACTCTGCGCTCACCGAGACCGCCACGGATGTCTCTCGCATAGAAGATGATTTTCATCGCCTTGTCCGGATCCTCAGTGTAAGCACGAATGAATCTGTCCAGGATCTCTTGCTCGGATGCCTTTCTGAGCGCACCTACTGTTGCGAAGAGATCAAGGCAGTCTGAATATGTGCTGACAAGAGTTACAGCACCGTTTTCTGTAAATGTTCTGTTTGCTTCTCTCTTGAGTGCGTTAAGCATTGTTCTTTCCTTCCTTTCCTAAATGTGCATACCTTGCTACAAAGCACACTACGTTTTTGCGGGACGTAATTAATAATAGTGGAGCAAATTGTTTGAATTGCTGGCTGTGCTTTTTTTGCCTGATATGCCAAGATGCCTTCAAATTGCATGCAGGATTTGAACCTGCGACGGACTTAGTCTGAATAAGTTACTCTACCCTCTGAGTTAATGCAGTTTTCTTGCGGTTGCTGTAGGCATCTTTCAATTGTCAACAAAGCGCTTTGAACAGGTTCTTATGTTTTACAGACATATCCTTGTTTCAGAAGATTGCTGTATGCGCTTTTCTGTTTGCACCTGATCAAAATGGTGCTGGCCGAGGGAGAGAGATTTGAACTCCCGCACCGGTCACCCGGCCTGGCAGCTTAGCAAGCTGCTCTCTTCACCAACTTGAGTATCCCCCGGTAATGCAAGGCACATTTAGCTTACTATCAGCCCGGTGGCCAATAGTCCCAATGCTATACGATTGCTGTCAGTGCCTTTTTCAAGATGCCTTGTTTGCATACAGGATTCGAACCTGCTACCTTCTGAGTGATGATCAGATACTCTAGCCAATTGAGTTAATGCTCTTGAGATTGCTGTAGGCATCTTTCGTTATTACAAAGTGCTTGAAAAATATAGGTCAAATGATTAAGAGTCATATCCTGATATTCCGATAATTGCTGTAAGCACTTTTAGATGGTTGCGGAGGAGGGATTCGAACCCTCGACCTTCAGCTTATGAGGCTGCTGAGCTAACCGCTGCTGCCACTCCGCAATAATTGGTGTTCCTGATAGGAGTCGAACCTACACTATGCAGGGTTTAAACCTGCTGCCTCTGCCCATTGGGCTACAGGAACAATATGGTGATCCCCGTGGGATTCGAACCCACACCACCCGGATTAAGAGTCCGGTGTCCTACCGTTAGACCAGAGAATCATATGGAGCTCCCAGTCGGATTCGAACCGACAATCCGCTGCTTACAAGGCAGGTGCATTTCCGTTGTGCTACAGGAGCATATGGTACTCCACAAGAGAGTCGAACTCTTATATTCGGTTTAGAAGACCGATGTTCTATCCGTTGAACTAATGGAGTATATTGGTGATCCCCCTGAGATTCGAACTCAGATCTCCCGGATTAAAAGTCCGGTATCCTACCATTAGACGAGAAGACCATGGTATCCCGTGTAGGAATCCAACCCACATTTCGGAGTCCGTAGCTCCGCGTCCTTTGCTTTAGACGAACGAGATATGTTGGTGCTCCACACAGGATTCGAACCTGTACTGTACGGATTCTGAATCCGTTTCCTCTACCATAATTGGGATACTGGAGCAAATTGGCGGCTTCTGCAGGACTCGAACCTGCAACCATCGCCTTAACGGGGCGCTGCTCTACCATTGGAGCCAAGAAGCCATATGGTCGGCAGGGTTGGACTCGAACCAACGTGTTTCCGTGTGAGCGGGTTACAGCCGCCTGCAGTCGCCGCTGTGCCACCTGCCGATATTTGGTCGGGGTGGAGAGATTCGAACTCCCGGCCTTCCGGTCCCAAGCCGGACGCTCTGCGCAAACTGAGCTACGCCCCGATGATAATGGTGGACCTGGTGGGACTTGAACCCACGCTCCCCTGCTTGCAAGGCAGGTGCTTTCCCTCTAAGCTACAAGCCCATATGGTGCTCCAGACAGGACTCGAACCTGTACTGTACGGACTCTCATTCCGCCTTCTCTACCGGGATTGGAATACTGGAGCATATGGAGCAGTAAACGGGTCTCGAACCCGTGACCTTCGACTTGGCAAGCCGATGTTCTGCCAACTGAACTACTACTGCATGGTACACGATGCAGGACTTGAACCTGCGCCATTCTGCTTGTAAGGCAGCTACTCTCCCAACTGAGTTAATCGTGCATATTTGGAGCAGCATATGGGATTCGAACCCATACCTTCAGTTTGGAAGACTGATATGCTTGGCCATTACACCAATGCCACTCATTCCGGCTCATCGCTGAGCCGGGTGCATGTGTGCAGCAGTCGTCACCACTGCACACCTATGCCTGTTATTACAGAACTCTTGAGATCTCCGTCACCGGAGCTGTCGCCCTCGACCACAAGGATCTCGTCGACAGTTACTCCGAGTACAGCCGCAAGGATCACAAGGTTGTCGATCGATGGCAAACTGTCACCGTTCTGCCACTTGTAGATCGCCTGTGGGTTGGTGAATCCGAGGATGTTCTGGAGATCTCTTACTGAGATGCCCGCAGCCACCCTGAGGTTCTTGATGTTCTGTCCTGTTGCTCTAAGGTCGATGACTGGTACTCTTACCACACCGACCACTCTTACGCTCATTGTTGGTCTCTCCTTTTCCGGCCTTGCTCCGACCGGAATGGATCTACCGGCCTAGCTTGCCTTTTTATCTAATAGTGCGTTAACGTCTTTCTCGCATTCTGTTTTCTCAATGCTGCCCGAATGCAGGAGCAGCATCCTGTCAGGTAAGTTATAGGTTCTGAAGCCCTGCATTTATTTCTCCTTTCTTCTGCTGAACTCTTCTTCCCGTTAAAAAACCGCCTGCCTCTTCTGAGACAAGCGGTCATGGTTCCTTTAAGTATGTGTCCGGCTATATCTTTACATGCCGCACACCCATTATTCTTGTCTCATTTTTACACACCAAGCAACGTCCCAGGTCTGTGCTCTGGAATTTGACGCCCTTATTCATGATTTCAGGTCTGTGGTGTAAATAAAGCATTTGTTGTTTTGTTCCTCTTTGAAAAAAATTTTGTTGTGGACCTTTCGGTCCCTTTTCGATGTTGAATATATCACATGTGTCAACGCCTGTCTATTCAACCCGTAGTTTAATATCTGACTGGTAGTGAAGGCTGGACTTGAACCAGCGACAGACACGGCTTATAAGGCCGCCGCTCTAACCGACTGAGCTACTTCACCGTATTGGTGGTAAGAGCTGGGCTCGAACCAGCACCGCCAGGAACTTCAATCCTGCGCTCTACCATTGGAGCTACCTTACCACATTGGAGAGCACGGCTGGATTCGAACCAGCGAACAACAGGGTTGCAATCTGCCTCCTTAGGCCGCTCGGAAACGTGCTCATAATTGGGAGGACCAACAGGGCTTGAACCTGCACATGCCGGAGCCACGATCCGGTGCTCTACCATTTAAGCTATGATCCACATATTGGTGATCCCCGCGGGACTTGAACCCGGCATTTCCAGATTGAGAGTCTGGTGTCCTACCCCTTAGACGAGGGGACCATATGGTGCGCTATCATGGACTTGAACCATGGGCCGCTCGCGTATCAGACGAGTACTCTATACCAACTGAGTTAATAGCGCATATTTGTCACAAGGGGAACTGCCTTCGGTGGATCCCTTATGACGATTGGCACCCTGAGAAAGAGTCGAACTTCCACATGCGGTTTTGGAGACCGGTGTTCTTGCCATTAAACTATCAGGGCACATGGAGGAGAGAGTGGGATTCGAACCCACGGAACTTATCGCCCTGCGGTTTTCAGGACCGCCGCCTTAAGCCGGACTCGGCCATCTCTCCATATTGGCGGTTCGTACGGGAGTTGAACCCGTCGCTCCCGGCTGACAACCGGGTATATTAGCCGATATACTAACGAACCATACTGGCAGCCCCTGCAGGGCTCGAACCTGCACCTGCGGAGTCAAAGTCCGATGTCCTGCCTTTAGACGAAAGGGCTATAATTGGCAGCCCCTGCAAGACTTGAACTCACACCTCCGGAATCAGAATCCGGCATCCTTCCAATTAGACGAAAGGGCTATATGGTGATCTCCGCGAGACTCGAACTCAGCATTTCGGGAGTGAAAGTCCCGTGTCCTACCCCTTAGACGAGGAGACCGTATTATGAAAGTAGTTGAGGACAGATTATCGTTTCTTCATCGTCATCCGAGTCCTCTCCTTCGATGGCAATGATCTCTTCAATGGTCGTTCCCAGGACAGCTGCAAGAACGATGAAGTTGTCTACAGACGGCAGACTGATCCCGTTCTGCCAGTTATAGATGGCCTGCGGGCTGGTGAACCCGAACATGATCTGAAGTTCTCTGACGGTAACGCCAACCTCTTTCCTCATCCTCATGATATTCTGTCCCGTTCTCTTAAGATCGATAGTCGGCAATTTACCGTTACCGTATGTACCCATTCTCATATCTTTCCTCCCGATAAAAAACCCGCTTATCCCGAATATGAGACAAGCGGATTTGAAGTCGTTATCTTTTTGGTCCGGCCTTAATTCATCTGCCGCCACATCCTATCTCTCATCTCATATTTGCACACAAAACCATTCTCCCAATCGATGATATGGAGATCTTGTTCCGATATAAAGTTCTGTGAGCATATGAGTCTGTAAGTCATTTCTTTTATCCTTTCCGGCCGTCTGGCCTCTTTTCGGGATGAATATATCACAAGTGTCAGATTCTGTCTATTCAACCTGTAGTTTAATAATCACCTTTCCCCCTGACTACAGCCATGTTATATAAGAGAATTTCCGAGAGACTTTCTGTCTCATTTAGGACTCCAATGTAGGTTGGCACCCCATCTGACTATGTCATTTTTTATTACATTTGATCTTCATTATCAAATCTATTCCTGTGTTTTCCTATTATATTCGTTAATGATATCCCAAGATTCGATCCATCCGCCATCGATCATGGCAGGCTCATCTTCTACGCCTAGGTAGATTTGCAGATTTCGCGGTCCTCGGTAAATCCTATGGATCTATCGCGTCTCTATTTGGCAGTACCAGAATCGAATCTCTTTCATCCATAGATCTTTCAACTGCCTTGTATTCAGCAAGGACTCATTTTTATGTCTGAAAATGGCCTGTATAGGTAGATTTTTGCAACGAAAAAAGCTTGAAACCGTTGAAATTTCAAGCTTTAAGAGTGGTGGAGATGGCGGAAGTCGAACCTGGGTCCAAGTATTGGATTTTCAACGCTTCTGATAACCTTGCGGACTCATTTGCGGACTCAGCCGCAGGTCTGAGCGATATCCGCCCAGGTCGATTCTAATTATCGATCTCCAGCATGGCCAGCAGCCTCCCGAATGTATCCTGCCCGTCCAGACAAGTATCAATGAGCCAGCCCTTTTCATTACGCCATTCGGCAAGGCCTCTGTAGTAATATGCTTTTTTAGAATCTTCGATAATAAACGGTATCACATTATGGCGAAGACATTCCTTCAGAGCCACAAGCCGTCCGACTCTGCCGTTTCCATCCTGGAACGGATGGATATATTCGAACTCTGCATGGAATGCGATGATATCTTCTATTGTGACACACTTCTTTTCGTTATATTCATCTATCAAAGCTTTCATGTTCTTATGCACTTCGGACGGCTTTGATGTTTCCCTGCCGCCGACAACATTTGCGCGCTTTTTATAATCACCGACTGCAAACCATGAAAGAGTCGAGTCTTTTGTATCATGTTTCAGGATAAAATGCAGCTGCTTGATAACATCTTCTGAAAGCATGACTTCAGCATTGTCGATCACATAATCAATGGCTCGGAAATGATGCACCGTTTCAAGAATATCATCTACAAGGATACCATCACCTATATCGATGGTATTCGTCTCAAAGATCATTCGTGTTTGTTCTTCTGAAAGCTTGCTGCCCTCTATGTGATTCGAATTGTAAGTCATCCTGACCTGAAGCTCATGGTAAAGGCCTCCGGACAGCTTCATTTCTTTTTCATCCCTAAGTGTTTGAAGGATCATGTTGTCAGAAACTTCCCGTACTAAGTCATCAGCCGGCAGGTCAAGATAATCCGCAATCTTTTGCATGCTCCTTTTGGAAAGCTTTTCGCCCTTTGCGATCTTGGCGACCGTTCTTGAGGAAAGACCCAGATCCTCAGATAGCATTGTTTTGCTGATCCCTTTTTCTTTTAAAGCTGCTTCCAGTTTTTCATATGAAAACATCTCTGCTTACTCCTCTTCTACAATTCTTTACTTATTATAGCGAATTTGACGTCTGGAAGTAAATATTCTTCGATTCAACTGATGAAAAAGTAAAGAAAAAGAGCTCCGGAGATTTCTCTCTGGAGCATAACGATGGTGGAGATGGTGGCGTTAGCTTGCAGCCGTTCGCAAGCGCTTCGCTTCTGCTTGCGGATTTGCGGTATGCCTGTCCTGGACAGGCGGTAACGCAGATCAGTTATTCTGCAATTCTTGCATTGTATGTGCACTCACCGTCTGCGAATGTAAGGAGCGCGTTCTGCGGACAAGTATCGTTCAGGATCTCAACATCGAAGCTCCAACCTTCCAGTCCGCTTCTGCTGAGGATCTGCTCACCTTCTGCTGAGCAGGTGTCTCCGAGTTCGATGACCTTATTCCACTCTGCCGGGTCATCTGCCTTTGCTGCCGCCTCGGTTCCGTCCGAGAGGATCAGGAGGACCATTCTGTTGTTGTCATAGTCTGCCCTGATGCTGGCTGTCATGTCCCTGGCATCCACGCTGTTCAGCATTACAGTCTCAACTTTGGCGACCGCATCAGCCTCGCCCGGCTCAGCCTTGCTGCTGTCCTCTGTCATATCTGTCGCTGTGATGCCCATTTTATCTGAATCAAGTCCGCTGAGATCCATAGCTTTGATCTCGCTGAACATTCTGAATGTGTAACCGAAAACCATAACGAACATCAGAGCCACAGCTGTAAATACCGCTACGTTTATAGCTCTTTTACTAATCTTCATATCTTTCACGACCTTTCATGAATCTTTAATTTCAGACTGCCATCTGATATTATTATCTGACCTATGGTCATCTTTTACCGGCATCATAATAACTCTCCGGGAAAGGATGTTGCACAGATAATTGTCAGGTGATGCACAGAAACCGGGCAAATCACCGGTTTTGCCTGACTTTCAGGCCAAAGCAATGAAAGGGGGTTCTCATATGGCCGCTTCTGAGCTTACCAAGAAAGCGATCAACCAGGCTTTTCTGGATATCCTTGCCGAAAAGCCTCTAGAGAAGATAACTGTAAGAGATATAACTGAGCGATGCGGGATCAACCGCAACACTTTCTACTACCACTACCAGGATATCCCCGCACTTCTTGAGGGCATCCTGTCAGATAAGGCGGATGATTTTGTACTTGAGTATCCGCAGCTCAACTCCATAGATGAGTGCATTGCTGCGGCAATGGAATTCGCCCGCGCCAACAAGCGCGTCATCATGCACATATTCAGTTCGGGCAGCCACTCCAACATTTCTTCCCTGTGGAGGATATGCGAGCACGTGATCAGAAAATACTCGGAGACGGTCTTCCCTGACGTGCCTGTATCCGAAAGCGACAGGGAGCTCTTCATCAGGTACCACAAGTGCGCATGTTTCGGGCTGATCATCGACTGGCTGCAGTGCGGCATGAGCGAAGAGTACGTTCAGGATATGCACAGGATATGCCAGCTCAAGAGAGGGTCAGCGGAGCTGATAATACAGAACGCTCTGGCTACCGGGAATGCGCCGGATAACGCCGGATAAATAGGGCTGCCACACTTTTATTGTGCGACAGCCCCATCGTTACTGGTGGAGATGGCGGGAGTCGAACAGACGTCCAAGTACTAAGTTTTCAATGTTTCAGAAAACACTGCAGACTCACTAGCGGACTCAGCCATAGGTCTGAGTGTTACCCAACTAGGTCGATTGGCTAAAAGACTTGCTCTTTTCTGGTGAAAATGGTGTTATCCGGTTATCATAAGCACTCTCTTCAGGCCATGCTCGCCTACTTCTCTCACTGTTTTTACCAGCTCGTGCCAGGATATCTCATAATCCCCTCTCAGCCATTTGCGGTAAATGCTGAGGGCACCCGAAATGAAATAATCTGCGTATACCCTGAGCACCTTCTCATCGATCTCCGGCGCTGTGTGAGGCTTATAGATCTCGACAGCTTTTTCTGTCAGAACATCACTTATCTGCTTCCACAGATCGTTATACGACTCACTCGCTGATATGCTTTCAAGAAATTCAAGTTCTGCTTCATTGGCACTGTTGATAATGCTGTAGATGATCCCGACGTTGAACGGGTCTGTCAGGTAGTCTGTATCCGCAAGCAGTGCTTCTATGTGCGATATACGTTCCTCTATGTATTCATCGAGAACGTCCTTCAGCGAATCATAGTGAAGATAAAACGTCTTCCGGTCAATGTCCGCCCGCCTAGCTACCTCTGAAACAGTGATCCTTGTAGTGCCTCTTTCTCTTATAAGCGAAAAATAGGCATCCTTTATGGCCTGATCAGTCCTTGCAACTCTTCTGTCCATTTCCACACTTCTTTCGTAATTGTTGATTATTCAACGCTTCCGTAATGCTGGCAATTGAACTCCGCTTGTAAAAGAGTATAATACGGTGACAACAGATAATCAACATGTGTGGAAAAACCCTAAGGAGGTATGATCATGGCTATAAAGCAAGCTGTAGCATCCGTGGCAGTCAATCAGGCCCTGGCATATCTGGAAAAAGATCCGGAAAGAAACATTGAAAAGCTGCTCAATTGGATCGACGCTTTCGACCGCAGAGGCCGCATCGACAAACATATGAAGGCTGCCCGTCCTGCGCTTACGGACCCTGACAGCAACTGGCGCAAGCTGGTGCTCAAAATGTATTCAGACATCGACAAAGATGTACGGATGACTATCTTCCGTAACTTCGTCGTTAACGCGACCATAATAGGCGGCGACATGCAGTTTGACAATGAACAGAAGTATGACTGCAACATCCCGTGGGCCATACTTTTCGACCCGACCAGTGCGTGCAACAAGCATTGCATAGGATGCTGGGCAGCTGAGTACGGCAACCAGCTCAATCTCAGTTATGAAGAAATGAGCAGCATAGTATCTCAGGGCAAGGCTCTCGGCACTTTTATGTATCTGTTCACAGGCGGCGAACCGCTGGTACGAAAAAAAGATATTATCAGACTTTGCGAGGAGCATAGCGACTGCGTGTTCAGCGCGTTCACTAACGGCTCGCTCATAGATGACGCGTTTGCAGAAGACATGCTGAGGGTGAAGAATTTTGTCCCTGCCATTTCAATCGAAGGTTTCGAGGAGGCGACGGATTCAAGACGCGGAAAAGGTACATATCAGGAAACGATACGCGCAATGAATATCCTCAGGGAGCATAAGCTGCCGTTTGGAATATCGTGCTGCTATACATCAGCAAACGCTGATGTTATTGGGAGCGAAGAGTTCTTTGATGCCATGATAGATATGGGTGCTCTGTTCGCCTGGATCTTCACATACATGCCTGTAGGCAAAAAAGCCGTCCCTGAGCTTATGGTAACAGCTGAACAGAGAGAATTCATGTATCACCAGGTGCGGGAGTTCAGAAAGACAAAACCTCTTTTCACAGTAGACTTCTGGAACGACGGAGAATTCGTCGGAGGGTGTATCGCCGGCGGGCGGTCATATTGCCATATCAATGCCAATGGTGACATCGAACCGTGCGCGTTCATCCACTATTCGGATTCCAACATCCGTGAAAAGACTCTTCTCGAGGCCTATCAGTCACCGCTCTTCATGGGTTATAGGCACAATCAGCCTTTCAACGGCAACATGTTGAGGCCTTGCCCTGTTCTCGATAATCCGGGAAGGCTGACCGCTATTGTTGAAGAGTCCGGCGCGGTTTCGACCGACTACTCTGACACCGAGTCCGCAAAGGAATACTCGGATAAGTGTGTTGAGAAAGCGGCTCTCTGGAAGCCGGTATCTGAAAAACTCTGGACAGGATCCGGGCACGAACTCTGATAACCTCTGCAAAACATAAGACCTCCCTTGATGAAGATGGGAGGTCTATCTTTATGTTCTTTATGGGACGGCCTTCACATTACCATCAATAGAGTTCCTGCGCCTATCAGGATACAGCCGATAATGGATCTTGAGGTGAATTGCTCATGTAAAAAGATAAATGCCAGGAACAGCGTTATCACAACGCTCAATTTGTCAATTGGCACGACCTTGGATACCTCTCCCATCTGAAGGGCTTTATAATAACAGAGCCATGATGCACCAGTAGCAAGCCCTGAAAGGATCAGAAATGTCCAGCTTTTTTGGCTGATCTGCCCGATACCGTTCTGAGCGCTCGTAAGAAAGACCATTCCCCAGGCCATGATAAGTACCACAGCCGTCCTGATTGCTGTTGCCAAATTTGAGTCCACCCCTTCTATACCGACTTTAGCAAGAATAGATGTCAACGCTGCAAAGATGGACGAAAGAATTGCAAAAACCAGCCACATATATATTTCTCCTAAATCAATATCTATAATCTTTATTTATAATAGCATAATCAATGCACAACCAATGCCCTGGAGCTATTCCAAGGCATTGGTTTTAGTTTAAGGTGTTCGGAATCAAGCATGCAAATATTCAAAAGGGCCGATTTTCGGGACAATAACATGACTTTTTTAATCAAAAGCCAAACCGACAACACGTGACACATCGTCACGGGTTCATTCAGGCCCGCGCGTTACCGGAGCTGGCCCATTTCTCCGGTAACGCATCTATACAGATCATGAATTTCTCCAGCTTGTAGGACGGCGTTTCTCATTGCCCGTCAGATAGTCTTCCAGCTTTACCCGGCTGCTGTCATTCAGGTGATTGAATACGTCCGCATAGGTATCGAGAGTTATGTGAATATCCGTGTGGCCCATCCATGTTTTAAGGACAACCGGCTGTACACCGGCTTCGATGCACCTTGTTGCAAAAGTGTGACGAAGCGAGTGCTGTCCATAGTATGGCAGATCATACTTATCGCATACCCTTCTGAAGAAATAGCAAACCTGTTGAGTGGATATGATATCACCTTTCCTATAATCATAGAACACGGTTCCTGCCTTGTTGTTTCTGGCCTCTGCCAATGCTTCTTCCAGTATAGGGCGCACGAGTTCATTGATAGGGACATCTCTGACTCCTGCATCGGTCTTAGGATGTTCTTTCCAGAAGTTCCTTCCGCCAAGGCCCATCGAGATCGTAGCCCTCACATGGATCACACCGTTGGCAAGGTCTATGTCCTCCGGCTTGAGGGCATTGATCTCCCCCATTCTCATTCCCGTATAGAGCTCGATCATCAGCTGCTTTTTGTAATTGTTGCTGCCGCTTGTTTTATATTCCTTAACGCAGGATAATACAACCGGCACGTCTATAGGAAAGCAGCCCTTTTGGGGCTGCTCATAATCTCTCATTCTTCCCATTACGGTTGGGTCTTTTCAGTATAGTACTCTCCGCGGGACCACACTACATCGTCCGGCTGCGGCGGATACTCGCCCTCTGTTATATCCGGAATCTGCCTCATTATCCTGCTCCACAGAAGAGCTGCTGTTCCGGACGATCCGCTCATTACTGTATTATGATCTGTCCCTATCCAGAGCGCAGCGGAGTATTTCGGCGTAAATCCGACGAACCAGTAATCGTAGTTATCATTCGTGGTTCCCGTCTTGCCGCCTACCTGCACGCCGTAGATCGATGCGTTCCGGCCTATTCCCCTCGACACTACAGATTCGAGGCAGTCTCTCATTATGAACGCTACGTTCTCATCGAGCACTTTGGTCTCTTCAGTCTTTTTCTCAAGGAGAGTCTTTCCTTTTGCGTCAGTCACCTTTGTGTATGCAACAGCTGAGTCTCTTATGCCCCTGTTCGGGAATGCTCCATAAGCAAGTGCCATGTCAAGCGGCGTCGTTCCGTATGTCATCGCTCCCAGAGCCAGAGCTGCCGGATTTAAGTCATTAGTCGGGAGGGAAGCATCATCGACGACCGTAGATATCCCGTATTTTCTGAGCATCTCCATTGAGTAGTCCGCTCCGACCTGCAGCTGTATCTTCACAGCGCAGGTATTGATCGACTGCTGCAATGCCGTCCTGAATGTCCTGTATCCGGAGAAGCTCCTTGAGAAATTCATCGGCCATATCTCACCGTTTATCTTCAGTCTCTCATCGACCACTACCGATCCGGCAGTGATATAGTCTCCCCAGAGTCTTGTGCCCTGCCTGTCAATTTCGTAATCAACAAACGGGAACGTTTGCATATGCTTAGCATAATCTTCACTTTTCTGGAGGGCAGCAGAGTATACGGCCAGTGGTTTGATCGACGATCCCGGCTGACGCGGCGATGTTGCCCTGTTGAACAGCATCTGACCGGAGGTATTTCTGCCTCCTGCCATCGCGCGGATCTTACCCGTGCCGACTTCGGTAACTACCATTGCGGCTTGAGGATCTTCAGCAGAGTATGGGAAGTTCCAGTCGTCGCTGAATTCGGTATTGATCGCATGCTGTATATCCTGATCGATCGTTGAATAAATGCGGAGTCCGCCTGTGTGTATGAGCAGCTCTGCCTTTTCCTCAGTCATGGAATACTGATCCGCGAGGTCTTTTGCTACCTCTTTTGTGAGGAAGTCTGTGAAGTACGTCAGCTCTCTAGGCTTTTTCTCTATGTGCGGATGAAGAATCTCCTTCATCTTCTTTTTTGCCTTCTCTGCCTGCGCGGAGTCGATATAGCCCTGCTCCGCCATTAGATCGAGCACAAGATCGCGTCGTTCAGTGGCAAGATTATTCGCATACAACTTATACTTTTTCATATAAGTCGTATCCTCACCCTTTTCGTCTTTCAGGAGGGCGTAACTGTCAGGAGCCTGAGGCAATGCCGCTAGGGCAGCGCTTTCCTCAAGAGACAGCTCGCTTACTTCCTTTCCGAAATATGTATAAGCTGCGGCTTTGATACCATAGCAGCCATATCCAAGATATATGGTGTTCAGATATGCTTCAAGTATCTCGTCTTTTGAATATGCCCTTTCGATCTTGAGAGCATAGATCATTTCCCGGAACTTACGTCTCAGTGTCCTCTCACTCTTTATATCCGAAAGGAACACATTCCTGGCCAGCTGCTGCGTAATGGTGGATGTACCGCTTATCTCATCCGAGCGTCCGGTCAGCTTGCTGAGGACCGCACCAAACAACCTCTTGTAGTTCAGGCCATGATGCTTGTAGAACGTTTTGTCCTCTATAGCTATAAAGGCGTTCTTTGTATTCTCCGGGATGTCTTTTATTGAGACGATCTCTCTGTCTTCGGTGTAATAGAGCTTGTCGATCTCCTCTCCCTTTGAATCATAAATGATAGAGCTGAGATCGATATTTGAATATATGTTGCTGGCATCAGGATCAATGTCCGGAACTGTATTGTAGGCATATATGAAGGTGCCCAGAAGTGCAACAGCGATGAGGCATAGCACGCCGAAGAGCACACGCCACTTAGTCAGACGTATAGCTTTCCTGGCCGGTTTGTCTTCTACAGTGGATTCATCTGCCTTTACTTCTTCCGATTCTTCGGTTTCGTCTGCCTTTACTTCTTCATGTTCTGCGGGCTCGCCATCCTGGTCAATTTCTTCAGATTCTACCGCCTCGGCGGTTTCGACAGGCTCAACCACTTGTGCCTCTTCTTCAGATACGTCTGTTTCGACAGTTTCAATAGCCTCGGCCACCTGAACCTTCTCGTCAGATGTTTCTGGCTCGACAGTTTCGATAACTTCTGTCTCCTGAGTAGTCTCGATGTCTTTGGCCATCTCTTCCGACTCTTCAGTCATGACTGGCTCGGTTGGTTTGTCAGGCCCTGTAGGTTCTGCCACTTCAACAGATTCTGCCGGTTTATTCGGTTTTGCCACCTGAACAGATTCGTCAGGCTTTTTGCTTTCGAAAACCTTTGCAAACTCAGCAGTCTTTCGTTTTATAAAGTTAAATAAACTTCCTCTGGATTTCTTTCTGAAAGGCTCGTCAATCTCTTTCCAGGTGAAGTTTATTTTTTCGTCATTATTAATATTTTCTTTTTCTTTGTCGTTTATATTATCTGCCACAGCTGTTACCTAAATAAGTCAGACAGCCCTTGTAGAGCTGTCCCTGTTTAGCCACTTATTTCACTATTGGGCTACATATGCAATTGTACCAAAAGAGCAACTATCATTAAACAAGCTAATTGAAAAAAGCCGGCAAATTGCCGGCCTAGTTTAATAATCATAACCACCAGTTAAACTGGTGGTATGCACTAGCCCTAAAAGGGCATAATGCTTGCAAGCGTCTTAAGACGCGCCGAATAGACTGCCAACCGCATCTCTATTCTCAGGCGGCGCCTAAAGGCGCTTTTCTATTGCCTACGCATTCTTGCTACCCGTAAACGGGTCTATGTACTCTTTCAGCGATATCTGGTCGTTCGCAATGTCCTCCTGTAATTGATTGCGTATGTATTCTGCTATCGCCTTTTTGTTTCGCCCCACTGTGTCAACATAGTAACCTCTGCACCAGAAATGCCTGTTCCCGTATTTGTATTTCATGTTCGCATGTCTGTCGAATATCATCAGAGAGCTTTTCCCCTTCAGATACCCCATTATTTGCGCCACACTATACTTCGGCGGGATCGCGAG
The DNA here is from genome assembly GCA_045114795.1 of Anaerovoracaceae bacterium. GTDB lineage: Bacteria > Bacillota > Clostridia > Peptostreptococcales > Anaerovoracaceae > Crickella. The sequence continues at coordinate 146,271 of JBGUKZ010000003.1, forward strand.
CAGCATGTGTACATGGTCAGGACATAATTCTGCTTCGATTATCTCTATGCCCTTTTGGTCACACAGCTGCCTCAGGATCTTTCCGATGTCTGTTTTGATCTTGCCATATATTGCCTGTCGCCTGAACTTTGGCGCGAACACTACATGGTAATGGCAACGCCATTTTGAATGTGATAGACTATTTATGTCATCATCTTTATTACTCATGTTTGAATCCTCCTTTGCTACAAGATGCGGTTGGTAGCCACATTCATGGTAGCATTGGAGGTATTCTTCTTGAAGCTAAAGCTTTTAATTCACACCGGCATAGCCGGTGGTATATTCACGCTGAAGCTACAA
>JBGUKZ010000004.1:0-36254 GCA_045114795.1 Anaerovoracaceae bacterium
GGTCAGATGGTTGAGTCCATGAACGTAGACGGTGCATTCGTTACAACAGAAGGATTCGGTAACAACCACGTAGACTTCACTTCTCACATCGAGCAGATCGGTAAGAGAGGCGTTCCGGTTGTCGGATTCTCATTCTGCGCTGTACAGGGAGCTCTCGTAACCGGTAACCAGTACTGCGATGCCATGATCGACAACAACAAGTCGATGTCCGGTATCGAGAACGAGGTTCTCGCATGCAACACCCTCTGCCACGAGGATGCTATCAGAGGTCTGGCTATGCTCAAGGCTAAGATGGCCGGCGAGAAGATCAAGGCACCTGAGAGAAAGTACACCCACGCAGTTAAGGAGGCTAACGTAGAGCTGATCGAAAAGGCTTACGGCACAAAGATGGAGCTTGTTGATAATGAGCAGGCCCTGCCGATGAGCGAAAAGAGAAAGGCTAAATACGACTAATCTGAAAGGTAAGATCGCTTAGAGATGAAATACGGTGACAAGATAATCAGAATGGAGGGCATCATCGTGGAAGTCCACGACGGAAGCGTAGCCATCGACTTCAAGGGAAGACTGGGACACCTCAGGATACCAAAGAGAATGATCATATCTGATTACGACCTCGAGGTCGGACAGGTAGTAGCCTGGAATATGAGTTTCATAGAACAGGAGAGCCCTGAGATCAACGAAAGATATCTCGAGACGATCAGACATTCCAGAGAACTCCAAAACGAAATGCAAAGCAAAACCAAACAGGAGGATTAATACAAAATGAGTATGACAGTTGTAAAAGGTTTACAGTCTGAGATCTTCGTACCTATCACTCCTAAGTCGGTATGGGCTCCTGTGACAAAGCCGCTGAGCGAGATGACAGTTGCTCTCGCGACAGCTGCCGGCGTACACAGAAAGGACCAGGAGAGATTCAACCTTGCCGGTGACTTCACCTGGAGAAAGATCCCTAACGAGTCCGAAGAGGATGATCTGATGGTAACCCACGGCGGATACGATAACTCCGACGTAAACAAAGACATCAACTGCATGTTCCCGATCACGAGACTGAAAGAGCTCGCTGCTGAGGGCTTCATCAAAGCTTGCGCACCATACCATGCTGGTTTCATGGGCGGCGGCGGAAACATTGAGAAGTTCACCAACGAGACCGGTCCTGCAGTCGCTAACATGCTGAAAGAGGAGGGCGTAGATGCGTGCCTTCTCACGGCTGGATGAGGAACCTGCCACCGCTCTGCAACAATCGTGCAGAGAGCAATCGAGTCGGTAGGTATCCCTACAGTCATTATCGCAGCGCTCCCACCAGTTGTTAGACAGGCTGGTACACCAAGAGCTGCTGCGCCAATGGTACCTATGGGCGCAAACGCAGGCGCACCTCATGACGTTGAGATGCAGACTGCTATCGTAAAGGCATCCCTCGAGCTGCTCGAGACAATCGAGACTCCGGGCAAGATCGTACAGCTGCCTTTCGAATATCACGCTGTAATCTAACAAAGACATATCGGTACAAAAAAAGAATAGGACATCGGACTATTCCGAAGATGGGGGCAGAGAGATCTGCCCCCATTTGAAAAAGAAACAAAAACACATTTATTTGATCCGGCGCGAAACGCGCGAAAGGGAATAATAAAATGGCAGATATTGAATTAAGAAGACTGGTGATCAGGGCATATCACATGGATGATGTGGAATTCGGCGACGAAAACAAGATCACTACAGATGGCAAGATGACCATCACAAAAGACGGCCTTGACGCGCTGGCCGGTAAATACAGCGAAGTCATTGAAAAAATAGACATCCAGATCATCAAACCTGGTGATCATGACAGATATACAAACACCATCATGGACATCATCCCGATCTCCGTGAAGGTGCTGGGCAAGTGCGGAGAGGGCACGACCCACACAATCACCGGCGTATACGTCATGCCGACGGGCGTCGATGTTGACGGCGAGCAGGCCCACGAGTTCGGCTCCTCCGATGGCAACCTCAAGGATATGCTTTATCTCGGCAGAGCGGGCACGCCTGATGTGGACGACTTCATCATCTCCTTCGATATCACCTTCAAGAAGGGCATGGGCCAGGAGAGATACGCGGTCATCGACGCGTACAGAATGGTAGAGGAGTGGATGAACGAATTCAGGGCTCAGCTCAAGAAGTTCGAGGGCTCCAAGGCCACCGAGAAGCACGAGTACTACGACCGCATCAGAGAGGGCCAGAAAAAGGTCCTGGTCATCAAGGAGATGATCGCTCACGGCGCGATGCTCGACACATGGATCTTCCCTGACCAGCCATGCGGCGTCGAGGGAGGCAAATCACTTATCGATTACGGCGCGATGCCTGTCATGCTGACTCCTAACGAGTTCAGAGACGGAGCTATCAAAGCGATGAATTAAGGAGGTGCGACATGGGAGTTGGTCCTTCAACAAAAGAAACAAGCCTTCATCACTTCAGAGACCCGCTAATCAAGCTGCTGGGCGAGGATCCGGGCATCGATCTGATGGGAGTCCTGGTATTCGGTTCGCCTGAGGGCAACGAGGAGAAGATCAGATGCTCCAGGACTGCCGCGGTAGTTGCTGAGTGCTGCAGACCTGACGGCGTCATCGTAGAGACAGACGGCTGGGGAAACCTTGACGTAGACTACGTGAACTGCGTGAACGAGATCGGCGAGCGCGGGATCCCTGTGGCCGGCCTCAACTGGAGCGGCACAGCAGGCACCTTCGTAGTAGAGAGCCCGTATCTCGACAACGTAGTCGACTTCAACAAGAACCCTGAGGGCATCGAATCCAACATCGTCGGTGAGAACAACTACACAGAAGATGATGTAAAGGAATGCATCAAGAGGCTTAAGATCGCGATGCTGAAAAAAGAGCGCGGCCTGAAGTAAGGCGCAGTCGACAGAAAAAATGAAAGAAATGGTGTAGCAAAACGGAATAATCCGCATTGCTACACCATTTTTCGTTTCAATAATAAAAAATGGACGTAATTTGTAACAAGTTGTGTATCTGAGAGGAAAAATCTTCGAAATATACACCCAAATCCGGAAAAAGGGTGTATATTTTACGGTTTTTCTCTGCCTCATACACAAATCCGGCATTTTTAGCCGCTTTTGAGATGTAAAATCGCCAATTTTGTGTATATCAGGGTGCTTTTTTCGAAAATCTACACCCTGACTAAATCGATCCCCGCAGGCCCATATTTAGTCGTCGAACAGCGGGGTGGAGAAGTAGCGCTCGGCTGTGTCCGGAAGTACGGTCACCACGGTTTTGCCCGGACCGAGCTTCTCTGCCAGCATGATCGCCGCCACTACGTTGGTTCCTGACGAGATGCCGCACATTATTCCTTCTTCGCGAGCCAGACGCTTTGCCATGTCGAGGGCGTTGTCGTCCGGGATGATGCAGGTGTTGTCGTAGACTTCAGTATTCAGAATGTCCGGGATGAGGCCGTCGCCGATCCCCATCTGGACATGGGTGCCGATGCTTCCGCCCGCGAGTATGGCGGCGTCTTCAGGTTCGGCGGCCCAGATCTCGATGTCCGGGAAGTGCTCGCGGAGGACTTCGCCTATGCCTGTGATGGTTCCGCCCGTGCCGATGCCCGAGCAGAAGCCGTGGATAGGGCCGCCGACCTGCTCAAGTATCTCCTGGGCGGTGGTGGTCTTCTGGGCGACTATATTATTTATGTTGATGAACTGCTGCGGGACGAACACGCGGCTGTCCTGCTGCTTCATTCTCATCGCGGTAGCGAGGCATTCGTGGATGCACTTTCCGATGTCGCCGTCGTCATGGACGAGCTTGACCTCGGCGCCGTAGTGTTTTACCAGTTTGCGGCGCTCTTCGCTTACGGAGTCAGGCATTATGATGATGGTGCGATAACCGCGGACGGCTCCTATGAGCGCGAGTCCTATGCCCTGATTGCCGCTGGTAGGCTCTACTATAATGGAGCCCGGGCCCAGCACGCCAGCGTCTTCTGCGGCCTTTACCATCTGATATGCTGTTCTTGTCTTTATGGAGCCGCCTACGTTGAGACCTTCGAATTTGACGAGGACCTCCGCGTTGGTCGGCGGGTTGATGTGGTTGAGACGGATCATCGGCGTGTGGCCGAGGGCCTCGAGGATATTGTTATAAATCATTTGTCCCTTAAATACCTGGAAAAAACATACGAAGGTATTGTACATCTAACTTGTGAAGCAAGGCAATAAACAGGGACAAAAAAACGCCTTGTTATATGGTATACTGTATCCATAATTCTGAGAGCAATGGTGAGGGACCGGAACATAAAAGGACGGAGCTGCAGGCAGCTCACGTGCCGTAAGAAAAAGAGTGTGGAAGAAAAAAGGAGCCTGGGGCAAAAGACACTAAGAAGCGTAGTCGTTTTTGCGCTGCTTCTCACTATCGCGGTAAGCGCGGCGGTGAGTCTCGGCATTTCTACGCTGTCCAGAGAACACTATTATGAGGACACGGAGGACTATGCCGGCATTATTGCGCATGTCGTAAACGGAGACCTGATAGCAGGCTATCTGGAGACAGGGCAAAAGGACGGATACTACGATAATACGGAAGTGCTCCTGACATCGTTCCGCGATGAGATGGAAATGACGGATATAAGCATTGTCGTGCCTGATGGCGATGAAATGATATATATCTGGGATACCGACGGAGCCGATGCCGATGCCGATCTCGGAGACCGCACGGCTATATTCAGCGGGTATAAAAGCTACCTTGAGTACAGGACCCGCGACACGGAAGGCAAGCCGTTCTTTTTCAGGATGCATAAGGACGGCGACGTTTTCATAAGCGCATTCGCGCCTTTGTATGACACTCAGGAAAAACTGGTAGCGTACACCTGCGTCACACGCCCGGAGATAAACCTCTGGGGGATAATCCCTCAGTTCATCTTATCCATCTTTGCCGCTTCGGCGCTCGCTTCGGTGATCATGATGCATTTCATTTATACGCTCATGAACAAGCGCTTCATAGAGCCGATCACCAGACTGACAGAGAGCGCGGAGGAGATGGTAGACAACATCGAGCGCGACAAGCCGGTAGAGATAGATGTACATACCGGCGACGAACTTGAGACTCTGGCAGAGGCGTTTACCAAGATGGACGCCGATCTGAGAGACTACATAGACGAGCTCTCCGCGGTCACTGCCGAGAGGGAGAGGATCAGCGGTGAACTCGATGCCGCCGCGAAGATCCAGAGGGGCATTCTGCCGAAGCTGGGTCTGCAGTACGACATTTTGCCGGAGTTCGACCTGGCTGCTTCGATGACGCCTGCAAGAGAGGTAGGCGGCGATTTCTACGATATCTTCATGGCGGATGACAGGCATCTGGCCCTCATCATCGCGGACGTGTCCGGGAAGGGCGTTCCGGCGTCCCTGTTCATGGTCGCGACTAAGATCCTGATGAAGTACGGGATCAAGCAGGGAATGAGCCCTGCGGAAGTTTTCGAAAGCACGAACGAAAAGCTGATCGAAAGCAACGACATGGAGCTCTTCGTTACGGCATGGCTCGCGCTGATCGATCTGGACACCGGCGAATGCACAGTGGTCAATGCCGGCCATGAGCATCCGGCGTTCAGAAAGAACGGCAGCTTCTACGAGCTCCTCAGGTACAGGCATTCGCCTGCTCTGGCCACTCTTGAAGGACTCACGTTCAGTGAGCGCAGCTTCAGGCTCAAGCCGGGCGACTCGCTCTTCGTTTATACAGACGGCGTCACAGAGGCGACCAACAGAGACAGGAAGCTGTTCGGAGAGGACAGGCTCATCATGGCGCTCAACAGAAGCAAGGACGCGGCGCCTGAGGAATTGCTCAGCAGTGTGAAGGGCGCGATAAAAGAATTCGTTGACGGCGCGCCGCAGTTTGACGACCTTACGATGCTGGCGTTCAGGTTCAACGGGAAATAGCATTAAATGTTCACTCATCTTCATTTACATACTGAATACAGCCTGCTCGACGGAATGAGCAGGATCTCCGAGCTCCCTGCGTATGTCAAGGAGCTCGGCATGGATTCGTGCGCGATCACCGACCACGGCGCAATGTTCGGCGTGGTCGACTTTTATAAGTCGTGCAAAAACGCGGGCATCAAGCCGGTCATCGGCTGCGAGGTGTACACCGCGGCGAGGACGCTCTACGACAAGGATCCGGACAGGGACCGCAACTCCGGCCACCTCATACTGCTGGCGGAGAATCAGCAGGGCTACAGCAATCTCGTAAAGATCGTCTCGAAGAGTTATGTGGACGGCTTCTACTACAAGCCGCGCGTCGACAAGGAGCTCCTGAGGCAGTACAGCGAAGGCCTCATCTGCCTGTCGGGTTGTCTTGCGGGAAACGTGCAGAGGCTGATCCTGGGCAGGGACTATGCCGGCGCGAAGAAAGAGGCGCTCGAACTGCTGGATATATTCGGCGAGGGCAACTTCTTCCTTGAGGTGCAGAACCACTTCCTTGAAGAGGACAAGGTCGTGATCGAAGGTCTCAAAATGCTGAGCGAAGAGACCGGCATCCCGATGGTGGCGACCAACGACGCGCACTACATGAGGCGCAGCGACGCGACCGCTCAGGACGTGCTGATGTGCATACAGACGCAGACCAAGGTGACCGACGAGAACCGCATGAGGTTCGAGAACGATGAGTTCTACGTCAAGTCGGAAGAGGAGATGAGAGCGCTCTTCCCGGACATGCCTGATGTGATAGACAGGAGCCACGAGATCGCGGAGAGGTGCAATGTCGAGTTCGAGTTCGGCAACTATCACCTGCCTGAATACATACCGCCTGACGGCAAGACGACCGGTGAGTACCTGAGAGAACTTTGCTACAGGGGACTGGTGAAGCGCTACGGGGCGGAGGCGATGGACCCGGAGAGCGGATACAGGCAGAGGCTCGAGACCGAGCTGAAGACCATCGAAGGCATGGGCTACGTGGAGTACTTCCTCATAGTCTGGGATTTCATAAATTACGCGAAGTCGAACGGCATAGCCGTCGGGCCGGGCAGAGGATCGGCCGCGGGAAGCATCGTATCGTACTGTCTTGACATCACCGAGATAGACCCTATCAAGTACAGCCTCATCTTTGAGAGGTTCCTCAATCCGGAGCGCGTGAGCATGCCGGATATAGACATAGACTTCTGCATCGAGAGACGCCAGGAGGTCATCGACTACGTCATCCGCAAGTACGGCAAGGACAAGGTCTCGCAGATCATCACCTTCGGTACGCTTAAGGCAAAGGCGGCCGTGCGCGACATCGCCAGGGCTCTTGACGCGAGCTATGCCGAGGGCGACGCGATAGCGAAGGCCATCCCGAACGAGCTGGGCATCACGATCGCGAAGTCGCTCGAGATGAACCCTGACCTCAGGCAGCGCTATGAGACCGAGCCGCTGGTGAAACAGGTGCTCGACCTTTCGATGGCTCTCGAGGGACTGCCGCGCCACGCGTCTACGCACGCGGCGGGCATCGTTATTTCCAAGATGCCGCTCGATGAGTACGTGCCGCTCTATTCCTCGGACAAGGGCGTCGCGACCCAGTTCAACATGACGACGATAGAGGAACTGGGCCTGCTGAAGATGGACTTCCTGGGGCTTCGCAACCTCACGGTCATACGCGACGCGCTACGCATGATCAAGGAGAACCACGGGGTGGAGATCGACTTCTCCTCGATGGATTTCGACGACCCGGAGGTCTACAAGCTGATCGCCGACGGCAACACCAAGGGCATATTCCAGCTTGAGAGCGGCGGCATGACCGGGTTCATGAAGGACCTGAGGCCGACCTGCTTCGAGGACATCGTAGCGGGCATAGCGCTCTACAGACCGGGCCCGATGGACTCGATACCGAAATACATAGACAACAAGAAGAATCCGGATCATGTGAATTACGTGGATCCGCATCTTGAACCGATACTGGGCGTCACATACGGCTGCCTGATCTATCAGGAGCAGGTAATGCAGATAGTGCGCGACCTGGGAGGCTATTCGTTCGGCCGCTCCGATCTGGTGCGCCGCGCGATGAGCAAGAAGAAGATGGGCGTCATGCTGGAGGAGAAGGAGTACTTCATCAACGGCAAGAAGGACGCGGACGGCAATGTTGAGATCGCGGGCTGCGTCAGGAACGGCGTTCCGGCGGCCGCCGCGAAAGTCATCTTCGATGACATGGTCAGCTTCGCTTCCTACGCCTTTAACAAGTCGCACGCGGCGGCCTACGCTGTCATCTCCTACCAGACGGCCTACCTTAAGTGCCACTATCCTGTGGAGTTCATGGCGGCTCTCATGACCAGCATGGCGGGCGACGCCGTGCATACGGCCGATTACGTAAGGAACTGCCGCGAGATGGGCATCAAACTCGCGCCGCCTTCGGTGGTCGCGAGCGAGAAGAACTTCTCGGCAAAGGACGGGCGCATTCGCTTCGGCATGCTCTCGGTCAAGAACGTGGGCGAGGGCATAATCGAAGCCATTATCGAAGGCCGCAAGACAGTCGAAGGCACTCACGACATATATGAATTCATCGACGCGATAGACGCTGGCGAGCTCAACCGCAAGGCGATAGAATCGCTCATAAGGGCCGGCGCTTTTGACGACATCAATCCTAACCGCGCGCAGCTCATGGCTGTCTGCGATGAAGCCGTGCAGAGGGCGCAGAAGAAGGCCAAACAGGGCAGCAAGGACCAGATAAGCCTCTTCCAGCTGGACGAATTCGCTGACGAGGTGATCATGTCCCCTGAGCTTCCTAAGGTGGCGGATTACAGCAAGGACACCAAGCTCGCGATGGAGAAGGAGATGCTGGGAGTGTATCTGTCCGGGCATCCGCTCGACGAGTACGCGGAGCTTATCCGCGACTTCACGACAGCGGGCACGGCAGAGCTGACAGGCGGCGGCGAGGAATTCACGACGGGCGGCGAGGACGCCGACAGCATGGTGATCAACACGTCGAAGTTCAAGGACGGCGACAAGGTCATCCTGGGCGGCATGATAAGCGGCGTGCGCACGATGTATACCAGAAAGTCGCAGGAAATGGCGCGCCTGACTCTGGAGGACTTTGACGGGGTCATCGACGCGATAGTCTTCCCGAAGGTATTTGAAAGAAGGCGCAATTACATCGCGAACGACAGGATAGTCGGCATATCCGGCCGCGTCAGCTTCAAGGACGAGAGCGAAGCGGAGATACTCGTCGAGGACATCGTTCCTATCGAGAACATCGCGTCTCTCAGCAGAAACGGCAGGGGATACGAGCGCGGAGACTACTACGCGGGCGGACAGTCGTTCAGGAGAGAACCGGGTCCCGCTGAACTCGCGCAGATGGATGAAGAGCCGCGCAGACCTAAGGCGGCTCCGCTCAACGATCCTGTCAAGCTGCGCGTGCCTCAGGAAGTGATCGACGCCCACGGCGGCAGCCGCAAGCTTTTGATGCACATCACCGACATGATAAGCTTCTTCCCGGGAGACCGCGACGTGCTGGTCTACCTGCCGGGGCAGAAACCGGTAAGGTGCAGCGCGGACATGCGCGTGAAGTTTACCGGCGTGCTTAAGGGCAAGCTGGTGAGGCTGCTGGGCGAGGAAAACGTAAAAGGATAATGAAGAAATATATCGTCATATACACATCGAAAAGAGGATCCACGAAGCAGTACGCCGAGTGGATAGCGGAGGACCTCGGCTGCGGGGCCCTTCCTCTTTCTGACGCGAAGGGACTCGACCTGCACGATTACGACTGCGTCATCTACGGCGGCTGGATCAGAGGCTCGGGCATAGTGGACTTCGACAAGTTTGCGAAGCTGCTGGATGCTGAGATCATGCAGCGCCTGCTGGTCTTCGGCGTCGGCTTCGCGGATGAGACAGCCGAGAACTACGCGCAGGTCTGGGAATACAGCCTCGGAAAGATCGACCCGAAGAACGAGCACAGAGTGCTCATGTACATACTCGGGGGAAGATACGATCCGGCGGCGGTCACGGGACTGGACAGGTTCCTCATGAAGACCATGAGGGCGGTGCTGCTTTCCGGCAGCACAAGCGACGCGAAGTCCCAGGCAAACATGATGAAGGACCGCATCGACAAGGGCTGCGATCTGGTGAAAAGAGAGAACATCGCGTCGCTCGTAAAGGACGCGAAGAAGATAGCGGAGAGGGAGCAGTGACAGCGCTCCCGTGAAGATATGTGGAAAAAGTTATTTGAACCCGTTGACATGACTCAGGGGGACCCGGTCCGCCAGATAGTCAAATTCATGATACCAATGCTGATAGGAAACGTTTTCCAGCAGCTGTACAACACAGTTGACAGCATTGTCGTAGGCAAATACATAGGAGACAACGCTCTGGCGGCCGTCGGAAGCGCCAGCCCGATACTCAATCTGCTGCTGGTGCTGTTCATGGGGATATCCGTCGGCGCGGGCATCATGGTGTCGCAATACTTCGGAGCCAAACAGAGGGGATCGCTTTCGCATGCCATAGGAACAAGCATCACGATGATGATCGCGGCTTCGCTGATCATGATGGCGATAGCGCCGCTGGTCTCGATGCCGCTCCTCAGACTCCTCAATACTCCGGCCGAGATAATCGACTGGTGCGACGGATATCTGAGGACCATCTTCCTCGGCGTCGCGGGCTGCGCGCTCTACAACATATTCGGCGGCATCCTGAGAGGTCTCGGCGACTCCATGTCGGCGCTGATCTATCTCGTCATAGCGACCATACTGAACATTTTCCTCGACATATATTTTGTCGCGAATCTCGGTCTTGGCGTGCCGGGCGTCGCGCTGGCCACGGTCATAGCGCAGAGCATATCGGCGGCTCTTTCATTCCTGAAGCTGTGCAGGCGTACGGACTGCTTCGACATGAAGCTTAAGTACTTCAAACCGACGCGCAAATACCTGAGGGAGCTGTTCCAGCTGGGTCTGCCATCGGGCGTCACGCAGGCGATATTCTCGCTTTCGATGGTAGTCGTGCAGGCGCTCACGAACAGTTTTGGCCCTATGTGCATCGCCACAAACGTAATAGTCATGAGGATAGACGGATTCGTCATGATGCCGGCGTTCTCGTTTGGTGCGGCGATGACGACTTTCGCGGGCCAGAACATCGGAGCCGGGCGGCTCGATCGCGTTGAGACCGGCGCTATGAAGGGGACTCTTGTCGCGATGGCGACCTCGGCCGTGATAACCGTGCTCATACTGATCTTCGGAAAGTATCTGATGATGCTCTTCACCAACACGGACGAACTGGTCACGCAGAGCTATCACATGATGATGATCCTGGGCTTCGGCTACATAGCGATGGAAGTGACGCAGTGCCTGCAGGGGATCATGAGAGGAGCGGGGGACGCGATGGCGCCGATGTGGCTCTCCATGATATCCACTGTGGCGATCCGCGTGCCGCTGGCATACCTGATGACCTGGATGACGAGGTCGCCTTCGGAACCGCACGGACACTTCTACATGATGTTCGTTTCACTGCTGCTGACATGGCTCATAGGAGCGGGGATGACCTACGGCGTGTATAAGACCGGCCGGTGGAAAAACAAGGCTATCGTATGAATTATTGATATATGCTATCTGAGACGCTGCCGGTATAGGCAGCGTCTATTTGTTATCTCAATGCCTTGAAATTACAATGATAGTGTAAACGGGGCAGTATGCTGTTCCCCGTGTTTATTCAAAAGAAAACGGAGGAAATGATATGTCGATCGAACTGGAATACGCGTTAGAACATAAGGATGATCCTGCAGTACTTTGCTGCAGAATGGAGCCGGGCGAGATCTCGCACCACAACCTCGAAGACCCTGCTATTTTCCCTGATCTGGTAGATACAGGACTTCTGAGCCTGGACGGATGCCTGACGATCGGACAGTGCATCGGAGCTACGCTCAAGGTAGTTTCTGACTCTCTGACACCGCTCACACCGGAGATCGTTGACAACATCCAGGACCCTGCCAAGGCAGGCGGAGACGCTCCTGCTGAAGACGCAGCGGAGGAAGCTCCTGCTGAAGCAACGGCAGTTGCGGTCCCTGCAGGCACACAGGTATCGTTCAGCGGCGGATATGTCAAGCTCTACATCGCAGAGGGCAAGGACATCTCCATCGAGTTCCCGGTATAAATCAGACCAAGCTGCGCACACTGCGGCCATTGGCCGCACCTTGCACCAATTTATTTAACAAGGGCTCCCGGACTGCCGGGAGCTTTTGTTTTGCAAAAAAACAGGAAAACGGGAATTTTACCGGGCTGCTGCCGCCTCGTGAACGGAAATTCACTTGACAGCATAAAGCTCTTCAATTAATATGGAATCGAACTTGTGAACGATTATTCACGAGAGGCAAAACAGGAGGAAAAAGCATGGCATACAACGGATTCGCGATAGATAAATACCTCGATGCTGACGCGGTGAACGCGCAGCTCGACAAGCTCATAAAGAGCCCGGTCTACGGCGTTCTGCCTGACGCTCTGGCAGAGTACGAGAGGGAGTATTTCGAAAAGAAATGCTCGCGCTCAAAGGCTGAGATAAGCGAGGCCAGGAACATCATCCCGGGCGGCGTGCAGCACAATCTGGCGTTCAACTACCCGTTCCCTATAGTCATCACAAAGGCTGAGGGAGCGAAGCTCTACGACATCGACGGAAACGAGTATTACGACCTGCTCCAGGCGGGCGGACCGACCGTGCTCGGCAGCAATCCGGAGTGCGTCAGGGAGAAGGTCATCGACCTGCTGAATACCTGCGGGCCGTCGACCGGACTCTTCCACGAGTACGAATACAAACTGGCGAAGAAGATCTCCGATCTGGTGCCGTCAGTCGAGATGTTCCGCATGCTCGGATCAGGAACCGAGGCGGACATGGTGGCCGCGAGAGTCGCGAGACTGAAGACGGGACACAAGAACATCCTCAAGATGGGCGGCGCCTATCACGGATGGTCGGACATGCTCTGCTACGGCATAAGGATCCCGGGCACAAAGGGGATGCAGTCGAGGGGCGTGCCTTCATACGCTTTCAAACATACTGACGAGTTCTTCCCGGGCGACCTCGACGATCTCGAGAAAAAGCTCAGAAGGAACAAACTGAGCGGCGGCACGGCTGCCGTATACGTGGAGCCTGTCGGCCCTGAGAGCGGCACATGGCCGGTGACAAAGGAATTCATCGAAGGCACCGTCGAGCTGGCTCACAAATACGGGGCGCTCGTCATCTTCGACGAGGTGGTAACGGGATTCCGTCTCGGGCTTTCCGGAGCGCAGGGATACTTCGGCGTCGATCCGGACCTCACGGTGTTCGGCAAGGTCATCGCCGGCGGATATCCGGGAGCAGGCGGCATAGGCGGCCACAGGGACTGCATGCAGCACCTCGGAGCCGGACTCGACTCATCCGGCAAGAAGGTCAAAAAGGCCCTCTGCGGAGGCACCATGGCGGCAACGCCTATAAGCTGCTGCGCGGGCTACTATACGCTCGAAGAGATAGAAAAGACGAACGCCTGCGAAAAGGCGGGACGCCTCGCGGACAGGCTGACTGAAGGAATAAAGGCCTCGGCGGAGAGACACGGACTGCCGTTCGTGGTCTTCAACCAGGGCTCCATATGCCACGTCGACACGGTAGGCACGATGCACTTCGCGGTCGACTGGAGCAAGCCGTGGACGCTGCCTAACGTCCTCAAGGAGACGGGAAGAAGGCAGAAGGAAATGGAGCACATCGGAGCGGCATACATGGCGGAAGGCATTATTACGCTCGCGGGCTCCAGGCTCTACACCAGCGCGGCTTACGACGAAGAAATGATAGACGACTGCATCGCGAGATTCGACAGGGTCTTCGACAAGTGCGGCAAGCTCGATGATTAGGAGGGGTGACGGAAAATGCTCAAACCTTTGACAAAAGAGCAGACTGACAGCATCCTGAGAATCGCGGCAGAGGAGTTCGCGGACAAGGGCTTCGCGGGCACGGCCATAAGCAGGATCGCTAAGAAGGCGGGCGTCAGCGTCGGCGTCATATACAAGTATTACGCCGGCAAGGAAGCTCTCTTCAACGCATGTGTTGAGAAGAGCCTCGGGACCATGGAGGAGGTGCTGAACACCGCCAAGATGAGCGGCGGATCGATGCTTGAGATGGCGGAGGTCCTGATCGCGGAGGCGCAGAGATTCGCCAAGGAGAACCCTGAATACATAAGGCTGTATCACCAGATAACGGCAACGGGTTCGCCGTCCGGCAAGACGCAGAGCGCCGAGCTGATCGAGAGCGGGACCGCAAGGCTCTACGAGAGGCTCATAAAGAACGCCTCGGAGGAGGGCATCATAAGAAAGGACATCGATCCTGCGGCATTCGCGTTTTTCTTCGACAACCTCATGATGATGCTGCATTTCTCGTACGCCTGCGACTATTACAAAGACAGATTCAGGATATACTGCGGTGATGATGCGCCTGACAGGGACGCGTTCATCAGGGAACAGCTTATGAAGTTCATAGGAGGTGCTCTCAATGGCTAAGATACTTTCGTACGACATCGGGACGACCGGTGTGAAGACCTGCCTCTACAGCGTGGATGACGCGATAAAGCTGATCGGCGCCGCGTCTGAAGGCTACGAGCTGTACACATTCCCGGACGGCGGAGCGGAGCAGCACGCCGACGAGTGGTGGGCGGCCATCTGCAAGAGCACTAAGGAGGTCCTCGAAAAGACCGGAGAGGATCCTGCTGAGATAGACGGCATCACGTTCTGCTCGCAGATGCAGGGCCTTGTGCTGGTCGATGAAGAGGGCGTCCCGGTAAGGCACCCGATGAGCTACATGGACCAGCGCGCTTCGGAGGAGATGAAAGAGGGCATCGGGCAGGGCCTCAAGGTCGCGGGCATGAATGCCGGCAAGCTCATAAAGTCGCTACTGATAACCGGCGTGGTGGCGGGAAGCGTCAAGGATCCGATCTGGAGATACCTCTGGGTAAAGAACCACGAGCCGGAGAATTATGAGCGCGTTTACTGCTGGCTCGACGTAAAGGAATACGTCATCTGCCGCATGACGGGCGAGTTCGTGATGACGGAGGACTCCGCCTGGAGCACCATGCTCTACGATACGCGCAGGGGCTCGCGCGGCTGGAGCAGCGAAATATGCGAGCTCTTCGGAATAGACGAGATACATCTGCCGATGGTCATAAAGACCACGGAGATAGCGGGCCGGCTCAGGGAAGAGCAGGCCGCTGAGCTCGGCCTCAAAGCGGGCACTCCGGTCTACGGCGGAGGCGGCGACGCTTCTCTCATAGGAGTCGGAGCGGGCTGCGTCAAGGCAGGCGAGACCCACATATACTGCGGTACTTCCGGCTGGGTCTCGACCCTAGTGAAGAGGCAGAAGGTGGACACGGACAACATGATAGCCGCGACAGTCGGAGCTCTGGACGGCCTGTACAACTACTTCGCCGAGATGGAGACAGCGGGCAAGAGCCTCGAGTGGGTCAAGGATCACCTCGCGAAGGATGAGATAGGCGTATATCTTGATAAGGAAGACATCTCCGGCAGCAAGGAGACGGTCTACACGAGCCTGTACGACTATCTGTCCGAGGTCATAGACAGCTGTCCTCCGGGCGCCGGCGGCGTTATCTTTACTCCATGGCTGCACGGAAACCGCTGCCCGTTCGAAGACCACAACTCGAGAGGCATGTTCTTCAACATCTCGCTCGATACGGGAAAGACGGAGATGCTGCGCGCCGTGACCGAGGGAGTGTGCTATCACCTGAGATGGATGCTCGAGTGCGAGGACAAGAGGGTGAAGACCTCGGATACCATAAGATTCGTCGGAGGCGGGGCTCTTTCGAAAGTCACCTGCCAGATCCTGGCGGACATCACGGGCCGCACCATTGAGACGGTGGAGAATCCGCAGAACGTCGGATCGGCAGGAGCGGCTCTTACCGCGGCGTTCGGGATGGGCGTTGTCAGCAGCATGGCCGAGGCGGCAAAACTCATACCGGCAACGGCCGTTTACAGACCTGATGAGGCGTTCAAAGAGGTCTACGACAGGAACTACGAAGTCTTCAAGAGGCTGCACAGATCCAACGCGAAGAACTTCGAGATGCTGAACTCATAAAAACCGCAAAAACCGTTGAAATTGCATAAGAAAAAGTGCATTTAAGCCTTGCAACCAACATACCAAATCCGTATAATATACGAGCGCGCTTGTGCGCGTTCGTATTTATTTGTCACACTGCAGTCCGCCGCGGTGCCCTGAAACGACGGGTCTAAGGCTTGACAGGACGCAGTGGAAGTTAATTAACCGGAGGTTATAAAATGTCAGTAGTATCAATGAAACAACTGCTTGAAGCAGGCGTCCACTTTGGACATCAGACCAGAAGATGGAACCCTAAGATGGCTCCTTATATCTTCACTGAGAGAAACGGAATCTACATCATCGACCTTCAGCAGACGCTGGGACTCATCGATGAAGCGTACGATTTCATGAGAAAAGTCGGTGAGAGCGGAAAGCCGGTCCTTTTCGTCGGAACAAAGAAGCAGGCTCAGGCCGCCATCAAGGATGAGGCTGAGAGATGCGGAATGTTCTTCGTGAACGAGAGATGGCTGGGCGGAATGCTCACGAACCACAAGACCATCAGCAAGAGGATCGAGAGACTCGAAGAGATCAGAAAGATGCAGGAAGACGGCACTATCAACAAGTATGCCAAGAAAGAAGCACTGAAGCTGATCGCAGAGGCAGACAAGCTCGAGAAGTACCTCGGCGGCATCAAGGACATGAAGGGAATGCCTGGAGCTATCTTCGTGGTAGACCCTAAGAAGGAAAGGATCGCTGTCAAGGAAGCTGCCATCCTCGGAATCCCTGTAGTGGGAATGGTCGACACAAACTGCGACCCTGACGACGTTGACTACGTGATCCCTGCAAATGACGATGCTATCAGAGCCGTCAAGCTGATCACTAGCTGCATGGCAGACGCCATCATCGAGGCGAAGCAGGGCGAGAGCTTCCAGGCTGCGCCTGAAGCTGAAGAGGCTGCTGAGGCCGAAGAGGCAGAGGAAGCAGAAGCGGAAGCCGCAGACGAGGAATAGGTTCGAGAGAGGAGAAATCAAATGGCAGAAGTAACAGCAAAACTGGTCAAGGAACTGCGTGAAATGACAGGCGCAGGCATGATGGACTGCAAGAAGGCTTTAGTCGAAGCTGACGGCGACCTGGACAAGGCAGTAGAGGTCCTCAGAGAAAAGGGACTGTCGAAGGCTGCTAAGAAGGCCGGAAGGATCGCTGCAATGGGTCTTGTCAGGATCGCTTGCGCGGAAGACGGCAAGACAGCTGCGATCGTAGAAGTCAACTCTGAGACAGACTTCGTTGCCAAGAACGATGAGTTCATCGGTTTCGTAGAAGGTCTGGCTAAGCTGGCTCTGGAAGCAAAAAGCAATGATATCGAAGCGTTCAAGGCAATGCCTTTCGAAGGCGCGACAGCAGCAGAAGCGCTGACCGCCAAGATCGCCAAGATCGGTGAGAACATGTCGATCAGAAGGATCGATAAGGCTTCGGGAGAAGTTCTGGCTACATACATCCACGGCGGCGGAAACATCGGTGTTATCGTTGCCGCGAATGGCAAGGACAGCGATGAGAACAAGGCAGCGCTCAAGAACGTCGCGATGCAGGTCGCGGCAATGAGTCCGCAGTATGTAAGCAGGGATGAGATCTCGGAAGATGAACTCGTCAACCTGAGAAAGATCACTGTGGAAAGCGCGCTGAACGATCCGTTCTCGCTTCCTAAGCCGATCCTGAACGCTCTGCTTGACAAGGTCGCAGGCGTCTGGGGTGAGGAAGACATAAGGATCCTTGCTGACAAGAGAGCGGACAAGAGCTTCAACTTCAACTATCTGCCTAACTTCCTTTCAGACGAAGCGAAGACAAGGCTGGCAGGACTCGCGATCGCTGCCAAGATGGAGATCGTTGAGAGCAAAATGTTCAAGAGCCTGGTTGAGGGACGTATCAACAAGCAGCTGAAGGAGATGTGCCTGCTGGATCAGGTCTATGTAAGGGCAGAAGACGGCAAGCAGACTGTCGGACAGTATCTGAAGTCCGTTGACCCTGAACTGGCACTGGCCAAGGTCATCAGATTCGAAGTCGGCGAAGGCATCGAAAAGAAAGAAGAGAACTTCGCTGAGGAAGTAGCTGCACAGCTCAAGTAGTTCTGACTTTGTAACAAAAAGGACTGTTCATATGAACAGTCCTTTTTGTTACAAAGTCAGAACTACTTGAGCTGTGCAGCTACTTCCTCAGCGAAGTTCTCTTCTTTCTTTTCGATGCCTTCGCCGACTTCGAATCTGATGACCTTGGCCAGTGCCAGTTCAGGGTCAACGGACTTCAGATACTGTCCGACAGTCTGCTTGCCGTCTTCTGCCCTTACATAGACCTGATCCAGCAGGCACATCTCCTTCAGCTGCTTGTTGATACGTCCCTCAACCAGGCTCTTGAACATTTTGCTCTCAACGATCTCCATCTTGGCAGCGATCGCGAGTCCTGCCAGCCTTGTCTTCGCTTCGTCTGAAAGGAAGTTAGGCAGATAGTTGAAGTTGAAGCTCTTGTCCGCTCTCTTGTCAGCAAGGATCCTTATGTCTTCCTCACCCCAGACGCCTGCGACCTTGTCAAGCAGAGCGTTCAGGATCGGCTTAGGAAGCGAGAACGGATCGTTCAGCGCGCTTTCCACAGTGATCTTTCTCAGGTTGACGAGTTCATCTTCCGAGATCTCATCCCTGCTTACATACTGCGGACTCATTGCCGCGACCTGCATCGCGACGTTCTTGAGCGCTGCCTTGTTCTCATCGCTGTCCTTGCCATTCGCGGCAACGATAACACCGATGTTTCCGCCGCCGTGGATGTATGTAGCCAGAACTTCTCCCGAAGCCTTATCGATCCTTCTGATCGACATGTTCTCACCGATCTTGGCGATCTTGGCGGTCAGCGCTTCTGCTGCTGTCGCGCCTTCGAAAGGCATTGCCTTGAACGCTTCGATATCATTGCTTTTTGCTTCCAGAGCCAGCTTAGCCAGACCTTCTACGAAACCGATGAACTCATCGTTCTTGGCAACGAAGTCTGTCTCAGAGTTGACTTCTACGATCGCAGCTGTCTTGCCGTCTTCCGCGCAAGCGATCCTGACAAGACCCATTGCAGCGATCCTTCCGGCCTTCTTAGCAGCCTTCGACAGTCCCTTTTCTCTGAGGACCTCTACTGCCTTGTCCAGGTCGCCGTCAGCTTCGACTAAAGCCTTCTTGCAGTCCATCATGCCTGCGCCTGTCATTTCACGCAGTTCCTTGACCAGTTTTGCTGTTACTTCTGCCATTTGATTTCTCCTCTCTCGAACCTATTCCTCGTCTGCGGCTTCCGCTTCTGCTTCCTCTGCCTCTTCGGCCTCAGCAGCCTCTTCAGCTTCAGGCGCAGCCTGGAAGCTCTCGCCCTGCTTCGCCTCGATGATGGCGTCTGCCATGCAGCTAGTGATCAGCTTGACGGCTCTGATAGCATCGTCATTTGCAGGGATCACGTAGTCAACGTCGTCAGGGTCGCAGTTTGTGTCGACCATTCCCACTACAGGGATTCCGAGGATGGCAGCTTCCTTGACAGCGATCCTTTCCTTCTTAGGGTCTACCACGAAGATAGCTCCAGGCATTCCCTTCATGTCCTTGATGCCGCCGAGGTACTTCTCGAGCTTGTCTGCCTCTGCGATCAGCTTCAGTGCTTCTTTCTTGGCATACTTGTTGATAGTGCCGTCTTCCTGCATCTTTCTGATCTCTTCGAGTCTCTCGATCCTCTTGCTGATGGTCTTGTGGTTCGTGAGCATTCCGCCCAGCCATCTCTCGTTCACGAAGAACATTCCGCATCTCTCAGCCTCATCCTTGATGGCGGCCTGAGCCTGCTTCTTTGTTCCGACGAAAAGGACCGGCTTTCCGCTCTCACCGACTTTTCTCATGAAATCGTACGCTTCATCGATGAGTCCCAGCGTCTGCTGAAGGTCGATGATGTAGATTCCGTTTCTCTCAGTGAAGATATAAGGAGCCATCTTAGGGTTCCATCTTCTGGTCTGATGTCCAAAGTGGACGCCTGCTTCAAGCAGTTGTTTCATTGATACTACTGACATTTTATAACCTCCGGTTAATTAACTTCCACTGCGTCCTGTCAAGCCTTAGACCCGTCGTTTCAGGGCACCGCGGCGGACTGCAGTGTGACAAATAAATACGAACGCGCACAAGCGCGCTCGTATATTATACGGATTTGGTATGTTGGTTGCAAGGCTTAAATGCACTTTTTCTTATGCAATTTCAACGGTTTTTGCGGTTTTTATGAGTTCAGCATCTCGAAGTTCTTCGCGTTGGATCTGTGCAGCCTCTTGAAGACTTCGTAGTTCCTGTCGTAGACCTCTTTGAACGCCTCATCAGGTCTGTAAACGGCCGTTGCCGGTATGAGTTTTGCCGCCTCGGCCATGCTGCTGACAACGCCCATCCCGAACGCCGCGGTAAGAGCCGCTCCTGCCGATCCGACGTTCTGCGGATTCTCCACCGTCTCAATGGTGCGGCCCGTGATGTCCGCCAGGATCTGGCAGGTGACTTTCGAAAGAGCCCCGCCTCCGACGAATCTTATGGTATCCGAGGTCTTCACCCTCTTGTCCTCGCACTCGAGCATCCATCTCAGGTGATAGCACACTCCCTCGGTCACGGCGCGCAGCATCTCCGTCTTTCCCGTATCGAGCGAGATGTTGAAGAACATGCCTCTCGAGTTGTGGTCTTCGAACGGGCAGCGGTTTCCGTGCAGCCATGGAGTAAAGATAACGCCGCCGGCGCCCGGAGGACAGCTGTCTATGACCTCGGACAGATAGTCGTACAGGCTCGTGTAGACCGTCTCCTTGCTGCCGGAGATGTCTTCCTTATCAAGATATACGCCTATCTCATCCTTCGCGAGGTGATCCTTGACCCACTCGAGGCTCTTGCCCGCTGTCTCCATCTCGGCGAAGTAGTTGTACAGGCCGTCCAGAGCTCCGACTGTCGCGGCTATCATGTTGTCCGTGTCCACCTTCTGCCTCTTCACTAGGGTCGAGACCCAGCCGGAAGTACCGCAGTATATGTGGGTCTCGCCTGCCTTGACGCAGCCCGCTCCGACTCCTATGAGAGAAGCGTCGCCGCCTCCGCCGTAGACCGGAGTGCCCGCTTTGAGGCCGAGCTCAGCGGCCTGCTCTTCCCTGAGCCGGCCCGCTATCTCCGTGGTCTTTATGACCATCGGCAGATGTATCTCGTCTATTCCGAAGAGCTCGCATATTTCGCTGCTCCAGCCGCGCGAGCCCCTGCGCGTATCGTAGAGCATGGTGCTCCAGGCGGAGTCCTCCGTCATCACGAACTCGCCCGTCATGCGGCAGATGACGTATTCCTTTACGTCGAGCCAGCAGTAAACGCGCTCATAATTCTCCGGCTCGTGGTTCTTTACCCAGAGGTATCTCCAGATCGGATCCTTGACGCTTCCCGCCACCACGCCGGTTATCAGTAGCGACTTTATGAGCTTGCCGGCATTCATGCCCGCGACCTTGAGGCCCTGCCCGATGCCCTCTTTCATCTCCTCCGAAGCGCGCTGGTCCATGTAGCTCATCGGGTGCCTTACCGGGACGCCCTCTTCATCGACCAGCACAAGGCCCTGCATCTGCGAGCAGAACGTGATGCCGTCTATCTCAGCAGGATCCTCTCCGGTCTTTTCGAGGACCTCCTTAGTGCTCTTGCAGATGGCCGCCCACCACTCGTCGGCGTGCTGCTCCGCTCCGCCGTCCGGGAATGTGTACAGCTCGTAGCCTTCAGACGCGGCGCCGATCAGCTTTATCGCGTCATCCACGCTGTAGAGGCAGGTCTTCACACCGGTCGTCCCGATGTCGTACGAAAGTATCTTAGCCATTGAGAGCACCTCCTATGAACTTCATAAGCTGTTCCCTGATGAACGCGTCCCTGTCAGGCGCATCATCACCGCAGTATATCCTGAATCTGTCTTTGTAATAGTCGCAGGCGTACGAGAAATGCAGCATCATCATGAGGTTGTCGAAGAAAAACGCGAATGCCGCAGGATCGATGTCCTTTCTTATGATGCCCTCCTCCGAGGCGTTCTTTATGAGCCTCTCGTAGAGCCTTGCGGTCCCGCTCTCGATCAGCTCGGCGCTCTGCGTCTTGCCGGACGGCGAACCCGTTGCCGTTATCTGGTGATACAGCCTTATGTATTCAGGGTTCTCCTTGGCGAATCTCTGCGCCTCCGCGATCAGGACCTCCGCCATCTCAAGCATCGATCCGCCGCTCATCTTGGCGGTGTTCAGCACCTCCTCCATGGTCCCGAGGCTCTTCTCAACACATGCGTTGAAGAGAGCTTCCTTGCCGGCGTAATACTTGTATATGACGCCGACGCTGACGCCCGCCTTCTTAGCGATCCTGCTTATGGCCGTGCCCGCGAAGCCCTTGTCCGCGAACTCCTCTGCCGCGATTCTCAGGATGCTGTCAGTCTGCTCTTTTGTCAAAGGTTTGAGCATTTTCCGTCACCCCTCCTAATCATCGAGCTTGCCGCACTTGTCGAAGACCCTGTCGAATCTCGCGATGCAGTCGTCTATCATTTCTTCGTCGTAAGCCGCGCTGGTGTAGAGCCTGGAGCCCGCGAGCGTAATAATGCCTTCCGCCATGTATGCCGCTCCGATGTGCTCCATTTCCTTCTGCCTTCTTCCCGTCTCCTTGAGGACGTTAGGCAGCGTCCACGGCTTGCTCCAGTCGACCGCGAAGTGCATCGTGCCTACCGTGTCGACGTGGCATATGGAGCCCTGGTTGAAGACCACGAACGGCAGTCCGTGTCTCTCCGCCGAGGCCTTTATTCCTTCAGTCAGCCTGTCCGCGAGGCGTCCCGCCTTTTCGCAGGCGTTCGTCTTTTCTATCTCTTCGAGCGTATAGTAGCCCGCGCAGCAGCTTATAGGCGTTGCCGCCATGGTGCCTCCGCAGAGGGCCTTTTTGACCTTCTTGCCGGATGAGTCGAGTCCGGCTCCGAGGTGCTGCATGCAGTCCCTGTGGCCGCCTATGCCGCCTGCTCCCGGATATCCGCCGGCGATGACCTTGCCGAACACCGTGAGGTCCGGATCGACGCCGAAGTATCCCTGCGCTCCGGAAAGCCCGAGACGGAATCCCGTTACCACCTCGTCGAAGATGACGAGCGCCCCGTATTTGTGAGCCAGCTCGACGGTGCCTTCGATGAATTCCTTTGTCACCGGCCATGTGCCGCTCTCAGGGCCGACAGGCTCCACGTATACGGCAGCCGTGCCGCCGCTCAGTTTGTTCCTTCTGAGCTTTTTCTCGAGATCGTCGAGGTCGCCCGGGAAGAACTCGTCAGTATGTTTGAAAGCGTATGAAGGCACGCCCCTCGACTGCATCCCCTTTGTGCCCGGGATCCTTATGCCGTAGCAGAGCATGTCCGACCATCCGTGATAGGCGCCGCCCATCTTGAGGATGTTCTTGTGTCCCGTCTTCAGTCTCGCGACTCTCGCGGCCACCATGTCCGCCTCGGTTCCTGATCCGAGCATGCGGAACATCTCGACTGACGGCACCAGATCGGAGATCTTCTTCGCCAGTTTGTATTCGTACTCGTGGAAGAGTCCGGTCGACGGCCCGCAGGTATTCAGCAGGTCGATGACCTTCTCCCTGACGCACTCCGGATTGCTGCCGAGCACGGTCGGTCCGCCCGCCTGGAGCAGGTCGTAATACTCGTTTCCGTCGATGTCGTAGAGCTTCGCTCCCTCAGCCTTTGTGATGACTATAGGGAACGGGTAGTTGAACGCCAGATTGTGCTGCACGCCGCCCGGGATGATGTTCCTGGCCTCGCTTATCTCAGCCTTTGAGCGCGAGCATTTCTTTTCGAAATACTCCCTCTCGTACTCTGCCAGAGCGTCAGGCAGAACGCCGTAGACCGGGCTCTTTATGAGCTTGTCGAGCTGCGCGTTCACCGCGTCAGCATCGAGGTATTTATCTATCGCGAATCCGTTGTATGCCATGCTTTTTCCTCCTGTTTTGCCTCTCGTGAATAATCGTTCACAAGTTCGATTCCATATTAATTGAAGAGCTTTATGCTGTCAAGTGAATTTCCGTTCACGAGGCGGCAGCAGCCCGGTAAAATTCCCGTTTTCCTGTTTTTTTGCAAAACAAAAGCTCCCGGCAGTCCGGGAGCCCTTGTTAAATAAATTGGTGCAAGGTGCGGCCAATGGCCGCAGTGTGCGCAGCTTGGTCTGATTTATACCGGGAACTCGATGGAGATGTCCTTGCCCTCTGCGATGTAGAGCTTGACATATCCGCCGCTGAACGATACCTGTGTGCCTGCAGGGACCGCAACTGCCGTTGCTTCAGCAGGAGCTTCCTCCGCTGCGTCTTCAGCAGGAGCGTCTCCGCCTGCCTTGGCAGGGTCCTGGATGTTGTCAACGATCTCCGGTGTGAGCGGTGTCAGAGAGTCAGAAACTACCTTGAGCGTAGCTCCGATGCACTGTCCGATCGTCAGGCATCCGTCCAGGCTCAGAAGTCCTGTATCTACCAGATCAGGGAAAATAGCAGGGTCTTCGAGGTTGTGGTGCGAGATCTCGCCCGGCTCCATTCTGCAGCAAAGTACTGCAGGATCATCCTTATGTTCTAACGCGTATTCCAGTTCGATCGACATATCATTTCCTCCGTTTTCTTTTGAATAAACACGGGGAACAGCATACTGCCCCGTTTACACTATCATTGTAATTTCAAGGCATTGAGATAACAAATAGACGCTGCCTATACCGGCAGCGTCTCAGATAGCATATATCAATAATTCATACGATAGCCTTGTTTTTCCACCGGCCGGTCTTATACACGCCGTAGGTCATCCCCGCTCCTATGAGCCATGTCAGCAGCAGTGAAACGAACATCATGTAGAAGTGTCCGTGCGGTTCCGAAGGCGACCTCGTCATCCAGGTCATCAGGTATGCCAGCGGCACGCGGATCGCCACAGTGGATATCATGGAGAGCCACATCGGCGCCATCGCGTCCCCCGCTCCTCTCATGATCCCCTGCAGGCACTGCGTCACTTCCATCGCTATGTAGCCGAAGCCCAGGATCATCATCATGTGATAGCTCTGCGTGACCAGTTCGTCCGTGTTGGTGAAGAGCATCATCAGATACTTTCCGAAGATCAGTATGAGCACGGTTATCACGGCCGAGGTCGCCATCGCGACAAGAGTCCCCTTCATAGCGCCGGTCTCAACGCGATCGAGCCGCCCGGCTCCGATGTTCTGGCCCGCGAAAGTCGTCATCGCCGCACCAAACGAGAACGCCGGCATCATGACGAATCCGTCTATCCTCATGACTATTACGTTTGTGGCGATGCACATAGGGCCAAAACTGTTCGTGAGCGCCTGCACGACTACCATCGAAAGCGAGAATATCGCCTGCGTGACGCCCGATGGCAGACCCAGCTGGAACAGCTCCCTCAGGTATTTGCGCGTCGGTTTGAAGTACTTAAGCTTCATGTCGAAGCAGTCCGTACGCCTGCACAGCTTCAGGAATGAAAGAGCCGCCGATATGCTCTGCGCTATGACCGTGGCCAGCGCGACGCCCGGCACGCCAAGACCGAGATTCGCGACAAAATATATGTCGAGGAAAATGTTCAGTATGGTCGCTATGACGAGATAGATCAGCGCCGACATGGAGTCGCCGAGACCTCTCAGGATGCCGCCGAATATGTTGTAGAGCGCGCAGCCCGCGACGCCGAGGAAGATGGTCCTCAGATATCCGTCGCACCAGTCGATTATCTCGGCCGGAGTATTGAGGAGTCTGAGGAGCGGCATCGAGACCAGCGGCGCTATCGCCATCATGATCAGCGAAGCCGCGATCATCATCGTGATGCTTGTTCCTATGGCATGCGAAAGCGATCCCCTCTGTTTGGCTCCGAAGTATTGCGACACCATGATGCCCGCGCCGACGGATATCCCCATGAACAGCACCAGCAGCAGATTGAGTATCGGGCTGGCGCTTCCGACGGCCGCCAGAGCGTTGTCTCCTATGTATTTGCCTACGACAATGCTGTCAACTGTGTTGTACAGCTGCTGGAAAACGTTTCCTATCAGCATTGGTATCATGAATTTGACTATCTGGCGGACCGGGTCCCCCTGAGTCATGTCAACGGGTTCAAATAACTTTTTCCACATATCTTCACGGGAGCGCTGTCACTGCTCCCTCTCCGCTATCTTCTTCGCGTCCTTTACGAGCGACGCGATGTTCTCTCTTTTCACCAGATCGCAGCCCTTGTCGATGCGGTCCTTCATCATGTTTGCCTGGGACTTCGCGTCGCTTGTGCTGCCGGAAAGCAGCACCGCCCTCATGGTCTTCATGAGGAACCTGTCCAGTCCCGTGACCGCCGCCGGATCGTATCTTCCCCCGAGTATGTACATGAGCACTCTGTGCTCGTTCTTCGGGTCGATCTTTCCGAGGCTGTATTCCCAGACCTGCGCGTAGTTCTCGGCTGTCTCATCCGCGAAGCCGACGCCGAAGACCAGCAGGCGCTGCATGATCTCAGCATCCAGCAGCTTCGCAAACTTGTCGAAGTCCACTATGCCCGAGCCTCTGATCCAGCCGCCGTAGATGACGCAGTCGTAATCGTGCAGGTCGAGTCCCTTCGCGTCAGAAAGAGGAAGGGCCCCGCAGCCGAGGTCCTCCGCTATCCACTCGGCGTACTGCTTCGTGGATCCTCTTTTCGATGTGTATATGACGATATATTTCTTCATTATCCTTTTACGTTTTCCTCGCCCAGCAGCCTCACCAGCTTGCCCTTAAGCACGCCGGTAAACTTCACGCGCATGTCCGCGCTGCACCTTACCGGTTTCTGCCCCGGCAGGTAGACCAGCACGTCGCGGTCTCCCGGGAAGAAGCTTATCATGTCGGTGATGTGCATCAAAAGCTTGCGGCTGCCGCCGTGGGCGTCGATCACTTCCTGAGGCACGCGCAGCTTGACAGGATCGTTGAGCGGAGCCGCCTTAGGTCTGCGCGGCTCTTCATCCATCTGCGCGAGTTCAGCGGGACCCGGTTCTCTCCTGAACGACTGTCCGCCCGCGTAGTAGTCTCCGCGCTCGTATCCCCTGCCGTTTCTGCTGAGAGACGCGATGTTCTCGATAGGAACGATGTCCTCGACGAGTATCTCCGCTTCGCTCTCGTCCTTGAAGCTGACGCGGCCGGATATGCCGACTATCCTGTCGTTCGCGATGTAATTGCGCCTTCTTTCAAATACCTTCGGGAAGACTATCGCGTCGATGACCCCGTCAAAGTCCTCCAGAGTCAGGCGCGCCATTTCCTGCGACTTTCTGGTATACATCGTGCGCACGCCGCTTATCATGCCGCCCAGGATGACCTTGTCGCCGTCCTTGAACTTCGACGTGTTGATCACCATGCTGTCGGCGTCCTCGCCGCCCGTCGTGAATTCCTCGCCGCCGCCTGTCAGCTCTGCCGTGCCCGCTGTCGTGAAGTCGCGGATAAGCTCCGCGTACTCGTCGAGCGGATGCCCGGACAGATACACTCCCAGCATCTCCTTCTCCATCGCGAGCTTGGTGTCCTTGCTGTAATCCGCCACCTTAGGAAGCTCAGGGGACATGATCACCTCGTCAGCGAATTCGTCCAGCTGGAAGAGGCTTATCTGGTCCTTGCTGCCCTGTTTGGCCTTCTTCTGCGCCCTCTGCACGGCTTCATCGCAGACAGCCATGAGCTGCGCGCGGTTAGGATTGATGTCGTCAAAAGCGCCGGCCCTTATGAGCGATTCTATCGCCTTGCGGTTGAGCTCGCCAGCGTCTATCGCGTCGATGAATTCATATATGTCGTGAGTGCCTTCGACTGTCTTGCGGCCTTCGATAATGGCTTCGATTATGCCCTCGCCCACGTTCTTGACCGAGAGCATGCCGAAGCGAATGCGCCCGTCCTTTGCCGAGAAGTTCTTCTCGCTCGCGACCACCGAAGGCGGCGCGAGTTTGATGCCCATCTCGCGGCAGTTCCTTACGTAATCGGCCGTATGCACGGCGTCGCCCGCCATGCTGGTCATGAGAGCCGCCATGAACTCCACAGGATAGTGGCACTTAAGGTAGGCCGTCTGGTAGGAGATGACAGCGTAGGCCGCCGCGTGCGACTTGTTAAAGGCGTAGGAAGCGAAGCTGACCATGTCATCGAAGATGACTTTCGCGGCGGCCGCCGGAACGCCGTTCCTGACGCAGCCCGCGATCTCAACATTGCCGTCCGCGTCCTTCTTGCCGTTGATGAAGTACTCCTTCTCCTCCAGCATGACGCCCATCTTCTTCTTGCTCATCGCGCGGCGCACCAGATCGGAGCGGCCGAACGAATAGCCTCCCAGGTCGCGCACTATCTGCATTACCTGCTCCTGATAGATCAGGCAGCCGTATGTGACGCCCAGTATCGGTTCAAGATGCGGATCCACGTAATTCACATGATCCGGATTCTTCTTGTTGTCTATGTATTTCGGTATCGAGTCCATCGGGCCCGGTCTGTAGAGCGCTATGCCCGCTACGATGTCCTCGAAGCAGGTCGGCCTCAGGTCCTTCATGAACCCGGTCATGCCGCCGCTCTCAAGCTGGAATATGCCCTTGGTGTTGCCGTCGGCGATCAGCTTGTAGACCTCCGGGTCGTCGAAATCCATCGAGGAGAAGTCGATCTCCACCCCGTGGTTCTCCTTGATCATGCGTAGCGCGTCGCGTATGACCGTGAGGTTGCGAAGCCCCAGGAAGTCCATCTTCAGCAGGCCCAGTTCCTCTATCGTCGTCATGTTGAACTGGGTCGCGACGCCCTTGTCCGAGGAATAGAGCGGCACGTACTCATCGAGCGGCATCTTGGAAATAACGATGCCCGCCGCGTGCGTAGACGCGTGGCGCGGCAGTCCCTCGAGAGCCATCGAAAGGTCGAGCACCTGTTTCACCAGCGGCTCGGTCTCATAGCGCTGCCTGAGGTCAGGGTTCATCTCGAGCGACTTCGCGATCGTGATGCCCAGCTCGTTCGGGATGGCCTTCGCTATCGCGTCGCCCTCGGCATAGCTCGCGTCAAGAGCCCTGGCGATGTCGCGCACGGCCGCCTTTGCCTTAAGCGTACCGAAGGTGATGATCTGCGAGACCTTGTCCTTGCCGTACTTGCGGATGACGTAGTCGATGACCTCCTGGCGTCTCTCGATGCAGAAGTCTATGTCTATATCCGGCATGCTCACGCGCTCCGGATTGAGGAACCTCTCAAAGATGAGGCTGTACTTGATAGGGTCTATCTCGGTGATGTCAAGACAGTACGATACGATGCTTCCCGCGGCCGATCCTCTGCCCGGCCCGACGGCTATGCCGTTCGACTTCGCGTAATTTATGAAATCCCAGACTATGAGGAAGTACTCCACGTAGCCCATGCCTTCGATGGTCTTCAGCTCGGTCTCGAGCCTCTGCCTGTATCCGCTCTCCGGGTCCATCGCCTCCGCCCCGTAGCGCTTCACCAGTCCCCTGTAGCAAAGTTCTCTCAGGTACTCACCGGTCGTCTTGCCGTCAGGCGGTATGTATTCAGGCAGGTGATAGTTGCCGAACTCGAACTCGACATTGCACCTCTCCGCGATCTCGTGGCTCCTGTCTATCACATCAGGCATGTCCGGGAAGAGCGCTCTCATCTCCTCTTCCGACTTGACGTAGAACTCATCGTTCTCGAACCTCATGCGGTTCTCGTCGGTCACCTTGGTCTGCGTCTGTATGCACATCAGCACGTCCTGAGCGGTCGCGTCGCTGCGCCTCATGTAGTGCGCGTCGTTGGTCGCCACCATCGGGATGCCGGTCTCTTCGCTCAGCATTTTGAGACCTTCGATCACGACCTTGTCCTCTTCAAGGAAGTGGTTCTGCACCTCAAGGAAGAAGTTGCCCTCGCCGAATATATCCAGCAGTTCGAGCGCCTCTTTCTTCGCGCCGGCATAGTCCCTGCCCAGGATCAGCCTCTGCACGTTTCCCGCAAGACAACCCGACAGGCAGATGAGGCCTTCGCTGTACTGCCTCAGGAGCTCCTTGTCGACGCGCGGCTTGTAGTAGAAGCCGTCCACATAACTCTTCGAGACGATCTTTACGAGATTGCTGTAGCCCTGCTGATTCTCCGCCAGCAGTATGAGGTGGCCGGAGTTGCGGTCCCTGTCCGGATCCTTGTCGTAGAGCGTCCTCGCCGCGGTGTACACCTCGCAGCCGATGACCGGCTTGATGCCCGCGTTTTTGCACGACTTATAAAAGTCGACCACGCCGAACATTGCGCCGTGGTCGGTGATCGCGCACGAATCCATGCCGAGCTCCTTGACATACGCAGGGAGCTCGGAGATCCTGCTCATTCCGTCGAGCAGGCTGTATTCAGTATGTAAATGAAGATGAGTGAACATTTAATGCTATTTCCCGTTGAACCTGAACGCCAGCATCGTAAGGTCGTCAAACTGCGGCGCGCCGTCAACGAATTCTTTTATCGCGCCCTTCACACTGCTGAGCAATTCCTCAGGCGCCGCGTCCTTGCTTCTGTTGAGCGCCATGATGAGCCTGTCCTCTCCGAACAGCTTCCTGTCTCTGTTGGTCGCCTCTGTGACGCCGTCTGTATAAACGAAGAGCGAGTCGCCCGGCTTGAGCCTGAAGCTGCGCTCACTGAACGTGAGTCCTTCAAGAGTGGCCAGAGCAGGCGAATGCCTGTACCTGAGGAGCTCGTAGAAGCTGCCGTTCTTTCTGAACGCCGGATGCTCATGGCCGGCATTGACCACTGTGCATTCGCCGGTGTCCAGATCGATCAGCGCGAGCCATGCCGTAACGAAGAGCTCCATGTCGTTGCTTTCGATCAGCTTTTCGTTCGTGCTTTCGAAAACTTCCGCAGGGCTCATTCCCTGCTTGATCCCGTACTTCATCAGGATCTTAGTCGCGACCATGAACAGGGACGCCGGAACGCCCTTCCCGGACACGTCCGCGATGATGAGGGCCAGATGCCTGTCATCCGCCATGAAGATATCGTAGAAATCGCCGCCTACCTCTCTTGCAGGCGTCATCGAAGCAGCCAGGTCGAACTCCGGCAAAATGTCGTACTGCAGACCCAGCTTCGGCAGAATGCCCCTCTGGATCTTCGCGGCGGCATCGAGTTCACCGCTGATCCTCTCCCTCTCGGCAGTGACCGCGGAGAGCTCGTCTATGTAGTCTCTCAGATCGGCGTCCATCTTGGTAAACGCCTCTGCCAGAGTCTCAAGTTCGTCGCCGGTATGTACATCTATCTCTACCGGCTTGTCGCGCTCGATGTTGTCTACCATCTCCTCCGCGCTCTCTGTCAGTCTGGTGATCGGCTCTATGAAGCGCTTGTTCATGAGCGTATAAATGAAATGCATCATGATCACCGAAGCGAGCGCCGAAGCGGCAAAGATGGATAAGATGAACTGAGGGATTATCCCCCAGAGGTTTATCTCCGGGCGTGTGACGCAGGTGTACGCTACCAGTTTTTCCTGAGTGTCATACAAAGGCGCGAATGCGCTTATGAAAACGTCGCCGTCCTTATGCATCCTGAAAAAGAACGGCTTGCCTTCCGTGTCGCGGGTCCTGTACTCAAGGTAGCTTTTATACCCGCTGAATATAGCCGTGCGGTCTCCGAGATCGGCATCGGCATCGGCTCCGTCGGTATCCCAGATATATATCATTTCATCGCCATCAGGCACGACAATGCTTATATCCGTCATTTCCATCTCATCGCGGAACGATGTCAGGAGCACTTCCGTATTATCGTAGTATCCGTCCTTTTGCCCTGTCTCCAGATAGCCTGCTATCAGGTCTCCGTTTACGACATGCGCAATAATGCCGGCATAGTCCTCCGTGTCCTCATAATAGTGTTCTCTGGACAGCGTAGAAATGCCGAGACTCACCGCCGCGCTTACCGCGATAGTGAGAAGCAGCGCAAAAACGACTACGCTTCTTAGTGTCTTTTGCCCCAGGCTCCTTTTTTCTTCCACACTCTTTTTCTTACGGCACGTGAGCTGCCTGCAGCTCCGTCCTTTTATGTTCCGGTCCCTCACCATTGCTCTCAGAATTATGGATACAGTATACCATATAACAAGGCGTTTTTTTGTCCCTGTTTATTGCCTTGCTTCACAAGTTAGATGTACAATACCTTCGTATGTTTTTTCCAGGTATTTAAGGGACAAATGATTTATAACAATATCCTCGAGGCCCTCGGCCACACGCCGATGATCCGTCTCAACCACATCAACCCGCCGACCAACGCGGAGGTCCTCGTCAAATTCGAAGGTCTCAACGTAGGCGGCTCCATAAAGACAAGAACAGCATATCAGATGGTAAAGGCCGCAGAAGACGCTGGCGTGCTGGGCCCGGGCTCCATTATAGTAGAGCCTACCAGCGGCAATCAGGGCATAGGACTCGCGCTCATAGGAGCCGTCCGCGGTTATCGCACCATCATCATAATGCCTGACTCCGTAAGCGAAGAGCGCCGCAAACTGGTAAAACACTACGGCGCCGAGGTCAAGCTCGTCCATGACGACGGCGACATCGGAAAGTGCATCCACGAATGCCTCGCTACCGCGATGAGAATGAAGCAGCAGGACAGCCGCGTGTTCGTCCCGCAGCAGTTCATCAACATAAATAATATAGTCGCCCAGAAGACCACCACCGCCCAGGAGATACTTGAGCAGGTCGGCGGCCCTATCCACGGCTTCTGCTCGGGCATCGGCACGGGCGGAACCATCACAGGCATAGGCGAAGTCCTCCGCGAGCACTTCCCGGACATCGAGATCTGGGCCGCCGAACCTGAAGACGCCGCCATACTCGCGGGCGGAAGCATCGGCACCCATGTCCAGATGGGGATCGGCGACGGCCTCATCCCGGACATTCTGAATACTGAAGTCTACGACAACACCTGCATCATCCCGGACGACAACGCCCTCGACATGGCAAAGCGTCTGGCTCGCGAAGAAGGAATAATGTGCGGCATCTCGTCAGGAACCAACGTAGTGGCGGCGATCATGCTGGCAGAGAAGCTCGGTCCGGGCAAAACCGTGGTGACCGTACTTCCGGACACAGCCGAGCGCTACTTCTCCACCCCGCTGTTCGACGACTAAATATGGGCCTGCGGGGATCGATTTAGTCAGGGTGTAGATTTTCGAAAAAAGCACCCTGATATACACAAAATTGGCGATTTTACATCTCAAAAGCGGCTAAAAATGCCGGATTTGTGTATGAGGCAGAGAAAAACCGTAAAATATACACCCTTTTTCCGGATTTGGGTGTATATTTCGAAGATTTTTCCTCTCAGATACACAACTTGTTACAAATTACGTCCATTTTTTATTATTGAAACGAAAAATGGTGTAGCAATGCGGATTATTCCGTTTTGCTACACCATTTCTTTCATTTTTTCTGTCGACTGCGCCTTACTTCAGGCCGCGCTCTTTTTTCAGCATCGCGATCTTAAGCCTCTTGATGCATTCCTTTACATCATCTTCTGTGTAGTTGTTCTCACCGACGATGTTGGATTCGATGCCCTCAGGGTTCTTGTTGAAGTCGACTACGTTGTCGAGATACGGGCTCTCTACTACGAAGGTGCCTGCTGTGCCGCTCCAGTTGAGGCCGGCCACAGGGATCCCGCGCTCGCCGATCTCGTTCACGCAGTTCACGTAGTCTACGTCAAGGTTTCCCCAGCCGTCTGTCTCTACGATGACGCCGTCAGGTCTGCAGCACTCAGCAACTACCGCGGCAGTCCTGGAGCATCTGATCTTCTCCTCGTTGCCCTCAGGCGAACCGAATACCAGGACTCCCATCAGATCGATGCCCGGATCCTCGCCCAGCAGCTTGATTAGCGGGTCTCTGAAGTGATGAAGGCTTGTTTCTTTTGTTGAAGGACCAACTCCCATGTCGCACCTCCTTAATTCATCGCTTTGATAGCTCCGTCTCTGAACTCGTTAGGAGTCAGCATGACAGGCATCGCGCCGTAATCGATAAGTGATTTGCCTCCCTCGACGCCGCATGGCTGGTCAGGGAAGATCCATGTGTCGAGCATCGCGCCGTGAGCGATCATCTCCTTGATGACCAGGACCTTTTTCTGGCCCTCTCTGATGCGGTCGTAGTACTCGTGCTTCTCGGTGGCCTTGGAGCCCTCGAACTTCTTGAGCTGAGCCCTGAATTCGTTCATCCACTCCTCTACCATTCTGTACGCGTCGATGACCGCGTATCTCTCCTGGCCCATGCCCTTCTTGAAGGTGATATCGAAGGAGATGATGAAGTCGTCCACATCAGGCGTGCCCGCTCTGCCGAGATAAAGCATATCCTTGAGGTTGCCATCGGAGGAGCCGAACTCGTGGGCCTGCTCGCCGTCAACATCGACGCCCGTCGGCATGACGTATACGCCGGTGATTGTGTGGGTCGTGCCCTCTCCGCACTTGCCCAGCACCTTCACGGAGATCGGGATGATGTCCATGATGGTGTTTGTATATCTGTCATGATCACCAGGTTTGATGATCTGGATGTCTATTTTTTCAATGACTTCGCTGTATTTACCGGCCAGCGCGTCAAGGCCGTCTTTTGTGATGGTCATCTTGCCATCTGTAGTGATCTTGTTTTCGTCGCCGAATTCCACATCATCCATGTGATATGCCCTGATCACCAGTCTTCTTAATTCAATATCTGCCATTTTATTATTCCCTTTCGCGCGTTTCGCGCCGGATCAAATAAATGTGTTTTTGTTTCTTTTTCAAATGGGGGCAGATCTCTCTGCCCCCATCTTCGGAATAGTCCGATGTCCTATTCTTTTTTTGTAC
The DNA here is from genome assembly GCA_045114795.1 of Anaerovoracaceae bacterium. Lineage (GTDB taxonomy): Bacteria > Bacillota > Clostridia > Peptostreptococcales > Anaerovoracaceae > Crickella. The sequence goes on from JBGUKZ010000004.1 coordinate 34,754, forward strand.
CGATATGTCTTTGTTAGATTACAGCGTGATATTCGAAAGGCAGCTGTACGATCTTGCCCGGAGTCTCGATTGTCTCGAGCAGCTCGAGGGATGCCTTTACGATAGCAGTCTGCATCTCAACGTCATGAGGTGCGCCTGCGTTTGCGCCCATAGGTACCATTGGCGCAGCAGCTCTTGGTGTACCAGCCTGTCTAACAACTGGTGGGAGCGCTGCGATAATGACTGTAGGGATACCTACCGACTCGATTGCTCTCTGCACGATTGTTGCAGAGCGGTGGCAGGTTCCTCATCCAGCCGTGAGAAGGCACGCATCTACGCCCTCCTCTTTCAGCATGTTAGCGACTGCAGGACCGGTCTCGTTGGTGAACTTCTCAATGTTTCCGCCGCCGCCCATGAAACCAGCATGGTATGGTGCGCAAGCTTTGATGAAGCCCTCAGCAGCGAGCTCTTTCAGTCTCGTGATCGGGAACATGCAGTTGATGTCTTTGTTTACGTCGGAGTTATCGTATCCGCCGTGGGTTACCATCAGATCATCCTCTTCGGACTCGTTAGGGATCTTTCTCCAGGTGAAGTCACCGGCAAGGTTGAATCTCTCCTGGTCCTTTCTGTGTACGCCGGCAGCTGTCGCGAGAGCAACTGTCATCTCGCTCAGCGGCTTTGTCACAGGAGCCCATACCGACTTAGGAGTGATAGGTACGAAGATCTCAGACTGTAAACCTTTTACAACTGTCATACTCATTTTGTATTAATCCTCCTGTTTGGTTTTGCTTTGCATTTCGTTTTGGAGTTCTCTGGAATGTCTGATCGTCTCGAGATATCTTTCGTTGATCTCAGGGCTCTCCTGTTCTATGAAACTCATATTCCAGGCTACTACCTGTCCGACCTCGAGGTCGTAATCAGATATGATCATTCTCTTTGGTATCCTGAGGTGTCCCAGTCTTCCCTTGAAGTCGATGGCTACGCTTCCGTCGTGGACTTCCACGATGATGCCCTCCATTCTGATTATCTTGTCACCGTATTTCATCTCTAAGCGATCTTACCTTTCAGATTAGTCGTATTTAGCCTTTCTCTTTTCGCTCATCGGCAGGGCCTGCTCATTATCAACAAGCTCCATCTTTGTGCCGTAAGCCTTTTCGATCAGCTCTACGTTAGCCTCCTTAACTGCGTGGGTGTACTTTCTCTCAGGTGCCTTGATCTTCTCGCCGGCCATCTTAGCCTTGAGCATAGCCAGACCTCTGATAGCATCCTCGTGGCAGAGGGTGTTGCATGCGAGAACCTCGTTCTCGATACCGGACATCGACTTGTTGTTGTCGATCATGGCATCGCAGTACTGGTTACCGGTTACGAGAGCTCCCTGTACAGCGCAGAATGAGAATCCGACAACCGGAACGCCTCTCTTACCGATCTGCTCGATGTGAGAAGTGAAGTCTACGTGGTTGTTACCGAATCCTTCTGTTGTAACGAATGCACCGTCTACGTTCATGGACTCAACCATCTGACC
>JBGUKZ010000005.1:0-73658 GCA_045114795.1 Anaerovoracaceae bacterium
TTGTATAAGGAAATGGAAAAGTTAACTGTTAACGAAACTGAATATGAGATTGAAAAACTCTTGGGAAAAGGTAAAGGAGGATATTCATATTTAGCAGTAAAAGATGGAAAAAAATATGTGCTCAAGCAAATTCATCATGAACCATGTTCTTACTATCAGTTTGGAAATAAGATTCAGTCAGAAATTGACGATTATAAGCGATTATCTACGATTGGTATCAAGATGCCAGAAATGTTGGATGTGGATATAGATAATGAGCGAATTGTAAAGGAATACATTGATGGTGAAACAATTTACGATCTTGTACTTGAGGATAAGATGGAGCCTGAATATGTAAGCCAGATGAAAGCTATGTGTGAGCTACTCTATCCCACAAACACTAATATCGATTATTTTCCAACTAATTTTGTAGTTAACAATGGTGAGATCTTTTATATTGATTACGAGTGCAATGACTATATGGAAGAATGGAATTTTGAAAACTGGGGTATTAAGTATTGGTCAAAAACACCTGAGTTTTTGCAGTATGTAGAAGAGCATAGATAAAGGCAAATTCCAGTTTGTGAGGATGATGCAAATGAATTACAAGGTAATAGACAAAGAAACATATTATAGAAAAGGTGTGTTTCGTCACTTCTCAGAAGATTGTAAATGCTCAACATCCATGACGGCGAGAGTTGACGTTACGGATCTTGTGGAGTATTCCGGGAAAATGGGGACAAAGTTTTATATAAACTTCCTGTATATTCTCTCCAGGGTTTTAAATTCACGCGAAGATTACAGAATGGGATATCTCTGGCAGACAGATGAATTGATCTGTTATGATGTGATCAATCCTATACAGTATGTTTTTCATGAAGACACGGAAACCTGCACTCCGGTGTATACGGAATACTATGAGGACTATAGTAAGTTTTACGATGCTGCTTTGCGAGATGTTGAAGCGGCAAAGCAGACACGGGAATATGGTCTTGATATGGTAAGCCATCCAAACTGGTTTGATGCATCATATATATCATGGCTTTCATATGATTCGCTGAATATTGAGCTGCCTGATGGTCACTTGTTCTTTGCTCCTATTATCAATTGGGGAAAATACAGAGAAGAAGACGGCAGACTTGTTATGCCGGTAACTGTTCGCCTGAATCATGCGATTGCGGATGGTTACCTGGTAGCGAACGTATTCCGTCTCCTGGAGCAGGAGATCCAGTCGTTTGTCGGGCTTTAATCAACAAATTCAAGTTTGCAGGTATGAATCATGAAAATAATAGATAGTGACTCTTTCTACGAATTTGTAAAGAAATATGATCCGGACAGCAAATATCATTTTGCCGGTGAGGTAGACTATCATCTTTTATGTGATGATAAACCTTATGAGGGGACAAGATCTCACAAGGAAGCATTGCGTTTTGTATTTGAATGGCTGGTGGAACAAAGCATAGAAGAAAGAGAAAGCGCCCGGTCAATGTTCGGTGATGAACTTGCAGACCGCTTGAGCCCTTTGGTTTATGACATCGATAAGGCACAGCCTTCTCCGCTGGATCCGCAGGAGTTTTTCTATTGTCCGAATATTGTAAGGACTGATTATTATGGCAACGCATGGTATGATGCCGGGTGGGAACCAAATGATGAGAACTGTGGAACTACAGTCCCTTACTGGTATGCTGTCATGGAACCGGTGCACGGCAGAAGAAATAAGCCTGAAGACTTCAAAAAAGTGAACGAGGTCCTGTTTCCAAACGGTACAGATGCGCTTGACATATATGAATGGACAACAGACTGGTCAGATTTCTTTGACGACGGACATGAATGGTATGGAGCATGCTGCTGGACTGTCTATGATAGGACCCTAAACAGATATGTAGTGATGCTCGTATCGGCAACCGATTGATAACTTCCAGTTTGCGCTAAACTTTGGGCAGAAAATGCCGTACAATATATCTAAAACTCAGGAGCAGTGGAGGAGAAATACAATGGCAATGAAGAGACTTTTGATCGAGTTCGGCCAGGGTGTGGATATGCACGGCGGAGACCAGAACAATGCTGTTCTGAAGGCCGTAAAGGATGCCATTCATCATTGCTGTATGGCCGGCATCTCTGAGATCTTTGAGATAACAGACCGCAAGACGCAGGCCTTTATCAAGGCAGATATCTACGCGCCGCATCCGGACAAAGTGGATCCGGCTGTAGTAACAGATTACCTCAAATGGTGGAACGCAGAAGCCGAGGTCCATCAAGGCGGCGCGAATCCTGAGGGCATTGCGTTGAATGGCAAGCCAAAAACTGAGATCACCATAGCGATCGTCGCGCTTACTGTATATGTAGACGTATAAATGGGGGCTATATAAATGAAGAAGATCACAATGTTCCATATCGATGAATGCAAATACTGTGATATGGCGAAAAAAGCAATAGCGGAACTCAGAGAAGAGAAGCCCGAATACAACAACGTTGAGATCGAGATGATCAATGAGGATGAGCATCCGGAGATCATCGAGAACTATGACTACTGGTCGGTGCCGAGTCTGTTCATAGGCAAAGAAAAGATATTCGAAGCATCGCTTTTCATGCCGTATGAGACAGTCAAAGACGGGGTCAGGCTTGCTTTTGACAAAGCCATGGAATAAGGAGCAGCAAGAATGAGCGAATCAAACATAAGACCGATCACAATGGAACACGTCAGCCGGTATGGTGAGATCTACGCCAAAGCTTTTTCAGGCGAACCGTGGAACGACCCGTGGAAGACTGACGATGCTGCGATACACGTAAAGGAGCTTCTTGAATCGAAGCAGTCGTATGGCCTCGAGTATGTCGTGGGCGGAGAGATAGCCGGTTTCATACTCGGCACGTCGATGCTGTTCCACTACGGCAGAATGTTCGAGATAAACGATCTGGCAGTGGATCCCGCGTTTCAGGGCAGGGGTATAGCAAAGGAACTCCTCGAAAAGTGCATCGCGGATATGAAGGAGCGAGGCATTGCAGGCATCAACCTGATAACCGAAGCGGAGGGCTTCCTGCCGGAATTCTATGAAAGGTACGGATTCAGCCGCGAAAAGCGGGTCATTCTGATGGGGAAAGAATTATAAGGAAGGATCTCATGCAGTAAATGCGATCAAACATAAGACCCGCTGATAAATCAGCGGGTCGTTTATCTTTTATTATGAAGAAGTGGCTCAGACTTCAATATGGTATACTTCTATAATAAATACACAGGCCTTTGAACTTTGAAGTGACGCATTCAGGGCTGGGATAAAGTGCATGTCACGTACGGAAGGCAAAAAACGGCATCTGTACGTGACATTGAGAAGGCGAATGTCACGTACGGAAGGCAAAAAACGGTATCTGTACGTGACACTGAGAAGGCGAATGTCACGTATGGAAGGCAAAAAACAGCATCTGTACGTGACACTGAGAAGGCGAATGTCACGTACGGGGGAAAGAGATGAGATATAACCGGAAGATCTTACTGAAAAACGGTAAAGAAGCGTTGCTGAGAAACGGCGATGCAGCTGACGGCCTTACTGTCTTCGAGAATTTCAATGCTACACATGCTGAGACAGACTATCTGCTGTCTTATCCTGATGAAAACAGTTTTGATCCTGAACAGGAAGCTCAGTTCTTGCAGGAAAAAACGAATAGCCCGGATGAGATCGAGATAATCGCCATAATAGATGGAAAAGTAGCCGGGACTGCGGGCATCGAGGCTGTAGGGAGAAAATACAAGCTCAGGCATAGAGCTGAATTAGGGATCAGCATTTTAAAAGAGTACTGGGGACTCGGCCTGGGAAAAGCCCTTACAAAAGCCTGCATCCAATGCGCAAGGGAAGCCGGTTATACTCAGGTGGAACTGAACGTGGTGGCTGAGAATGAAGCCGCGATCCATCTGTATCAAAGTCTGGGCTTTGAAATATTCGGCCGGAACCCAAGAGGCTTCAATTCGCGGATAAGCGGGTATCAGGAACTGGTCTATATGAGACTGGAACTGTAGACAGATCCGCATAAAAGCATTTGTCAAATCAGGAAACAGGGCGAGGGGACATGGAAGAGCAGATACTGAAGACGAATAAGGGCGCGATAAGTTATTGGCGGTCGGAGTCCTGGGACGCAGATAAGGATACGATAATTTTTCTTCATGGCCTGACTGCCGACCACAGCATGTTTGACGGACAGATCGAAGCCTTTGCGGGAGAATATAATCTCCTGACCTGGGATGCTCCTGCGCATGGGAGATCCAGACCGTTTGCGGCTTTTGATTACGGAGACACTTCTGAATACATCAGGAACATTCTCGATAAGCACTCTGTGGAACGGGTCATTCTGGTTGGCCAGTCAATGGGCGGCTTTATGGCGCAGTCTTTCATAAAACGATACCCGGACCGTGCGAAAAGCTTTATCGCGATAGACAGCACTCCATATGGATCCGGCTATTATTCGGGCTCCGACACCTGGATACTAAGACAGATCGAGTGGATGGCGCATCTGTATCCTTTCGGCATCATGAAAAAAGCGATGTCGAAGCAGGTATCCGCGACTCAGAGATCGTATGAGAACATGATGCAGATGCTTTCCCCATATAACAAAAGCGAGCTATGCCATCTGATGGGGCTGGCTTATGCCGGATTCCTTGATGATAACTGCGACCTGGAGATCCCGTGTCCGGTCTTGCTGATCCTGGGGGAGAAGGACCGGACAGGGAAAGTCGTTCAATACAATAAAGCATGGGCGCAGCAAACAGGTTATCCGCTGAAGATCATCAAAGGCGCCGCGCATAACTCGAATGTCGATAAGCCCGAAGAAGTGAATGACTGCATCCGAAGTTTTCTGGCGGAGCAGGTCCGGTAGATCCGGCTTCAGGCGTTACGATATAAAGGGAGAGAGGACATGATAAAGGGGGCGAGGATATGAAAGAACAGTTACAGGCTGAACACAGGAAATCGATCCTGATCAAGGATACAACGCGGGAGGAACGGGAGCGGATCGTTCACGAGTCTTTGTGGGGATCCTGCGGCGTTGACTGTGAATTCTGCTCCGGCTGCGACAACCGCGGCGGAGGAGTAGTGGAGACCCTTTACCAGCCATATATCGACGGGGAGAAGGAGATCAGCGAGATCAACGCGGAATACCGCGCGCCGTTCGTCCGCTAGAGAGCATTAGATAAGGCAAGAGTCAAAGCAAGGGAAGAAGCAAAAGATAAGGAAATAGAAGAGGAAAAGTATCAGTGATAAGATTTGAAGAAATCACAAATAAGAATATATGGAAGGTTTGCACTCTGGAGCCTTTTGAGGAACAGAAGGATTTCGTAGCAGAGAACATGCAGAGTCTGGCGGAAGCATATGCTACAAGAAATGAAGGCAATAACGCCATGCCGCTTGCGGTATACGATGATGATACTCTGATCGGTTTTGTCATGATAGGCAAAGGAACAGTAGGCAATGAAAATGAGAGCGATCTGATAAAAGAAAACTACTCTCTCTGGAGGCTGATGCTGGACCGGAAATATCAGGGGCAGGGCCTGGGAAAGCAGACGATAGATGCCGTTATGGATCTGATACGCACATTCCCGTTTGGTGAAGCGAAAAAAGTATGGCTGTCATATGAACCTGAAAACACCCGCGCAAGAGATATTTATCAGAAGTACGGATTCGTAGAAAACGGTGAAATGTGCGGCGACGAAATCGTAGCAGTATATGAATTGTAAGTTTTGAGTGTTGTTTGCAAGAGGAGTCTCCGGACCAATGTCATTAAGTTAAGATGACGAAGATATACTCTCTCATCAGAAATGGTGAGAGGGTATTTTTTTCTACACATTAATTGCGCGCCTTTAAGCCCGCCCCCTAGGAACCCGCCCCCTCCGGGCGCGCGAAATATTTCAGAAACTGCTTGACACTACGGCCGTTTTATGCGGCCGCTTTAGTACCATAAAAGTGTAGTTGACAGAGAGCAATCTCTGCAGCTGCACTTATTTTTATATAATGAGGGAACAGTTGGTCTGGCGAGGTCGCTTTTTGGATCATAGCATCCGTCAATAAAACTGTCAGCCATCCCCTTGTTATATGGACTCGATTAAGCAGGTTGGGATATTCTCCCGTGTAACGAACTAAAATGAGTTGTAATAAGTGCGGATGGGAACAACTGCAAATCTATTCAGGGAGGTTCGTTATGGTTAGCGTTGGAATTGATATTTCTAAAGGAAAAAGCACCGTATGCATGATGAGGCCATATGGAGAAATAGTGTTAGGGCCGATTGAAATATCTCATGAAGATTCTGAACTCAGGGCATTGGTAAAAGTCATTAAAGGCATGAATGAGGAGGTAAAAGTGGTAATGGAAGCAACCGGCATATACCATTTGCCAGTACTGACATATTTGAAGGATCAGGGGCTCTTCGTAGCTGTAATCAATCCATACCGGATGAAGCAATACAGAATACAAGGGCTGCGTAGGGTCAAGACAGATAAGGCTGATTCGATGGCCATAGCAAAATATGGTATCGACAATTGGTATTCGCTGAAAGATTACATTGCATCGGAGGAGAAATACACAGAATTGACATTGTTAAGCAGACAGTATCGCCACTATATGAGGATCCATGTAGCTTCATTGCAAGAACTTACACATATACTGGATTATACGATGCCTGGACTAAAGGGGCAGCTCAAGAGCTGGGTTCCTGAAAACGGAAAGGATAAACTCGCCGACTTTGTTGAACAATATTGGCATTATGACATAATCAGGAAGAAGTCCGAAAGGCAATTCATTGATAGCTACCAAAAGTGGGCAAAGAAAAAGGGATACCATCGCAGTCAGAATAAAGCCGCTAAGATCTATTCGATGGCTAAAGAAGGTATCCCGACATTACCAGCAGATCAAACCACTAAAATGCTGGTAATCCAGGCCATTGAAGTCCTGAGAAGAGTCGATGAAACTCTCAATACGATATTAGCACGAATGCAGGAAATCGCCAATACTTTGCCAGAGTACCCTGTAGTCCGATCCATGGGCGGCGTAGGTGATGTTCTTGCCCCAAGACTAATTGCCGACATAGGTGACGTTAGAAGATTCCATAACAGTAAAGCGTTGATTGCCTATGCTGGGATAGATGCACCTCCATACCAATCAGGTCAATTCGTAGGAACAAACCGAAGTATTTCTAAAAGAGGATCATCTGCTATACGCAAAACGGGTTATGAGGTTATGCGTTCACTGAAATCGCATCCATCGCCTGAAGATGATGCAGTATACAGATTCATCTTGAAAAAGGAAGCTGAGGGAAAGCCCAAGAGAGTTGCAAAGATGGCTGGATTGAATAAATTCCTGCGCATCTATTATGCGAGAGTAATGGAGGTGTATAACTGCTAAAAGAATAAGTCTAAGATGTATTGAATGGGCTGGCGAGCACCGGCCTTTTTGTGGTGCATAAGTGTGCTAATGATAAAAAACCTGCTAGCAAACGCAAGGTAAGACTTGACTTTTGTTAGCAGGTTTCATTGGCACGAAATTCCTTGACCGCGTAAACAATACCGTGTGATAATTCCATTAGAGCCAGATCATTGCAGAAAAAAAATGTAGATAAAAAGGGGAGACAAATATGGCCAAGGTAAAATGCACGATATGCGGAGCGTATCTCCCGGAAGGCACGGAAGAGTGTCCGGTATGCGGAGTCAGCTCTGAAATGTTTGAGCCCGTAGGAATGGTAAAATGCACATTCTGCGGAGCTGTGTTTGAAGAAGGGACCGACACCTGTCCGGTCTGCACGGTCGGCCCGGAATACTTCGTTCCGGCGACGGAAGAAGACATTGCTTCAATGGTAAAGCCTGCGACGACAGGGGACGGCAAACTGGTCAAATGCCTTGTATGCGGCGCGGAATTCGAAGAAGGCGCCGCGGCCTGCCCGGTCTGCGGAGTCGGACCTGAGAATTTCGTCGCGGCGGAAAAGAAGGAGACGAGTTTCAGAAAGGACACGGACGAGGTGTTCGTGATCCTCGGAGGCGGTCCGGCGGCCAAGAGCGCCGCGGAAGCGATAAGAGTCCGCAATCAGACCGCGACAGTAACGATCATCACTCAGGAATCCCATCTTCCGTATAACAGGCCGATGCTCACTAAAGGCATCGTAAGGGACTTCGGCTACAACGGACTCGTGATGGAGGGACCGGAGTGGTATGAAAAGAACGATATCAACTTTGTGCCTGAGACGGTGGCTCTCAAGGTGGACACCGCGGCAAAGGCAGTCAGCCTGCGCTACGCGGACGGAAGCGAGGGGCAGCTCAAATACGACAAACTGATCTATGCTCTCGGAGCGTACTGCTTTGTGCCGCCTATCAAGGGATCCGATCTCGGGCATGTCGTATCCGTCAGGAGCATTTCGGATACCGACCGCGTCAAGCAGATTATCGCGGACCGCAAAGCGGCGAAAGCAGTCTGCATCGGCGGAGGAGTCATGGGTCTTGAAGGCGCCTGGGGCCTGAAGGAAGGCGGACTTGAAGTGACTGTTCTGGAGACAGCTCCGGGACTCCTTCCGAGGCAGCTGGACGATACCGCTTCAGAGATGCTCAAGGAGCTCTGCATCAAGGCGGGCGTCGACATTGTGACCGGCGCGAAGATCGCGGAGATCACGGAAAACGCTGTGGTGCTCGAAGACGGAACAGAATATGAAGCGCAGCTCGTGATCATGTCGACGGGCATGAGACCATATACAAAGGTCGCCGAGGAAAGCGGCATAGCGGTCGACAAGTGGGTCACGGCGGATGGTCAGATGAGGACCAGTGTCCCTGACGTCTATACAGCCGGCGACTGCTGCAGCGTCAACGGACAGCCGCAGGCTTTCTGGGCGCAGGCCGTGGAAACGGGCAGGATCGCAGGCGCGAACGCCGCGGGCGACAGCATAGAATACAAGCCTATAGGAAGCTCGCTCGTGATGGAAGTCTGCGGGACTTCGGTATTCGCTCTCGGCACCAACGGCAAGGATCCGGACAGGAAATTCAGATCGGAGCAGATCAAGGACGACGTAAAGAATACGTACTCAAAGTACTATTACGATCATGGCAAACTTGTCGGAGTGATCCTCGTAGGCGACATCTCCGGCATGGGAGCCGCCATATCGAAAATGAAATAATCAGGGCGATCATTCAATGGGAAAAGTTACTATCGAGACCGGCCTCGGCAAGGTGACCGGCACAGAGGAAAAAGGCATCCGCATGTTCAGCGGCATACCTTACGCTGTCACGGAGCGCTTTGAACTCCCAAAGCCGTATCCTGAGTGGGACGAATTCGACGCGACGGGGCGTCCTGTGGACTGCTTCCAGTACAGGGCTTATCATGATGAAACGGAAGGCCGCTACTGGTTCTACCACAGCGAGTTCAGATACGATGAGAACATCCCTGACTGGGATTTCGCCGAGTCGCCGATGACGCTCAACATAATAACGCGTTCAGAAGCTAAGGATGACCCGGTGCTGGTGTTCATACACGGAGGTTCATTTGAAAACGGCAACGTGGGAGAACACCCGTACGGAGATACCAAAGAGTACGCAAAGCACGGCATTGTTTACGTGTCGCTCGGCTACAGGCTCAACGTGTTCGGTCTGTACAAGTCCGGCAACTACGGACTCAGCGACATGGCCTTTGGCCTGCGCTGGGTCAAAGAACATATAGCCGACTTCGGAGGCGATCCTGAGCGCATAACCATAATGGGGCAGTCAGCCGGCGCGATGGCGGTAATGGATCTGATGTATACACAGCTGCTGAAGGACGTCGTGAAAGGCGCTGTGATGATGTCCGGGGCCGGCACGGTACCGGATCTCGCGGGGCCGCTTACGCCTGAAGAGTCGGATGAGAAGTTCTGGTCGAAGGTAAGAGAGCGCGCGGGGGCGAAGACGGAGGAGGAGTTCAGGAAACTACCCGACAGGACTATCTTCCAGGCGTGGTACGACACCTCTCTGGAGATCGGCAGCGTTCGCACTCAGCAGCCGGGCATAGACGGTACCATAATACCCAAGCTCCCGTCAAAAATAATCAGAGAGAACTCATATCTCGATGTTCCTGTCATAGCAGGCGTAACATCGCAGGACTTCATGCCGTATCTGATCTTCGAGCTCGCGCTCGGTCTGGGAAAGCTGCGCTCGAGACGCGGCCAGTCGCCGGTATGGGGCTACATGTTCGACAAGACGCCTCCGGGAGACAGGTTCAAGGCATACCATGCCGCGGATCTCTGGTATGTGTTCGGAAACTTCCATCAGAGCTGGCGCCCGTTCGACAGAAGCGATGAAAAACTCAAGGACGAGATGGTGCATTATATAGCCAACTTCGTGAAGTGGGGAAATCCGAACGGAGAAGGCCTTCCTTACTGGCCTAAGATCAGCAGGCGCAACAGAAAGTTCCGCTTATTTGATGGGGATAAAGGCGGCCTGATAGGACCGATGAGCTGCCGCCTTAAAGAGTGGAGATCTTTCCTGTTTGAGAAAGGCCCGATGTAAGAAAAGCCGTTTTGATGTTTTTCAGCATCATATGCATTAAACCCGTTATTCCATTTAAAGAAGAAAGAGAAATCAAATGAAAGATGAAATCGCAGGCAGGAAACCGCATTACGGTTTTTTCAGCAGGCTGACTTACGGGATCGGAGAGATATTCGGCGGCGGATGCTTCGTCATAATAAACGCGTTCTTCATCGTATTCCTGACAGACGCCATGGGAATGCCGGCGGCGCTTGCCGGGACCATACCGATGATAGGAAAGATATGGGATGCCATCACAGACCCTATCATGGGAAACATCACGGAAAGGACGCGCTCGAAGTTCGGAGCCAAAAGGTTCTATATCCTGGTCGGCAGTTTTGCCTCCGCCATCACCTTCATGCTGATCTGGATGGATATCAACTCGCCGTCCATAACGGCGAAGTACATATTCTACATGGTGATGTACTGCCTCTTCAACACGGGCTTCACCGTCCTGAGCGTTCCGTACAACGGACTGCTCCCGGACATGATGGATGATTATAAGATGCGCGCCAAGTTCTCCAACATGCGCATGATATTCTCGACCCTCGGAGCGATGATCTGCGGCCTTGTGCCGGGAATGATCATAAACCCTACCAATGAACCTGCGCTGTACATGAAGTGCGGGCTCATCTTCGGAGCGCTGTTCTTCGCTGTTTCCATAACCGTGTTCTTCGGCACATGGGAAAAGCAGAAAGAGCCTGTAAAAATGACTCTCGGGGAGAGCTTCACACAGGCGGCCAGCGTATTCAGGAGCCGCTCGTTCCTGCTGTTCCTGGGGCTGTATCTTTTCGGACAGGGAGGCATGGATTTTATCTCGGGCATGGCCGTTTACTATGTGAAACACACGCTCGACGCATACAATGATCAGGTAAATTACTACATCCCGATCCTTGCGGTGCTGATGGTCGCGCAGCTCTTCGGAATGCTCATCTTCGGCCCTGTGATGAGAAAGACATCCAAGAAAATGGCGATCATGATCGCCGCTCCGGTGAGACTTGTAGGCGTGCTCGGCCTGTTCGCGTTCTCGCACCCGGGCGTATCGCTCGTTCCTATACTGGTGCTGGCGGCTATAATAGGACTCGGCAACGCGGGTTCTCTAACAGGCATCTTCGCGATCATGGCCGACATGACAGACGTGGACGAGCTTATCACGTCGATACGCAGACCGGGGATCGTATCCGCGATGGCCACATTCTCCAGAAAGATCGCGGCGGGCATCTCTTCGGCTCTTATCGGATTCATGCTGTCGGCCGTGCACTATGACGAGGCGCTGGCTAACGCGGGCCTCGCGCAGAGCGTTTCCACACAGCATGGGATAGGGATATGCTTCATAATGGCGCCTGCCGTACTTTCGGCGCTGCTGCTCATAGTAGCCGTTCTCTTCCCGATGACCGGTGAGGAGTTCGATGCCGTTCAGAAGGAAGTGGCCCGCCGCAAGGGAGAGGATCAGAGCGTGACTACTGACGAGGAAAAGAAGATGCTCGAAAGCGTGACGGGATTCGCCTACGATAAACTCTGGAACAAGGACAACGCCGGAGTGAGGAAGGGCGAGCCTGAGCTGCTCTGACCGGGAAAACAAATATGACGTGAAACGCCCCGACCGGGGGCGTTTTTCTTATAATACATTCACAAAGCCCGGCATTGTCTTGTGTTGACAAATGGCGTTTGATAAACTAACTCTGAATAAAAATGTATGTGCGATAGTGTCGGGGGAGAATCGCATATGGAAGAAGAAAACAAGGTAAAAGAAAACATCACAGAAGAAATAAATATAGAAGAAAAAAAGGTGACAGTGGATGAGGCGACCCGGGCAAGGGCAAACAGGTACTTTTTCGGCAAGGTACTTGTAAATCTTACGCTGGTGTTACTGGGCGCGCTTCTCATCTCTGTATTCATGCGCCAGATGCAGGCAAAGACGGCACTCATCAAACAGGAGGAGACCAGCAGGCTCGCTCTGGAGGAGGCTGTAACGTCCCTGGAAAAGAATGAGCAGGACGCGACCGACCTGGCCGAAATATTCCACGACAGCAATCAGGACGTGCTTGGCGACATGAGCAGGCTTTTTTCGAGCGGCCTCTTTGAATCGCTGGCAGATGCCAGCAACGAAGAGAGGTCGGCGGCGTTTGCCGACATGGTGGAGCGTTCAGGAGTGCAGTACCTGTTCCTGATGTCCGCGGACGGCAAGATAGTGCTTTCTCCTGAGCCGTCTTTATACGGAGTGAACCCGGCCGCCAGAGCCTATATGACTCAGGAGAACGTCAATGACATCCTGAAAGGAACTGCAGATAAGGATGGCAACATCAATCCGGTGACGGTCAAGAACCAGTACGGTACATACTATTTCTATTCAACGCCGTACAAATATAAGGGAAACACATATTATCTCGTATTAGGAAATGACGCTTCCGCGCTTGACGTGCAGAGGGAATCCCTGACGGATGTTTCCGTCGTGCTGAGCCGCGCGGCTGTAGGTAAGAACGGCTTTGTCTTTGCCGTGAACAAGGATGACGGCACCTTCCTTTATTACAAAAACGGCGAAGAGATCCTGACCGGGCAGAGTGCGTTGAGCTGCGGACTGTCAGAGGATGCGCTTAAGGATGGTTACTCCGGCATACAGACCATAAAGGGCAAAAAGTATTACTGCGTCTCAAAGGATTACGGCGATCACACTGTGATCTCCGCGGTAGTGCAGACCGGGGATCTGTACAGGAACGACACCTACGCGCTGTTCTGGTCGATACTCGGATTCGTTCTGATCATGATGGTATGCCTCGCGTACGCGGTTATAGTAAGAAACGACTTTGTGCGCCGCGAGGTGAAGACCGACAGACAGATCCTCAACCCTAAGTCACCGAACCCGACGATCTTCGACAGGTCCGTATTCAAGAAGGTGTTCCCGCTTCTTATAGCGGGTGTGCTGGTGATGTATGGAATATCCTTCTATACGCAAACGCTGCTTGAGATCACCGAGGGAATAGAGAAATCCGACATCGCTCTGGATGAAATATCCGGCAGATACCAGGAGAGCCTCTCGAACCGCGAGCTTATAGAGGATTACTATAACAACAGATTCCTTGCAAAAGCCAGACTCATATCATTCCTCATCGAGGAGGATCCTGCTGTTCTGAACGAGAAGAGCGAGTTTTATCACAATTATTATGATAAGGACGGCGACAAGAAGTTTATAACAGATGACGAGGGCAACCGTCTCAAATCGGTTTCCGAATCGGCAAAGCTTCAGGAACTCTGCGATGTAAACGACATAGATTCGATCTATGTTTTCGATGAAAGCGGTCACACTATAAGCACAAATACTTCGAACTGGTTCTTCACGGTAAGTCACAATGAGGAAGACCAGTCATATCCGTTCCTGCAGATACTGGACGGCAAAGCCGACAGCTACGTGCAGGAGGCCATGACCAACGATCTTGGAGAGGCAACGCAGTTTATCGGGGTCGCCTTCAATTACTTCACCAGAAAAGACGCAAACGGAAACACGGAGTATGTGTCCCGCTTCGAATATGACGGCAGCGGAGACAAAACGGGAATCACGGCGCACAGGGCCATGGTGCAGATCGGTCTCGATGCCGACACATCGGCCAAACTGCTGGAGTCCACGGATGTGGCAAGCATTCTCTCAACAAACATGCTGTCCGACGGCTTCATAGTCATGTTCGATAACAGCGATGATCATCTCTGCGTCTACTCGCCTGTGGAAGTAAGCATAGGTCAGTCCGCGAAGGAACTGGGCGTATCGGATAAGGCGTTTACAGGAGATGATTACTACGGATTTGCCACTATAAACGGCGTTAAATATTTCTCATGCTTCAAATATACCGAGGGATATTTCGTAGGCACGGCGATCCAGACAGCCGTCATGTATAAGGCGCGCGGGATCATAGCGCTGATCACGGCACTGATATGCTTCCTGCTGATACTCTTCCTGACGGGAACGGTAACGCTCACCAACGAGGAAGAGGAGATGCTTTATGAAGTCATGACTGAAGATGAGGAAGAGAAGGGCCTCAACTCCGCTATCTTCAATATAATCCTGCCGTCCGGAAGAAGCGCTTCAACGGTCAAGGCTGCGGCGAGGTGGGACAACCGCAGGATCAGATGGGGAGAAAAGAACCCTGAACAGAAACTCGGGACGATGCTGGGCGTCATAGGCGTAGTACTGATGGTATATATCATCATCGTCGCGGCAGGAGCTGACAGGATCTTTGACGAGAACTCCATAGTGCTCTATATCCTGAGCAACGCATGGGACAGAGGGTCCAACATATTCGCGTGGACCATGTGCGTTCTGGTGCTGCTGACGATCGCTCTTGCTGTAGAGCTGTTCCGCATACCTGTAAGGATATCGACGGCCCTGCTCGGAGCCAGAGGAGAGACCGTCGGACATCTGATGATCTCCGTAGTGAAATACGGCGGCGTACTGGTGGCGATATTCTACAGCCTGTATCTGCTGGGCATCGATTCAACAAGACTGCTGGCCAGCGCGGGAATACTGTCGCTGATCGTAGGTCTCGGAGCCCAGAGTCTGATAAAGGATATCATCGCGGGCATCTTCATAGTGTTCGAGGGAGAGTTCCGCGTGGGAGACATAGTCACGATAGGCGAATACCGCGGCACCGTCATGGACATCGGCCTGCGTACCACTAAGATACTCGGGGTCGACGGCAATATAAAAATCTACAACAACAGTGAGATCTCCGGCGTTCTGAACATGACGCAGGAAGCGTCGTGGGCGATGACTTACATCGATATCGAGTACGGACAGGATCTCAATTATGTCGAAGAGGTACTGGAGAGAGAACTGCCTAAGCTCCGCGACGCAAATCCGCGCATCACCGGCGGCCCGATGTATATGGGCGTACAGAATCTCAAGGACAGCGGCGTCGAACTGCTTGTATGCTGCAACTGCAATGAGCAGGATATACTGAGCGTAAGACGTTTCCTCAACAAGGGAGTCCTTCAGATATTCTACGACAACGGCATAAACGTTCCGTTCCCGAACGTTACTATATCTACGCTCGACAAAAAAGCGGAGAAGACTTTCGACGAGGAGCTTAAGGAAAAGAAGAAGAAAAGCAAGAAAGACAGCATACTGGAGTGATACAGAGATGAAACACGGCGATAACAAAAGAAAAAAGAATATGATCAGATCGCTGGCCCTCATCATGACCGTTGCTTTCGTGATGCTTATGGCAGCGTGCGGCGGAGCGCCGGGCGCAGACGCTCCGGAGCAGGGCGGCGAAAAAAGCGTCAAGGTCATAAAGCTGGCTTATCCCGCAAACGGCCACATCCTGAACGCGATAGCGGAGGAACAGGGCTATCTTGAGGAAGAAGGGATAAAGGTCCAGTACGTCAAGGTGGATACGGATGAGGATGTTTTTGAGGGCATCGATAAAGGGACGATCGATGTGGCTTCGAATTCCGGCACCAACCTCCCGCTTGAGAGGATCGCAGCAGGCCAGGACCTGACTATCTTCGGCGGCTATCAGCTGACAGGCTGCATGCCGATATTCGCGAAAGAGGATACTGAGTGGAAAGGCATAGAGAGCCTTATAGGAAAGAAAGTGGCGTTTGAGCCTAACCTCTACTGCATCACAGGACCTATGCTCGACAAAGGCTATGATCCGATCAGACAGATCGACTGGTACGAGACGGACAGTCAGGAGGAACGCATAAAGGCTGTCAAGGAGGGCAAGGCGGATTACGCTCTTGTCGGAACGTCTCTGAACTACGCGGTCAACACCGACCCGGATCTGAAGGTCTGCACATACGCGAGCGATGTGCTGCCTGAATATTCATGCTGCCGCGCCGAAGCGCGCACGGAATGGGTAAATGAGAATCCGGAAACCGTCAAAGCGCTTCTGAGGGCGTGGATAAGGGCGATGGAGTATTACGATACTCATCATGATGAGACGGTACAGCTCATGACGAAGGTGACAGGCCAGGACGAAGAATATCTCAGAGCGTATATGGACAATCCGCATCTGGACATAAACGTAGGCCCTATGAGGAGCTCGGTCAGGAGAGCGTGGGATTACATGGAAAAACTCGGCCTGTTAAGCATGACGGCATCGAAGATAAACATCGACGATCATATCAACACCGAACTCTATAAAGAAGCGCTTGATGAGTGCCAGGAGAAATACGGCAGCGAGAACCCTAAGTTCTATGAAAAGATGCAGGGCCAGTACGCCAGAAACAACATGTGATCAAAAAAGCTGAAAATAAGCTGAAACGCAAGGCTCCGGGGAGGGATCCCCGGAGTCTTTTGATTTACATATTTCAGTGGTACAGGATGTCCATGTCGACGTCGCCGCCTATGCCGTCTATGTTTCCCGTGCAGCTTGCCTGCCACAGCATGTAAGGACCCTTGTAATCGGTCTTGTCCGTGAAGTGGGCCAGCCATACAGGCCTTATATCTGTATCTTCCCATACCTTCTCAAGATAATTCTTGCTGCCGTAAAGCATGCAGTCGTAACCGCTCTTTGACAGTTCGTCCGCGAAGGCGTCGTACAGTCTGTTGAGCTGGTAGAAACTCAGACCGTAAGTCTGGAAGCTTCCGAAGTCCTCCCAGTCGAAGGCTATAGGGAAGTCGAGTTTCCCGCCGCCCAGTTTCTCCGTTACCTGACGGGCGGCTTCGCGCACCTGTTCCTCGGTGCTGTCATACGAGAACAGGTATACGCCTACCTTCAGGCCCGCGTCTTTCGCTTTTTTATAGTTTTCCTCGAATCTTTTGTCGAGAGTCATGGCGCCCTTATCGGACCAGCCTATCCTGATGATCACGAATTCGCAGCCCGCTTCGCGCACCTTTTTGAAGTCGATCTCATCCTGCCAGGCCGATACATCTATGCCGAAAGACCTTCCGCTGCCTTTATACTTTCCGGCAAAATCCCTGAACTGAGTGCGCGGCGAGTTGTCTTCCCATGAAGGCAGACTGTCGGCGACCTCTATGGTGAGATCCCAGTCAGTGGCATTGCCGGATGAGTCGGTCACCGTGACATGGAGAGGATATCTGCCCGCCTTATCCATGTCGACCTTGCCGTCAACGCTCACCTCAGGCGCCGGGTCGGCGTTGTCACCGTAGGCGATCACGCTCTTTATGTCGAACTTTGTGCCGCGCTCGAGGACCGTGCCGTCGCCGCTCCACAGCTCCAGGGGAGGGATCGAATCGATGACGTTATAGGTCATGATGAACTCCTTCGACGGCGTGAACAGCCCTCTGAGGATCGGCTGCGAGACCGTATATGTGACTGTCTTTTCTCCGAGGCTCCCCGTGTCGAGAGAAGCCTCTGAAGGAGAGACGTTTCCGGTGCTTTCCGACACGAAGTCCATGGAGGAGTAGTCGCCGGCGAATTCGACGACAGGGCTCGCTTCCTTGAATTCGAGAGCGAGTGAATCCAGGGTCGTCTTATACGTGTACGCCGTGTATCCGGCCGCCGCGGCGGCAAGGATAAGTATCACGGCAAGCAGTTTCAGAAGCGGCCGGCGCTTTTTCTCAGGCTTCGGCTCTTCCGCTTTCTGATGCGTTTTGATATCGTGTTTTCCTTCGCTCATTTTCTGTGCTCCTTTACGCTCCGGGTGAGAAGATACTCTATCTGGCCGTTGATCGACCTGAAGTCATCTTCGGCCCATCTTGCGATCTCGTTCCAGAGGGACTCGGGAAGGCGAAGGACTATCTGCTTGCGTTTCGCGTCTTTTTCGTCTTTTCCGGGTTTGTCAGGCATGATTCCCCCTTATTACTATCAGTAGATCGAACCGCTGTTGACTATCGGCTGCGCGTCCTTGTTGCCGCAAAGTACTACGAGCAGGTTGGACACCATCTGTGCCTTGCGCTCCTCGTCGAGCTCAACTATGCCGTCGTCATTCAGCTTGTCGATGGCCATCTTGACCATGCTGACAGCTCCGTCGACGATCTTGGCGCGGGCCGCGATTATCGCTGAAGCCTGCTGCCTCTGCAGCATGGCCGCCGCTATCTCTTCGGCATACGCGATGTGGGTTATGCGGACCTCCTCGATGACAAGCCCCGCGAACGCCACCTTCTCCTGGAGTTCGACCTTCATCTTGTCGGCGATCTCGAGCGAGCTTCCGCGCAGGGTCTGCTCGGTCTTTTCCGAGGTCTCCTCGCCGAGACCGTCGTCGAACACGTCGTAAGGGTAGAGCCTTGCCATGTTCCGGATCGTGGAGTCGGTCTGGATCGAGAGGAACTCGGTGTAGTTCTCAACATTGAAGACTGCCTTGGTCGGATTCTCCACATGCCACAGAACGATGGCGCCGATGATGATCGGGTTGCCGAGCGCGTCGTTGACCTTCTGTGTGCCGTTGTCGAGAGTAGCGCGCTTCAGGGATACCGTCTTCTTGACTCTGGTAGCGCCGGTCTTGCTGGACTTGGTCTTTGTGCCTGCCTGCGTGGATTCCGTCAGATCCGTCATGCTCTGCGAATCATAGGCCGGATTGTTGTATCTCGCGAACGGGTTCACGTAGAAGTAGCCCGGCTTCATGATAGTGCCGTAATACTTTCCGAAAAGGGTAAGCACGAGCGCCTCGTTAGGCCTCACGCTGCGCAGTCCCCCGAACATGAAAGGAAGCACTATGCAGAGAAGCAGGGCAATCAGTATGCGAAGACCGCCGCCGCTCCACGCCGTCGCTCCGCTTATGAAGAGCACAGGCACCATGAAGCACAGGAAGATCAGTATGATCAGCGCCGCGATGCCGCTCGGCGGGTTGATGACCTTCTGCTCTACCGGGACCGCTCTTCCGGCCGCCGGCTTTGCAGCAGTTTCCACCGCGGTTTCAAATTCCACATTCTTGTTGTCATTATCTGCCATATGTATATCCTCCTTATCAGTTGTGATATCATTTTGATATCATTTATATATCAAAGTGAATGTTCTTTGTCAAGAACGGGTCCTTATACTATAATGTGTGCATGAGCGCTTTAACTGTTGCAATAACCGATACAATAAAAGATACGCTGACGCTGATACCGTTCCTTTTCCTGACATATGTTGCCATGGAATGGCTGGAGAGAAGGACGGAGGAGCAGTCGGTGGATCTTCTCGCGCATATAGGAAAGTTCGGACACATCGCCGGGGCCGGCATAGGCCTCATACCGCAGTGCGGATTCTCAGCAGCTGCAGCGAGCCTGTATTCGGGCGGCGTAATAACGGCAGGCACTCTCATTGCGGTATTCCTGTCGACCTCGGACGAGATGCTGCCGATATTCCTCTCATCGTCGGTCGGAGCCGGCGCGATAGGAAAGATACTGGCAGCCAAGTTCGTGATCGCGCTTATAAGCGGCATCGCGGTCGACCTCATAGCCGGGCTGGTACACCATAGATCCGAGACCAAGCACATCCACGACCTCTGCGAAAGAGAGCATTGCGGCTGCGAGGATGAAGAGGGCGGCATACTGCATTCGGCCCTGATACATACGCTCAAGATAACAGGCTTTATATTCGTGATATCGCTGATCCTGAGTCTTCTTATGGAGTTCGTAGGAGAAGGGGCCATGGCATCGTTTCTGACAGATGCTCCAATAGCGGGCACCATCATGACAGCCGTCATAGGCCTCATACCAAACTGCGCAGCGTCCGTTGTGATTGCACAGATGTATCTTGAGGGACTGCTGACCTGCGGGCAGCTGATGTCGGGACTTCTGGTAGGAGCGGGAGTCGGACTGCTGGTGCTGGTCAGAACAAACAACAAGACAAGAGAGAACGCCAAAGTGATAGGCACGCTGCTGGTGCTTGGCATCGCCTGGGGCATACTCATAGATATCCTCGGCATCACATTTTAAAAGGGCGCCGGACTGAAAATGATTACAAGCAATTACCTGATCATTAATAAGAAGCCGCAGAAGTTCAGCTCGATGCGCGTGGCGGGCAGGGCGGCTGTATTTATCGATGATAACGGCAGGCCGGTCGATTTCGGAGTCCTGGCGCTGGACGATTCGATATATACCATGCTGGTCTGCAGCGAATTCAGGCTGGTCGTGCTGGTCATTGACAGGCACGGAGAACGCAAAGTGGAGGGCATATTCTGGCTGACTGACGAAGACTACGAAAACTGCGTCACCGGGCTGTCGGAAACCGCCGGGCTCAGACCGTCTGTCCAGGACAGCAAGATCAACAGCTACGCCTGGTCGATAGCAAAGAAGCTGGATCAGGGCGTGCGCGTGAGTGTGACAGACGCCGTGGACAAAAGCGAGATGACGGTGTGTCCGGAATGCGGCATGCTCAATCCGAAGGGCACGGAGTATTGCCTCGATTGCGGCGCGGAACTATTGCCCTGACGGGCCGATATCGTTATAATATCAGAGTTGACAAAAACGGCCGGCGCGGAAAGACGCCGCGCGGCAATGCATATAAACAAGAGAAAAGAGAAACGAAATGGCAGAAGAAAAGAAACTGACAGAAGAGATCAAGGAAATCAAGGAAGAAGTCACCGAAGAGATCGAAGAAATCAAGGAAGAAGTCAAAGAAGAGGTTGCAGAAGTCGCTGAAGAGGAAGCTGCAGAAGAGACGGAAGCTCCGCTCTCATCCACAGAGGCCAAGCGCAAGAAGAAGGCCGAAAGAAGAGAAGCGAAGGCTGCCCGCAAGGAGGCCAACAAGGTCGAAGAGAAAAAGAAGAGACCTAACAACATAGTGCTCGCCATCCTCATCTTCGGCGTGCTCATCGGCATGTTTGCTTTCGTAGGAGGGTACAATTACTTCAGCAAGCCGGCTAATATCGAAAAGTACATGGCGGATAACGGCATGACAGATCTGTATAAGGATGCGCCGGTGGACAACTATACCACCGTTACCATGAAGGCCGAGAAGAACACTCTGAAGATATGGCTCAACATCGCGGAGGACGCTCCTGAAGACGTGGTCGACCAATACACCGGAGAAGACGGCACGAAGCTTCTCAAGCAGTGGGGCGCTTATTATCTGTCGTCGTTCAGGCCGCTTGCACGCGGGACCGGAGCTGAGGTCAAGGTCAAGGTCAAGCAGGGCGATGAATCGGTCAATTACGTAAGAATGTCGTACAGGGAAGCCAAAAAGTTCATAAAAGAGCTCGAGGAGGAGGCTGAAGAAGAAGCCGAAGAGGCCGAGGAGGCCGGCGGCGACGCTGAAACTGACGACACTGAGGCCGATGACGCTGAGACTGAAAGCGACGGCGAATAGGCCACACAATAACGTATAATAAAAGATGCATGCCGGACGGCATGCATCTTGTTTTTTTGCTTTATATATCCGGAGGGATCTAGCTGACCGTGAACCTGTATCCGAGGCCGCGCACCGTGATGAGGTAGCGCGGATTCGAAGGGTCGTCTTCGATCTTCTGCCTGAGCCTGTTCACGTATACCATGATGGCGTTCTCGTCGATTATCGTCTCGCCCCAGATGACGCTGTAGATCATATCCTTGGAGAAGATGTGGTCGACGTTGTCGATGAACAGCTTGATCATCGAGTTCTCTTTCGCGGACAGCGGGATCTCTACGCCGTTCTTATAGAACCTCAGCGTCGATGTGTTGTAGGTGAACGGACCTGCCTCGATTATGTTGCTGGTGCTCTGCGGCGTGCGCTCGCGGCTCCTCCTTATGAGGGCCTTTGCCTTCGCCACGAGAGTGACCGGGTTGAAAGGCTTGATGATGTAGTCGTCCGCGCCGATCTCCAGACCGTAAAGAGCGTCCTGGTCCTCCTTGCGGCCGCTGACTACCATCACCGGGGTCGTAAGGCCTTTGGCCCTGATGCGCTGTATCACTTCAAAACCGTTGATCCCCCTCATGTTTATATCCAGCAGGATCAGATCGTACTGATTGGTCTCGAGCAGCTCGAGCGCGGCCTCGCCGCTGATGGCAAGGTCATTGTCGATCCCGTTGCTTTTGAGAGCCTTGTGCAGCATCGTCAGTATCGCTTTATCGTCATCCACTACCAGAACTTTGTCCGCCATTTGAGCCTCCTATCTTAAGAGAGTCTTTTCTCAGACCCCATACCTAGTGTAATATTACCACACTTGGCCCTAAATATGTACGTTTTTATGTTTCTTCGTGATAGAATAAAGACGGAGGACATCGATTGGATAAGAAGAACACGGGAAGAATAGTTTTCATAATAGCGCTCGTGGCGGCTGTCGCATGCATCGCGGCAGGCGTTTTCAATGTCTGGAAATCTTTTGAGAGATTCGACAACAGCATCCTGAACGAGAAGGACGCCCAGTTCTACAGCCTGATGCGGTCAGGCGACATCAACATCGAAAACTCCATAAGCGCCATAGAGCGCGAGGCGGAGACTTTCCTAAGCCGCGAGAGGCTCAAGAGCGAGATCGAAAACTGGAGGGAGAGCGGCAGCACAGCCGATCTCAGGACGTATATAAGCAACAACACACTGACGCCTAACCCTATCTATGCCGATCTTGTCATGTATAACAAGGACAAGATCCTCTGCACCGCGTCGGGCAACAAGGATTACACTGCCGTCACAGGCATCGACGCCAACAGCATGCATCTGTGCGCGGACGGAAAAGGAGCCTATTATCTGGCTTACAGACACGAAGCGCAGCGCGGCATCAGCTATGACGTGCTCATCGATCTTGAAAGACTTTACAGCACGGCGATAAGCAGCAGCTCCGAGCAGGAGATCATGCTCATAGATTCAACAGCGACTCTGATGCTCACTTCGGGAGAGAACGGTCCCGTTGTGATGCCCGTGGACGGGGATGCTGACGAGAAGACCGCTAATTTCAGGGATTACCTGATCAGCTGTCAGCAGGAGGGGATCGCTGACGGCATGTCCGTCAGACTGGCTGACGATAACGGAGAGCCTTACACGGCCAGGATGGTCGCGCTTCCGAGCAGCAGCACCGTGAACGGCGAATTCGCCATGGGCACGCTGGCGAACTACGAGGAGGCGATCGCTCCTTCGAGAGCGGCGGCTGAAGAGATACTGATATTTGGCGGACTCGCCATGCTCGGCGTAGTGGGACTCCTGCTTCTTCTGATCTTCATGAGACGCGAAAACGCCGCGAGTTCGGCCGAACTGCGCGTTCTCAAGAAGAAAAACGAAGCGATGGAGGAGATCAACCAGAAGATGCAGGCTCTGGCGCATCACCAGAGGCTCGAGACCATCGGGACCATGACGGCCAGCATAGCCCACGACTTCAACAACCTGCTGACCCCTATAATGGGCTACAGCATTATGACGATGGAGATGCTGCCGGCCGACGCGACTGAGCTGCAGGAAAATCTGATGGAGATATACGACGCTTCGGTCAAGGCCAAGGACATCGTGACAAGGCTGGCCGAACTTACCAAGAAGGGCAACGCGGAGAGTTTCACTGAGGTAGAAGTCGACGAGGTGATACAGAGCGCGCTCAAAGTGACACTGCCGGCGAAGCCTAAGGAAGTCGACGTCAAGGCCAACTTCAACGCCGAGGGCAATGTCATAAAGGCGGACCGCACTCAGATCTCACAGATGGTGATGAATATCGTGCTCAATGCCTACGATGCCATGAGAGAAGAAGGCGGAACCCTGCTGGTGTCCACGAGGATATCGGGAGAGGAAGCCGTGCTGAGATTCAAGGACAGCGGCTGCGGCATGGACACCGAGACGCTCGCGAGGATATTCGACCCGTTCTACACGACCAAGGAGTCCGGCAAGGGCACCGGCCTCGGCCTGGCAATCGTAGCTCAGATAGTCGAGACCCATGGCGGCAAGATATACGTCGATTCCGAGCCGGGCAAGGGCACGGAATTCAGGATATATCTGCCTCTCATCGGCGCGGACACGGCAAGCCTTGCGTGGGGTCCGGGCGGCGAAGGCAAGTTCGATACCAAGCGCTACAGCGTCAATCTCATCCGCAAAGAACTCGCGAGGATACAGGCTGAGAAGGAAGAAGAAGCCGCTGAACAAAACAAAGAACAATAAAGACAAAGAAAGACCAAGAATGACAGAGAAAAACCCGCATTATTGTGATACAATATATGCGGGTTTTTAGCGGCGTTTTTTCAGTCTGAAAACCGTGCCCGGACACGGCGGATGACCGCGCCGCTGTATTCAAAAGCTTAAAGGAAAGGAATTCTAGATATGATCATTCTGGTAGTTAACACAGGAAGTTCATCCCTGAAGTATCAGCTCATCAACATGGATGACAATTCCGTACTCGCGAAGGGTCTCTGCGAGAGGATCGGAGAAGACGGCCACATGAATTACAAGACTGACGCCGGCACCGTATTCGATCATGACGTACCGCTTCCGGATCACGGAGTGGCGATGCAGCTCGTCATCAACGCACTGACAGATCCTGAGCACGGAGTAATCGCCGACATGAGCGAGATCGGAGCCGTAGGCCACAGGATAGTACAGGGCGGATACCTCTTCGACAAGTCGGAGATCATCACCGACGAGGTTGAGGCAGGCATCGAAGAGCTCTGCACGATCGGACCGCTCCACAACCCTCCTGCACTGGTCGGCATCCGCGCATGCAAGAAGGTGCTTCCGAACACACCGGGAGTCGTTGTATTCGACACCACGTTCCACCGCACCATGCCTGATGAGTGCAAGTACTACGCCATCCCTTGGGAATATGCCGAGAAGTATCACGTACAGAGATACGGCGCTCACGGAACCAGCCACCGCTATGTATCCGAGAGATGCGCTGAGCTCATGGGCAAGGATCCTAAGGACCTCAACATCATCACATGCCACCTCGGCAACGGATCCTCCATCACAGCCGTCAAGGGCGGCAAGTGCTACGACACATCGATGGGCCTGACGCCGCTCGAGGGACTCGTAATGGGAACGCGCTGCGGATCCATCGACCCTACAGTCGTCAGCTTCATCTATGAGCAGACGGGCATGCCGGTCAAGGAGATCACAGACATGATGACAAAGAAGTCCGGACTCCTCGCTGTATCCGAGATCTCCGGCGACGTCAGAGACGTCTGCATCGCTGAGGCAAAGGGCAACCACAAGGCTCACGTCGCGAGAGAGATGCTGCTCAGATCGGTCAAGCGCTTCATCGGAGCCTACATCGCTGAGCTCGGCCAGGTAGACGCCATCGTATTCACAGCCGGCATCGGCGAGAATGACATAGAGCTGAGAGAAAAGGTCATGGACAACTTCGGCTTCATGGGTATCACCATCGACAAGAAGAAGAATGACTGCAGGGGCAAGGAAGTCGAGATCACGGGCAAGGATTCGAAGGTCAGAGTATTCATTATCCCGACCAACGAAGAGCTCATGATCGCAAAGGACACACAGGCGCTCGTAGAGGCTATGTAGTAAAAGGGGTACCGGGACTGACTTACTTTCGGAAATAATTATTTCACCATATATTATTTCATAAAAAGTACTTTTTACTTATTATCACTCAATTTCAAAATCTTTTTATAAGGGAGATGAAAGAATGAAGAGACAATTCAAGACAATGGACGGCAACAACGCTGCTGCACATGTCTCCTACGCGTTCACGGAAGTATCCGGTATTTACCCGATCACACCGTCTTCGCCAATGGCTGACTATGTAGACCAGTGGGCAGCCGCCGGAAGAAAGAACATCTTCGGATCGACTGTACAGGTAGTCGAGATGGAGTCTGAGGCTGGCGCGGCCGGAGCAGTTCACGGTTCACTCGGAGCCGGAGCTCTCACGACTACTTACACAGCTTCCCAGGGACTCCTCCTGATGATCCCGAACATGTACAAGATCGCCGGCGAACTTCTTCCGGCTGTATTCCATGTTTCGGCACGTACTGTTTCGACTCACGCGCTGAACATCTTCGGAGACCACTCCGACGTATATGCCTGCCGTCAGACAGGATTCGCGATGCTCGCAGAGAGCAACGTACAGGAAGTCATGGACCTCGCTCCTGTAGCTCACCTCGCAGCTATCGAAGGCAGAGTTCCTTTCCTGAACTTCTTCGACGGATTCAGAACATCCCACGAGATCCAGAAAGTCGCCGTATGGGACTATGAGGACCTCAAGGAAATGTGCAACATGGATGCCGTCAAGGCGTTCCGCGACGCATGCCTGAACCCTGATCATCCTCATCTGAGAGGATCTCACGAGAATGGCGACGTATTCTTCCAGCACAGAGAAGCATGCAACAAGTTCTATGATGCAGTTCCTGATGTAGTTGAGAAGTACATGGCCAAGATCAACGAGAAGCTCGGAACAGACTATCAGCTCTTCAACTACTACGGCGCAGCTGACGCTGACAGAGTCATCATCGCAATGGGCTCCATCTGCGACGTTGCTGAGGAAGTCATCGACTACCTCAACGCAAAGGGCGAGAAGGTCGGTCTCATCAAGGTAAGACTCTACAGACCGTTCAGAGCAGACAAGCTGATCGCGGCTCTGCCAAAGACATGCAAGAAGGTTGCTGTTCTTGACAGAACAAAAGAGCCGGGCGCTCTCGGCGAGCCTCTCTACCTCGACGTAGTCACAGCATTCGCGGAAGCGGGACTGAATGACGTCAAGGTCATCGGCGGACGTTACGGACTCGGTTCGAAGGATACTCCTCCGGCATCCGTATTCGCTGTATATGATGAGCTCCTCAAGGACGAGCCGAAGAAGAAATTCACCATCGGCATCGAAGACGACGTTACAAACCTCTCACTCGAGGAGAAGCCGGCACCGATCACAGCTCCTTCGGGAACGATCGAGTGCAAGTTCTGGGGTCTCGGCGGCGACGGAACAGTCGGAGCCAACAAGAACTCCATCAAGATCATCGGAGACCACACAGACAAGTATGTACAGGCTTACTTCCAGTATGACTCCAAGAAGACAGGCGGCGTAACCATTTCTCACCTGAGATTCGGTGACAAGCCTATCAAGAGCTCGTACTACATCAACAAGGCTGACTTCGTAGCCTGCCACAACCCATCCTACATTGAGAAGGGATTCAAGATCGTTCAGGACGTTAAGCCGGGCGGGATCTTCCTGATCAACTGCCAGTGGAAGCCTGAGGAAGTCGGCAACCACCTCGACGCTGCTGCCAAGAAGTACATCGCTGAGAACAACATCCAGCTGTACATCATCGACGCTATCGATCTCTGCGCTAAGATCGGAATGGGCAAGAGAACAAATACAACTCTCCAGTCCGCATTCTTCTCACTCGCAGAGGTACTGCCGAAGGCAGACGCTATCAAGTACATGAAGGATGCTGCTACGAAGTCCTACCTCAAGAAGGGCCAGAACATCGTAGACATGAACCACAAGGCTATCGACGCCGGCGCTGACGCTCTCGTCAAGATCGACGTTCCGGCTGAGTGGGCAAACCCTGCAGCAGATCCTGAGAAGGCTCCTCTCGAGGGACCTGAAGCTCTGGTCAAGCAGGTCAAGAACATCCTCATGCCTATCGACAACATGGACGGAGACAGCCTGCCTGTATCCGCGTTCCTGCCGCACGTTGACGGTGAGTGGGAACTCGGAGCTTCCGCATACGAGAAGAGAGGCGTTGCCGTTATGGTACCTGAGTGGGATGCCACAAAGTGTATCCAGTGCAACAGCTGCGCATTCGTCTGCCCGCACGCTACGATCAGACCTTACATGCTTGATGAGAAGGAAGCTGCCGCAGCTCCTGAAGGATTCAAGATGGCTGACGTCAAGGCCGGAGCAGGCAAGGGCGTATACAAGTTCGCGATGGCAGTATCCCCGCTCGACTGCATGGGATGCGGAGTCTGCGTAACAGTATGCCCGGACAAGGTACAGGCACTCACGATGAAGCCGCTCGAAGAGCAGCTGCCTGAGCAGAAGAACTTCGACTACGCAGTCAAGAACGTCACAGTCAAGGCAGACGTTGCCGACACGAAGACGACAAAGGGCTCGCAGTTCAAGACACCGCTGCTCGAGTTCTCGGGCTCCTGCGCAGGATGTGCTGAGACATCGTATGCAAGACTTATCACACAGCTTTGCGGAGATCACACATTTATCTCCAACGCTACAGGATGCTCCTCCATCTGGGGCGGCCCTGGAGCAACTGCACCTTACACAACTGACGCATGCGGACATGGTCCTGCATGGAACAACTCCCTCTTCGAGGACAACGCTGAGCACGGTCTCGGAATGAGAATGGCTATCAAGGCCAGAAGAGCAAAGATCAAAGCTGACGTTGAGGCTCTGGTAGAGGCAGGAGTACCTGCAGAGGTCAAGGAAGCTGCCGAGGCATGGTATGCAGTATTCAGTGATCCTGTTGCTTCGAGAGAGGCCGGCGACAAGCTTGCCGCGGCACTCGAGAAGGCAGGCATCGGAGCTGAGATCGTAGAGCGCAAAGACCTCCTCGGCGAGAAGACCGTATGGATCTTCGGCGGAGACGGCTGGGCTTACGACATCGGTTACGGCGGACTCGACCACGTACTCGCCAGCGGTGAGAACGTGAACGTAATGGTATTCGATACAGAGGTCTACTCCAACACAGGCGGACAGGCTTCGAAGGCTTCCAACATCGGTCAGGTAGCGCAGTTCGCTGCTGCCGGCAAGGCCATCGAGAAGAAGTCGCTGTCTCAGATCGCAATGGCTTACGGCTATGTATACGTAGCTCAGGTAGCCATGGGCGCTAACCCGACCCAGACTCTGAAGGCAATGAACGAAGCTATCGCTTACGACGGACCTTCCCTGATCATCGGATACTCGCCATGCGAGATGCACTCCATCAAGGGCGGCATGATGAACTGCCAGATGGAGATGAAGAAGGCCGTAGAGTGCGGATACTGGAACCTCTTCAGATTCAACCCTGCACTCAAGAAGGAAGGCAAGAACCCGTTCACACTGGACAGCAAGGTACCGGCAGGCGGATATCAGGAGTTCCTGAGAAACGAGGCGCGTTACAACAGACTGACCAGAGAGAATCCGGAGAGAGCAGAGAAGCTCTTCGCGGAGAACGAGGCAGCTGCAATGGCACGTTACGAGAAGCTGAAGAAGTTCGTAGATTTCTACGCACCGGAGGCATAATCGCAAACGCTGCATAACGCAAAAAGAGGCGGAGACCGCAAACGCGGTCTCCGCTTTTACTTGTTCAAAACAGCCGGCTGCTTTGTCCGTCATAGAAAAATGCGATTGTAAGTAATAGCGGACCGTGGAATAATAATTGGGAAAGAATAAGGAGAAAGTCAGACGAATGATCATATCCGGGCTGATACTTGGAATAGTTTTCGGTTATGTGCTCAGCAGGAGCCGCATCTGCTTCACAGGCCTCATCAGAGATGTATATCTGCAGAAGAGCAGATACAACATCGTTCTTTTCTTTGCGATAATTTGCATAGAAGGTCTGATCTATTACGCGCTTGCTGCCGCGGGTGCGGTGCGCATGGCATCATTCCTGCCCCCGTTCTCGCTGCTTACGGTAGCGGTAGGGAGCTTTGCCTTTGGCATGGGCGCGGTCATGTGCAACGGCTGCCTTACCGCGACGCTTGTCAAATGCGGAGACGGAAGGCTAAGCGGCTGGATCTATCTGGCTGTATTCATGGCGAGCGCTTATTTCTTCGCTGCGGGCCACGGGATCGGCTTCTCGAAAGCGGCGAGGCGCATCGCCGTGGTCGATGACGCGCTTCCCGTCCGCACGACAGTGATCCCCGTGATCATATTCGCGCTCGCGGTGATACTCCTCTGCGTCCTGATGCGCAGGCACATGCTCAGCGACTCTCATAAAGGCTTCGAGGGAAACAGATACAGCGGCATACGCCATCTGCTCTTCGAGAAGGAGTGGAAGAAGGAAGGCGGGCCCATCGGCGTCGGAACAGTGCTCGGCATCGCGTTTTTCATAAGCTCGCTGACCGGCAGGTATTTCGGCGTCGCCATCACTACGCCTGTGATGTCCTGGATATATATGTTCACCAGGCCGGTCGAGACCTGTGGCGGATGCAATCCGTATGACGAGCACTTCGGCTGGGGCAGTCTGCTGGTGCTCGGCATCATACTCGGCTCGTTCCTCACTTCGCTGATATCAGGAGAGTTCAAGATAATAAAACCGCACAGGAGCGAGATCCTGCGCGGGATAGCCGGCGCCGCGCTGATGGGCTGGGGCGCCATGTGGGGTCTTGGCTGCCTGTTGGGCAACGGCCTCGTGGGGACCGCTCAGCTGTCGCTCAAGTCATGGTATGCTTTGATATTTCTCGTTGCCGGCATCTGGACCGCCACACGGATATTCTTCGCGCCATTGCTGAAAGATTGAATAAAAAGTGCCCGGGAAAGTGTTCCCGGGCACTTGCGATTTGTACAGTCGCTATTCATAATCATCGCCGTATTCTATGTCTCCTTCCCAATAATCCATGCCGTCAAATTCATAGACGTTGGTGTAACCCATATCACAGAGCTTTTCTGACGCGACCTTGCTCACGCCTCCGAACTGACAGTAGACGATGATCTTCTGCTCCTTATCCGGCAGCTCCTCTATCACGTCATCATTGGACAGGGACGTTATTTCCGTATCCGGTATGCAGATGGCGCCGGGGATGTGGTCATGTTTGTATACATTGACCTGCCTCGTGTCGAGCAGGATATAATCCTCGCCGGGAGTCCCGGCTTCTATCATGGCCTGCGCGTCTTCCATCGAAAGGTGGGTGTAACGGGCATCCATGGTTCCGGAAGGAGCGCTTTCGTCCTGAGCGTCACCGGCGGAGCTGCCGCCTCCGCATGAGACAAGCGCCATAATAAAGACAGACAAAAGTGCGAGCAGAAAAACTGCCCGCATTATTTGTTTTATATAGTCCGTGGATCGTTCGTTTGATCTCATCAATCGACTTCCTTCCAGTAACCTTCCTTTACTACAACTTCTTCTGTCGTTGTGTCAGGTACCCACTTTGAGTCATCGTGGATATGGTCACAAACGTAGACTTTTCCTTTGGCTTCTTCTTCCTCAGTTCTTTTCTTTACATAGTCCTGCCAGTGCTTATGCCAGCTGTTATATGTGCTGTCCTTGGAACCGTGCCACGAGGCCCCGCATCCGCCGCCGCTCTTGGCACCGCAGCAGTACCTGGTCCCGGTATCGAGCGTGACGGTTCGGGTCTCCGTTACAGGCTCTACCCAGACTTTCTTCTTCTCCTTAGGCTTCGATTCTGATGAACTGCTCTTGGAGGACTTGCTCTCTTCTTTCTTCTTCTTAGAAGTTTTGTCTTTTTTCGTTTCCTTGGAAGTCTTTTCCTTAGCGACTTTCTTTTCAGCCTCTTTGGAAGCCTGCTCCTCTTCCACTTTCTGTTCAGCGTCCTCTTCCGCGATTTCCTCCCCGGCTGTGGCGTCCTCCTCAGAAGCGGCATCTTCTTTGGATCGATCCTGAGATTCTTCTGTCTGTTCTACAGAGGTGATCGACTCGTCATTTGCCGAGTCTTCCTTATCACCGCTGCCGCATGCAGCAAGTACAAGGCAGAATACAGTCAATAACGCTGTAAGTAACAATAGAGTTCTCGTTTTTCGGCTCATTTTGTCCTTAACTCCTTGAATATCGTATAAATATGATTTCATTATTTATTATACCTTTGTGATCAAATCCGCATTATTGGAAATCGCTATAACGGTTTGGGACCATATCGGGAATGCTTATCAACAACTGGGTAAAAACATTAGGAAAGTAAATCAATTGAGCTTTACTATATCAGTCAAGTCTGTCATAGACTTATTCAATTGTTACATTTTGTTTAATCTTCCTACAATATTATTGGAGAGGTGTGTGCGCAGGATAGTGGCGTTAGACACACAGGCTTTTTTCATTTGAAGGAGCAGCAGATGCATAACAAAAACTATGGATGTAGACGGACTATTACAGCGATGCTGCTAGCGCTTGTGCTGGTGTTTTCGTACTCTGCACTTACGCCGGAGCGAGCATACGCCGATGATCCGGCGCAGGATATAAATCTCAGGGCGATATGGGTCGTCCCGGAAGTAATAAGCGGAGCCAGGCAGCCGGCAAGCGGCGGCATGTTCGCATGGGTCACTTTTGACTACAACTACTACGGAAATGAACTGGCCGCCGACCTTGACGCGGCTGACTTTGAACTGCAGCAGAAGACCGATGACGGCTGGCAGACTGTACCCGGCAACAACATAGCGGTGCTAGGAGGAGATGAGTACTATATTGCTTCGTTCGAAGCCATAATCGCTGCGCGCGTGCCTGACAATACCGATCCGTTCATAAAGAAATGGCGTGTGGTCTACAAGCCGGACAGCGCATCGGAAAGGATCGAGAGCGAGATCATAGTTCAGGCCGCCGCTCTGGAGGAGACTGACGAAGTAACTGCATTCAGCAGAGAGTATTGCGCCGACTTCAGAGTCGAGCAGGCGCCGTGGAGTTATGCGGAGTATCAGGCGGATCACATCCCGCCGGTATATATCGCTTACGTATATCCCGATGTCACGACTACATTCAGGGATCCGGGCCTGATCAAAGGCGATGAAGCAGGACACAAGATAGTAATAGGAGGCGGCGCGGGCGTTTCGTTCCCAATGGGAGAAGAAGGCCGCTCGTTCGAAACAGAGTATTTCAATATGACCGGGACCGATCTCAGCATCGGAGACCCGGATGAAGGCTACGGCATCTCCGGACTCGTCGAGGAATGGACAGAAATGAAAGAGAGCGGCATGTGGCCGGGCGCAGGCAGCATCCCTGAGGCCGAAGCACTGTGCGAAAAACTGAGATCAGTTACCTGCGTGCCTGACGAGAACGCTGATGAGTATCTTTCATATGTCGTAGAAGGCACCAATGTTTTCTGGGTGAGCGGAGCAGGGACTCCCGAGCGCGCAGCGCTTGGAGTCACGGACTACATCCTTGTCGTAGTGCGCGACTGGGAATCCTACGGAACGGTAAAACATGACTGGAGCAACGCACCTGTATGGGAGTGGAAGGGGAGCGATGAGACCGGTTACACTGCGGCTTCAGCCAGATTCACCTGCGGTAACCACGAAGGCCATGTAAGCACGGTCAGGACCGTGGTCAGGAGGACCGATGACGGCGATACTGTGACATATACGGCGACAGCAGTGTTCAATGGCAAGACATATACTGACACTAAGACCGTGCCGGTCACGGATGATGAAGAGGACTACAAGGCTCCGGCGACTTCCGGCGATAAAGAGTCTGCTCCTTCGGCAAAAAAGGCCGTGACTATAAAGTCCGGAACCGTTACCGCGGCTGCCGTGAAAAAAGCGATAAAGGCGGGCGGCGGCAAGGCAACTACTCTGGTATTGGGCAGCGGAGTGAAGAAGATCGGAAAGAACGCGCTCAAGGGCACCAAAATTAAGACTGTAGTCGTAAAGACAAAGAAACTCAAAAAGAATACGGTCAGGGGATCCCTGAAAGGATCGAAGGTCGCTACTGTACAGGTCAAGGTAGGAAGCAAAAAGCTGAACAAGAAATACATAAAGAAGTATAAGAAGATCTTCACTAAGAAAAACGCAGGAAAGAAAGTGAAAGTCAAGTAGGCAAGCTGACATGAGACCATCAAAGAAATGCAAGACGATATATACGATAGCTCTCGCGCTGGCATTGTTGCTGAGCGTGTCGGCTTTTACGCTGCCCGGAAAGGTATACGCTGAGAGTATCGAAACTGTCACCATCGGCGAGAGTCAGACCGCTTCGGATTGGCTCCCTCACCGGACGAGATTCAAATATTCAAGGTCACAAATCATCTACGATGCCTCGGATATAAAAAAGACCGGGACGATATTATCGGTCGCGTTCAATGTGGCTGAAACAAGTCCGGGATACAGAATATCCAACATGAAGATCTGGATGGGCTATTCAGATCTGGATCGTTATGATGATT
This sequence comes from Anaerovoracaceae bacterium, assembly GCA_045114795.1. GTDB lineage: Bacteria > Bacillota > Clostridia > Peptostreptococcales > Anaerovoracaceae > Crickella. The sequence continues at coordinate 34,247 of JBGUKZ010000005.1, forward strand.
CCAATACGGGTCGTGTTGCCAATTCGGCATACACGCTCAGAGAACCGGACATAACGCTTGTCTACAGCGGCGCGCCTGATATCGGCGAGTCGACCGGATGGCAGACGATAGAGCTGGAAGAGCCGTTTGATTACGACTGGAGCAAGGGCAACCTGGTCATAGTGACATCGGTCGCCGTGAAGTCTCAGGGCTCAGATACATTGAAGTATTATTCCACTCAGTATGGTGACGGTACTGACCGCAGCAAGTTGACCGCTCTTGAAGCAGACGATGACAGCGACCAGTCGATACTCGATCCTGACTCATACAGCGGGTCCAATGTCTGGCGCATAAGAAGCGCCCGCCCTGATATTCAGCTTGGTATCGATACATCATCCGGGGGAGAGACCGCTTCCTGCGAGGTGTCATTCGACACAGACGGAGGAGAGCCTGTTCCGGAAACTCAGACAGTTGCCAGAGGAGAAAAGGTGACAGAACCTCAGGCTCCGGAGAAAGAAGGATACAAGTTCACCGGATGGTTCAGGGGCGAGAGGCAGTACGACTTCAACTCCAAGGTCAACAAATCGTTCACTCTCACGGCGGGGTGGAAGAAGATGCATACGATCACTTTCACCGGCTGGAACGGCGAAGTACTGCAGACCTCGCAGACAGAAGACGGCGAAAAGCCGGAGTATGAAGGCGAGACTCCTGTAAGACCGTCCGAAGACGGTGTTGAGTATGTATTCGCGGGCTGGGATCCTGCTATTACTGAAGCGGACAGCGATACGACATACGCTGCTGTATTCCTCGACAAATCCCAGCTGGCTGACAAAACAGAACTGAACGCCGCGATCAGCAAGGCCACGGACGCCAGGACCGGCGTAAGGTCTTCAGATGATGGGCTTGATGTGGGGAAAAACTTCCAGTATGTGACGGAGGCGGAGCTCCAGGCATATAACAAGGCGCTCGATGACGCTCAGGCAGTAGCCGACGACCCGTTTGCGAAGACTGCAGACGTGGAGCAGGCAGTGACGGATCTGGAGACCGCAAAGGAAACGTTCCTTGCCGCGAAGAAGAACGGCAGAAAAGATCCTCCGGAGATCACCGAGATCATCATAAGCAGAAACTCGGGACGCCAGCAGCCTGCTGCCGGAGGTGTATATGAATGGAAGGTGACTTTCGAAGAAGGCACGGTACTCAGCAGTCTGCCTGCGGGGAAGGTCACGGACGACGACTTCCAGATCCAGAGGAAGCCATATGGGTCGGAGTGGAAGAACAGCAAGTGTCCGTACGTGAGCTTCAGGATATCTGACGCGGACGGCGAGAGCAATGTCGGATACCTCACCGGCATGGCGATCCCTGACAATACAAAAGAGACAGACACCACGAACCTGTGGCGTTTCATCTATTCGGGTGACAGCGTCGACTGCCCTGTCATCACGCAGGACGGTTATTCAAATGTAGACAAGAGCGAACTGAAAAACGCCATACAGGACGCGAAGGACGCTCAGGAAGGCGTGAATGTTTCGGCAGACGGATGGGATGTGTCGCCAAGTGAGATCTTCGTTACTCCGGCAGAGAAGAAGGCGCTCGATGACGCTATAGCGGAAGCGCAGTCCGTCGACTCGAATGACAGAGCTTCACAGGCTCAGGTAGATCAGGCAGTATCTGCGCTGAGGGATGCCATCGATACTTATGTGAACGCCAAGAAGGGCGGAAACGGAGAAGATGAGCAGGCGGGGTACCTGCAGGGCGATTACCGGCTCATATATGAGACGGAGACGGTGACGATGGCCGACATCCCGGTTCGCGAATACAATGCCGGACAAACCGGTACAGAGGCCGAATATGAATGGTTCACGGAGAAGCCGATGAACTTCGAATTCTATGACAGCACGGCTCAGGAGAGCGCGGGCGTATTCTCCACGCAGGAAGGAACATATAAGGATGAAGAGGGTGTCGCGCAGACAGTGCAGATGCTCTCGGGAGTGAAACTCATACGCGGTCACAGGTACATCGTCTCGGCGCATGAAAAAGATTACGAGATACCGGCTTACTACCGCGTCACCATAGCCGATGACGGCGAGGGCAATTCCGAATCCTATACCGCCAACATGGCCAACTATTACATCAGCCTCAGCGAGGACGGAAAGCTGCCGACGGACATAAAGAAGGACGAAAAACTCAAGTCGCTTGACGTAAGGAAGCGCTCTTCGGAGCTTTCAGATGTCACGGACGCGAGGCGGGTGAACGTGAGGGTACCGGTGTACTATACGCAGGACGGGACATCGGCGACTATACTGTTCGCGGTCGAGGACGCGACCATAAAACTAACCAGCCCGTCAGAGACTCTGTATGCGATGAGTGACCGCAGCGGCGAGATCAGCGTTTCCCTCATAGAGGATGAGAACTATATGGTGCAGCTAATTGATGATTCAGGCGCGCTGGCTCTTGATACGTTCCCTCTCACGGTAAAAGACCACGCTGAGAACGGATGGCCGAAATCAATATACAACCACTTCAGCTGCGGATCGGTACAGGGGCTGTACCTTGTGGACAAGCAGTATGAGCACGCGCACGACACCAGGCTGATATCGATCTCGGGCAAGACATCCGTGACAGGGCAGAACTTCCTGAATACAAGCGAGACGAATACGGACCGCTACTTCATAAATGACAGGCAGCTCGACAACAGCACGGTCAGTGGCCTAAGCGGCAGCGATTACGAGGTGTTCCGGGTAGATGCCGTCAACATGTTCCGCACCGAAAGGTCAAGGCTGGCCGCGGGCGGATACACCATCACGCGCGACGTACCTGCAGGCAAGACTGTCGAAAGCGTCTGCTATGTAAACAAACAGGGACAGCTGAAGGTGCTCAAGTTCGCTCAGGCAGACGGCAAGGTCACGTTCGTGATGAACACGCTTTCGATGTATCCGAATGTCATTATTTACAAATCTTCATCTCCTGCCCAGGGGACTGCCACAAAAGCCCATACCGCGACAGTCAGCGGAAAGACCGTGACAGCGGCGGCAGTAAAGAAAGCAATAAAGAAGGCAGGCGGCAGCAAAGTGACCACTCTGGTGATCGGAAAGAATGTAAAGAAGATCAGCAGGGGCGCGCTCAAAGGCACGAAAGTCAAAACGGTCACAGTGAAGAGCAAAAAACTGAGGAAGAAGAACGTCAAGGGTGCGCTAAAAGGGTCCAAAGTCACGACGATCAAAGTCAAGGTCGGAAGCAAGAAGGTCAACAAGACTTACGTGAAGAAATACAAGAAGATATTTACCAAGAAAAATGCCGGTAAAAAGGTGACGGTGAAACTGTAGCGGTAGGTCTGCATGGAGACGAGATCATTCGGGAAAATGAATAAAGCTGTACTCAGAGCTGTACTGCTTGCCGCGGTGCTGACGCTTATGCTGGTTTGCGTGCCGGCAAGGGCCCACGCCGCTGACAGCGGGATACCTGACGATTACGATCCTATCCCAAACGGTCCTCCGCATGTGAGGATGAGGGACGTCTTTGAGACGGAGACCATAAACGTATCCGGGATCAAGGTCGTTGAGGTGCGTGAAGACATTGCCGGGAACACGGTATGGACCGATCCGGAGGATGCGATCCGTTTCCGCATATACAACACGACTACTCAGGAGACTGAACTTGGAGGTCCGGTAGAAACGGTAAAGGGCGAAGACGGCTGCAGCTATCTGCCGCCGATGGAGCTGAAAAAAGGTCACGACTACATATTCTTCGTTGAAGACGCGAATTACCGATACCCTCGCGGAGAGAATCATCCTTCCGCGGGCAAGGTCTACGCTCAGATACGCCCGGGAGACACGGTCACCGCGCAGGACGGGCCTGGCGCGTATAACTATCTGACAGATACGCTCAGGTACGGCAAGATCGAAGAGATAGCCGTGGAGCGCAGGGAAAGCCCGTGCGCAGATCCGTTCGCAGAAAACCGCTACGATACCGGAAGCAACAACACCATAACGGTCCGGTACAACGGCGGTGGCCCGAGGGCCGGCATAAAGTTCAGGCTGGTAAGCGATGTCGAGACCATCGATACGGTCACGGAGACCGGCGGCGTTTTCAGGGCAGATCTGATTGAGGGCGTCACGTACATGGTCTATCTGATGAACGACAGCTATTCGATAGACCCGTTCCCGATCGTCGCGAAGGACAAGACCGAGTACGGCGAAGGCCTGTATTGTTACAACCACAGCACATGCGTCAAGGTCGACAGCATCACGCTGTATGACAAGGGCGACACCGAGTTCGACGGCCTCAGCCGCAATACAACTGTCGACAGCCTTAAGGGGCGTTCCACGGTAACGGGTATGAACTTCAAGAACCTCCTGATAGTTGACAGAGTGCTTGATGTGAACGTGGACGGACTCAGCGGCAAGGACTATGAGGTCATAAGCGTCTGCGCGGTCAATCCTACAAGGTGGGAAATATCCAAATTGAAAGGGACAGATTTCGGCATCACATGGAAGGAGTGCCGGGGAAAGCTCGTCAGCCATGTCTACGTTATGGGTGACGGAGGCGCGCTCAGTGAGATCGGCTTCAGGCAGAGCTCTGCTGATGATGTAAGCTTCACCATGGACAGCCTGTCTCTGCGCCCTGTGCTGATCGAATACGACAGCAGCATGATCTATGCTGACAAGGTCGCTGCCGATAAGGCGAGGGAAGAGGCCGCGGCCGAGGCGAAGGCAAAAAAGGTGAAGACAGTCACCGTGAACACGGCAACGGTCAACGCGAAAGCCCTCGACAAGGCGGTCAAGGCAAAGGGCGGCTCAGTAAAGTATGTGACAAAATTCATACTTGGGAGCAAGGTCAAAAAGATCAGTCCCGATACATTCAAAAAGTACAGGAAGGTCACTCTGATCGAGCTCAGGACAAAGAAACTCACAAAGAAGACCGTTAAGAACTCTCTCAGAGGTTCAAAAGTAAAGACCGTCAAGGTCAACGTCTCCAAAAAGAAAAAAGCAAACAAAGGCTTCGTGAAGAAATACAAAAAGATCTTTACGAAGAAGAACGCGGGCAGGAAGGTCAGCGTAAAATAGCAGACCGCGCGTCCTTTCAACCGAAAGATCGATTCCAAGGAGAGAACACTGTAATGAAGAAAAGATCCAAAGATCACAAACCGGGCAGACTGATTGCGCTTCTGCTGGCAGCAGCGCTGGTTTTCGGGACATTCACGACGCTTCCTGATAAAGCTTATGCCGCGGGCGCCTCGGACATACAGGTCGGTGATCATATCGACATAGGCAGGACAGACGCTCAGGGCTATACGGGGATTCCTCACTGGCGCGTCCTTGACAAGAAGGAAGACGGAAGCATGCTGCTGATGTCGGAATACCTCTGGACGGGCAACGGGACAGATCCGGCCGCAAAGGTGAGATTCCTCACAAGCGGCCCTGAAAAAATAGTAAACGGACAGACTCTGTACTGGCGCGGGACACTCGCAGAAGCATGGTGTGACGATTTCTGCGTTGCCGTTCTGTCCGGGGTCGAAGGTCTCAACATCGTGAAGACGACCGGATCAGACGGTGAATTCGTGTATGAGCAGAGTCTTTACGCGGAAGGAAACAACAAAAAGCTGTTTTTTTCCGCAGCGGATGTGATCCTGTATCAGCATGATGTGTTCTTCCTTTCGGCAGAGGAAGTGGCCTCATATATACCGGATCCGCGGGACAGGAAGGCCCACATGCCGGACAGCAATACTACGGAGCAATGGTTGCTGCGTTCCTCTCAGAGAGATACTGAATGGGCATCTGAGGTAAAGCCTGATGGAGAACTTGCTGCTGTCAGCGCAAACACATACAGGGCAGTGCGTCCGGCATTCCAGGCGAAGTTAAGCGACAGCTCTTCATTCACACTGACTGTAGACGAAACAGGCGCGAGGACATGGACCGTTTCCGAAGAGCAGGGCGAAACGCCGGGAGAGGATCAGGGTGACGATGCTCAGAAGCCGGTTGCTCCCGCGTCTGTAAAAAACATTAAAACGGTAACGGTCAATAGCGCGACAGTCAGCGCGAAGACCATAGATAAGGCTGTCAAAAGAGGGGGCGGCTCGGCGAAGTATGTGACGAAGGTCATACTTGGGAGCAAGGTGAAGAAGATCAGCCCTAAGGCATTCGCAAAATATAAAAAGGTCACGGCTCTCGAAGTCAGGACTAAGAAACTCAAAAAGAAGTCCGTAAAGAATTCGCTTAAAGGCTCAAAAGTAAAGACGATCAAGGTCAAGGTCGCGAAGAAGGCAAAGACGAACAAGGCTTACGTGAAGAAATACAAAAAGATCTTCATCAAAAAGAACTCAGGCAGAAAAGTGAGCGTAAAAAGATAGCGCATGTCCGGAAGGTTTTTCAGCAGGGTAGTTTGTTTATCGGTCACTATAACGCTGATCCTCACGAGCTCCGTGATCACGTTCGCGGAGGACGAAATGGAGGGCGGTATTTCGCGAGCCTCGAGCCTTGAGGAATACATAGACGCGACTGCGCCGGCAGATACGCCGGCGGATGGAGAGGATGAACTGTTCGGCACCTGCCGCATAAAGATAAAGAAAATGATCAGATCTCAGGAGGGCGCGGTAGAAGGGGTCAGTTACCGTGGCGATACATTACTCTGCTTCGGATCCGCTGCTGAAACAAGAAAGGCATACAAACGCCTCAGCAAAGAATACGGCGCCGAGAACGTCATAGTCGACATCCCTGTTCTTACAGCGGACTCTGTCGCCAAGCCGGTGGGATGGGGAACCGCGTTCATGAACATTGGTGAAGAGATAAAGCGGCAGGCAAAAGAGCACGGTGACGACGCTGGGAAAGTCACGATTGCGGTCATCGACTCCGGTATAGACCGGACGCACGAAATATTCGAAGGACGTACTATCTCGCCACTCTCGAAGGACTTCATTGGTTCCGAAAATGACATAGCCGATGAGGACGGACACGGGACTTCCGTTGCGGGAATTATATCCGAATCAACTCCGGACAACGTAGAGCTGATGATACTCAAGACGTATACAGATGGAAACAGCATCAGCCTCGAAACAGTCGGTCAGGCGGTAAGGTACGCTGCGGACAATGGGGCCGATGTGATCAATCTGTCGATGTCAACGGCATACAGAACCTCCATGGAGCAGTACCCGGAACTGGTAAAGTATTCCATCGGCGACATGGACGAGCAACTCCGGTATGCTGCAGAAAAGGGAGTAATCATTTGCGCTTCATCCGGAAACCGCGGTGGAGACATGGCCGAGTTGAATTCGTACCCGGCGATAAGCGACTATACCATCGCGGTCGGAGCCCTGGACAATTCAGGCAGCAGATGGGAATACTCAAATTACGGAAGCAAGCTGGACTTCTGCGCGCCGGGCCACGAATTGATAGTGGCCGCGTATAACAGCGATTCAAGTTACTATGCTCTTGATTTAGAGCATTGCTCGGGGACCAGCTTCGCATCACCTTATATCGCGGCGTGCTGCGCGTTCGTAAAAATGGATGACAGCAGCGCCGGCAACAGTAAGGCGATCGCAGAACTCAGCGCAAAATGCGTGGACTATGGCGATGAGGGATGGGACCGGTACTACGGCTGGGGAATGCCGAAATACGAGGAATTCGTCGAGGAACCCGATCCACAGCCGGTGGTCGATCCGTCAAAAGATAAGGCAGAAGCTAAAGCCCAAAAAATCAAAACAATAACTGTTAACGCCGCGACCGTCAGCCCGAAGGTCATAGACAAGGTCGTCAAGAGGAAGGGCGGCTCGGCGAAGTATGTGACGAAGATCATACTCGGGAGCAAGGTAAAGAAGATAAACCCAAAGGCGTTCGCGAAATATAAAAAGGTCACGACTATTGAAGTCAGAACAAAGAAACTGAAAAAGAAGTCCATAAAGAATTCGCTCAGAAACTCAAAAGTAAAGACCGTCAGAGTCAAAGTCTCTAAAAAAGCAAAGACGAACAGGTCATACGTAAAGAAATACAAAAGGATCTTTACAAAAAAGAACGCGGGAAGGAAGGCGGCGGTCAAATAAGCCGGATGCCGCATACCGCAAGTGAAGGCAACAAGACAGATGACAATGAAAGCACTATCTATCAAAAGGCATATAGCGAGGATACTGGCGCTGCTCATGATCATAGGAGCGGTGGATGCCGGCACGGTAGGGTTTGGCTCACGCTCTTACGCGGTGAGTATGGGTACGGAGATCCAGGGCGGTGATACACTCACCCTGAAAGCAGGAGACTGGGAAAAGGATTATCTGGTCCTGAATCCCGTGAAAACCAATTCAGGAGAAGCGGGAACGTTCGTGCTCCAGAAGCATTTCATATCCTCGCAGCAGATAAGCTTTGACGCTTCCGGCGAAAGCAATGTGTGGGAAGGAAGCGACGCTCAGGCGTACTGTGCGGAGTATTACAGATCCATGCCTGATGCACTGAAGAACTCGGTAAAGGGAGTCATGACCGGCAGCGCCCCGAACAACATAAACGGGACCCGGGAGGGGGATCAGGCGGACCTTGATAAAGTCTTCCTCTTATCCCTTCCGGATTACAACGAATATAAGGATCACATTACTGCTTCAGGGGACTTCTGGCTGAGGACGCCATCCTCGAGCGGAAGTAATATAGTCGCGTATATCTCAAGCAGAAAAGAGATAAAGACCTGCTTATCGGGCGAGACTAAAGTTGCGAGGCCTGCATTCAACCTGATACTGCCGGAAGACTTCTGCGCATCATCTGAAGAATTGTCAGACGGGAAGACTGACTGGGTCATTGACATGGACCATCCGGGTCATTCCTATGGCGAACCGGAATACACGTGGTCCGGCGGAGGAGAGAAGTGCTCCGCACACGCGGAATGCGTCAACTGCGGTAAGACCGTAAGGGAGAACGCGTATGCGACATCGGATCTGGCAGCTGACGGTTCTGCCGTGTATACTGCTGAATTCGAGAATGAGATGTTCAGCACGCAGACGAAGACCGTGCGCGCTGATACTCTGACAGGCAGCATCAGACAGGGAGATATCCTGAGATTCAAGGAAGGTTCAGCGGAACTCGATTTCATAGTGCTCGATCCTGCTAAGACCAGCACGGGGAGCGACGGCATGTTCCTGCTTTTGAGGACGAGCACTGAAAAAACCGAATATGACGAGTCCGAGCAGTCCAACCAGTGGGAGGGCAGCACCGCTCAGGCATGGTGCACTGCGTTTTACGATGCCCTTCCAAAGATGGTACGGGACTCGATAATTGGCGTAAGGACACGTGACTCAGAGAGCGGGCAGGACTGGCTTGGAGTCAACAATATAGACGGCACCAAAACCGACAAGGATAAAGTTTTCTTCCTTTCATACAAGGAATACAGCCGCTACAGGGACGTTGTCAACGTGGTGGCGCCATACAAATGGCTGTTGAGGAACTACGGAGTGGACTGCGCCAGCGACATACATGCTTATGTCGGTGTTATACAGGAGAACGGAGAGCCTAAGGATTACGGCATCCATTCTTCACTAGCTGCCCGTCCGGCATTCAACATTGAATTGGGTGCGGATGTAAAGGCCGCGAAAACGGCCAGCGGAGGTGTAACGGTCTGGACTATCAATACTCTTGATCCGACGGCCGTGCCGGAAAGCCCGTACAAGCCGACGGTTTCCCCGGACAGTAAGACGAAAGTGAAAGTCGATCTGCCTGCCGTAAAGACAGGTAAGCCTAAGGCCGGAAAGCGCAGACTGACCGTCAGATGGAAAAAGGTAAGCAGTAAGAACCGTCGAAAGATTCAGGGTATCGAGATACAGGTAGCCCGCGATAAAAAGTTCAAGAAGATTGTAAAGAAAACGACTGCGGGGAAAACAAAAACCGCAAAGACTGTCAAAGGCCTAAAGAAGAAACAATACTACTGGGTGCGCGTACGCGCGTATAAAAAGTCGGGAAGCGTGAAGCACGTTTCCAAGTGGTCTGCAGCTAAGCGGGTAAGAGTCAGATAGAAAAGGAGGCGGTGAATAAAGTGAAAAACCGGAATAAGGGGATTTTCAGAAGATCGCTCGCCCATCTGATGGCGGCAGTGCTGATTTTGGTATGCGCTGCGCCGGTATTCTCCGCTCTGGATACGCCTGCAGGGTTCCGGGTCTATGCTGCAGAAAATGCAGATATTGCCATGGGCGATCACATCTATATGGGCAGGAGCGACGTACCCGGTTACTCCGGACTCCCACTCTGGAGAGTCATCGACAGAGATGATGACGGCTATCTGTTACTGATGTCGGAATATCTATGGCTGGGAGATGGATCGGATCCCGATACGATGATACAGTTCAACCCACAGGCATTCCATTATGAATGGGCTGAGAGTAATGCCAGGACATGGTGCGGTAACTTCGAAGCGGCTGTGCTGGGCAATGTTTATGGACTGACCATCATGCCGACAGTCAAATCGGACACGATGTATAATTCCCCAGATTTCGAAAATGTCGTGTATCAGGAGAGAGAGAACATACTGAACGGAGATAAAGTGTTCTTCCTATCCGCGGAAGAAGTCGCGCATTACATGCCGGCAGTTCCTGACAGGGTGGCATATCTGCACGATGGGACATATACGGGAGAATCAGAAAGCTGGTGGCTCAGGTCACCAAGATGGCTTTCTGAGCTTAACAGCGTTACATGTGCAGGCAGGGTCTTCAGCGAAGGAAGGATAGGCAAGAACGAAGTCTATCAGTACAGCGCAATGAGACCTGCAATGTGGGTCAGGCTCTCAGAAGACGCAGTCATCGAGGAATGTGTTCATGGCGACATGTCGACATGGATAGTTGATTCTCATGAGAATCAGCAGTCATTTACCAGACCAAGATACAGATGGTCCGCGGACAACTCTTCGTGTACTGCCGAAACCACATGCAAAAGATGCGGAACGGTGCTGTCTGAGAGAGTGGATGCGACATCGGCTGTAACAAAAGCGGCTACCGTGAGCGAAACGGGAGTTATGACATATACAGCGGAGTTCGCCAATCCGGTTTTTGTAACGCAGACAAAGAAACTGCTGATCCCGAAGAAGGATGCTCCGCCGGCAGTGAAGCCAGCAGCCAAGGTAAAGGTCGACCTTCCGGCTGTGACTATTGTCAAACCGAAAGCGGGCAAAAAGAAACTTACAGTAAAGTGGAAAAAGATCAGCAAAAAGAACCTGAAAAAAATCAAAGGCATAGAGATAAACTGCGTAGGTCCGGGAATAAATAAGACTTTCACTGCCGGAAGTACAAAGACCTCGAAAGCTATAAAGGGTCTCAAATCGAAGAAGACATATAAGGTCAAAGTGAGGGCGTACACGAAGAAGAATGGTGTCAAACACGTATCAAAGTGGTCGAAAGTAAAGAAAATCAAAGTCAAATAGCCGGCATACGCATTTACAGGCTAAGCACACTCAAATGAGTTTAGACATATAAGTTATTTCTGTAAAACAAGCTAAGAAAGGAGCAAAAGAGAAAAACATGGACAAAAACAAGTTGTTGAGAAAGGGACTTGCTCGCCTGCTCTCAGTGCTTATGATACTGAGTACAATAGGCGCAGGTCTGACAGCACTCGGCTTTGGTCCGGTGGAAGCCTACGCGGCTGAGATCTCCGGCATGGCAGTCGGGGACACTGTGTACACAGGTAAAGCGACCGATGGCTATACCGGTGGCACTTCTCAGAATATGAGCTGGAAGGTCATAGACAAAGACGCGGCCGGGAATCCACTTCTGGTATCACAGTATCTGTGGAAAGGGGACGGAACAGATGATTCCGTGCTTATACAGTTCGACAGTGACATGACAGATCAATGGAGCGGGAGCAATGCTGAAGCCTGGTGCAACAGTTTTTATTCCAATAATCTTAGTGATTATTCTAACGCTATTCTGGATAACCAAGTATTCTTTTTATCTACAGATGAAGCTAATAAGCTTTCAGATAAAAAGGCCTATTTCTCAGATGACACTGCAACTGCGGTTAATTGGTGGCTGAGGACCGGCGGTACGCTTGGCACATACCCGGCTATCGCTTATGTAAAAACGGACGGCAGTGTTGCCAATACTTTAGCTACTGCAAAACAGGCGGCAAGACCGGCGATGTATCTGGATGCTTCGGCAGATATATGCGCGTACAAGGGAAGCTACTGGACGATCAACAAAGCACATAACTATGGCGACCTGATCCCGCAACAGGATCCTACCACGACTGAAGAAGGTGTAAAAGCGCATTATCACTGCTCACAGTGCGGCGGAGATTTTGATGAGAATAAGAACCCTGTAACAGAGGAAGACTTAAAGATAGACAAGCTCTCTGAAATCAAGCCTGAAAACGTATACATGGCGCGCCATGATGAAGTTGAGGAGTTCCAGGAAGCCAGCGGAGGAACTTTCAAGTGGACTGCGACGAATGCGGACTGGTCGCTTTATGATCCTTTGATCGAAATGGTAGATGCAAGCGACTTCCAGCTGCAGACTAAAAAAGTAACAGACAGCGAGTGGACCGATGCGCAGGGCGAACTGACAGTTTCGGAGTATTCGGACAGCGGTGACGAGGACATGGTAACGATCACGGCGGCTATCCCTGACAACACGGCAGATTACGACATATCCTGGAGAGTCATCTACAAGCATTCTGAAGTAAGCCTTCAGATAGAGGAAGGCCAACCTATCCACATTACGCAGAAGCATCCTGAAACACAGGCCGTTAAGCCTGAAACTGTATATATGTCACGTCACGATGATGTTGAAGAGTTTCAGCCTGCAAGCGGCGGAACGTTTATGTGGATCGCAATGAATGCCGATTACTCCCTGGATGATCCGATGATCGAACTGGTCGATGCAAGTGACTTCCAGCTGCAGACCAAGAAGGTAACTGACAGTGAATGGACTGACGCGCAGGGAGACCTGACGGTTTCGGCATTCTCGGAAAGCGGTGATGAGGAACTGGTAACGATCACGGCTGCTATCCCTGACAACACGGCAGACTATGACATCTCCTGGAGGGTCATTTATAAACACTGTGACGTAAGCCTGCAGGATCCATCGTGCGAATCGTTCCACATCACACAGATGAAGCCTGAACCTGCTGCTGAGCCTGAGATTACCAGGATCAGCTTTGACAAGACAGAGTACAAGTCCGGCGACGCGGCGTTCACTGTTTCACTCGAAGGTACCGATCTCGATAAGCTCGATGCAACGAACTTCAAGCTGGAGTACTACGCATACGGTTGGGAAGCGTACAACTATCCGGTCGCACCGATAGCTTTCGCTGCCGGTGAGGGCGGAACTACGGCGACGGTCACATTTGAGGTCTCGGCTTCAAATGAAAAATACCGCTTCACAGTCAAAGATCATGTTGCCTCTACGGTGAGCAACAACCCTCAGGAACTCACACTGAAGAAGGCTGTTTATACAGGAGTAAGCGTTGACCCTGCTGAGCTGACTGCTGAAGGCGGCGACGCAGTCTTCACGGTAACGGGAACCGGTCTGGATCTGGCATCTGCGTCAAGCTTCAAGCTCTTCAAGCCGTATACAGATGACTATGGCAGCGGCTATACCGATTCCGGACTTGCCCCAACGCTTACCCCAAGCGCTGACGGCACATCGCTTGCAGTCAAGTTCGCATTGCCTGCCAATGAAACAGACGCGGATCTGACATACTCGCTCCGCGTAGTCAAGCCGGGATCGAGCCAGTGGAATCCGACTTACTATACAGACACTGAACTCTCCGGCGCGCGTAGTGCGGTGACAGTCAAGGCGTCTGCACCTGCTGAAAAGCCGGTGATCGGCGATGTGTATGTTCTCAGCGGTAATACGCAGCCGGCTGCCGGCGGCACATACAGCTGGGCATTCTTCGGCGTAGACGACACTGCTGACTGGTCCGGCGTGACAAGCGCGGACTTCTCGGCTCAGGTCAAGGTCGGAGACGGCGCGTGGACAGCGAGCAGCGCAACGGTAACATTGAGCGCAAACGATGAGTATGACGGAGTCGTTACGATCAGCGTGCCTGACAACGATCAGGAAGTTGAAAAACAGTGGCGCTTCACATATGCCGGCGGCATTGTAGATTACAGTGATGAGCCTGCGGATTGCCCTGCCATCAAGCAGGCAGCCAAGGAGGCCCCACCTGCACCTGCCAAGCCTGCACTGGTAGTCACAGCGGACAGCGAGAGCGTATCCGCTGACGGCGGAGAGATCAGCTGGGGCGTCTGGGATCATGAAGGAAATGATCTTGAAGGTGCTATCAAAGACGAGGACTTTGTCGTAATGGTGGATGCCGGAAACGGGCCTGAAGCAGCTGAAGGCATTACGGCTGCATTCGAAGTAGGCGATAACTATGACGAAGGAACAGTATCCGTTACTGTACCGGCTAATAGTGATCAGGCAGAGAAAAAGTGGAGCCTGAGTTATGAAGGCGACATATATGTCCAGAAGGGTGAGGGCTTCGCGCCTGCAAGCGCATGGCCATACATCACACAGGCGGCTAAGCCGGCTGTTGAGCCTGCTGTCGAAGAAGCCGCCGGCAAGATCGACGCTCTTCCGGACGCGTCAGCTGTAACTGCTGCCGATGAAGAGGCTATCGTGGCAGCGAGAGCGGCATACGACGCCCTGACAGAAGAGCAGAAAGCAGCGGTCGATGATACCAAGCTCAAAGCCGCGGAAGCAGCGCTCAAGACCATAAAGGATAACGCTGCTGCCGATAACGTCAAGGGCCTGATCAACGATCTGCCTGCCGCCGACAAGGTGACGACAGCTGACAAGGACAAGATCGATGCAGCGAAAGCTGCGTATGACGCTCTTACAGAAGATCAGAAAGCCCTGATCGATGCTGACACAGTGAAGAAGCTGAATGACGCGAAGACCGCTCTCGGTGATGCGCAGAAGGCTGCGGATGACGCTGCCAGGAAGGCTGCAGCTGAGGCTAAGGCTAAGAAGGTCAAGACTGTAACTGTCAACGTAGCTACTGTAAATGCCAAGGCGATCGATAAGGTCGTCAAGAAGAAGGGCGGATCCACCAAGTATGTGACAAAGATCATACTCGGAGCCAAGGTCAAGAAGATCAGTCCTAAGGCATTCGCCAAGTACAAGAAGGTCACGGTCGTCGAAGTCAGGACGAAGAAGCTCACGAAGAAGTCCGTAAAGAATTCAATGAAGAGCTCAAAGGTCAAGACAGTCAAGGTCAAGGTGGCAAAGAAGGCCAAGACAAACAAGAAGTACATCAAGAAGTATAAGAAGATCTTCGTGAAGAAGAACGCGGGAAAGAAGGTCGCTGTAAAGTGACTGTGAGAAAGGTTCGCTGACAAATAAATTGTTGCGACCTGGCGGGGCGGCAAAGCCTGCTGCCCCGCCGGTTTTTACAGAGTATTGGGAAGTATAAAGAGATAATATCCGGAAAGGCATCATTATGAAGTACACAATCAGCAAATCGCGCGCGCTGTTTATGATTGCGGCATTACTGATGGCGCTTATGCTTGCTGCATTCTTTTATTTACCTGTAAGCGCGCAGACGGTGGACAATGGCCTTCCGGACGGCTATGAGCCGGATGAGTTTAATGGCATACCCGCGCAGCAGTTCAAGGACGTATTCGAGACAGAGACCGTGACCATTTCGGGCATAGAGGTCAGATCAGAAAACGGCTATGTCTCGATCTTCAGCGAGGATGACACGATACATTTCAGGATATTCAACTCCACTACGCAGGAGACGGAGTATGAGGTCGATACCGTCAACAACAAGGACGGCACTCATACACTGCCTGACCTGGAGTTAAAGAAGTTCCACAACTACATATTCTTCGTTGAGGACCCGCATTATATGCTTGGGACCAAGAAGTACGTGCAGATACTGCCGGCGGGAGCCCCGATGGCGACCGAAGGCGCGGGCGCGTATGACTATAAACATATAGTAAAGCAGTACGATCCGGATACCGGTAAGATGGAGGATGTCTACAACAAGGAATACGAAAAGCTCAGGAGCATCAGTGTTTACAAGAGGGACTCTGTCAATAATACACCGCGCGATGAGGCGAGGTGCTGCATCGGATGCACCGATCTGCCGGTAGTCGTCACATATAAAGGAAATCCGGTAACGGAGAAGCTGAGCTTCAGATTCGTCAGCGACGTCGAAACAAGGCCGGGCATGACGAATTACAAGGATGATGTCGCTGAGAGGGGCATCCTTTACGCTAACCTGCTCGAAGATATCACTTACATGGTCTATCTGAACGATGACAGGTATTACATGGATCCGTTCCCGATCGTCGTGAAGGACAAGTCGGAATACAGGGAAGGCAGATACGCGTATGACCATACCACATGCGTGCGTGTGGACGCTGAATATCCTGTCAGGCTGTACGACAACGCAAAAGAAGCGGAGAATGATCCGGATGTAAGCGAAGCGGTGACATCCGTAACGAGCCTCAAGGGGAGAGTAAAGGTAAGCGGAATGAACTTCCGGCATCTACTGATACTCGACAGAGTGCTTGACAAAAGCCTTGCTCCGGGGATGGACGGAAAGGACTTTGAGGTTATAGGGATCACCGCTGTCAATCCGCATAGATGGGAGATATCCAAGCTCCTCGGGACGGATTTTGATATCACATGGAAATGCGCAGGCGGAAAACTCGTAACGCATGTCTATTACATCAAGAATGACACTCTCAAAGAGATAAGTTTCAAGCAGACATCTGACGATGACGTCAACTTTACCATGGACAGCCTCTCGCTGTACCCGGTCGTCATCGAGTACAGCGAAGATAAGACTTATGCCGATAAAGTCGCAGAAGATAAGGCCGCTGCAGATGCCGTCAAGGACATAATCGATGATCTTCCTGCTTCCGGAAGCGTGACAACTGCTGACAAGGCTGAGATCGAGGCGGCGAGAGCTGCATATGAGGCTCTTACAGATGACCAGAAAGATCTGCTCGATGCCGGTACAGTTAAAAAACTGACGGATACTGAGAAAGCTCTCAGTGACGCTCAGAAGAAGGCTGCTGCCGAGGCAAAGGCAAAGAAAGTCAAGACCGTAACTGTCAATGTCGCGACCGTGAATGCCAAGGCCATCGACAAAGCCGTAAAGAGCAAGGGCGGATCCGCGAAGTATGTGACAGAGTTCATACTCGGAAGCAAAGTGAAGAAGATCAGCCCGAAGGCATTCGACAGGTACAAGAAGGTCACGGTCGTCGAGGTCAGAACGAAGAAACTCACAAAGAAGTCCGTGAAGAATTCGCTCAGCGAGTCGAAAGTAAAGACGATAAAGGTCAATGTCGCGAAGAAAGTGAAAACGAACAAGACCTATGTAAAGAAATATAAGAAGATCTTCACTAAGAAGATCGCGGGCAGGAAGGTAACTGTAAAGAGGTAGAGGTACTGGATATCATGACAAAAGCTAAAAGAAGAACGCTGACGCTGGTCATCGTCATCGCGATGGCCTTCGCGCTGAATGTATTCTGCATCACATCTTTCGCGGAAGGAGAGAAGTCCATCAGCAGCGCGACATACGAACCGGCAGAGCTGACGGCTGACGGAGGAACTGTTACCGCGACAGTGCAGGGCGAGAATCTTTTTGACAGTAACGGTTGGCTCACGCCCAAGGTCTTCTGCGGAGAGAAGTATATCGAAAATGCCGTCAGCCTGAACAGCATCACCGACGATTTTGACGGAAACTTTACCATCATGCTCCCGTCAAACTCAGGTACTGAGGATAAGTCGTATACGGTCAGGTATTACAGCGCGCGCTATGATTATCAGGGCCCTTATGAGATACCTGTCGCATCGGGCGGAGATACCGTGCTGACCGTGAAGGGCAGAGAGACCGCGCTTGAGCCGGCTATCACTTCTCTTTCCTATGATAAGACCGTGCTGAAGGCTGCGGGAGGGACCGTTACCGTCACGGTCAGGGGAAGTGCGCTCACCCAGTTCGGCAGGAGCGACCTTACCCTGAAGAAGGGCGATGACGTGATCGATGATACGTCGATCCCCGTCACCGTGAATGCCGCGAATGATCAGAACGCAGTCATATCCTTCGACCTCCCTGAGAATAACACTGCGGATGATCAGGTCTATACGCTGACGGTAGACCGCGGGGCGGACAGCCTCGATAATAGAGCGCAGACCATTACCGTCAAGGCGGCGCCGACCGGCCCGGTAGTGGAATCGATCGAATACAACAAGCTGTTTACTAAGTTCTACCACGGAGGCAATCCGGACGGCGGTTACTATTACGTGCCGATCATTCTGACCGGAGAGAACCTCGGAGAGATCAGCAAGTCGGACTTCAAGTTCGAAGTTGACGGTTCTGAGATAGATCTGGACGACTCGGCGGAAAGTCCGTATGACAAGCAGTTCCATATAGCGGCGGCGGACAGCGGCTCCGCGGAAGTGCACATAGTTTTTCCTGCCAACAAGATCGAGGCGGAGAGACAGTGCAGCATCACGGTGCTTTGCGCGGGGGACGATGTCGCGAACAGAGTAAAGACGGTCACACAGGACGCGAAGCCTCAGGATCCGTCCAGGATATTCAGGCTGGCTGTGGATGACTGGCGCGCCGCGCTGCTTGATGACGGGGTCATAGCGGTGATGATAGACAACCCTTCCGAGGGCATCGAACTGAACGTCACTCCTGAGGAAGTAAAGGACTATATCTACCTTGCCACCGGTCCTGACAGCAGCGGAGATGATGTCAGAAGGCTGACCGATGAAGACAGGGTAACGATGGAAAACAATGTTCTGACCATCGACCTCCACGACAAGTCAGTAAGCATACCGGCGGCGGTCATCTTCAGATCGGGAGCCCTGAGGGACGCGTCGGGCAGATATCTCGGACACAGGACGATAGACGGCGGGAATCACTATATCTATTACCATTCCGGAGCGCATGTCGAGAGGATGTCGTATAACAAGGTCACGTTTGAAAGCGGGGGAGGCCATGTCGTGGCGACTGCGACGGGGACCAATCTCGATGAAGCCATTCCTGTCGGCATGTACGCCAAGATATTCAGGAACAACGAGAGTGACGCGTACCAGACGATCGCTAATGACAGCGTGCAGATCAATGCGGCCGGCACGCAGGCTGTGTTTGAGTTTGACGTACCCGCGAACGCGACGGGGAAGACGGTCACTTACAGGCTCATACCTGTAGTGAACGGATTCAACGCCGTCCCTACATATATAAAAGGATATGATGTCATATCGGTCCTGCCTCAGGGCCTGAGCACAGACGCGGTCACCCTTTCATGCATAGACATCCAGGGCGAAAGCGATGAGGATATGGCGCCGGACAGATTCGTGACGGAGATGAGACCGGAGCAGTTCACCGCGAAATTCGACATGGTGATCAGAGGGACGAATCTCCACAGCAGAAAGGCTAAGCTGAGAGCCGTGGACGAGAACGGCGTGGTATGGCCGCTGCTGCCTGTTTACGAGTGCGGCGCGACCTTCAGATGGCAGAACTCCGCCATGTATCTGCCTGAGGATGAAGCAGCCAACGAGCAGCACATAGAACTGCTGATCCCGCGCAGGCTCGGAGTGACCCGCACATTTACATTCTATATAGCTCCTGACGGGAAGAATTTCGACGAGGACATTACGGCGACTGCCGTGATCAGGAACGATGGTCTGCTCGACCGTGAAGACATGGCGCTTCGCAAGTTCGTCGAGTCCGACTTTACGGAACTGAAGACGGTCACCGTAAAATATGTTGATGAATCCGGGAAGGAACTGGCCCCGAGCGATACTGTCAAGGGCTATGGTATCACCGAACTCTATCATCAGGGGATCGCCCCTAAAGAGATAAAGGACTATCAGCTGAAAAGCTTCAGCCCGTCCACACTCGACATGATGCTGGCACAACCGAGACAGCTCGAGAACGGAGAGTTCTACTTTGACGACGGCCAGTGGTTCATCAGGGATCTGAAGGATCAGGACGGCAGCGTCAGACCTATCGTCTACACGTATGAGAAGACTGAAGCGGCGAAGAAGGCGGAAGCCGAAAAAACCGCGAAGGAGCGCTATAAAAAACTTGCCGCCAAGTACACGCCGGGCAAGGTCAGGCTTACCAAGGCGAAAAAGGGCAGCAAGCGCGTGATGCTGACGTGGAAAACGATAAAGAAAGGCGTTACCGGCTATCAGGTCGAGATAAAGAACAAGAAGACAAAGAAGGTCGTGCTGAAGAAGGGCGTTGCACAGACGAAGAAGCTCGCAAAAGCCAAAACCGTCAGGAAACTGTTCAAGAGCAAAAAACTGAAGAAAGGTACATTCACCATAAGAGTAAGGGCTTACCGCAAGGCCGAGGGCCATACGTTCTACGGAAAATGGTCCAACGTCAAGACGATAAAAATGAAATAGATGGAGAAATGAATTGAAAATGATCCGGATGAAGAAAAACGGAATTCTTATACTGCTGACAGTGACGCTTTTGGTATGCGCGCTCGCTTTGGGCGGGTGCGGCAAGGATGCGGAAGAAGCGGTCAGCAATGAAGACATCACGACAGAAGAGAACGCTCAGGCGGAGAAGGAAGAAACGGCGGAAGCATCTGCCGAGATGGAGCCGGCCTCAGAGGAACCTGCTGAAACAAACGTGGAACCGGCCGAGAAAGAGGCTCCAAAGGAAGAACCGGTCAAGGAGAAGCCTGAAAAAAAGAAAAAAGAAGAAAAGCAGAAAAGCAAGGCAAAGAAAAAGACTTCGTCCGGAAAGACTGAAAAAGAGAAAGAAAAGAAATGGGTCGATCCGGTCTATAAGACTGTCGACCATCCTGAAGAAGGCCACTACGAGACGGTGACCGAATGGTACTGCCTGTGCGGCAAATACGTAGGCTCCAAGGAAGGCTGGAAAAAGCACAGGGAGGACTTCATCGCTTCAAACGGCGGGGTCTGTAACGGTGAACATGTCAGGCCGGATCCGAAGGAGAAACAGGTCTGGGTAGTCGACAAGGAGGCCTGGTCGGAAAAAGTGCTGGTGTCTGAGGGACATTGGGAATAGACATGAGCGGAACTTCAAGGAAACGTGTCGGCAATAAGATAAAGCAGGGGCTCTTGCTGCTCCTGCTTTTGATATGCGCATTCGTTCCTGCGGCGTGCTCCGGAAGCGGATCGCAAAACGGATCCGCTTCTGATGATGACTTGTCATGGATGGATTATACAAGGCTCTCAAACGAGGAAACCGCGGAATTCATTGAGCGGGATGACGTGATCGTGATCGATGTTCGCAAGCCAGAGCAATACGAGGCCGGGCATCTGAAGGGCGCGATCAATATCTATTACGACAGATTCATGGATGGAAGGATCGATGAACTGCCTGATCTCGATCAGCCTGTGATGGTCTATTGCGATTACGGAGGGCTGAGCGGTATCGTAGGGGATGAGCTCGTTGCGCAGGGATACACTGATGTGTATGACTTCAACGGGATGGATTACTGGGACGGGGAGATCGTCACGGGACCCTATCCGGAATAAAGATGCGAAATAGGACTCTTTTGGTTGAATCTTAAGGCATTTAAAATATACAATTAATAGAACGTATGACTTAAAAAGAGGTACAAGATATGGCACTCGTTACTACAACCGAAGTGTGCAAAAAGGCCTATGACGCGTAGAGGATTTTATGAAAACTAATATGAGACCGGAAGCAAACAACAGAATAAGGCGGACGGTGGTCTCGCTTATCCTGATGCTTATGCTGTCATTCGGCACGGCGTTCGCGTACGCGGATGATCAGACTCCGGCGGAAGGAACGGAACCGGGCACGGAACAGGCCGGGGAGGAGCCGGCGCAGGGCGGCGATCAGACGGGCAGCGGTGACCAGACGGGAGGCGATGAACAGACTCAGACTGAAGAGCCTGTTTCGAAGCCGAAGCCTGTCAGCCACATAATAAAGAAGGGCAAATACTATTACTATAAACAGGCCAACGGCAAGATCAGAAAGAAGGCCGGCTTTGTTACCGATCTCGGAAAGCGCTACTACATAAAAAAGGGCGGCAAGATCGTCACCGGCAAAACCTTCAGGGTAAAGAAGAAGAAATACCGCGCGTACCGCAGCGGTGTCATAGCGACGGGCATCTACAAGTGGGGCGGCAAGTACTACTATTCTGACTCTCACGGCCGCTGGATAAAGAAGGAGAAGATCGTATCCTGGAAAGGCAATAAGTATTATCTGAACAAGAAGGGTGTGGTCGCTAGAAAAACAGCGTTTGGCTATAACAATGTCCCGTATAAGGCAGATTCTAAGGGACGTCTCAAAAAACTTGAGATCCCTGACGGTGGCGGAAACGCAGTGGTGGCAGTGGCCAAAAAGCAGGTCGGCATAAAGACGGGCAAAAAATACTGGAGATGGTATTTCAAAACCAGATTCAGAAACAGTGACGCGACTCCGTGGTGCGGCACTTTTGTAGCATGGTGTTACCACAAAGCGGGCCTTTACAAAAAAGTATCGGGCGTCCGCAGGTACGGCAATCTGGGCTATGTGCCAAGCTACTCAAGATACGCGAGTGCAAAGGGGAAGTGGGTCAAAAAGTCCAAGGCAAAGCCGGGAGACATAATAGTCTTTGGTAAAAACCGGCACGTCGGCATAGTCGAGGGCGTCGTTGACGACTGTATAATCACTATCGAGGGCAACACGAGGATCAACCAGACGGTGCTCTGGGGCAGGAACGGTTTCGTTGCCAGAAGAGCGTTCAAAATAAACGACAAGGACATAAAAGGCATCATCCATCCATACTGATGCCTGCCCGGGATACACGCTGAAGGAACGCGATTCGATTTCACGCGGAGCCGGTCTTCGGACCGGCTCTTTTAGTGCTTGTAAGTACATGGACTTGCAGGTAAAATAGAAGTGTGTTTATGCATGAAAAAGGAGGTAGATCTATGCCACTTGTAACTTCAACAGAAATGTTCAAAAAAGCTTATGACGGCGGATATGCTGTCGGAGCATTCAATGTAAACAACATGGAGATCGTGCAGGGAATCACAGAGGCAGCCGGAGAACTCCGCAGCCCGGTCATCCTGCAGGTATCCAAGGGCGCGAGAGCCTATGCGAACCATACCTATCTGGTAAAACTCGTTGAGGCTGCCATCATCGAGAACCCTGAGATCCCTATCGTTCTCCACCTCGACCACGGTGATTCCTTCGAGCTCTGCAAGAGCTGCATCGACGGAGGATTCACATCAGTAATGATCGACATGTCCTCGAAGCCGTTTGAGGAGAACATCGCGGTCACCAAGCAGGTTGTAGAATACGCTCACGCTCATGGCGTAGTAGTAGAGGCTGAGCTCGGAACGCTCGCAGGAGTAGAGGACGAGGTAGTCGTAGAAGCCGGACACGAGAGTTATACAAAGCCTGAGGAAGTCGAAGAATTCGTAAGCAGGACAGGCTGCGACTCTCTGGCTATCGCGATCGGAACTTCACATGGCGCGTACAAGTTCACTCCGGAGCAGTGCACAAGAAACGAAGAAGGCATCCTCGTACCGCCTCCGCTGCGTTTCGACGTACTCGAAGAAGTAACGAAGAGACTGCCGGGATTCCCGATCGTTCTCCACGGATCCTCATCGGTACCGCAGGAATTCGTAAAGATGGTCAACATGTACGGCGGCAACATGCCTGACGCTGTGGGCATCCCTGAATCGCAGCTCCGTAAGGCGGCTGAATCCGCGGTCTGCAAGATCAACATCGACTCGGATATCCGTCTCGCCATGACAGGCAACATCCGCAAGTACTTCGCGGAGCATCCGGATCATTTCGACCCTCGCCAGTATCTGAAACCGGCAAGACAGGCCGTTAAGGAAATGGTAGCTCACAAGATCGTGAATGTACTCGGATCGGACAACAAGATCTAAAAATAATATGCATTAGCGGGAAGCGGCGCGGAGATTTATCCGCGCCGCTTTTTCTGTGCCTCGGCGGCAGAGAGCGCGGCACGAAAACTGCGGGGCTGCGGCAGGACATTCATTATGTATATTCTGTAATAATTCAGACTGAAAAGCGGCCAAAATGTTATAATACCAACGAATATGGCCTGTTCAGCATGCCATGACAGGGAGGACGGAAATTGTCTCATACGATAGAACTCAGGAAGGTATCAAAATACTATGCCGGCGAAGATACCGTCAGCATGGGCTTTTCGCGTATAGACCTTGATCTCGATATAGGCGAATTCGTGGCGATCACAGGCGAGAGCGGAAGCGGCAAGTCTACTCTGCTCAACGTCATAAGCGGCCTCGACACCTATGAAGAGGGAGAGATGTTCGTTTGCGGCGAGGACACTACCGCGTACGGCACGGAAGATTACGAGATCTACCGCAAGACATACATCGGAAATATATTTCAGGACTTCAACCTGATTAACAGCTACACGGTCTACCAGAACATAGAGGCCGTGATGCTTTTGAGCGGGAAAAAGAAGAAGGAGTGCAGGGATCGCGTTCTCGAGCTGATCGATCTGGTCGGACTCAGCGCGTACAGACGCACAAAAGTATCGAAACTTTCCGGCGGCCAGAAGCAGAGAGTCGCCATAGCGCGCGCCTT
This sequence comes from Anaerovoracaceae bacterium, assembly GCA_045114795.1. Taxonomy (GTDB): domain Bacteria; phylum Bacillota; class Clostridia; order Peptostreptococcales; family Anaerovoracaceae; genus Crickella. Next base: position 58,729 of record JBGUKZ010000005.1, read on the forward strand.
GGCAAAGGACGCCCCTATAATCGTTGCGGACGAGCCTACGGGCAACCTCGACAGCGTATCCGCGGAGAGCGTTATGGAGACTCTGGCCAAGGTCTCGACTGACAAGCTGGTCGTTATCGTAACGCATAACTTTGAGCAGGCGGAGCCTTATGTTACCCGCAAACTCACGATGCACGACGGCAAGATCATCGAAGACAAGACCATGGCCCCGCCGCGCCTGAGTTCGGCGGAGGAGTACATAGCCGACGAGCCAAGGGAAGGCCGTGTCGCAAGGGCCATGAAAGCGGAGCAGGATGCTGAGGCGGGCAAGCTGACGGCTCATGCCGAGCCGGAGATCAGACCGCGCAAGATGCGCAAAAGTTCCGAACTGAGGCTGGGCGTCAGAAACACGTTCAACCTCCCGGCCAAGTTCATACTGCTCTTTATCGTGTATTTCTTCGTGTCGACCGCCGTGCTGAGCCAGTACGCGACGACCAAGAACAGCATGCATGAAAGCGATCTGCTGGGAAGCAATCCGTATTTCGTCAATTCAAGTTCAGACAGGATCATAATAAAGAAAGCCGACGAGAGCAGCTTCACGGACGCGGACTTTGCGGCTGTTCAGAACACGCCAAACATCAGGAAAATCGTAAAAAACGATCTTGCCATCGATACAGGGGTCAGTTTCAGCCTGGGCGACTTCTACGTTGAAGGCCCGGTCATGCCGCTGAGCGAGATAGAAGCGGGCGACATAACCTACGGACACATGCCTGAGAACGACTATGAGATAGTCGTAAAGCTCGATCCGACGAGCGACGCGATCATGAGCATGGGCGCCGGAGGGGATGAATACGTCGATCAGGCGATCCTCCTTAAGGACATGAGCCAGATGCATTCCTACGAGTTCAGTAAACAGATCAGGATCGCGGGCATTATCGTCGATGAAGGACAGGGAGCGGATACAGAATCTTCACTTTACGGGTATTCGACGGTATACGCTGGGGAAACGGTAAGCAATGAGCTGCTGGTTTCCATGATGGCCTCCATGTCGAAGTCGGAGATGGACTTTGGCGGCACGCTCGTGAAGAACGATTACGACAGGTCGATCTTCTCGTCGATGAAGGTGCCTGAAGGCGAAGTCTATATTTTCGATGATCAGACATATTACTACGAGGACGAACAGGCCATCGGAGAAGACTTCAGCCTGAAGATAGAGAACAGGTTTTTCGAGTCCGAGGGGAAATACAAGGTCGGCAATGTGCTGACGAGCGACAACTGCAAAAAACTGATCGGCATGCCAAAGGATGAATACGACATGTTCTACAACTGTGTATTCATCAGCCGTAAGGACTTCAATAAGCTCTTCGATAAGGGCTTTTATCAGATAAGCGCCTATATGATCAATGAGCAGGACTCAGAAGAGACGCTGGCCGCCCTGGGCGAAAAAGGCTTCACGACTCTGGCGCTCAAGGATTCCCTGAGCGACACGACCGGCGGATATAATGTAGTGATCAACCTCATGACATACGGCAGGCTGCTGCTGGAGTTCCTGATACTCTTCTTCATAGCATATGCGGTCATAAGGCTGATCATGAGGTCGCGAAATTCGTACTACTCGACGCTCAGGATACTCGGCGCTACCAAAAGCAACACCGACAACATCCTCAGAGTCGAACTCATACTCATGATGATCATCGCTTACGGCGTGGATATAGGTTTTGTCGTGCTCATGAACAAGGGCGTCATCCAGAAGATCGCTCATAACGAACTTCAGGAAGTCACGAAACTGCTGTACTATCTGACGCCTCTTGACTACGGCATCCTCGGCGGGCTGCTCCTGCTGATGTCGCTCCTTATCGCCAACAGGTATTCAAGGCACATCTTCACCAGAAGCGCCATGAAGGCATTCAGGGAGGGGGCGTAGCCGATGATAAAAATCGAAAAGGTAAACAAATACTACAATAAAGGCAAGTCCAATCAGATACACGTCATCGACAACACAACCATGACGCTGCCTGACAAAGGCATAGTATGTCTGCTCGGACCGTCCGGCTGCGGCAAGACGACCCTCCTGAACGCCATCGGCGGACTCGACAAGGTCGACCGCGGCACCATCACGATAGACGATCAGCGCATCACCAGATTCAGCTCGAGCAAGATCGACAGCATCCGCAACGCGCGCATCGGCTATATATTCCAGAACTTCAACCTGCTCGACGACAGGACGGTGTTCGAGAACGTCGCCATCGCGCTTCGCATGATAGGCATCAGAGACCGCACCACCGTTACCGCGAGGGTAAGATACTGCCTTGAGAAGGTGGGTATCGACCAGTACAGGAACAAGCTGGCCGGTTCTCTCTCGGGAGGACAGAGACAGAGAGTCGCGATCGCTAGGGCGATAGTAAAGAACCCGAGCATAATAATCGCCGATGAGCCTACGGGCAATCTCGACAGCGCCAACACACTTGAGATCATGAATATAATCAAGTCGATCTCGAAGGAAAGGCTGGTCATCCTCGTAACGCACGAGCGCAATATTGCCGAGTTCTATTCGGACCATGTGGCCGAGATGAAGGACGGCCGCATCGTCAAGGCATACAACAATGACTCGTCCAGATTTCTCGACTACCAGCTCGAGAACAAGATCTATCTCAGGGACATGGCGGTCCATAAGGGCTTCAGCCAGGACGACGTGAGGGTAGACGTATACAGCGACGAGGAACGCCAGGCCGACATAAAGGTCGTCATAAGAGGCAACAACCTCTACATCAATACCGGAGGAAGGCTGAACGTAGTTGATGAGTCGTCCAATATCGAGATGGTCGACGAACACTACGAGGCCATGGACGAGAGTTATTTCGAGGACAAGGACTTCGATTACACCGCGTGCCTCCCGAAGAAATACAAGGCCAAATACACTTCCATCTACAGGCTGACGAATATGATCAGCAGCGGATGGAAAACGGTGAGAGGCTTCAAGCGCATAAGGAAGTTCCTGATGATAGGATTCGTGTTCGCGGCCATGTTCGCGTTCCTTGCCGTGAGCAACGTGCTTGGACTGCTCGAGGTGAAGCCTGTAGACTACAGGACCACAAACGGCAATTACCTGACGGTGGCGAATACCGCGATGACGGAGGACCTGATAGACCTTGTCGGCAGCCTTGAGACCGTTTCGTTTGTCATGCCGGGCGAGAGCAGGATAAGCGTTTCGCTCCCGATGGACGACTATCTTCAGACAAGCTACGCTCAGGAGGACCTTGCTGTATCCCTGGTGCAGACAAGCGTCCTGAAACCTGAGCAGATAGTCGCGGGCTCCATGCCTGCGGACCCGCACGATGTTGTCCTGGACAGGACGATAATAGATGAGTTCATCAGGGACGGACTGGGCAACGCCATAGGACTCGACACGATGGAGGAGTTCTTAGGCCGAAGGCTCAGAGTCCCGAATCTGGAGGACTACAGGATCGTTGGCATCTCGGATACCCAGTCTCCGTCGCTTTTCGTCGACGGGAGCCAGGTGATGTACATTCTCACGAACGGGGATCCGATCGATGACGGTATCTCTGTCCTGGGATTCGGAGACGAAGACGCGGTGGAAGACGTCATAAGATCCGGAAGGGTAAAGGACCTCGACCTTGCCACGAACAAGATAAAGATAAAGAAAGGCGATAAGCCGGAAAATGAATTCGAGACCATCATCCACGAGGATCATGAGGATGAGATAGACATTGGCACGTCCGTCAACATCAAGATGGGCGGACACAAGCTGCGGGTGGTCGGCTATTATTCCAGCAACGACGAAGACGACGACACCTATTATGTGAACGCCGATACGATCAAAGCCGACTACATAAGCAGACAGAAGAACTTCAGCGCGTATACCGACGATACGACTCTGCTGAAAACGATGCTCGACAAGGAAGGGCTGGCGTCCAAGGTCAACGATGTGCGCGATAAAAAGGCGTATATCAATGCCCGCAAGGACCAGCTGACTTCGGCGCTGATAGTGGCCGGCATCATAATGCTCATCTCCCTGATAGAGATGTTCCTGATGCTGAGATCGTCGTTCCTGTCGAGGATCAAGGAAGTAGGTACTCTCAGGGCGATCGGTCTGAAGAAGAAGGACATCTACAGGATGTTCACGGGCGAGATCCTCGTGATCACGTTCCTTACGGCCATCCCGGGCATTGCCATAATGTACTTTGCCCTGCTGCAGGTGGTCAAGATAACGTACTACCTTGAAGGCCTGTACATGGTAACGCCGGTAATAGCCGCGATAACGTTCGGCATCATACTCGTGTTCAACCTGCTCGCGGGCCTGATCCCGGTCTACATGACAATGCGCAAGACGCCGGCGCAGATACTCGCCAGAACGGACATATAAGCAATCCAAAAGCCTGCCCCGCGGCAGGCTTTTTTTCGTGTCGTAAAAAGATTTACAGATAGGTCACTTCTACCTCTTTAAGATAGTTGCGCTCCAGGGCGCGCGTGATCCTGTCGACCACAGGGAAGCGCACGCCTATCTTCGCGGCCGCTGCCGGATCGTCAGTGTCGTTGTTTATCTTTGTGCCCATGACTATCTGCAGCTGGTCGATGTCTCTGAGTATGCTTATGATGCGCTTGGCCGGGTCCTCAGACATATCTTTGAGCAGGACCTTGCTTTCCAGACGTTCCGAAACTTCCGTCAGCGTCAGCATGCCCTCGGTGACCAGTTCGATGCCTTCTATGATGCTTGCAGGCGGGAGATTCCCGGAAGGCGATCTGTCTGCCTTTACGTCCTTTTTGAGTTCGCGGGCCGCTATCTTGGCGGTCGTTCCGCCGCAGACTATGACCCGCCCGTCAAAGTTCTTTATCATCTCGCCGAGGCGCTTGTCGGATTCGCGGCTCCTCGGGGCGCCGGTCACCAGCATGGCGCGCCTTGGCTTCCTGACAGATACCACAGCGCATGTGATGTCGTCATTGGCCCGGTAGTGGTCACGCTTATACGCTTCGGTGACAATGGCTCTCGCAAGGTCGCGCGAGTTTATATCAGGGTTTTTCTGAAGCAGACGGTGCACAAAGTCACGTACGTTATCCGTACCCCATTCACCCATCTTTTCGCCTACAGAGTGAAGGCGCTCCGTATCCAGGCCCGGCAGCGATCCGAGCACCATGCCGGACTGAGCGACGCCGTCGCTGAAGAATATGAGCCTGTCGCCCATCTTCATATCGAAAGATGACGTGTATACTATCTCTTCCTTGACCGCTGTCTTGCGGCGAAGTCTGGTGGAAGTCTTTTCCCACTCAACAGGCTCAGTGCCGGAGAACCGCAGGCTCTCCGGATTGTCGTATTCGACAAGCTCGGTGTTGATGAATGACTTGTCGTCAGAGAAAGCGACTTTCGCGATCGTGAACGTGGAGTAACTGATGCCTTTCTCCCTGTCTACAGGCAGCGTGTCCATGATGATCTCTGCCGAATGTGAAAGGTCTATCGGAGAGAAGGACATCTTGGTGGCCATGTGCGATGTCAGTGTAGCGAGCACGCTTGCCTTGACGCCGCTCCCGAGACCGTCCGAAAGGGTGGCTGTGATGAGATTGGATCCGGGCTTCCGGTCAAGCAGAAACACGTCGCCGCCGATCTTCTGGCCGTTCTTATATATTTGCGAATAATCGATGTCGAGGCATATATCGTTCATCATTCGTCCGTACCGCCTTCGTCTTCTATCAGTTCGCTGTCGCCGCGGGTGTCAGTGCCCATGTTGAATTCTTCGATAATGGAATTCAGGACCACCTCTGTTTCCGCGGCGTTCTCGCCGAGCAGGGAAGCTATCTGCTGTACCGTGCTGAGCGACTTGGTGATGACTTCCTCTGCCTTGTCAACGATGGCCTCTCTTCTTATGACAGGCGTCGTGATATCCTCAAACATGGCGCCGAGCATGGCTCTGTTCTCAACAAGGAAGAACGTGATCCTCATGATCTTGCCTTCATGTCTGAATCTGTATTGCTGAGGCTTGCTCATGAAGAACTGCTCGCGGAACTTCTCCGCGAACGGCACGAATACCGATACCGGTGTGCCGTGGAAAGACCGCAGGCCTTCAGCGTCAAGGAAATCATCAGGGTAGTCTTCGAATATCTTTATGAAGAGGCGGTTGCACTCTACGATGTTGAGGTCGTCGTCGACTATGACAACACCGTGAGGGATGGTGGAGAGCAGTATGTCGACCTTGCTCTCCGCGTCCTTGCGCATCTTGGTGACGCACATCTCGGTCTCGGCGAGCCCGTCCAGCATGGCGCGCGCCATGTCGCGGCATGTAGGATAACCGCAGCCGCCGCAGTTGAGTTCGTCCTCCGGCGTGGTCTTTCCCAGCTTGGCAAGGGCTTCCGTGATCTCTTCCTCAGTATGATATAAACCGCCGACAGCCGCCGCTTCCGGCGCGGAAGCGCCGCCGAGTATGCCGTAGCCTTTCTCATAGACTTCTCTGGCGAATTCCTCATCGCCGTCGAAAATGTCAGGCTCGCTCAGACGCTCCATCACATGTGAGGTGATCGCTTTCTTGCGCACGACCGCCGAGTCTTCATGTAAAGTTCCCGGCCCGTTGATGCATCCTCCGTCGCAATTCAGCGCTTCAAGGAAGTCAGACGTGTGCGTGCCGGCGAGAGATGACATGACTCTTGTGACGCCGGACACTGAGAGAGCGGACTGTTCAACGAAGCGGTTCTCCCAGATCCTGGATGTTTCTATCTGCCCGTTTTCAATAGGATATATGGCAGCCTTGCCGGCTTTTTTAGGCACAAAGTCTACAGGGATCCCTGTATCCATGTGGGCGAGATCTATGTTCTCTTCCTCAAGCCACTGGCGGACTTCTCTGAAGGTGAGGGAGATGTCCGGATATCCGGGATACTCTTCAGCCTCGATCTTTTTAGCTACGCAAGGTCCTATGAATACTATGACGATGTCGTTGCCGTACAGCTTGCGCAGATACGCGCTGTGCGTTTCCAGCGGGCTTGGCACCGGAGCCAGCGCGTCGATGCTTTCAGGGAAGTACTTCCTTACCAGCTGGACGACGGAAGGACAGGCCGTAGATATGAACGGCGCGTTTCCGTGATCACGCATGTACATGTCGAGAGCTTCAGATACCAGAGCCGCGCCTATCGCGGTCTCGGACACGGCGTGGAAGCCGAGCCTGTACAGCGCTCTGACAAAGTTTTCTTCATATCCTGCGAATTCCGAAACATATGAAGGGGCGAGAGAGACGATGACTTTGCGGTGCGACAGGAAGGCCATTCTTACCCTGTCCGTGTCGTCCCTTATTACCTTGACCGAGTTAGGACACTCGTTCACGCAAGTGCCGCAGAATGTGCAGAGCTCGTAGATTATCTCGGCATGGGCGTCCTTGATCTGGATCGCCTTGACCGGACAGTGTCTGACGCAGCGGTAGCAGTCGCGGCAGTTGCTTATTTCCGTATAAATTGCTTGCTTTTCCATGAAGTACCTCCATTCGATGATAATTATAGCATTAAATCTGCAAGTTTCGTGTTTGTTGTGCTATAATAAAAAAGATTTTTGGGACATTGATCCGGAGGTATTTATATGGCATTCGCAACAGCAGAAGAATATAAGGATATGGCGGGCAATTTCATCCACGATATTATCGACGATGACCTCGCCACAGGAAAGCACAAAGAGATCGTAACGAGATTCCCGCCGGAGCCTAACGGCTACCTGCACATCGGACACGCCAAGTCGCTCTGCCTCAATTTCGGCACCGCGCTCAAATACGGCGGCCGCTGCAATCTCAGATATGACGACACAAATCCTACAAAAGAGGACATAGAGTTCGTAAAGTCCATCGAGGCTGACGTCAACTGGCTCGGTTTCCAGTGGGACGAAAAGCTCTGGGCTTCCGACTATTTCGATACGATGTACGACGCCGCGGTAGAACTCATCAAGCAGGGCAAGGCGTTCGTGTGCGAGCTGACTCCGGAGCAGATAAGAGAATACAGAGGCACTCTGACGAGACCGGGCAAGGAGAGCCCTTACAGGAACAGGCCGGTAGAGGAGAACCTCGACCTCTTTGAGAGGATGAGAGCCGGCGAGTTCGCGGACGGGGAGATCTGCCTCAGAGCCAAGATCGACATGGCGAGCCCTAACATCAACATGAGGGACCCTGTCATCTACAGAGTCGTCCACGCGTCACACCATAATACCGGTGACAAGTGGTGCGTCTATCCGATGTACGACTTCGCGCATCCGATCGAAGACGCGATCGAGGGCATCACGCACTCCATCTGCACGCTCGAGTTCGAAGACCACAGACCGCTCTATGACTGGGTGGTCCGTGAAGTGGGCTGGTGGCCTAACCCGCCGCGCCAGATCGAGTTCGCGCCGCTCAACATCACTACGATGCTCATGAGCAAGCGCTTCATCAGAAGACTCGTAGAAGAGGGCAAGGTAGAAGGATGGGACGACCCTCGTCTCTGCACGCTCGCGGGCATCCGCCGCAGGGGATACACTCCTGAGGCGATCCGCAAGTTCTGCAACGACATCGGCGTCACCAAGGCTGACACCATGATCGACATCGCGCAGCTTGAGCAGTGCGTCAGGGAAGACCTTCAGCTGAAGGTTCCGGCCATCAACGTGGTCAAGAACCCTATCAAGGTCATCATCGACAACTATCCTGAAGGACAGACTGAAATGTGCACGGTCGAGAACAACTCAAAGGTCCCTGAGATGGGAACGCGCGAGATCCCGTTCGGCCGCGAACTCTGGGTAGACGGCGACGACTTCATGGAATTCCCTGTCAAGAAGTATTTCAGGCTCTTCCCGGGCAATGAGGTCAGGTTCAAGGGCGCGTACTTCATCACCTGCAACGAGGTCGAGAAGGACGCAGACGGCAATATCGTGGCGCTCCACTGCACATACGATCCTGAGACCCACAGCGGATCCGGATTCGAGGGCCGCAAGGTCAAGGGCACGATCCACTTTGTAGAGGCAAGCACAGCCGTAAAGATAAAGATCAGGGAGTATGGCTACCTCATGAAAGAGAACGAGGAGACAGGCGAGCAGGAGTTCGACCCTGAATCTCTCGTCGAGACATGGGGCTACGCCGAGCCGTCGGCAGCGGATGTGAAGCCGGGCGAAAGATTCCAGTTCTTCCGCAAGGGCTACTACATCGCGGACTCCGAGCTCACTACTGACGATGAAAAAGTGTTCAACAGCATCGTAGGACTGAAGAGCTCCTGGAAATAAAAAAGAATTAAACATTTGAGGCGCAGATACCTGTGAACGCGGACTGAGCGGCAGCCGGCCCGGGTGAACAGGCATCTGCGCCTTTTTTAGTGTCTTTTAGTATTTATTAAGATTTAAGTAAAGGGGCCTCCCGGAGGCTATAATTATTATGATTGGATAACTATGTGCGGATGACCGCGGAAAGAGGGAAAAGGAATAGACAGCATAGTCGAAAAGATACTGAATTTCTCCGCAGAGAATCCGGAGCTCGCGGTACACATCACCACCGTCCTCAGGTGGATATTTGTGGTGCTCGCGGCTTATATCCTGCTCATAGCCATCGTGTCGCTGCTCACCACGAGAGCGACGCCTGAGATCTGGGGATACTATATGGTAGAAGACGGGGGCAATTTCCCCATCACCCACTGGGAGAACGTGATAGGCCGCTCGCGTTCGGCCGACATCAACATCCCTCTCACGACGGTCTCAAACAACCACGCGCTGCTCATACGGCGCGACGAAGACAAATGGATGATAAAGGATCTCGGCTCCAAAAACGGCACCAAGGTCAACGGCTACGCGCTGGATCCGCAGAAGCGTTACATAATAAACCCGGGCGACCAGATAGACATGGGCGGCGTGATCGCCACCATAACGCCGCCGAGCATAGAAGAGACGCGGAACAACAGATACATGAGGCGCCTGGACAAGGAGCCGGTGCATCCGTGGAAGATACTGCTCGCGATCACGGTATTCCAGATACTGACGGTAGTACAGCTTGTGCTCGGCATGGGAGGGGACATAACGGGAATGGCGATCCTGCCGATCGCGCTGCTCTCGGCCGTGATGTGGGCATACGTGATGTTCTTCCACGCGACAGGAAGACGGGGATTCGAGATGGAGATGATCGCTTTCTTCCTTTCGACCATAAACCTGGCAGTGACCGCCTCGTCGGACCCGGGCGCGGTCCTGAAGGAATTCATCGCGATCGTCATAGGCCTCGGCCTGATGATATTCATAAGCATATACATGCAGGACCTCGGAAGGACGCGCAGGGTAAAACCTGTACTGATCGGCCTTTCGGTAGCGGCCCTGCTCATAAACCTGATATTCGGTACGGCCCAGTACGGAGCCACCAACTGGATCAGGATAGGAGACAGCCTGTCCGTGCAGCCGTCGGAGATCGTCAAGCTGGCGTTCATACTGATAGGCACGGGCACGCTCGAAGAACTCTATGACAGAAAGAACACTCTGATTTACGCCGGTTTTTCGTTTTTCTGTCTGGGATGCCTGGCGTTGATGAGCGACTTCGGAACGGCCCTGATATTCTTCGCCACATACCTGGTGGTGTCGTTCCTGAGAAGCGGAGATATATCGCGCTTTGCTCTCACGGGAGTCGCCGCGGGAGCCATGGGCCTCATCATACTCAGATTCAAGCCGTACATCGCCTCGCGTTTCGACGCGTGGGGACACGTCTGGGAACCTGAGTTCATGGACGACCTTGGATACCAGCAGACCCGCACCATGGCGTTCGGTTCGGGCGGCGGGCTTCTGGGCCTCGGCGCGGGCAACGGTTCGCTGAAATACGTCGGCGCGTCCAACACGGACCTCGTGTTCGGCTTCGTTATGGAGGAGTGGGGATTCATAATCGCCGTCCTGCTTGTGCTGTGCATAGCGACCCTTTCGGTGTTCGCTGTCATGCACATAGTCGCGGGCAGGTCCACGTTCTACACCATACTCGCCTGCAGCGCGGCCACGATGTTCCTGGTGCAGACCATGCTCAACGTATTCGGAGCGGTCGATCTGTTCCCGCTGACCGGCGTCACTTTCCCGTTCGTCTCTACGGGCGGAACGAGTCTGATGACCTCGTGGGCGATGCTGGCGTACTTCAAGGCGGCTGACATGCGGCGCAATGCCGGGCTGACCGCCGGGAAGGAGGAGTAGCCATGCGGAAACAAGAGAAGAGAGCCGTGATATGCCTTCTGCTCGTAGCTGTGCTGATCCTCGGCACGGGGCTCTTTGGCTACAGATTCGTCATGCACGGCGGGGAGTGGGCTACCTTCTACGGCAATACACAGATATATACGGACGGCGCGATCAACCGCGGCACAGTGACTGACCGCAACGGAGTCGAGCTCCTGAGGTGCACACCGGACGGCTTTGAATACACGGATGACTATGAGCTCAGGGTGTCCACGGTACACGTCGTGGGCGACCCGGGCGGCAACGTTTCCACCGGCGCGATCACTACCTTCAGAAGCCAGCTCATAGGCTACGACATCCTGAACGGCACCTATGACGCGACCGCCAACGGAAAGAAGATCGCTCTTACCATAGACGCGAACGCGAACCGCGCGGCATACGAGGCTCTTGCGGGCAGGACGGGAACTGTCGGCGTATACAACTGGAAGACAGGCGAGATAGTCTGCCTGGTCAGCACGCCTTCGTTCGATCCGGCAAATGATTACGGGGATCCTGACAGCGAGGACTCATATTACTTCAACAATTTCCTGAGCGGACTCATAACGCCGGGCTCAACGTTCAAGCTTGTCACGGCGGCCGCTGTGATCGATAAGATGAAAGACAGGGATTCTTTCACCTTCGAATGCGATGGAGTCAACCGGATCAGCGATGCCGAGAACGCGAAACTGACCGACGTCACGGCGCACGGAGAAGTGGACTTCAGAGATGCTCTGGCACAGTCATGCAACGGGGCGTTCGGAGCGCTGACCCGCAAGGTGGGCGCCAAAGCCATGAAAGAGTACACCGAGAAGGCGGGCCTCACAAGACCGGTGGATGTGAACGGGATCAAGACGGCCGAAGGCGTTTTCAACTTCCCGTCAGACGATGACATAAAGCTGAGCTGGGCGGGCATAGGACAGGCCGATGACATGGTGAACCCATGCGCGATGATGGTCTACATGGGAGCGATAGCCAACGGCGGAGAACCCGTGCAGCCGACCCTCATAAAAAGTGCCACATTCCTCAAGGAGATCGCCGGAGGCAGGAGCCTTGGGCGGTATATCGATGAGGACACAGCCGCTGAGCTGAAAAGCATGATGAAAAACAACGTCGTAGAGAACTACGGCGAGGAGAACTTCGACGGTCTGGACATGTACGCGAAGTCCGGTACCGCTGAGACGGAGTCCTACCAGCCTGACGCGTGGTTCGTCGGATTCACGGACAATGAGGACGCTCCTTACGCCTTCGTCGTCTGGGTAAAGGGCGGCGGCTTCGGCGCGCAGGCAGCGGCGCCGATCGCGACCCGCGTGATCAACGCGCTCGGGTCATACGGCGAGTGATATGACAGTATCGGCACCGGCGGCAGTGATGCCGCCGGTTTTTATGTCCTTTACCGGCTTTTTTGTGCGGGTCACCGCTCCGATCCATAATAAATGATCATGTTTTTGTATAAAGGCACAAAAAGCCTTGACTTTGTATTTCTATGTATTTATTATGACAACATCAACATATGAATAACAACTGACCCGATAGAGGTCGCGGAGATCAAGAGTAACGGTCACTAAGCGCGAGGAGCGTGTCCGTGAAAGGGTGATCCGCCGAAGCATGCCGGAACCTCGAAACCGGCCTGTTGGGACGGTGTAATAAGATGCACCGGACTGTCACGTAAGTGGAGCGCTATCATGGTTGGCGGTAAATAACATGTAAGTTACCTGATCCATGGCAGTATCGTTTCATGCGTTATTCATGGATCTTTTAATTTATAGGAGGTAACTTATTATGGACACACCTGCTCTTTATGCAACTTTCTGGGCGGTTCTTCCGCCGCTTATAGCCATCGTACTGGCTCTCATTACCAAAGAAGTCTACAGCTCGCTCTTCCTGGGCGTGCTCACAGGCGCTATCCTGTATGCCGGCGCTGACCTCGACGGCATCCTCAATCACATATTGTATGAGGAAGTAGGAGAGAGCAAGTTCGGAATCATCGCAGCCCTTTCAGATTCCTGGAACGTAGGTATTCTCATCTTCCTTGTCGTCCTGGGCATCATCGTAGCGCTGATGAATCTTTCCGGAGGTTCGAAGGCGTTCGGAGCCTGGGCCCTCAGGCGCGTCAGGACCCGTGTCGCTGCTGAGATCGCAACAGTACTGCTCGGCATCGTCATCTTCGTAGACGACTATTTCAACTGCCTGACAGTAGGTTCCGTAATGAAGCCTGTCACGGACAACTTCAGAGTATCCAGGGCAAAGCTCGCGTACATCATCGACGCTACGGCAGCTCCTGTATGCATCATCGCGCCGGTATCCTCATGGGCGGCGGCGGTATCAAGCTTCGCCGGCGAAGGAGAGGGCATCAACCTGTTTATCAGATGCATCCCTTATAACTTCTACGCTTTATTCACACTCGTGATGATGTTCGCGATCATCTTCATGAAGTTCGATTATGCCACCATGGCCGGCTTCGAGATGAACGCCATAGAAAAGGGAGACCTGTTCACGGTAACTGACTCTAACGCGGACATGGCGGACGCCGCTGAGTCCGGAAGCGACAAGGGCATCGTCCTCGATCTCGTATTCCCGGTAGTCGTACTGGTAGTAAGCTGCGTGCTCGGAATGGTATACACGGGCGGATTCTTTGATGGAGCCGGCTTCGTTACGGCATTCTCCGATTCCGACGCATCCATAGGACTTTCCATGGGCGGCCTCGTGGCGCTTGTCCTCATCATTATTTACTACATGATCAGACGCACTATCAGCTTCAGCGAATGCATGAGCTGCGTCCCTGAAGGAATGAAGGCCATGGCTTCGCCTATCCTCGTTCTGACTCTTGCGTGGACGCTCAAATCCATGACAGACAGCCTTGGACTTGCAGACTATGTAAGCGGACTTGTTGAGAACATGCAGGGCGCCGCAATAGGCGTTATCCCGGCAGCACTCTTCCTGATCGCATGCGTGCTCGCGTTCGCGTCCGGCACAAGCTGGGGAACATTCGGCATACTTATCCCGCTGGGACTGGCAATAACGAAGTCGCATCCTGAACTTGCTACACCGATCATCGCTGCCTGCATGGCAGGAGCTGTATACGGCGACCACTGCTCACCGATCTCGGATACAACGATCATGGCTTCCGCAGGAGCTAACTGCAACCACGTATCTCACGTATCGACTCAGCTGCCGTACGCGACTACAGTAGCTGCAGTATCCGCGGTATCCTACCTGATAGCAGGTTACGTAAGCAGCCCGGTCATTCCGCTGATCGTCGGAGTCGTGCTGCTTCTCGGAGCACTCTTCTTCCTGAGAGGAAGAGAGGGATCCTACAGGGTGCCTGAGTCGGCCAACGTGAACCAGTCAGCTGAATAGAAGCTGTTCAGATAAGCCGGATCGGTTAATCAGACAGACCGGAAAACCGGATAAATCAGATAGACCAAATAAATCAGAAAGACCGGATAAATCTGTATAGATCGGATAGAATTGAAAAAACCCGGGGAGCTTCGCTCTCCGGGTTTCTTTATGCAAATCTGACAAGGTATATAGCTTCATATGGAGCGACGGTCGCTTTTTTCGGGACTCTTGCGATGCTTTGTATTGCAAACGCTCCGAATGTATAGCAAAAACTCCGAAAAAGCACCGACTTTTACTCTTCCGTGCTATACGATGTATAGCACCAATGCCCGGTCATACCGTGTGAACAGGCCTTCAAGCTATACAAAGTATAGCACCAGCAACCCGTCATAACGTGTGAATAGGCCTCCAAGCTATACAAAGTATAGCACCGGTGCCCGGT
>JBGUKZ010000006.1:0-2436 GCA_045114795.1 Anaerovoracaceae bacterium
GGATTCGCTAGTAATCGCGCATCAGCCATGGCGCGGTGAATACGTTCCCGGGCCTTGTACACACCGCCCGTCAAGCCATGGAAGCCGGAAGTACCTGAAGTCCGTAACCGCGAGGAGCGGCCTAGGGTAAGGCTGGTGACTGGGGCTAAGTCGTAACAAGGTAGCCGTACCGGAAGGTGCGGCTGGAACACCTCCTTTTTGGAGACATCGCCTGAAGGAAGAGACTACGACACAGACACTTTAAGAGGCGACAAATCAAGAGCGGAACAGAAAGATCCCAAACACTTGTGCACCTGTTTTTTTTAAGATATTACAAAGGAGACCTGCGGAAGCAGAAGGAGAACAGAGACAGTCCCGTAGCTCAGTTGGTTAGAGCGCCACACTGATAATGTGGAGGTCCGCAGTTCAACTCTGCGCGGGACTACAAAGGCACCGGCCCTCCAAAACCATGGGGGATTAGCTCAGTTGGCTAGAGCGACTGCCTTGCAAGCAGTAGGTCAACGGTTCGACTCCGTTATTCTCCACTTAGAAAAAGGACGAAAGCGACAGGAACGAAGACACAGAAACCAAGTCCGATAAGATCTTTGACACGACTGACAGAGCAATCACGCACGGACGAGTAAAGTCCGTGTAAAGAGTAAAGAAAGTAAACAAGGGCGGATGGCGGATGCCTAGGCTTCAGGAAGCGAAGAAAGACGCGGTAAGCTGCGAAAAGCCCCGGGGAGCCGCAAACAGGCTTAGATCCGAGGATATCTGAATGGGGCGACCCGCCGTATTGAAGATACGGCACCTTATAAAGGAGCGAACCCGGTGAACTGAAACATCTAAGTAGCCGGAGGAAGAGAAAACAACAGTGAACCCCCCAGTAGAGGCGATCGAACAGGGGCGTGCCCAAACCGACGTGGTTACGGCCACGTCGGGGTAGTGGACTCCCGTCACGCACGGAAGGTAGAAGGAGAACAGACGGTGGAAAACGTCGGCGACACGGGTGACAGCCCCGTATCCGTAAGACCCCTTCCGGCAGGGAAGATCCGGAGTAGCGCGGGACACGAGGAATCCTGCGCGAATCAGCCGGGACCATCCGGCAAGGCTGAATATTACCTGAAGACCGATAGCGAACCAGTACCGTGAGGGAAAGGTGAAAAGAACCCCGAGCAGGGGAGTGAAATAGAACCTGAAACCATCCGCCTACAAGCGGCGGGAGCGGCTTCGTGCCGTGACCGCGTGCCTTTTGCATAATGAGCCTACGAGTTGCTCCCGTCCGGCGAGGCTAAGCACCTAAGGTGCGGAGCCGGAGCGAAAGCGAGTCCCACAGGGCGCTTAGTCGGGCGGGGCAGACGCGAAACTTTGTGATCTACCCCCGACCAGGTTGAAGTCCGCGTGACAGTGGATGGAGGACCGAACTAATGACCGTTGAAAAGGTCTTGGACGAGTTGGGGGTAGGGGTGAAAGGCCAATCAAACTGAGAGATAGCTCGTACTCCCCGAAAAGCTTTTAGGAGCTGCCCGGGAGCAGTTTCACGGAGGTAGAGCCACTGATTGGGCGAGAGGGCTTCGCCGCCTATCGAGCCCGGACAAACTGCGAATGCCGTGAAATGGTCTTCTGGAGAAAGGCGACGGGTGCTAAGGTCCGCCGCCGAGAGGGAAATAACCCTGAGCATCGGCTAAGGCCCCCAAACGTGTGCTAAGTCAATCTAACGATGTCCGACTGCTAAGACAGCTAGGATGTTGGCTTGGAAGCAGCCATTCATCTAAAGAGTGCGTAACAGCTCACTAGTCGAGCGGTTGGGCGTGGATAATAAGCGGGTGTCAAGCACACTGCCGAAGCTGTGCCAAGAACCTGGTTCTTGGGTAGGGGAGCATTCCGTATAGCGGAGAAGGTTTACCGCGAGGTGGATTGGAGCATACGGAAAAGCAAATGTAGGCATAAGTAACGATAATGAATGCGAGAAACATTCACGCCGCAAGACCAAGGTTTCCCGGTCAACGTTAATCGGACCGGGGTAAGTCGGGGCCTAAGGACAACCCGAAAGGGGGCACCGAAGGACACACGGTTAATATTCCGTGACCTGCATGCGGAGCGAAGGAGTGACGAAAGAGTGAAAGCGCGGCGGGCCTGACGTAATAGGACGCTGAAGGGAGTAGTTAGATCCGGCACAGGCAAATCCGTGTTGGATGGCGAACCTGAGAGTAGGGAGATGCCCCGGCATCTTCGACGCGCGTAACCAAATTTCCGAGAAAAACTTCTAAGCATATCCGTATGGAGCCCGTACCGCAAACCGACACAGGTGGTCCGGTAGAGCATACCAAGGCGCTCGAGTGATCCGCGGCTAAGGAACTCGGCAAAATCACCCTGTAACTTCGGGAGAAAGGGAGCCACAGCGATGTGGCCGCAGAGAAATGGCCCAGGCGACTGTTTAACAAAAACACAAGGCTA
>JBGUKZ010000007.1:0-10561 GCA_045114795.1 Anaerovoracaceae bacterium
CGGAAGAGCAGCTGGTAGAGAACGCTAACGCTCTCATCCAGGCAATCGCAAAGGCAAAGCCGGCAGCAGCAAAGGGACAGTACTTCAGGAGCATCAGCATCGCGGCGACGATGAGCCCGGGAGTAAAGGTAAACCCTGCAACAGTTACCCTCTAGTCTGAACAAGACAGAAAAACGAATATCCAACCTAAGACAGCGGGTGCGAAAGCTTAATTTCCCGCCGAGGTACAATTCATAGATTTGAACCCCGCTGTCTTTATGACCGCGGGGTATTTGTACCTACATGACACAATAAGGCGAAGGGATATCGCCGGAAAGGAGAAAAAATGTCTGTAGAAGCAAAGCAAGCAAAACAGGTCGTCATCGACGAGATCAAGGAAAAATTCGAAAAGGCCGGATCCATCGTCGCAGTTGACTATCTGGGACTCACTGTAGCCGAGGCTGACAAGATGAGAGCTGATCTCAGAAAGGAAGGCGTCGACTTCACAGTATACAAGAACACACTGATCAAGAGAGCGATCGACGGTACGGAATTCGAGGGACTCGGTGAAGGCGATGTCCTCAAAGGTTCCACGGCTCTCGCATTCAGCGGCGAAGACGCCACAGCCGGAGCAAGAGTTCTGGCAAAGGCCATCAAGGAATTCAAGAAGATGGCGTTCAAGGGCGGATACGTTGAAGGACACGTATACGACAAGAAGCAGATCGAAGAGTTCGCAAGCATCCCTGGCAGAGAGGTACTCATCGCACGTTTCATGGGAAGCATCCAGAGCCCTATGACAAAACTGGCTCTCACACTCAAGGCGATCGCGGAAAAAGAAGCATAATTACACAAATCTACAAACAAGGCGGCGTGGCCGCGTAACGAACATTTTGGAAAAGGAGAAAAACAATGGATAAGACTCAGATCATTGAGGCTCTTAAGAGCATGACTATTCTTGAGATCAACGAGCTCGTAAAGGCTCTTGAAGAAGAATTCGGCGTAAGCGCAGTAGCAGTAGCAGCACCTGCAGGCGGAGCTGCAGCAGCTGAGGAAGAGGAAGAAAAGAGCGATTTCAACGTAGTTCTGAAGGAGATCGGACAGGAAAAGATCAAGGTTATCAAGGCTGTCAAGGAAGCTACAGGACTCGGACTGAAGGAAGCAAAGGAACTCGTAGACTCTGCCCCTGCAACTATCAAGGAAAGCGTTCTGCCTGACGAGGCTAAGGCTCTCAAGGAAGCACTCGAGGCTGTTGGCGCTGTAGTCGAGCTTCAGTAACCAATAATTAAAAAAGCCGATGAGCATACACTCCGAGAGGAGTTGTATGTCAGCGGCACCTACTAACAAATTGGACTATGCGATATTAGTCCGACCCACGCAATATAATGAGCCCCGGCTTTCGAGGCTCATTTCGTGCGTAATAAGGGCCGTAAATAACGGCAAAAAACAGCAATAATTCTGCACTTTTTAAGAAACAACAGAAGGAGCATAATACAATGCCAACCCCAATCAAAGTTGGAAGAAAAGAGCGTATGACTTTTGCCAAGATCCATGAGGTCTGCGAGATGCCGAACCTCATCGACGTACAGACAAAGTCATATAAGTGGTTCGTCGAAGAGGGCCTCGGAGAGGTGCTCGACGACGTATCGCCTATCCGCGACACGACCGATACACTGAGCCTCGAGTTCGCGGATTACAAATTCTCCGACACTCCTAAATACGATCAGGAGGAGTGCAAGGAGAGAGACGCCACATACGCTACTGCTCTTACCGTGAAGGTCAGACTCATCAACCGCGAGACCGGCGAGATGAAAGAGCAGGACGTGTTCATGGGCGACTTCCCTCTCATGACTGAGAAGGGCACATTCGTATACAACGGAGCCGAGAGAGCCATCGTCACACAGATGGTGCGTTCCCCGGGACCGTACTTTGACGTCACGACGGACAAGTCCAACCAGAAACTGTACAGCTCGCAGGTCATCCCTAACAGAGGCGCGTGGCTCGAGTATGAGACAGACTCGCAGGGCATCCTTTACGTCAGAGTAGACAGAACAAGAAAACAGCCGCTGACATCGTTCCTCAGGGCGATCGGCATCATCGATCCGGAAGCGCTCGCGCTCAGCAGCAACGAGGATATCCTCGAGCTCTTCGGAGACGACGAGAGACTGAAAATCACCCTCGACAAGGACCAGACCAAGAACAGCGCTGACGGACTCAGAGAGCTGTACAGAAGACTGAGACCGGGAGAGCCGCCTACAGTCGAGAACGCGAGATCCATGCTGATCGCGCTGCTCTTTGATGAGAGGCGCTACGACCTGGCCAAGGTAGGCAGATTCAAGTACAACCGCAAGCTGGGACTGCACGACAGACTCGTCGATACAGTAGCGGCGGAGGACGTCATCGACCCTAACACAGGCGAAGTGCTTGTTGAAGAGGGCGGAGCCATCTCCAGAAGCATGGCGATGGTGATCGAGGACGCCGGCGTCAAGTCCGTGCTGGTACACAGCAAGAACGAGGAAGAGGAAGACGTAGTCACAAAGGTCATCGGAAACAATTTCGTAGACCCTGCGAAGTACGTCAGCATCGACCTCACGCCGTACAGGCTGTCCGAGAAGGTCTTCTATCCTGTTCTCATGGATATCATCGAGAAGGCGGAGGGAGACGAGGACAAGCTCAAGTCTCTCATCGCTTCGAGCAGGAAAGAGCTGAGCCCTAAGCACATCATCCTCGAGGACATAGTCGCTTCGATCAGCTATCTGATCAACCTCAGCCATGGCATTGGCGAGACCGACGACATCGACCACCTCTCCAACAGACGTCTCAAGACAGTCGGAGAGCTGCTGCAGAACCAGTGCAGGATCGGATTCGCCAGGATGGAGAAGACGATCAGGGAGAGGATGACGACAGAGAACTCGACTCCTCAGCAGCTGATCAATATCAGGCCTGTGACCGCGGCCATCAAGGAGTTCTTCGGATCTTCCCAGCTGTCGCAGTTCATGGACCAGAACAACCCGCTGGCAGAGCTGACTCACAAGAGAAGGCTCTCCGCGCTCGGACCTGGCGGACTTTCGAGAGAAAGAGCCGGCATGGAAGTCAGAGACGTACACTACTCCCACTACGGAAGGATGTGTCCGATCGAGACTCCTGAAGGTCCTAACATCGGACTCATCGGTTCGCTGACAACATACGGCATCATCAACCAGTACGGATTCATCGAGACTCCGTACCGCAAGGTCGACAAGGAAAGAGGAGTAGTCACGACAGAGGTCCAGTACCTCGCGGCCGCTGACGAAGACCTCATGATAGTCGCGCAGGCGAACGAGCCTCTTGATGAAGAGGGACACTTCGTCAACAACAAGGTCGCCGTAAGGGGCATCAAGGGCGAGATCACCATGGTGCCGAAGACGGAAGTCGACTACATGGACGTATCGCCTAAGCAGGTAGTATCCGTAGCCACGGCCATGATCCCGTTCCTCGAGAACGACGACGCCAACCGTGCGCTGATGGGATCCAACATGCAGAGACAGGCAGTTCCTCTGCTCGTTACAGAGGCGCCGTACATCGGCACCGGCATCGAGTACAAGGCGGCCTGCGATTCAGGCGCCGTAGTGGTCTGCAAGAACGCGGGAACAGTCACATATGTCGACGCGAATTACGTCAGGATCACCAGAGACGACGACGGAACAGTCGATGAGTACAAGATGCTCAAATTCAAGCGTTCCAACCAGGGAACCTGCATCAACCAGAGGCCTATCGTCTCGTTCGGCGAGCACCTCGAAGCAGGCGAAGTAGTAGCTGACGGTCCTTCCACCAGCCTGGGCGAGATCTCGCTCGGCAAGAACCTCCTGATCGGGTTCATGACATGGGAAGGCTACAACTACGAGGACGCTATCATTCTTAACGAAAGACTCCTCATGGACGACGTGCTGACATCGCTGCACATCGAGAAGCATGAGTGCGAGGCCAGAGACACCAAACTCGGACCTGAAGAAATCACCAGAGACATCCCGAACCTCCCGAACGACATGCTGAGGGAGCTCGATGAGGAAGGTATCGTCAGGATCGGAGCCGAGGTCAAGTCGAACGACATCCTGGTCGGCAAACTGACTCCAAAGAGCGAGACAGACCTCACTCCGGAAGCAAGGATGCTGCGCGCCATCTTCGGCGAGAAGTCCAAGGAAGTCAGAGACTCGTCCCTCAAGCTGCCTCACGGCGAAGAGGGAATCGTCATCGACGTAAGAGTCTTCGATAAAACAAACAGCCAGGAACTCCCTCCGGGAGTCAACAAGATCGTCAGAGTCTATGTCGCTACAAAGAGAAAGATCAACGTAGGCGACAAGATGGCCGGACGTCACGGAAACAAGGGCGTTATCTCCAGGATCCTGCCGCAGGAAGACATGCCGTTCAAGGAAGACGGCGAGCCGCTGCAGGTCATGCTGAACCCTCTGGGCGTACCGTCCCGTATGAACGTAGGACAGGTACTCGAGGTCCATCTGGGACTCGCCGCGAAGTCGAAGGGCTGGTACATTTCCACGCCTGTATTCGACGGAGCGCATGAGAGCGACGTCATCCAGATGCTCAAGGAGGAAGGCTATCCTGAGACGGGCAAGCTGAGACTCAGAGACGGACGTACGGGCGAGTATTTCGACAGCCCTGTCACAGTGGGCTACATGTACATGCTCAAGCTCCACCATCTGGTAGACGACAAGATCCACGCCAGATCGACGGGCCCGTACTCGCTGGTCACACAGCAGCCTCTGGGCGGCAAGGCCCAGTTCGGCGGTCAGAGATTCGGAGAGATGGAAGTATGGGCGCTCGAAGCTTACGGCGCCGCTTACACCCTGCAGGAGATCCTGACAGTCAAGTCCGACGATATCATCGGACGTACAAAGACATATGAATCGATCATCAACGGAGTCAACATCCCTGAGCCGGGCATCCCTGAATCCTTCAAGGTGCTCATCAAGGAGCTGCAGGCTCTTGCCCTGGATATCAGGACAAAGGCCGGCGACGACAGCGAGATCAAGCTCAGAGAGACTTCTGAGTACGACGGCGCGCTCACATTCGACAGAATGATAAGCGAGAACGACAGAAGAGCCGAGCGTGAAAGAAGAGAGATGGAGCAGGATGCCGAGGCGGCTGAGGCGGCGGCGGAGATCAATTCCGCTGAGGCTGAGGCTGACGACGATCTCGACTCCGACGCAGTCTCTTCGATGATCGAGAAACTGGCCATGGCAGGCGTTTCCGCACCGGAGCCTGACATCGACCTCGCGGATGCAGTAGAGATGGAGAACATTGACGACCTGGCGGAAGCCGAGGCCGCTCAGCTGTTCGATGATGAAGAGTAAAGGAGGGAGGAAATATCATGATTACAGATAACAACCAGGATCTTAGAAATATTGAATCCCTGCAGATCAAGCTCGCGTCCACAGAGGAGATGCTCAAGTGGTCACACGGTGAGGTAACCAAGCCTGAGACCATCAACTACAGATCGCTCAAGCCTGAGTTTGACGGCCTGTTCTGTGAAAGGATCTTCGGACCTACGAAGGACTGGGTCTGCGGCTGCGGCAAGTACAACAAGATCCGCTTCAGAGGGCTGATCTGTCCGTACTGCGGAGTCGAAGTCACGAAGGCAAAGGTCAGAAGAGAGAGGATGGGACACATCGCTCTCGTATCCCCGGTATCGCACATCTGGTACTTCAAGGGCATCCCTTCAAGGATCGGACTGGTGCTGGGAATGACGCCAAAGGAACTCGAAAAGGTCCTTTACTTCGCGTCTTACGTAGTGACTGACCCGGGCGACACGGATTTCAAATATAAGCAGATCATAGAGGAAGACGAATACAACAAGGCGCGCGCTGAATACGGCAAGAGCTTTGAAGCCGGCATGGGCGCCGAGGCCATCAAGAAACTCCTCAAGGACATCGACGTCGATGAGAAGGCCGAAGAGCTGAGAGAACAGCTCAAGAAGGCTTCCGGCCAGAAGAAGATCAGACTGGTCAAGGTCCTCGAAGTTATCGAGGCCTTCAAGCAGTCCGGCAACAAACCTGACTGGATGATCCTCGACGTGATCCCTGTCATCCCGCCTGATCTGAGACCTATGGTCCAGCTCGACGGCGGCAGGTTCGCGACTTCGGACCTCAACGATCTGTACAGAAGAGTCATCAACAGAAACAACAGACTCAAGAAGCTCGGTGAGCTCGGCGCTCCTGACATCATCATCCGCAACGAGAAGAGGATGCTGCAGGAATCCGTCGACGCGCTCATCGACAACGGCAGAAGAGGCAGAGCCGTTCAGGGAGCGGGCGGACGCAAGCTCAAGTCCCTGTCCGACATGCTCAAGGGCAAGCAGGGAAGGTTCCGTCAGAACCTGCTCGGTAAGAGAGTAGACTTCTCCGGACGTTCCGTAATCGTAGTAGGACCGGACCTGAAGTTCTATCAGTGCGGACTTCCTAAGACGATGGCCCTCGAGCTCTTCAAGCCGTTCATAATGAGAGAGCTCGCCAACAGAGAACTCGCTCAGAACACAAAGCAGGCGAGAGTCATGGTAGAGAGAGCAGACCCTGAAGTATGGGACGTTCTTGATTACATCATCAAGGATCACCCGGTACTGCTCAACCGTGCCCCGACACTGCACAGACTCGGTATCCAGGCATTCGAGCCGGTACTCGTAGAGGGCAAGGCCATCAAGCTGCACCCGCTCGTTTGTACCGCGTTCAACGCCGACTTCGACGGAGACCAGATGGCCGTTCACGTACCTCTCTCGGTAGAGGCTCAGGCAGAGGCGAGATTCCTCATGCTTTCGGTCAACAACATCCTGGCTCCTAAGGACGGATCGCCTATCACCGTTCCTACTCAGGACATGATCCTCGGATCGTACTACCTGACACATCCGGGAACAGAGGAAAGAAACCGTCCGGCTGAGAAGGGAGACGGCAAGAGCTTCGCGGATTACGATGAGATGATCATGGCGTACAACGCCGGAGTCGTCGGCATCCACGCGAAGGTCAAGGTGAGACGTTACGCCTACGAAGGCGATCCGGGAAAACTCGTTGAGTCCACGGTCGGAAGATTCATCTTCAACGAGGGACTTCCTCAGGATCTCGGATTCGTCGACAGATCGAAGGATCCGTACTCGCTCGAGGTCGACTTCCTCTGCGACAAAAAGGCTCTCGGAAGGATAATCGCGGCCTGCTTCAAGGTCCACGGCAACACCGATACGGCCCTCATGCTCGACTACATCAAGGATACCGGCTACCATTACTCGACAGTCAGCGCCGTTACCATCAGTATCTCCGACATGGAGATCCCTGAAGCGAAGGCGACCATCGTGGCCGAGGCAGAGGATAAGGTAGACCAGTACGAGGCTCTCTACAGAAGAGGTCTCATGTCCGAGGAGGAAAGATACAAGAGCATCATCAAGACCTGGAGAAAGGCGACTGATGATACCGCTGACGCTCTCATGGACAACCTGGGCACGCTGAACAACCTCTACATCATGGCGAATTCGGGAGCCAGAGGTAACAAGTCTCAGATCAGCCAGATCGGCGGAATGAGAGGACTGATGGCGAACGCGACAGGTCATACGGTAGAGATCCCTATCAAGGCAAACTTCCGTGAAGGACTGTCCATACTGGAATACTTCATTTCGTCCAACGGTGCCCGTAAGGGACTTACAGACACCGCTCTGAGAACGGCCGACTCCGGATATCTGACAAGACGTCTTGTAGATATTTCGCACAGCATCATCATCAATGAACTGGACTGCGGAACGACTGAAGGCATCGAGGCCAGACCGTTCAGAGACGGCAAGGAAGAGATCGAGAAGCTGAGCCTCCGTATCGCGGGCAGATACACCAGCGAAGACGTGGTCGACCCGGCTACGGGCGAAGTCGTTCTGGCTGCCAACGAGTACATCACGGATGACATGGCTGAAAAGATCGAGAGCCTCGGCATCGAGAGCGTAAAGATCAGGTCTGCCATGACATGCAGGGCAAAGACAGGTCTCTGCGCGAAGTGCTACGGCAAGAACATGGCTACGGGCAGACTGGTACAGGCAGGCGAAGCTGTAGGTATCATCGCGGCTCAGTCCATCGGTGAGCCGGGTACTCAGCTGACAATGAGAACATTCCACACAGGCGGCGTTGCCGGTTCCGACATCACTCAGGGTCTCCCTAGAGTTGAGGAGCTCTTCGAGGCGCGTAAGCCTAAGGGTCTTGCTGAGATCTGCGAGGGCGACGGAGTCGTCACGGCGATCGAGCCGAGAGAAGACAACAAGACCGACGTCATCGTAGAAGAGAAGGGCGGCGAGAGACCGTACGTCATCCCGTTCGGCGCGAGACTCAACGTCGAGGTAGGTCAGGAAGTCCACGCGGGCGACCAGATCACCAAGGGACCTCTCGATCCTCACGACATCATGAGACTGCTCGGAGTACAGGGCGTTTATGAATACCTCCTGAGAGAAGTGCAGAGAGTGTACAAGAATCAGGGTGTAGACATCAACGACAAGCACATCGAGATCATCGTCAGCCAGATGCTCTCCAAGTACAAGGTCGAAAAGCCTGGAGATACAAGACTTCTTCCGGGCGGACAGTACTCGAGAAACGAGATCGAGGCGGCGAACGAGGCTGCTGAAGCCGAAGGCGGAGAGCCTTGCACGGTCAACAGACAGCTCCTGGGTATCACCAAGGCTGCTCTCGCGACAAGCTCGTTCCTCTCGGCGGCATCCTTCCAGGAGACCACGAGAGTTCTCACGGACGCTTCGATCAAGGGCAAGACCGACAGGCTCGAGGGCCTCAAGGAGAACGTCATGATCGGAAAGCTCATCCCTGCCGGAACAGGCATGAAGCGCTACTCCGAGGTCGAGGTCGACTACGGTGAATGGACCGAGTTCGTCAACGGCAAGGCGGAGCGCGAGGAAGAGCTGGTCATCGCGGGACTCGAAGAAGAGGAGGCGGCTGCGGCTGCCGAGGCTGAAGAGGAACCTAAGGTATACGGCGAAGTCGCTATCGTAGAATAAGAAACTGCACGAATAAGACCGTCGGCGAACGTCCTCGAAAGCACGAAGCACAATCCGTTTCAACGGCCCTCCGGTGGCCCGCGGGAAACGTTCCCGCGGTTCCTTCCGCTGTCGGTCCGTTGCTCCGGTGAGCCTCTGCGCTTTCTGCGGAGTGTTCGCCTCCGGTGCTTATCCGCGCAATTCATAAAAAACTAATGAAACGATTGACATTGCAACGTTTTATCAGTAAAATTTAAAAGTTCGAGCGCTCTTTTTAGCGTTTGGATAAAAAATCTTAGAAGAAAGGAGAAAAGAATGCCTACAATCAACCAGTTAGTACGTCAGGGCAGACAGAGCTCGGTAAAGAAGTCGACAGCTCCTGCGCTCGGTAAGAACATGAACACGCTTCACAAGACTCTTACCAACGTCAACTCCCCTCAGAAGAGAGGCGTATGCGTAGCAGTTAAGACGGTTACCCCGAAGAAGCCGAATTCGGCTCTCCGTAAGGTAGCAAGAGTTCGTCTCACCAACGGAATGGAAGTAACAGCTTACATTCCGGGCATCGGACACAATCTGCAGGAGCACAGCGTCGTGCTGGTCAGAGGCGGCAGAGTCAAGGACCTTCCGGGTGTGAGATATCACATCATCAGAGGTACGCTCGACGCTTCCGGCGTTGCAAATCGTGGACAGGGTCGTTCCAAGTACGGAGCAAAGAGGCCTAAAGTTAAAAAGTAATAATTATAACTAGTACATGGCATTCTTTATTCTATAAAGAGCGCCGCGGGGACTGCCGTGTGAGTAAGATGGCGGAATGAGCCATCCGAAGAAGATCATGCGGGGGTCAACGAGTACCGACTTATTTTCCAAAGGAGGGAAGAGAAGTGCCAAGAAAAGGTAACACACCAAAGAGAGATGTTCTTCCTGATCCTGTCTACGGAAGCGTAGTAGTCGCAAAGCTGATCAACAGCATCATGCTGGACGGCAAGAAGGGCGTTGCCCAGACTATCGTCTACGACGCGTTCGACACGATCAAGGAGAAGACAGGCGAAGATCCTCTCGAAGTATTCGAGAAGGCAATGAACAACATCATGCCGGTCCTCGAAGTTAAAGCAAGAAGGATCGGTGGTGCGAACTATCAGGTTCCTATCGAAGTTAGACCTGAGAGAAGACAGACGCTTGGTTTGAGATGGCTGACAAAGTACACCAGAGCCAGAGGCGAAAGGAAGATGTCAGACAGACTCGCCGGCGAGCTGATGGATGCTGCCAACAACACAGGTTCGTCCGTAAAGAAGAAAGAGGACACCCACAAGATGGCAGAAGCCAACAAGGCGTTCGCACACTTCAGATTCTAATCTGAACATTCACACGTTATATCAACAATCAAGCAGTCAGAAAGGAGGGAGTGATGGACAGAGCGTTTACTCTCGAGAAAACACGCAACATCGGTATCATGGCTCACATCGATGCCGGAAAGACTACAACTACAGAGAGAATACTCTTCTATACAGGACGCACCCACAAGCTGGGTGAGACCCATGAGGGCGCAGCCACCATGGACTGGATGGAGCAGGAGCAGGAACGCGGAAT
>JBGUKZ010000008.1:0-1898 GCA_045114795.1 Anaerovoracaceae bacterium
AAAGACCCTGAACTCCAGAGACGACTACAGAATGCAGTATCTCTGGCAGTCGGACGAGCTCATCTGCTACGACGTGATCAATCCGACGCAGTATGTTTTCCACGAGGATACTGAGACCTGCACGCCCGTTTACACGACATATTATGAGAACTACAACGAGTTCTATAAGAACGCAGTAGCCGATGTCGAGGCTGCAAAGCAGACGCGCGAATATCTGCTCGATGCAGATCACCCGAACTGGTTTGACGCGTCTTATGTATCCTGGCTCTCATACGACTCGCTCAATGTGGAACTCCCGGACGGTTATCTTTACTTCCTCCCTATAGTAAACTGGGGTAAGTACAGAGAAGAAAACGGCCGCCTCATGATGCCGCTCACGGTGCGCCTTAATCACGCGGTCGCTGACGGATATCTGGTCGCAAATGTTTACCGCTTGCTTGAGAAGGAAATTGCTGAATTCTGCGGAGGCAACACATGATCTTACGTGCATATACAAGAGAAGATTCACCCATCATCGCGAAATGGCTCCGCACGGAGACAGAGCTCTACCAGTGGTCAGCTGACCGTTATGGTTTCTTCCCTCTCCTGCCCTACAGCATCGATGACAACTATGCGCCGCAAATGAAGACGGGCCGCTTCATTCCTCTCACGGGAATCGATGAAGAAGGCAATGTCGTCGCGCACATCATAATCAGATATCCTTCTGAGACCGACGATTCATCAGTACGCCTGGGCTTCGTCATCGTTGATCCCACGATCCGCGGCAAAGGCTACGGCAGCGAACTCGTACGCCTCGCAGTTGAATTCGTACGCGAAAATCTGTCCGCCACACGCGTTGATCTCGGTGTTTTCGACAACAACCCCAAGGCCCGCAAATGCTATGAGGCATGCGGCTTCAAGGTCTATGGTTCACATGTGATCGACACGCCGTTCGGCCCGTGGAACTGCTCGGATCTGGAATTGTATCTGTAAGGGGTACTCAAAACTGATTTGACAGAATTCGTGACGGTTTTGGGCAATTCCGTACACTTTTTCTTGCACTTTCCGGGTTTTTGACAGAATCCGTGACGATTTGGGCACTTTTCGTACAGTTTTCCGTCAATCGGAAAAAGCATATTAAACCAATCAGTTCAGCATCGCGCGCTGCAGATAAAAATCGATATTGCGGTTCTGATTCCTGTATTCCTTGGGAGTCAGGCCGCAGTCTTTTTTCAGGACATTCGTGAAATAACTCTGGCTAGGAAATGCCAGAGACGCCGATATCTCTGCGATCGAATACGAGGACGATGCGAGCATCGACTTGGCCGTCTCGAGCTTCTTGCCCAGGATATATTCGCTGACAGAACTTCCCGTTTCTTTCTTAAACAACCGCGAAAAGTAGGGCGCTGACAGATTCGTCACGGAAGCCAGCGTCTCCAAAGTTATGCGCGTGTGCAGGTGCTCATAGATATAGCTGATCGCCGTGCTGACGGCCTTTGATGTGATGGCGCTCCTCTGGAGAGTCTGCATCTGCTTGGTGTAATGAAGGCACATCTCGTTGTGGAGCTCGTCGATCTCTTCGGCGGTCGATGCCTCGTCACCAAGCCTTATATAGTAGTCACTCAAAGAATAAGCCTCTGCCTGCGAGAGCCCGCCCGATATGCAGAAACGCGCGACCAGCGCGACCGTTATCGTCAGGTGGTATTTAAGATTCTGCAAAGGAGTATTTGAGAGGATGCCCAGGCCCTGCTTCTCGTGAAAGGGCTCAGATAAGAGCGTCCGGATCTTACGCAGGTTGCCGGAACGGATCGTCTCATAGAAATCCATCTCAGGCGCCAACGGCGCTCTGAAAAATCCGTATTCCCTGTGGAGGAACTCCTGATATGAGATCTTTTTGCGTGGTGCCGGCATGACATCTC
>JBGUKZ010000009.1:0-1608 GCA_045114795.1 Anaerovoracaceae bacterium
GTTATTTGACTTCCTAAGAGGTCTACACCCAATCCATTGTGTTCCCGAATATCAATATTTCGACATCGACCGGCATAGCATCCGCTGATGTATCCGATTGAACATGGTAGGATTCCCAATCATTTCGAAGACCGTGAGAGCTAGCTCGCTACGGTCTTCGTTCCAATCTATCACCGAAGGGCCATGTTATTTGCGATGCCTCACCAGGGCACCATCTGGCTCCGGCCTCTCCTGATGCTTCTAGCGGAAGGTTTTAAACGGGCACCTACGGCCGCAGGCCGTACCGCACAACTGAAATTCTCCGTTGACAATCGCTGCAGGGTCGGTGATATTCATCCGTCATCCGCCTTCCTCATTCCCTGTATTCCCTGCCATCCTTCAGGATGGCATAGATGATCCTGGTCATCTTGTTCGTACATGCGGTCATCGCCTTCTTGTTCGGCATCCCTCTTGCGCGGAGCCTGTAATACATGTTGGTGATGCTCGATACACGGTCCCTGTCGTTGCCGACATGGACCATCGTGGCCGTCAGGAGCATCTGGCGGGCCACATCGTCACCTCTCCTGGTAATACCGCAATGCTTCGAATGGCCAGCCGATTCCCTTTGCTTCGGCACTATGCCGAAGTAGGCGGCGAACGCCGCCGGAGAATCGAACCTTTTTATGTCGATTATCATGGCGGTCAGATACGAAGATGTGACCGGGCCGAATCCACGGATGGACTTCAGCAGATTATAGTACGGTACATCCGCGAATTCCTTCTCTATCGCCTTCAGTATCCTCTTCTGCTCTGCGGTCTTCCATCTGGCTTCCTCGATGAGGAAGCCCATCGGTACGTCCGCAACTTCTTCGAGCTTCTTCAGGCTGGCCTCCGAGACTATGTCTCTACCAAGATCCTCAATGGTTATCCCGCGGACGAGCATGTACGACCTTATCCTGCGCCTGAGATCGGACAGATCGCTGGCTGCAGCTGCGTACAGTCTGCACATCTGCCTCCTGTTCAGCCATACGGAATCCACCATGAGACAAACCGAGAACTCCTTCTCCCCCAGCATGCGCCTGCGCATGTAGGATGCCAGCTCCCTGCAGTCATGGAAATCGGTCTTCTTCACCGACATGGTTATCCTGAACAGGTCGTTGGCGTTGGCGACGACAACGGTGCACCCGTTGTCGGTCAGCGTCCAGAACACCTCGTGCGTTTTGGATCCGCTCTCTATGAGTATGCTGTGATCCACGTCCTTCAGCCATTTGGAGAGCCTGATCATATCCTTCTTCTCTCCGGACATCACCTTGAACTCACGGTTGAATTCAGTACAGAATTCCTCTGCTTCCACATCCCCTTCGTCGAAGGGGATGCCATAGCATGTCAGCTTCTTCGCATGTACGTCCATTCCTATGCATATCAGCATATGTATGCCTCCCAATGTGGCGAACATATGCCCCATACCTACAGCCTTCTTTATGCTGGGAAAGGATTATTTGTACGAACTCACTAATCTGTCTCGGTCTGTAAGTTCGGTATATGTTCGCAAACATTGAACCGCAGACCACTTTTAAAAATCAAATTAGGCGAACGACTCCCGATTGCTCGGAAGTCGTAGGCCAGGTT
>JBGUKZ010000010.1:0-3226 GCA_045114795.1 Anaerovoracaceae bacterium
AAGCTGGAAGCCAAATATCACATACCGAAAAGGGAGCCGGAAGCTCCTGAAGAACCCGGTCGCTCAGTCGACGATATCCTGCAGCGACTCGACACTATCTCAAAATTCATGTAATGAAGGAGGATTTTTACCATGACTATTTTAGAACTGATGCAGAAAAGAAATCAGGCACTGGCGGCGGCTCGCGATTTTGCTGAGTCCCACAGAACAGACAAGGGAACCCTCTCCGACGAGGATTCCGCAACCTACGACAAGATGGAGAAGGAAATCATGGACATGAGCCGCGAAATCTCCAGAATGCAGAGACAGGAAGCAATGGAGCATGAGCTCTCCCAGCCGGTCAACTCCCCGATCACGGGCAGACCGTACCAGCCTGCCAATGAACCGGAAAAGAAAACCGGTCGTGCCTCCGATGAGTACAGGAAAGGCATGCTGCAGGCTCTGCGCACCAACTTCCGTCAGATCAGCAATGTTCTGCAGGAAGGTATCGACGAGAATGGCGGCTACCTCGTACCGGAGGAATACGACCACAGGCTCATCGATGTCCTGAATGAAGAGAACATCATGAGAAAGCTGGGTACCACGATTACAACCAGTGGCCAGCACAAAATCAATATCGCAGCAACAAAGCCTGCTGCGGCATGGATCGAGGAAGGTGAAGCACTGACTTTCGGTGATGCGACCTTCGACCAGATCATGCTGGATGCCTACAAGCTCCACGTAGCGATCAAGGTCACTGAGGAGCTGCTCTACGACAATGCCTTCCAGCTGGAGAACTACATCATCAACCAGTTCGGCATCGCTCTGGCCAACGCCGAAGAGGATGCCTTCCTGAACGGTGATGGCTCCGGCAAGCCTCTGGGCATCTTTGCCGAAAACGGCGGTGCGCAGGCAACTACGGTCACCGCAAAAACAACCGTCGAGTCCGATGACATCATCAATCTGGTGTATGCCCTGAAGCGTCCGTATCGCAAGAACGCGAAGTTCATCCTGAACGATCAGACCATCGCATCCATCAGAAAGCTCAAGGACGAGAACGGCCAGTACATGTGGCAGCCTGCCCTTGTCGCCGGTGAGCCGGATAGACTCCTCGGCTATGAGTGCCTGACTTCCCCGTTTGCACCTGTTGCAGCAGCTGGTAAGCCGTTCATCGCATTTGGCGACTTCAAGTACTACAACATCGGCGACCGTGGTACCAGAAGTTTTCAGGAACTCAAGGAGCTCTTTGCCGGAAACGGCATGATCGGATATGTCGCAAAGGAAAGAGTCGACGGCAAGCTGATCCTTCCGGAGGCCGTGCAGCTCCTGAAGCTGAAGGGTACTTCTTCTGGCAACTGATCATAACATGGGCGGTGCTGCACTTCGCGGCATCGCCCTTTCAGAAATGAGGTGAAACGTATGCTGGTAACACTTGCAGAGGCAAAGGAATATCTCCGGGTGGATCATGATGACGAGAATACCCTGATCGAGCACCTGATCACTACAGCGCAGAAGCTATGCATGGACATCGTGCGGATTAACGACGAGGAGGTCTTTGAGAGCGACTTTCGGGAAGCCCGGATCGCCATCCTCTACTCCATCGGGTACCTGTATGAACACCGGGAGGAAGCCGACCACCACCAGCTTACCATGACGCTTCGCTCACTTCTGTTCGGAATGCGGAAGGAGGCCTTCTGATGAAGATTGGATTACTGAACGTCCGGATCACCATCGAGAAGAATCAGGTCGTAACAGATAAGTACGGCAACCACAAAAACACATGGGTGCCCTACTATAGCTGCTATGCGACTGCAAGCTCCGAGTCTCCGAAGGAAGAAACAGACGCAGGCCGGATCGTGGATGATTCCAAGATCGACTTCACCGTGCGCCACTGCCGGGCAGTCGACGCTCTTACCTCTACCGGCTACCGCGTCTTCTTCCGGGATGAGGCCTACAACATTCTCGGTATCGACCATATGAATTTCAAGCATAAGGCAGTAAAGCTCATCTGCCAGAAAGCGAGCCGGTCATGAAGAAGATCAAGGTTGAACAGCTGGCCGATGAGGTCATGAAGGAACTGGAGGATTATGCCAATACCACCACGCTTGGAATGAAGGCTGCGGTACAAAAAACCGGAAACACAGTGCGCAATGAAATCCGGGCTGGTGCTCCAAGCCGCACCGGAGCCTATGCCAAGAGCTGGTCGGTGAAGAATACCAAACAGAACTCCCACGCCTTTGAGGTCACGGTCTATTCCCGGAACCGGTATCAGCTGGCGCACCTTCTGGAGTTTGGCCACGCCAAGCGCGGTGGTGGCCGGGTGTCCGGCAGGTCTCATATCGCGCCAGCCGAACAGAAAGGCATCGAGGAACTTGAACAAAATATCATAAGGAGTCTGCGTCATGGATAAGCTGTTAGAACTGATGGCGGAGATCGACATCCCTTCTGCCTATGATCATTTCGCAGAGGGTGAATCGCCAGATCCGCCATTCATCACCTACCTTCTGCCCGGAAGCGACAACTTCGCTGCGGATGGCAAGGTTTACTTCCGGATCACGGAAGTCCATATAGAGCTCTACACCGACGAAAAGAACCCGGAGGTGGAGGCGCTCGTCGAGACCGTGCTTGATGCGCACGGTATTTTTTATGACAAAACGGAGGTCTGGATTGACTCCGAGAAACTATATGAGGTTCTTTATTCATTCGAAACGGAGGATTAAGACATGGGTAATAAAGTCAAATACAATCTGAAAAACGTTCATGCCGCCAAGCTGACTGAGACGGTCACAGATGGTGTGAAGTCCTTTTCCTACGGTACACCGAAGGCGATCCCCGGCGCTGTTTCCATCGCGCTGGATGCCGAGGGTGAAACCAGCCCGTTCTATGCTGACGGTATTGTATATTTCCGCTCTGTGACCAACAACGGCTACTCCGGTGACCTTGAGATGGCGCTGGTACCGGAATGGTTCAGAACAGAGATCCTGCAGGAGGAACTGGACTCTAACGGCGTACTTGTCGAGAAGAACACCAACGCGGAAAGCGTGAAGTTCGCTCTGCTCTTCGAGTTTGACGGCGATGTCAATGCGATCCGCCACGTGCTGTACAACTGCAGTTCTTCCCGTCCGTCCATCGAGTCGGAAACCAAGGAAGATACCATCGAGCCGGGCACGGAGAAGCTCTCCATCACTGCCGACCCGAGAGCTGACGGCCTCGTGAAAGCGCGTACCGGTGATGGAACCGATCAGGC
>JBGUKZ010000011.1:0-20811 GCA_045114795.1 Anaerovoracaceae bacterium
AGTTAGCCCCCAACTTTACTGGCTGAAAACACCAGCCCCCAACTTTTATTTCATTTTTTGACTGCCCCCAGAAAACTTTGGATACCCCACTATAGTTCACTCCGGTGTGCTGCTTTTTTATTGATTTCGATGCAGCCCTCTACGGACTCCAGTTATTCCGAAACTATTTCTTGTATCACTAAAAAGGATTTAATAAAGAGCCGTAATCGGCTAATATTAATATATGAGCAATAACAGAAGGTTCCTGGGCCGGTTTGACGGGTTCAAGCTGGGCTGGCTGCGTGACTCGCTGTTCTTTGTGGCGGCGATCGCAGCATTCATCATCGTGTTCAGATTCGTGATAGGGTTTTCCGTGGTAAGCGGAGACTCGATGGATCCGACTCTGAAGGACGGTGATTTTGTCGTGTATTACAGAATGGCGGGCAGCTACAAGGCGGGCGACATAGTCTCCATGAGGGTCCCGTCGGGCGACTTCTACATAAAAAGGGTCATGGCGACCGGCGGCAGCACCATGGACATATATGACGGGGAAGTCATAGTGGACGGCTCGCCGGTACCTGATGAACACGCCAACGGGATCACGGAAGAGGAGACCGGTGCTGTCATATACCCGTACAAGGTGCGGGACGGCAACGTGTTTGTGCTTGGCGACAACAGGGAGGTCTCAAAGGACTCAAGGATGTTTGGAGAGGTCAATCTGAGGCAGATAAAAGGCAAGATAGTGCTCAAGATTAACAGAGACGGGATCGAGAGGTTCTGAGATATGAAACGGTTTGACAGAGTAAAGACAATACAGCTCCTGCTGCTCATAGCGATCACGGCGGCTTCGCTCGTGGTCATACTGCGCGACAGCGAGCTTTACGCGCTGATAGCGGGCAATATGGCAGCCAGGACCATCAGCGTTCTGCTGTGGCTGACACTCGGGCTGTCGTTCCTCTTCCTGCTCTATGATTTCAGCTCCTACGCGGACCTGAGGCGCGAGAACAGCGAACTGGACAACGCGGTCTATTCGGACGCTCTGACGGGCATAGCGAACAGATACAGCGTGGACGCGTACATCGGGCAATTCCATGGAAAACCGCTGCCTGAGGACATGGGCGTCGTGACGCTCGAGATGACAAACCTCAGCGAGATCAACAAGGCGCAGGGTCACAGCGGCGGCGACATGGCCATCCGGGAATTCGCCTCGATCCTGCAGACTGCCGCGGGCAGGGTCTGCTTCATCGGCAGGAACGGCGGCAACAAGTTTGTGGCCATATTCAGGGACTGTACAGAGACCCGCCTTGAGAGATTTCTGGATGCGGTGGAATCGCTGACTGATGAGAGGAATACGTCGCATGAAGACGCGCCTGTCAGATACAGCGCCGGCAAGGCATTCAATGAAGGGGAAGACGTCAGGACGGTAACAGAACTGGTGGCTCTCTCAGATAAGAGGGCCCGGGAGGCAGGCAGGAAGTAACGATGAAGAAAGTGGGACGCACATTTGACGCGCTTGACCAGTCCTACCTGAACGGACTGGTGACAAAGGCAAAGCAGGGCAGCAGCAATGCTTTTGCCGAGATTTTCGCGTCCGTAGCCGACCGCCAGCTCTGCTACCTGACATATCTGTTCGGCAGCAGGGAAAAGGCTATAGAGGCCCTTCCTGAGGTCTTCACGGCCGTTCACAGAGCGCTTCCGTCACTTGCCAAGCCTGATCTTATAATGCCGTGGATATGCCGTTTTTCGGCTCTGAAATACATGAGCAAGGACGGGGAGAGATCGGTCGGAAATCCGGATTACACAATCTCGCAGATACTGAATCTGCCTCTCGCGGAGTCGCAGATAATGCTGATGAGCGTTGAACAGGGGCTCTCGGACGGCGAGATAGCGGAGCTGATGAATGTCAGCCGCCGCACCATCACGAGATTCATAAAGATGGGAAGAAGGCATCTCGAGAAGCACGCGGCGGGGAGCGCGGCCGGACAGGCCCGCAGGAGCGCTTCCGGAAAGAGCAGGCTGGCGGCATCAGTCTCGGAACTCACGACTCTCGAGACATCTGAGATCCTCGACCATATTTTCAGCACCTGCGGAAGCGATGCCAACACGGTCCCGATGGAGACCATAGCCTCGTACGCCGTGTACAGGAAGGAAAGGTTCACGCTGCAGAGGGCCATCATCGCGATGGCGCTGTTCGTGTTCATGATGCTTCCGCTGATGTTCGTGCTGCCGGGATATACGGTAAAAGTTGATGAAACAGGCGAGCGGGGACTTCCGGTCTATACTATCGAGGTCGATTCGCTCTTGCCGGTTGGAAAGGTCCTTGCCACCATAAAGGAACATGATCTGCCTGTCTATGAGGCGGGCGCCAAAGAGTATACCGTGGAGCCGACGCGAAACGGGAGGCTGGACATCTGCGTAGAGCTGGTCAATCACCAGAGGGCGAGCGGCAGCTATGATGTGACCGCGGTGGACGCTGAAGGTCCTGAACTCCTGAAAAGCGAGACGCTCGATGACGGCTTTCTCCTCAAGGTATCCGATGCCGGGATCGGGGTCGACTACAGGGATATCTATGCTGTTTCGGCTTCGGGCGAGACGTATTATCCGGTAAAAGCCAGCGAGGAAGAAGGGGTGCTCTTCGACTATCCGAAAGAATCCTGGGACATCTATATACCGGATCATATCGGAAACACGCTTCATTTAGCGGTAAAAATAAAGTAAAAAGCTAAAAAATTCAAATCGTTAACCGCAGCGGCTGACGGTAATAATGACGCTTTTTCATTTACAATCGATATATATAAGCAAAATTATCAGAAAAAATCATCGGAGGTACGCGTATGGACACGCGCAATTTGACATTAAGAAGAATCCTCTCGCTTGCGATAGCGGCAGGCGTATTGCTGTTTGTAGTGATGGCGATATCCGTACAGACCACGCTTGCCGTAGACAATGAAGAAGATAAAGACGGCGACAAGCCGGATATCACCGTAGAAGTCGTCGAGGATATACCGGCGGCGGATATCGAAGAACAGGAGGTGCCGCTGGCGGCTACCGACGGCGCGGAGGCCTTCGACAACACAAGACACATGGTCATTGCGTGGACCCTGGCTGTGGTGGTCATCGCTTACGCGGTATTCTTGCTTTCCGGAATGAGACGCAGAAAAGCGCGCAGACAGCTACAGGCCGGCACCGCGGGCGACCGCGGCGGTGATGACGCCTGACCGGTAGTTCAAGCCATAAAGCGTCATTTCTGACGGTTAAAATGACGGTTTTGACTGTATACTTTAACCAGAAGATAAAAATCAAAGCAAAACGGAGGAAGAAGAAATGAAGACTAATGACAACTCGGAGAAGAAAAGAATGGCGGGAAAGCTCAGAAAAATCATTGCTCTCGTCATGTCCCTTGCCATAGTCGTCACCATCGGTCTGGCTTACTCGCCTGACAGGCTCCTCAAGGCCAACGAGGAGGGCGAAGACAGCACTGCGCCTACAACAACGGTGGAAGAAGAGGTCAAGATCGACAAGGCCGAAAGCAAGCCTGAAAAAAGCGAACCGGCCCCGGAAAAAAAGGAAGTAACGGAAGAGATCGACCTGAGCGGAAACGATTCCCCGGAAAGCGCTTCCTCCGAAAACAATAATGAAGCGGTGGTTGAAGAAAACAGCGGATCCGGCGAAGCAGAGGGAACTCCGGAGGAAGCCATCGAGGCAGACGGAGAAGAAGGACCGGCTATCGCGAACGCGGCTGCTGAGGACGGAGAAGAGGCTGAGGAAGAGGCTGAAGAAGAAAAGAACGCTTCGATCAAATTCTACTCAGGTGGTTCGCAGGTCACATCCGTAAATGTCGAAAGAGCCAGAGGCAGCAATCCGAGCCAGTACTGGAAAGACCTGACAGCTAAAGTCACGAACGCAGGCGACCAGAAGTACAAGATCAGCTGGAGCTCGACAGACAAGAGCATCTCGAAGCCGCTTACGGACAAGGTAGACACGACATATTGCAACGACATCAAGATCCTCGGCTACAAGATCGGCACAGTCACATTCACGGCAACAGCCACGGTAAGCGGCGAGACAGTCAGCAGCAGCATTACAGTCAACGTCGTAGAGTCCTCAAGCTGGACAAACGACGAATCAGAAATGAAATGGGAAGTTTCTCCGGACGGAGAACTCAAGATAAGCGCGGTCGGCGAGAGCGGCAAAGTGGTCTTTGACGGTGACGCTCCATGGGCTGCAAACAAGAAGAACATCACTTCGATCGTTATCGACGCGAACGTTACCGAGATCGGTGAGGGAGCCTTCGACGGCTGCACGAACCTGCGCAACGTAACTATCGCAAACAAGGAATCTATCGTAAAGATCGGAGCCGGCGCGTTCCGCCACTGCGACAGCCTTACGGAGCTTGACCTCTCCGGATGCGTCAACCTGAAAGTGATCGCGGGAGACGAGGACAACTGGGCGGCAGGAGCGTTCTCATACGGCGGCAGAAGCGGCGGAGTCGAGCGCTCGCTCATCAAGGTAGACCTGACGGGCTGCACGAACCTCGAAGAGATCGGCGACGGCGCGTTCTACGACCGCAGATACATCGACCTCGACATCTCATCCCTGACAAACCTCGTAAGGATCGGCAAGGGATCGCTCGAGGACAAGCACGAATTCAACAGAATAGACTTCTCCGGCTTCACACAGCTGAAGGAGATCGGAGAGTTCGCGTTCAGAAACAACACGGGCGTAGTCATCATCGACATGTCCGAAGGCAAGGATTACGCCCTCGAGACCATCAAGGCAGACGCTTTCGCGATCCAGTCGGGCTTCACCTCGAACCTGACAAAGGTAGATCTCTCGGGATGCTCCAATCTTAAGACGATCGAGTCCGGAGCATTCCAGTGGAGCGGCGGAACAGGCGTCAAGACACTTGAGACAGTAAACCTCTCGGGAACAGCTCTTACAGCTCTCGAGGCAAATACGTTCCTCAACCAGAATACTTTGACAAACATTTCCATCCCGGCAGGAATGGAGAGGATCGATGACAGCGCGTTCAAGGGATGCAGCGCCATCAGAAACATCACATGGGAAGCAACTGATTATACAAGAAGCGTTGCCAACACCTTCAAGGCTGTGCCTGCGAAGGACAGAGCGGCAATGAAGATCACCATCGGCAAGGACGTCAACGTACTGCCTGAGGACTTCTTCACAAGCCTCAGCGGAGCATCGATCGAATTCGAGCCGAACAACGACGGCATCAGCCTGAGACTCGCCGGCGACACGGAGTACAGAACATATCTGGTAGACGGAGAAGGCAGACTTTACCTCAAGGCCGACGACGCCGATCATGATTACACAAACGACGAAGAGTTCTCGGCAGGCAGCTCCTGGCTCGAACTCGAAGACAGACAGACTATCACATACAACGGCGATGAGCAGGTCCTCGTTATCCCAGTCATCCCTGAAGACGGAACACTGAGCTACAGATTCAGCACGGACGGAAAGGACGAGTGGAAAGAACTCACAGAAGAAAACGGGGCAGTTATCGCGGCGGCCGATGCCGGCATCTATGAGATCTACTTCAAGCTCACATCGATCATAAACGGAGCTGTCAGGGAGCAGACCGCAATGATGAAGGCTGAGATCGGAAAGATGGCAAACCCTGTGAAGATCTCTGTAAACGGTTTGTCGATGACGCCGAATTCACCGGCTCACGACTTCAGCAAGGATCTCTCGCTCAGCAAGGATTATGACGGCGACATGAGCGATTTCAACATCAGATATCAGGTCAACGGACTGACATCCGGCAGAGTAAGGATCCAGGAGACGTTCGACACCAGGACAGCCCGTTCCCGCGGCAGCATAACATCAGACGGCGTGTACACACCTAACGCGGCAGGCGGAGTCGATGTCGTGACCATCACGATCGACGGCAAGGGCGACAAGGCCGGCAATATCGAGCAGGTCATCTACAAGGTCCCTGTAAAGGTCGAGCTCGACGTTCACACCATCACATTCACAGACGGACTCGGAAACGTTATCGACGAGTTCACCGCAAAGGAGGGCAAGCCGGT
Source organism: Anaerovoracaceae bacterium (assembly GCA_045114795.1). GTDB lineage: Bacteria > Bacillota > Clostridia > Peptostreptococcales > Anaerovoracaceae > Crickella. The sequence goes on from JBGUKZ010000011.1 coordinate 6,030, forward strand.
AGTTGCGCCGGCGGAGCCGGAAGCTGACGGACTTCAGTTCCTGGGCTGGAACCAGGAGATCCCTTCGAACATGCCGTCAGAGGACATGCTCATCGAGGCAGAGTGGGTCAAGGTAGAAGGTCCTGCGGATGAGCCGGGCGTCATCATCAACTATGTTGACGAGGAAGGCGAGCCTGTGGCAGAGCCAATCAGGATCAGCGAGTCCGATGAACCCGCGGTCTCCCCTGAGATCGAAGGCATGACACCTGAGTTTGACGCGGTCGTGGTTGACGGCACTAAGGAAAACACCTCTGTAAAGGTAGTCTACAAGGCCGGAAACAACAGGAGCAACAATGACACGCAGGTGGTCGGCGCGGTAGATGAGAACGGAGTCCTCACCGAGATCGCATCCTCTGAGACCCCGCTTGCGGAAGGCACGGAGGCAGAGGCAGCTGAAGAGGCAGCAGGCAACTGGGCTCTCCTCAACCTCATATTCGTTATCATGTCGATGGCAGCCGCAGCTTACATGGCCATCAGAGAGCGCAAGGCATCTATGGTATCGGTCATCGCGGGCGCCATCATCGCGGTCATCGCGGCAGTGATCTTCTTCATGACAGCGGACCTTACAGGCGCAATGGTGCTCACGGACAAGATGACCGTGGTCATGGCAGGCGCACTGATCGCTGAACTCATCGCGCTGCTCAGCTCCCGCAAGACCGGCAGCGAGGAGCAGAACGCTGAGGACGAAAACGCATAAAAACATAAAAACATTTCTTCATACATTCCTCAAAAAAGGAGGCCGTTCCGGGATCATGCGGAACGGCCTCTTTATTGTCAGCTTTCTGCCGGTGTTATAGAGGAAAATGGTCAGAACACGGATTGTTCTGTTATTTGTACACAAATTCGGGCCTGTAATTTGAGTTTTTTCACAAAAAGCGTTGACACAAAATCTTCACAATGCTATCATCTCACTGTACACAAAATCTGTACACTAAAGGAGACCAAATGTACTTCAGTTCAAGCCTTATCGTAATCGGTATTCTCGGCGTCCTTCTGGTCGTAAGACTGGTAGAGGGCGATGTTATGCTGTAGGGCGATAGAGTACGGAAGGTCAGAAACCTGAAGCTTGGGAGCCCGCAGCAATGCGGGCTTATTAAATGCCCGGGCTAAGGTGAACAGGCAACTATCAACTATAACTCAGTCAGATCCAAAATCAGAAAAGAAAGGGAGAAAGAAATGAAGAAGAATTGGAAAAAATTCGTAGTTGTAGCGCTCTCCTGCATGATGGTATTTATGCTCGCGGCTTGCGGCGGCGGAAGCGGCGATTCAGGTGAAAGCGCTGGAGGAGCCGGCACTCTGTATATCGGAGGAACAGGCCCTCTCACAGGCCCGGCTGCTCTTTATGGTAACGCAGTAAAGAACGGCGCGCAACTCGCTGTAGACGAGATCAACGCGGCAAACCCTGACGGCGTTCAGCTCGTTTGGGACATGCAGGATGATGAGCACGATGCTGAGAAGGCGGTCAACGCTTATAACAACCTGCTCGATAGCGGCATGCAGGTACTCGTCGGATCAGTAACGACAGCTCCTTGCACAGCTGTAGCCGCAGAGGCATATGCTAACAGAACGTTCGCTCTGACACCGTCCGCTTCCGGTCCGGCTGTAACTGAAGGAAACGACAACCTGTTCCAGCTCTGCTTCTCAGACCCTAACCAGGGAATCGCCAGCGCTGATTACATCACATCAAACTTCCCGGACGCGACAATAGGTGTTATCTACAACAACGCTGACAACTATTCATCCGGCATCTATGACAAGTTCAAGAGCGAGATCGAAAGCAAGGGTAAGACCATTGCCGCAGTCGAAGCATTCGCTTCCGATGATAACGCTGACTTCACAGCACAGCTCAACAGCATGAAGAACGCAGGCGTAGATATGCTCTTCCTGCCTATCTACTACACACCTGCTTCCAACATCATGACTCAGGCCAACAAGATGGGATATGCTCCTACATACTTCGGAGTTGACGGCATGGACGGTATCCTGAGCCTTGAAGGATTCGACACATCCCTTGCTGAGGGAGTATTCCTCCTGCTGCCGTTCTCGGCAACTTCAGAGGATGAGGCTACTCAGGCATTCGTTAAGGCTTATGAGGAAGCTTACGGAGAGACTCCGATCCAGTTCGCGGCTGACGCTTATGACTGCGTATACGCTGTGTATGACGCGTTTGCCAAGAGCGGATGCACCACAGAAGACGATATGGCTACTATCTGCGAGGCTATGATCAAGGTGTTCACAAGCAGCGACTTCTCGTACAGCGGACTCACCGGCGAGAACATGCAGTGGAATGCTACCGGCGAAGTCACCAAGACTCCAAAGGTATTCGCTATCGAGAATGGCGTATATGTAGAGAAATAATCTAAAGCTTTCATACAGTGACTAGTTGAGTAATAGTTGTTTACCCAGGGGGTGCTGCAGCTTCTTGCGGCACCCCCTCATTACAGGTTTAAAAAGTGACAGAACTTTTTAAAGGCATTATAAGGAAGTAGTTATGAATCTGATTAACAGTTTGATTTCGGGACTGAGTCTCGGGAGCGTATATGCCATCATTGCCCTCGGGTATACGATGGTATACGGCATTTCAAAAATGCTCAATTTCGCTCACGGAGACGTAATCATGGTCGGAGGATATATATCGTTTATTCTCACCATGTACGCCGGGCTCAACGGGTGGGTCGCGCTGGTAATAGCCATGGCGGCATGCACCGTTCTGGGCATTCTGATAGAGCGTCTGGCATACAGGCCTCTGCGCGGCACAGGGTCGCTCGCGGTGCTCATTACAGCCATAGGCGTATCTTACTTTTTGCAAAATTCAGCTCTGCTCATCTGGGGAGCTAATCCGAGGGTGTTCACCAGCCTTTTCAATGGCTTCAATACGATCCACCTTGCCGGAGGACAGCTTACCATTACAGCGGAGTCTCTGTTTACTATAGTGGCGAACATCGTCATCATGATCGCGCTGACCCTCTTTGTCAGCAAGACCAAGGCGGGCAAAGCGATGCGCGCGGTATCCGAAGACAACGGTGCCGCTCAGCTGATGGGCATCAATGTCAATCAGTCCATTTCACTGACGTTCGCCATAGGATCCGGTCTGGCGGCCGTAGCCGGAGTTCTCATGTGCTCCGCTTATCCGGTCCTGATGCCTACGACCGGCGCCATGCCGGGTATCAAGGCGTTCACAGCCGCGGTATTCGGCGGCATCGGTTCCATACCGGGCGCCATGATCGGCGGACTGATCCTGGGTATCATCGAGATCCTGTCGAGAGCGTATATCTCTACAGAACTGTCGGATGCCATCGTTTTCGCGTGTCTGATCATCGTGCTTCTTGTTAAGCCTACCGGGCTTCTCGGCAAGAAGATCAGCGAGAAAGTGTAGGTGAGCAATGGCAGAAAGATTACTGAGAAACATCAGCACAAGAGGCCTGAAGAATGCCGTAAAGGGAAACGAGTACAGAAAAGAAGCCCTGATCTCTTACGGAATACTTATAGTCGGGTATATAGTTCTTCAGCTCGGAGCCATGGCAGGGCTCATAGGCCGGAATCTGCAGGGACAGTTCGTGCCTATCTGCGTATATGTATCATTGGCGATATCACTCAATCTGGTAGTAGGCATTTCCGGAGAGCTCTCGCTCGGACACGCGGGCTTTATGGCCATCGGAGCCTTCACGGGCATACTTGTTACCAGAGTGCTTGAGACAGCCGTTCCGTCCGGAAGCGTGAGACTTCTGATAGCTTCACTGGCAGGCGCTTTTACGGCAGCCATCGCGGGATTCATCATCGGGATCCCTATCCTGGGACTCCGAGGAGACTATCTGGCGATAGTTACTCTGGCGTTCGGAGAGATAGTCAGGAACTTTTTGAACGTCCTTTACTTCGGCTTCAAGGACGGCAAGCTTAAATTCGCCTTCAACAATACGATCGACGGAGTAGATACGGCGGACAGGATAATAACCGGCGCCATCGGAGCTACCGGGGTAATCAAGACGGCTACGTTCACATCTGCCATGCTGATGACCCTGTTCACTCTGTTCGTCGTGCTCAACCTCAAGAATTCCAAGCAGGGGCGCGCCATCATGGCGATCAGGGACAACCGCATAGCGGGAGAGTCGATCGGACTCGACGTAAAGAAGTATAAACTGATGGCGTTTGTCGTAAGCGCTTCATTAGCCGGGATCGCGGGCGTCATGTTCGGGCAGAACTACAGCACTCTCGCGCCGCTTAAGTTCAATTTCAATACTTCGGTTCTCATACTCGTATTTGTCGTACTCGGAGGCATAGGAAACATCTGGGGAGGCATTATTGCAGCCGCGCTGCTTACAATACTTCCGGAAACTCTCAGACAGTTCGCCGATTACAGGATGCTGACCTACGCCATAGTGCTCATACTGGTAATGATATGCACATATAATCCGAAGATAAGAGCCAGAGTCACCGCGTTGATCGCGAAGATCAAACCCAAAAAGAGTGACACCGGCAAAAAAGACAAGAAAAGCAAAAAAGGAAAGGAGACTGCGTGATGTCTAAAGAAAAAGATAGAATGCCAGACTACGAAGCTCCTGAGACCGGTCATACATTTGAGGACAGAGAAGAGATCTACTATAACGACAACGTTGGCGGACGCGCTGTATTTGTAGACTCGAAAGAGCAGTATGAACCTGATGAACCGTATAACGATGAGGTTTTCATACCTGAAAAGGACAGGGACAAGGCTCCTATTCTCCAGGTCAAGAATCTGGGGATCGATTTCGGCGGACTGACCGCCGTAGACAACTTCAACCTGACTCTCGGAAGGACCGAGATAGGCGGACTGATCGGCCCTAACGGAGCCGGCAAGACCACCATATTCAACATGCTCACCAAGGTGTACGAGCCTACGAGAGGAGAGATCTTCTTTGACGGCAAGAGCACCAGCGGCATGAGCACGGTCGACATCAATAAGGCCGGCATGGCCAGGACCTTCCAGAACATCAGGCTCTTCGACAAGCTCACCGTGGAGGAGAACATCAAGGTGGCTCTCCATCATACGACCAACTACGGGCTGATCGACGGCATGCTGCACACGCCTAAGTACAGACACGAGGAGTTCCGCATCCGCAAGGAGGCGATGAAGTACCTCAAGATCTTCGGCATGACCAAGACCGCCGACTACAGAGCCGGATCGCTCCCTTACGGAGCCCAGAGAAGGCTTGAGATCATGAGAGCGCTGGCTACGAAGCCTAAACTGCTGCTGCTCGACGAGCCTGCGGCAGGCATGAATCCTTCAGAAACAACAGAGCTGATGGATACCATCAAGGAGATCCGCGACAGATTCCAGATAGCGGTATTCCTCATCGAGCACGACATGAGTCTCGTTATGGGTATCTGCGAGGGCATCGTGGTGCTCAACTACGGAAGAGTCATCGCCAAGGGCTGGCCTGAAGAGATACAGAGCAACCCTAAGGTAATCGAGGCTTACCTCGGCAAGAGCCGCGGCAAGATGGAAGAGGAAGAGGAGAAAGAGAAAGAAGATATCGAAGCCGCTCTCAGCAAGGGCAGGCTTGAATCCGCTCCTTCCGGAAAGCCGGACAGAAAGGGGGGTGAGTGATGGGTACGGTACTTACAGTTAAGAACATCAACGTCTATTACGGCGCGATCCATGCCATCAAGGGCATATCGCTCGACGTAAACAGGGGCGAGATAGTGACGCTTATCGGAGCCAACGGCGCCGGCAAGTCGACCACCCTGCACACCATTTCCGGACTGCTCCGCAGCAAGACGGGCGACATAGAGTTCCTCGAGAGCTCGATAGCCCATACTCCGGCGCATAAGATCGTCGCGATGGGCATATCGCACGTGCCTGAGGGCAGGCGCATATTCCAGGGTCTGACCGTAGAGGAGAACCTGCAGATGGGAGCTTTCGTAACAAAGAAGGACCGCATCGCGCATAACCTCGAGTATGTATACGAGCAGTTCCCTAGGCTCAAGGAGAGGACCTCGCAGATCGCGGGCACGCTCTCCGGAGGCGAGCAGCAGATGCTGGCCATGGGAAGGGCGCTGATGTCCGACCCTGAGCTGCTGATGCTCGACGAGCCGTCCATGGGACTCGCTCCTATACTTGTTGACCAGATCTTTGATATCATCAAGAACCTCAACAAGGCGGGGACCACTATCCTTCTGGTAGAGCAGAACGCTCAGATGGCTCTCTCGGTCGCCGACAGGGCATATGTCATCGAGACGGGCCGCATAACTCTCTCGGGCACGGGCAAGGAACTTGCTCAGTCCGAAGAGGTAAAGAAGGCATATCTCGGAGGCTAGAGATTTTCTTTAATCTTCATAAAACTAACGCAGTGCGGGTGCTCAAATGTGGTACAATCACTGCGTTATTTATTTGTATACATTAAAGGGACAGGGCATATTATGAAAAAGAAATATTCAACCTTATTGATGATCCTGCTCACGGTCCTGTTCGCGCTCATGATGTGCGCCTGCGGCAGGGGCGCGGAGCCGGCGGACACGGCCGAACCGGCAGAAACAGAAGAAGAACAGCCGGCAGAGACCGAGACCGTGGAAGTGGTCGATTATCTTGAAGAGATCGATACAGAAGACACGCAGGACATCCCTCTGCAGATCGAGTCCATAACGCTTTTTGAAGACGGCACGCTGAAGATCGTTCCGACCGGCGACCTTCTGAAGAACGCGGAGACCAACAATGAGGTCGTGGACGGCGGGGTATATCCGTTCGGAGACAGCGGCAAAGTCAAGTCTTTCTACCTTGTCAGATATGGCAACGGCGGCTACAGGACGCTCATCTGCCTGATGGACGACGGGACGCTTTCAGCGCTCAGCGCGAACGAGCTCATCGGCGACCGCATATTCATAGTCATGGACAATCTCACCGGAAGGGACAACTATGTCAGCGTGAAGGAAGTCTCATATGATGACGCGTTCGGCGTGGTCGGCGTGACTGAGGACGGAGAAGAGATAGACCTTGATTTCAGCTTAGATTTCTGACGTAAACCCGTAATGCTTGTGGTATAATATATACGGGTTATTTTGTACTGCGCCGGATGGCGCGAAAGGAAATGAAATGGCAGTAGAACTCATGAACGAACGCAAAGCGATCACGGACTGGTTCGAAAGCGACTTCAAGCAGGCCGCGATGGCCACGACAAAGACGTCGAGGCTCGAGGACGGCAGACTGAGTTACAGCTTTTCGGTCGTAAACAGTTCGGGTTTTGATTTTGACAGTTTTTCGTTCAGGATCAAAGTGATCGATAAGACAAATAACAGAGAGATAGGCACTGCGAAGATCAACGCGGGCAAGTGGGCAAAGGGCGAGAAGAAGAATTTCAAGTCGCGTCTTTCCCTTCCTGCTGACGCCAGGAGCCTTTCTTTTGTGATGTATTCGAGTTCTCTCGAGTATGAGATAAGCCTCGACAACGGAAGCACGGCGGGCTCCGGAGATTTAGGAGACGCTTTAAGAGGCATGGGAGAGGTCCTGTCGGGCTCCGACGGAAGCGGCGGAGTGTTCGGCGAGCTCTTCGGCACCGGCGGCATGCCTGCGGGCACGACCGTGACAAAGACCACCACGACAAAGACCGTGAACGGTAAGACCACCAAGACCACTACGACCACCACGACGCGTCCTGCGGGATCCGGCGGTTCCAACCGCGGCCGCAGCGTGACGCAGCAGCGCGCGCCGGGGCAGCGTCCGGTAACGACGGCTCAGCCGGGAACGTTCACACAGCGCCGCAACGAGAAGAAACTCAACAAGAAGAGACTCGGAAAGTCCGGGTGGACAATGGCTTCGCTGATCACGGGCATCCTCTTCGTGCTGACGGCCGTCATGTCGACAGACGTTCCGGAAATGAGGCTCGGCGTAGGCGTCGCGGGCGTCATCCTTCTGATCATCGCGGGCATCACCAAGCTGGTGCTCAACTCCAAGGCAAAGAGGATCAGGACATACGAGGCAAAGATCAACAAGAAGGGCAACACGTCGATCGACGAACTCGCGGCTTATGTCGGAAAGCCTTTCTCCAAGGTGGCTGACGACCTTCAGGCGATGATAGCGGACGGCTTCTTCCCTGAAGCGTATGTAGATATTAATAACAGGCTCCTCGTCATGACGAAGAACGGAGAGCCTCTCGAAGATGTCGCGAGATCGGCCGCGGAGAACAAGAAGGCCAAGCGCAAGGCTGCGCGCGAAGAAGGAATGGTGCCTGAATCGCTCGACGACCTGATCACCATGACCGACGACCCTGAGATCAAGAGCAGACTCAAGTCCCTCAGGACGATCACCAAGAAGATCGACGCGAGAGTCGAGGAAGTCCCTGAACTCGAGAAGCAGGTCAAGGACTTCAGAGAGAAGTATTATCCTGAGGTCGTGCGTCTGACTGACGAATACAACGAGAAGATCGCAGATATGGGCAAGCTCGAACCGGAGAAGGCAAGGGAGGAAGTCACTACCGACCCGTCCGGAGCGCCGGTGCTCAATACGAATCCGAACTACCTGCAGGAGCAGGCAGCCGCGATCAAGAAGCAGCTCCTGAGCCTCATCGACTCCGTCATCGAGGCTTCCGAGAACCTGCTTGAGAGGCTGCATGAAGACGACATAATGGATATCTCCACAGACATCCAGAGACTGCAGACCACTCTTGCCAGCAAGGGACTGCTCGATTCGGATTTCGATCTGTAAAGCTGATAAAGAAATCAAATATAAGCGAAAGTTAATACTAAGCAGAAGGCTCTCGTGAGCCGGATCCAGGAGGAAAAGATGGCAGATTTTGAACTTACACCGGAAACTGTGGAAAAAGCAGCAGAGACCCAGGCGGCTGAACTGGAAGCGGAAGTAGCGGAAGTAGCGGCTGAGGCGGCAGCGATCGAGGCTGCGCCGGCGATCGACTTCGCGCCTGAATTCGCGGAACCAAAAAAAGAAGAAGAGAAGGCTGAGGACAGGCTCGCCAGATTCACAGCGGATGAGCAGAGACAGATAGTCGCTGTTGCCGACAAGATCGACATAACCGACAGCAACGCAGTGCTCAGCTACGGAGCTACCGCTCAGCGCAAGGTATCGGATTTCGCGGACGGCGCGCTACAGAGCGTCAGAGCAAAAGACATGGGCGAGACGGGACAGGTGCTGACATCCCTCCTCGTAGAGCTCAGATCCAACAGCGAAGAAAAGAAGTCCTTCCTCGGCAGGCTGTTCGGCAGCGCCGAGAGAAACTTCGAGAGACTCAAAGCGCAGTACAGCACGACAGAGGCAAACATCGACAGACTCGTCGCGCTGCTCGAAGGACACGAGGAGCAGCTCCTCAGGGACATCGCCCAGCTCGACAAGCTCTATGAAAAGAACAAACTGTACTTCAAGGAAGTATCTATGTACATCGAAGCCGGCAAGCTGGCGCTTGAGAAGGCAAAGACAGTCACTCTCCCTGCGCTCGAGGCAAAGGCTAAAGAGACAGGCGAAGTTGAGGACGCCCAGGCTGCTCAGGACTACGCGGACATGATCACCAGATTCGAGAAGAAGATCTACGATCTCGAGCTCTCGAGAACGGTATGCCTGCAGACGGCTCCGGAGATCAGGATGGTACAGAATTCCGACACCATCATGTCGGAGAAGATCAGATCCACCATCGTGAACGTCATCCCGATGTGGAAGACACAGATGGTGCTGGCTCTCAACAACTATCATACACAGAAAGCCATCGAGGCTCAGCAGGCAGTCACAGAGGCTACCAATGAGATGCTTCGCAAGAACGCCGAAGCTCTGCACCAGAGCTCTGTTGAGACAGCAAAGGCAAGTGAGAGAGGCATCGTCGACATCGAGACTCTGCAGCACACCAATGAGCAGCTGATCGCGGCGCTCGACGAGATCAGACAGATCCAGGAGGACGGCAGAGTCGCAAGGGCCGAGGCCGAAAAGGAACTCGCCAGGATCGAGCAGGAGCTCAAGGAGAAGATGCTCGGCATCGCGGCAAACGCGAAGTGGACGGGCGAGGATATCGCGTCTTCGAGAGATAATAATTAAAGGATGGCAGAGAAGAGCCGCACAGAAAAGAAGACAACAGACAGGAGCCGGAGGAGTCCGGCTCTTGCTCTATTGCTGGTGCTTCTGATAGCAGCGGCTTTCTTCATCATGTCCGATGTGCCGTTCATAAAGACCGCGCGCGACGGCCTGATGCAGAAGCTCGGCTATGAAGCCGTAGACGGCAACGAAGAGTCCGGCAGCGACAGCGGAGAGGGGAACATCGCAGCGGAGCCCGCCGAATGGGATGAAGCTTCAGATCTTGACGCTTCAGCGCTTCCGGAATTCAACGGTCAGCATTATGTGAAGGTGAACGCCGGGATACCCGCGTTCCCTGACGACGTGTATGAGCGCGCCGGCCTGATAAAAGACGGAGATACCTGGAAGACGAAGGGCAACCTGCTCGGCACCATCGATTCAAACAAGCTGACTCCTTACGAGTATTACGGCAGTCTGGATGATCTGGGAAGATGCACATATGCCTGCGGCCTGCTGGGCGAGGAGACAATGCCCCAGGAAGGGCAGGAACGGGGCGATATATCCTCGGTGCATCCTTCGGGATGGGCAAAGGCGCAGAACTGGGAGCGCTGCCATCTCATAGCGTGGGCGCTCTCGACCGAGAACGCCAATCCTTCGAATCTGATCACCGGCACGCACTATCTCAACTACGACGGGATGAGACCTCTCGAAGAGGAAACAGAGCACTATATCTGGAACACCGGCAACCACGTGCTGTACTATGTGAAGCCTTGGTTCAGCGGCGATGAGCCGGTGGCCAGAGGAGTGCAGATGACGGCCTGGTCTGTCGAGGACAAGGGCGAAGGGATCTCGTTCAACGTTTATTGCTTCAACGTGACGCCGGGCGCCGACATCGATTACATGACCGGCATCGTGACTACAGAAGAGCAGGCTGCGCAGGAGGCAAGACTCTACGTTATAAACAAGCGCTCAAAGGTCTTCCATTATCCGACATGCGAGGGCGCGCAGAGCATATCTCCGCACAACCGCGAAGAAGTAACAGCGACCCGTGTCGAACTCACTTCGCAGGGATATACTCCTTGCGGCTATTGTGAACCATAAGAATAAAGGATATATTGTTTTTACTTGTTTTTAAGCACCCGGCAGGGTGCTTTTAGATTGACCGCACAGGCGTTTAGTTGATAAAATTTAATGGTATTCTTTATTGGGATGCTTTATATGTTATTGTTGGTATTTAGCAGTTACTGGAGAACTGTATAGGAGGTAAAACTTTTGAAGAAAAAACTCAAAAGAGCCGTTGCTCTTTTGACAGTGCTGGCGATGTCCGTACTGCTTCTGGCAGGCTGCGGCGGATCCTCCGGCGGTGAAGAAGCTCCTTCGGGAAGCACCAACGGAATCACGATCTTCAACTCAAAGATGGAGATCCAGGATCAGCTTCTGCAGATGGCAGAAAAGTATGAGGCGGAGACAGGTGTTCACGTAGAGGTATATTACTCAAGCGACACAGTCTCGGCTCATATGGCGACAAGGTACGCGTCGAACAACCCGTACACACTGTCAATGGTAGACGCCAAGGATATCTATTCCCTGGCTGAAGAGCACGCTATTCCTCTCGACGATGAGGAATGGGTAAAAGACACGGGTTACGCGATCAGCATTGGCGATCATGTATACGGATTCCCTGTTTGCGTAGAAGCAAGGGGCATCATTTACAACGCTGACGCGATCAAGAAAGTAACAGGCAAGGATTTTGATCCGGAGAAGTATAAGACCCTGAAGGCATGGAAGGGTCTTATAGAAGAACTCAAGAAGGGCGGAATGGAATCGCCTACGGGAGTCATGAAGGAAGACTGGTCCCTCGGAGCTCACTATCTGGCCCAGGTATATGAGGAGCAGGAAAATCCTGACGCGTTCCTCATGGACCTCAGCGCGGGCAAGGTTAATCTGATGGAGAACGAGAAATTCAACTCCCTGATGGACACATTCGATGTTCTGATGGAAAACAACTACGCCAAGGCCAGCGCCATCTCGGCAGAGCGTGAGATCTCCGAGAAGAAGCTGGCAGAAGGCGAGATCGCGTTCATGTTCGGCGGCAACTGGGACTGGTCGCAGATCAACCAGTTTGACTACACAGAGAACATGGGCATGATGCCTGTTCCTCAGGATCTTGATGACGGAATGAACGATATGCTTGTTGGCGGAGGGTCGAAGTACTTCTTTATCGACAATTCTTCCAACACATCTGATGAACAGAGACAGCAGGCTAAGGACTTCCTCAACTGGCTCATCTACAATGAGGATGGTCAGTCCTTCCTGGTCAACGACTGCGCTCTTGTTCCTGCGTTCTCGAACATCGAACTGCCGATCAGCGATCCTCTCGGCGCTTCGGTAAGCAAGTACACCAACGCCGGCAAGCTGATCCCTAACTACAACTACATGCCTGATGATCACTACGCGATCCTCGGAGCCATGTTCCAGAAGTATCTGGCCGGCATCAGCGATCGTGAAGGATTCGCCAAAGACGTTGAGACGTACTGGCACACAAAGACTCTGACAAGCCACTCAGAATAGGAAAGGAGGACTGAATAATGGAAAGAAACACAATGGCTTATAAGTCAAAACAATTCCTTATGTTTGCAGGTCCGGCGCTCATCCTCTTCTGCATGGTCATCATCATTCCGTTCATTTACGGACTGTTCCTGACCTTCACGAGCTGGGACGGAGTCAGCGCTGAAAAGCCTTTCGTAGGTTTTGCAAACTATGTATCCGCATTTAAAGACGCGTATTTCTGGTCGGCGATCGGCAGAACGATCATTTACTCGGCATTCGCCGTGGTATTCGTCAATGTCGTCGCTTTCCTGCTCGCTTACATGGTAACGAGCGGTGTCAAGGGTCAGAACTTCTTCCGCGCCGGATTCTTCATTCCTAACCTGATCGGCGGAATCGTTCTTGGTTATGTTTGGAAGTTCGTATTCAACCGCGCGTTCGTAGCTATCGGAGAGGCGATCTCCGGAGGGACGGTGCCGTCTCTGCTGTCTACGACCGGAGGCGCGATGTTCTGCCTGATACTGGTATCAGTCTGGCAGTATGCGGGCTACATGATGCTGATCTATGTAGCCGGATTCATGAGCGTATCAGACAGCCTCAAGGAAGCGGCCATGATCGACGGCTGCACCCCTTCGCAGGCGATGCGCAACGTGACGATCCCTCTGATGAGGACGTCATTCACAACCTGTATCTTCCTGAGCATTACGAGATGCTTCGTAGTGTACGATGTCAACCTGTCACTGACAAAGGGCGAGCCGTTCTTCAGCTCGGTAATGGCGGCGATGCACGTATACAACAAGGCGTTCACGTATAAAGATTACGGCACAGGCCAGGCTGAGGCTCTCATCCTGTTCATAGTCTGCGCGGTGATCGGAATCACTCAGGTATATGTGAGCAAGAAAGGGGAGGTGGAAGCATAATGACTCAGAACGAAAAGGCTGCTGCAGCCAGAAAAAGAAAACACGCCATTATGATCGTCCTCCTGGTCATCGTATTCATCCTGTTCATCGCACCGTTCATTCTGGTGCTGATCAACGTATTCAAGGATCAGGCTGACATCACCGCGAACCCGCTTTCGCTCATAGGCGAGCACGGATTTACAACGAAGAACTTCCCTGACGCAATGGCTAAGATGGACTTCTTCAACGTATTCAAGAACTCGCTGATCATCACCACATGCGCTACGATACTGACGATCCTCGTATCCGCGATGGCATCGTTCGTGATCGTGCGTAACGGCAAGTGGAAAGCTTGCTCAGCGCTCTTCGCGCTCATGATCGCTTCCATGGTTATCCCGTTCCAGGTACTGATGGTACCTCTGGTATCCGTATACGGCGGAGTGTTCGGCATCCTCAACAGCCGTCTCACCCTGATACTGATGCATACGGGCTTCTCTGTATCCATGGCGACGTTCATGTTCCACGGAGCGATCCACTCCAATATACCATTGGAACTCGAAGAAGCGGCTCTGATTGACGGCTGCACCAGATGGCAGACATTCTGGAAGATCGTCTTCCCGCTTCTCAAACCGACAGTTGCTACAGTAGCCATTATTGACGCCATGGCGTTCTGGAACGACTACCTCCTGCCAAGTCTGGTACTCACCGACAAGGAGATATACACGATCCCGATCGCGACTCAGGCCTTCTACGGAACCTATTCCACGGATATCGGTCTGGTCATGGCAGCCCTTCTTCTCGCTATGCTGCCGATCCTGATCCTCTATGTCTTCCTGCAGCGCTACATCGTTGAAGGTGTCACATCCGGTGCCGTTAAGGGCTGATGCGCAATTGCATTATGTTTTGAGAGACCGCTTCGGCGGTCTCTTTTTTGGCTCACCGGAATTTTGCGACAACATTGAGACCATTGGCGTCAAACGTGGCATCTGCATGAATTAGATAGTATAATAAAAGAGAAATAATAATACTGCTTTGAAGGACGTGGTCGCAGGGCGATACTCTTCGGAAGTTTAGCAATAAGGAACATAAGGAGGACATCTCATGGCACTCATAAGTATTATTCAGGATTTTCATCCGCTCAATAACGCGAAACTCCTTGACACTGCAGAAAAGCTTCGTCCGATCCTGCATCACCGGATCGTGGAGCCGGTCGGTGCCTTCGTTCTGAAGGACAGATACAGCCCGGAGGCTGAAGAAATAGAAATGCATAGAGTGCATCATCTTGCGATGGGAAAGGGGGAGAATCTTTGTCTCG
>JBGUKZ010000012.1:0-2232 GCA_045114795.1 Anaerovoracaceae bacterium
TGTATGGCACGCGAGAGGATAGTAGAGGGCCACCGCCTGACGGGCGCTGAAAAGCAACGGCGCTATCTGGAATCACATTCGGCGATAGATACGGCTCTGGACGAGGCACGCGCGGCTATTGACTGGACGCGCAGAAACGCGGCGGAGAAATCGCTCGCGGCATGGGTCGAGACCTACGCAATAGGTCTCTTGCTGGATGATTCGCCGTCCGCTCATGGCCGAGAAGTGTTGGCGGCGATGGATGCCGCTTTAGGCGATTCCAGACCGCATTAGATTCTCATGCCGCGCGGACATGGAAAAACCAGCTACGCAGAGTGCGCGATACTGTACTCTCTATGCACGGGCCGTAGACAATACGCTGTTATCATAGCGGCGAACCAGCGCAACTCTAACAGCATACTCGCGGACCTTGCAAGAGCTGTGCTAGAACCTGACACGGGTCTTGCTCAGGACTATCCAGATATCTGTTTGCCTCTTCAACACGCGGCGGGAAGTTATCGCCGCAGACAAACCTATAGAGACTTGCCGACGGAGATAGGTCGAACAAGCTCATAGCTTTTGTTTGCACGTCTCACACAGCCCGACGGCTCTCTACCCATTAGTAACCCGCTCATACAGGCGATGGGGATAAGCTCAGGTCTCAGAGGATGCAAGCACGGCACGGCTCGCCCCGACCTAGTGCTTTTGGACGACCTGCAAACGAGCGAAGATGCAGAGAACCCGCAGACAGTTGCAAAATTGTATGACATGATTCGCAAGGATGTTTGCAACCTTGCCGCAAAAGGAAAGATGCAGATAATTTGCACGGCAACGCCAATAGAACCCGAAGACCTTACAGAGAAACTATCCGCAGACAAGAGCTGGAAAACAACACGATTTCAGGCCGTGTTACGGTGGCCGCGTGATATTGTGGACAATGGCGATAAAGGTCTCTGGGGCGAGTATTTCTCCCTCTATGATTCTGAGCTTGCAACAGATTCGCCGCACGAGGAAAGTCTGCGTTTCTACGCAGAGAAACACCGCAAGGAAATGGACGAGGGGGCGGACGTGTTCGACCCAAACAACTACAGGCGGGAGGACGGTTACATTAGTGGCCTCTAGGCTCTCTTGCACCGCCGCCACCTTATCGGCTCAGCCGCGTTTGACGCGGAAATGCAGATGCGGCCACGGCAACAGAGCTTTGCGCTCTCAATATCCCCGAAAGACGTGCTCAGGCACATAGGCGATATACCAGAGGGGCAGATACCCGACGCTGTGGTTTTCGTGTGCGCGGCAACAGACCTTAACGTAAGCTATGCGGCCACTACGGCTATACTTGGATATGAGCGTGATATGACTGCCCATGTACTGGCGCATTTTCTGACCCCGTGCCACGTAGACTAGAGGCAACCAGACAGCGCGTATAATGCCGCCGTGTTTTCGCTCTTGAACGTCTGCGCTGAGAAAATTAAATCATACGGTCTGAAATTGGACGGATGGGCGATAGATGCGGGCGGCCGAAATTGGGACGCCGTGCTACGTTTCGCGAAAATCAACTCGGCAAAAGGCTTGCCCGTCTGTGCATTTGCGGGGCGTTCCTCTTTGCAATTCAACGGTTTCACGAGGGCACGCATACGAGAGGCAATCGGGAATACGGTATTGTGCGCAGACCAAAAAAAGTAGAAATACCTACTCTTCGACGCAGACCTCTACAAAGAGCAAGCGCAGAGAGCTTTCCTTGCTGACAATGGCTCATTCGGCGGCATATCCCTCTACGCTGGCACGGCGGACGAGCATACTGATTTTGCTATACAAGTGACAAACGAAAGACTTATCAGCAAGTCACGCTTACCGAACGGCAAGACGCTCGCCAACTGGAAAACGAAAGAACCACACGATTATCTTGACTGCCTTAGTATGTGCTACGCTTGCGCGGCCTCTTAGGGCATGAGTAGCACGGCCACGCTCGGCGGCGGGAAATCTCTTGGAAACATAGCTTAGCGTGCGAAACTTGCGCGGCTACTCGCGGAGCGTAAGCGCGTGCGAATTGTTTAAGAGTAAATTCTCTTTAGATGAATACAACGCAGAAACGTAAGATTCTCTCTCGCATAGCGGCTTGCGAGGATGAGCTGGCGGAGCTTAAGCGCGTACGTACAGAGATAGCGGTAAATGGATATGCCTCGGCCACAATGTCGAGCGGGGGTGGTTCACGCTCTTATACCCGCCTAGACCTGAGCAAATTAACAGAGCTTA
>JBGUKZ010000013.1:0-61107 GCA_045114795.1 Anaerovoracaceae bacterium
CCAAGCTATACAATGTATAGCACGACAAGCGAGTCACACGGTCAGAACGGGCCCCCAAGCTATACACCAAACAATAAAAAGTCGATATGGCAAAAGTGTGTCAAATGTGTTTTATTTGTGAAACATGTCAAATATATATTGACACACTTTTTAATTGCGGCTATACTCCCACTTGTCAAAAAGAAACGGGGTCCGGCCCCGGGCGTTACAGTTGAACAGGCTTTGACTTCGGCCGTTGTTCTTTTGAACAGGCCACCGAGCCTGAGTGAAGCGGGCCATTGAGCCTGCATAGGGAGGAAACGAAAATGACACACATCTACGACCCTGAAAAACTGGACGAATTGCTCGAAACGATAAACGACGAAGACAGCATCACGATGACCGGCAAACAGTTTCGCGAGTTTGCAGACACCATCAGAAGAAAAGGCAAGGGCCGCAAGCCCATCGCGCTCGACGATGACCTGTTTGACCGTGTAGTGAGACGCTGGCAGAGCGGAGAAATAACTGCCCGTGCAGCGATGCAGGAGCTGGACCTGAAACCCAATACTTTTTACAGAAGAGTGAAAGAGAGGTACGAAAACATGGATGAACTCAGAAAAGAACTCAAGAAGGCTGCGAAGGAAGAGAAGCGCGAGCTCAAGGAACTTAGAAAGCAGGTAAAGGCCGAAGCCCACGAGGTCAAGGAGGCCGTGAAGGATAAAGCCGAAGATACTATCAGCGCTCACAAGATGGAGAAAGAGATCCGCAAGGAGAAGAGAGCGGCTGAGAGCGATCACAAGAAGGAAGTCGACGAGCTTCGTAAGACCGTCGAGGCTGAAGTCGAAGCTATCAAGACGACCGAGTAATTGTTTTTTTAAAATGCAATTACAGGAATTGAATGAAATCCGACAAAAATTGACCGGCTTCCAACAATTGAATATCTGAAATTAAAAATGCCGTTACCCTTGGATTTTCAAGGATTGACGGCGTTTTTCATATGCGTAAAATGGTCTCAAGTCAGGAAAGCAGTGACTCGCGGCTGGCTCGACCCAAAAACGCTATTACCACATCCCTACCGCCTAAGGAGGTGATGGCCATGGTAGAGACTGTTTGAAGGGAGGGGCCTGAGATGGTCAGAGTTACCATAACGTTCAGTCGGCAGACTGTGCGGGTAACGATCAGCATCAAAAAAGCCGCCTGTTCACGTAACTAGGCGGCGACCACATTTTCGGTCGAGTTAGTCGTTGACGAACGACGCTCTTCCTGACTCAATTATATGCAACACCGATAAAGGCCGCAAGGCCTTTTTCATTTATCCGGTTAATAATTGACGCTCCCGCGCATTTAGAATATCATCAAACTGAAAGGGAAGTTTGGGACGTGAAAGGAGATCCAAATGATCTATGTTCTGATGATACTTTGCGCGGTCCTGGCCGTAGTATTCCTCAGGAAAGAAGCCGCGGGACAGTATGTCCCGGCCGTGATACTCAAAGGACTGGCATCCCTTTGCTTCGTCGGCATAGGTCTGATCTGCAGCCCGGGGAACCAGGTCTCCAGACTGATAGTCGCGGGACTCATCATCGGCTGCGTCGCCGACGTCCTGCTCAACCTGAGGATGGTGTTCGAGGAGAAAGGCCAGCCGATATTCCTTGTGGGCATACTGGTCTTCCTGACCGGGCACATCATGTACCTGGCTGCCGTCCTGCCGCTCTGCAGCAGCAAGCTCATGTGCATCATCATTGGCATCATACTGACGGCGATCCTGATGATCTGGATATTCAAACGCGTGACGGCCAAGCCGGCGTTCAAGATCTTCGGAGTCGTGTACATAGGCGCGATCATGCTGCTCAACTGCGTGGCGATCGCCAACGTCATCGCGGCGCCGTCGCCGTTCAACATCATGTTCGCGGCGGGAGCAATTTTCTTCCTGGTGAGCGACATCGTCCTGATACTCAACACGTTCGGGAGCGAGTTCAGGCAGAGCCTGCGCAACACAAATATCAGCCTTTACTATATAGGCCAGCTGCTCATAGCGTTCAGCCTGCAGCTGCTGAGGTAGCCGGCCGCCCAAACCATACAACGCATATAAAACGCATATAAAAGGAGCGAAACTCAAAATGAAGCACAAGACAAAACTACTCGTACTCATGCTTTCCGCAGTCATGGCGCTCGCGCTGCCTTTCGCCGGATGCAGCAAGCAGGACAGCGCCGACACCAACACAGACGGTGACGCCGACAGCGGATCGGGCATCGATTACATGGCGCTGGTCAATAAGGAAAGCATGCTCCCTGAAGGATGGGAGGAGGCCCTGGAGATCACGACTACCACCAATTCGGTAGGCGATGAGGTCAAGACCGAGAGCAAGGCTTATGAAGAATACTGCGCTCTCAAGGAAGAGGTCGAAAAGGACCTTGAAGGCTACGAGAAGGGCGAGGTGAAGCTCGAGCTCGATTCCGCCTACAGAAGCGTAGCGGAGCAGCAGAAGATATGGGATGATTTCACGGAGAAATACGGTGAGGAATACACGAGGACGCACGTCGCGGTGCCGGGATACTCGGAACATCAGACCGGACTGGCGCTCGACCTTTATTTCACCATAGACGGCAAAGACGTATACGAGAATGAAGACCTCGTTCAGTACCCTGACATCTGGGAGGCGATCCACAAAAGACTGGCGGAGCACGGCTTCATCCTCAGATACCTGCCGGGCAAAAAAGACATCACAGGTTATGCTTATGAGCCGTGGCACATCCGCTATCTGGATGACCCTGCGGTCGCAAAGGAAATCATGGACAAGAACATAACATTGGAAGAGTACCTGGGCAAGATCCCGTCGCACGCGGCGAAGGTCGACTACGGCACATCCGAGCTGTATACCCGGGAAGAAATGGACGCGGCCATCACCGAATTCAAGAAGGAATTTGAGAACTGGCTCGGCTGCGAACTCCACAGCGTAAAGTACGCCGGAGACGAGTGCAACAGTGAAGAGAACATAGCGTGGCTTAACAGCCTCAGGGAAGGCAAGAATTACACGCAGGTCATCGAGTTCGTCACTGACTTCCACTCGCCGGTGGAAGAGGAACTGCTCAAAGACACCGCGTGGGAGCCGGACAAGGAATACACTGATTATCAGTGGTGGCTCGCCCGTGAAGACGGCGGCGCGTGGGAGCTCGTCAGCATGGGATACTAGGGACGGTGCTGTTGTGATAAAAATATGCATCTTTGACCTGGACGGCACACTTGCCGCGACGCAGGAATCCATCGCGAGACCAGTGAATATGACATTAGCGCTCTACGGACTGCCGCCGCAGCCGGCAGAAGCTTTTAATTACTTCGCGGGGGACGGCCTCAAGAACGCTCTCAAGCGCGCGCTCATCGCCTCCGGCGATACAGACGCGGCACATCTTGAGGAAGGCATCCCGCTGTGCCGCGCCTGGATGCAGGAAGATCCCTGCTACCACGCAAAACCCTATGACGGCATCGAGCGCGCGCTGGCCGACCTCAAAAGCCGCGGCATAAAGATAGCCTGCTTCTCAAACAAGCCTCACGAAAGCGCGGTAGGAGTAGTGGAGACCATCTTCGGCAAGGGCACTTTCGACCACATACAGGGCCAGACCGACCTGATCCCTATAAAGCCGGACCCGACAGGCGTGTATGAGATACTCGCTAAGTTCGACGCCGGCAAGGACGAGTGTCTCTACTTCGGCGACACCAATACCGACATGCAGACAGGCAAGAATGCCGGCGTCACCACAGTCGGCGTCACCTGGGGCTTCAGACCGAGGGCCGAACTGGAAGAGAACCACGCCGACATCATCATAGACCACCCAAGCGAGATACCGGGCCTGGCGTTCGGTGACGCAGTCAACTGACTGAAAGGAGAGATATGAGCTTTTTCGAAGGAATAGATCTGAACTTGCTGTTCGACACAGAAAGCGAATACGGAAAGAGCCAGACGTTCGACGAGCTGACAGATGAGCTCGTCAGCAGAGCAGAGGAGACTATGGGATACAAGCTCCCCGAGTCATATAAGGAACTGCTCCGTTTCAGGAACGGCGGCGCGATCAGCGACGAGCTTGATGAAAGCTGGCTGTGCGTCATCTACGGGATCTCCACAGACCCGGACGAATTCAACGGCCTGGAAAACATGTTCGACAACTGGAAGAACGAGTGGGAGTATCCGGACATAGGCATCCCTTTCGGCGAGACAGCATCTGCCGGTCATGACATGTATTACATGGATTTCCGCGTAAAGGACGAGAACGGAGAGCCACGCATAGTCAGGATCGACAACGAAATGGACAACGAGGTATTCTTTGTCGCCGATAACCTGCCTGAATTCATAAAGCTGATCCTCAAAAACGAGCCGCTTGACGAGGTCGCGACCGGCGAGGGAGGACCTGCCAGCTATGACCCGCCGGCAGAAGCAGAGAAAGAGGAAAAGAAGTCGCTGCTCAGCAAGCTGCTGGGACGCTGACAAACTGCCAATAAGCAAACCGGGGCAAGACCCTCCGTGAAAAAACTCAAGCCTGGCTGAACTAGTCAACAGAAAGTAGACAGTTTAAAAAAGTCATACAAAGCCCATTTCAGTCTTGTACTGGACTGGGCTTTTGTATTGCAATGCAAAGGCTGGCCGCTCGTTGTTGTAATAGTGGATGTATTCTTTGATCATTTCTTCAGCTGAAGAGAATCTTCTGTGCCACCCTTCAGAAAATATCTCGTCTTTAATCCAGCCATTTATCGCTTCAATCACAGGGTTGTCAGTTGGTGTTCCTGCTCGCGACATTGATCGTATTATGTTAGAATTCTTGTGAGCATTGAAGAATGCTTCGGAGGAATAGACAGATCCTTGGTCGGTGTGCAAAATGACGGGAAATGCCTGTTCCTTTGTTTTTTCCATCAAATCTTCCAAACATCGGAAGTATGGACGTCTGTCTCCAACAACATCAGTTATGTGACTGGATATTATTTCATTGTTGAAGACATCCAGAAGATATGTCCACTCATAGCGAGCTCCTTTGTGCCTAATCATTGTCATGTCTGAAGCCACAAGCTTCATCGGCGCATCCACTTCCCATCTTCCTCTTACTAGATTAGGGAATCGTTTATGCTCTTGCCCAAGCTTAGGACGACTCCAGTTGTAGTGAATAACCTTTGCCTTTATCCCTGCAAACTTACAGCATTTGTGGGCTAGATTGTCCGAGAACAGCCAGCCGGTTTCATTTCTAACCATTTGAGCTAACCTATGGTATCCATATGATCTGTGTTTGCTATGTGCTTCTGTCAGCAGCTCTGTTAGCACTTCTCGATCCTTCTCATAACGATTCCTGGTTCCTTTTCGTGCAGCCCACTTGTAATATCCGGATCTGTTTACGTTCATCTCACGGCACAGCTCTGCTACTGGATATTGTTCCTTCAATATGTCTATTATTTGGAATTCAAGTCTTTTGTAGTAACGAATTCCTTGTCGGCACCAACTCCTTTCACTGTGTATCCTTTTTTTAACCGTTCATTCTCGATCTGCAGTTTCTCAACCAACAATATTAGTCGTTCATTCTCATTCAGAGATTTGCTGCTATGAAGTGCAGAAAAACGATTCCCCCTGTGAAGCTTTTCTGGATTCAAGGCTTCAACACCGCCACTTCTGTACCTCCGAACCCAGGTATGCAATGTTCCGTGTGGTATGCCCAAATCTCTTGCTAATGTGCGTTCAGGTATATGATCTTCTTCACACATGAGAACATATTTCAGTCGCTCCTCGTTGGTCCATTGCCTATTCTTTCCGCCTTTTGGTCTTCCCATGAAATCACCTCCTTGAATAAATCCTAGCATAAGAAAAGTAGGCATGCTTTTTTTAACATGTCTACTTTCATCTTACTAGTTCAGCCTGGCTTGAGTTTTTGATTGAAAGTTCAACGGCCACTCGCTACACTTATTGTGGGAGCCCTTCTAAAATAAACATGTAAGGAGGGCAAAGAAATGAAAAAGAAGACACGTAAATGGCGTTACTACTACATAGAATGCATGGACCTGCTTGGCAGGGGACCTGATAAAGACGACTGTTACTACACATATGAGAAAGGTGAATGGCGTCAGGATGTCATGCACTATATCATGGACCATCTGATCGGATACGACTATGACAGGATAGGAGATCCGGAAATGATGCGTGAGATCGAAGAGATATCCAAGGAAGAAGCGGTGGCAATAATGGCTAGACAGGATATGGAAGGGAGAAGAAACAGAAGATGAGCACCGGAGAAACCATCAAGATCGGGGGAAACATCAGCAGCCTCAGAAAGGAGAAGGGACTGACACAGGAGCAACTTGCGGAAAAGCTTGATGTCACTTTCCAGGCCATATCTTCCTGGGAACGCGATGAATACAAGCCGGAAATCGAAAAGATCTTTAAGCTCTCGGAAATCCTCGAGGTCCCGGTGACCTGGATCCTCGAGGGCAGGGGCGAGACCTTCACTACCAAAGAAGCGGTATACGATTGGGAGCGTATGAAAACATATGTGAAGACCACCGCCAAGGCCGCTAAGATGGAGAACACTCAGAAGGCCCTGGACTTCGCGCTCAGAGCACACGCAGGACAGACGAGGAAGAACTCCGAGGTGCCCTACATAGTGCATCCGCTCAACATGGCATGCCATGCCTTGGCCATGGGGATCAGGGAGGATGAGATAATAGCAGCCATCCTGCTCCACGATGTCATCGAGGACTGCGAAAAAGCGGATGGAAGCAAGTACACTCCTGAAGATCTGCCGGTGAGCGAAGAGACAAGAAAGATCGTTTTCCTCATGACCTGCCCTGAGAGGACGCCTGAGACCCGCGACGAAGTGCTGACCGCGTACTATGAAGCTCTGGCCGCGTATCCGAAAGCGGCGCTCGTCAAACTGATCGACAGATGCAATAATCTGACAACGATGTCATGGGGCCTGCCGCGGTGGAAGATATACCGCATGATAAGAGAAACGGAAAAGTATTATCCGGCACTTATGAAAGTGGTCAAGGACACGCCTGAATACAATGACGCCTTGTGGCTCCTGAAGTACCAGATCGAGAGCACGCTTGACATCTACAAGCGTCTGCTTTAAGCAAAAAGGTTCGCAAAAATTACAGCCCCTATAATAATAGGCACGCAACATCCTTAAGCGCCTCCAACCGGAGGCGCTTTTCGTATGGGGAAATTCGCGAAAATTACAACGCCTATTACAGGAAACGCTTTCTTGTGACGAGGGGCCCGTGTAGAAAGGAGATGTAATAAAAACGATCAGAGTGTTTCAAATATGGCATTGACCTCGTCGTCACAACGAGATGTACAGTAAGAAAGAGGGGTACGCAATGTCACTGAACACGATCAGGGAAGTCACTGAAATAACAGGTATTACAGTGAACGCATTGAGATACTATGACCAGAAAGGGGTACTGCATCCTACAGTACGCAATCCTGAAGGAAGAAAAGAGTGGCTGTATGACGACGCAGCCGTAAGAAGGGCTAAGAGAATATTTCTTCTGAGAAGGATCGGTATACCTGTAGAGGACATAGCTCCGGTGATAGACAAAATGGATGGAAAAAATGATGCAATAGTCAGGACCCGCCTCGAGGAACTCCGGGAGGAGCGGAAACTGATAGACGAGCAGATCTCATTGGCAAGCATGCTGCTGCTGATCGATGCGCTGCCTTCAGACGCGGAGGTCAAGGAGGATCTGCTGGATAAGATGTTTGAAAAAATATGCCTTGATGGATAAAGGACAGCTTCGAAGAATGGAGGTGCATTGAAGATGAAGAAACTCATATCCGTTATAGTAGCGCTGCTGCTCGTGCTGACTCTGGCCGGCTGCTCAAAAAACGATACGGCATCCACAGACGCGGAAGCAGAGTCAGCCGATTCGTATGAAACTGTAGTTGAATCTGACGAATCCGAAGACGCCGACACTGCCGATGATTCATCCGGCTCTGATTCCGGAGTGCTTTCTCCGGAGTTCAAGAAGACCATGGATGATTATGAAGCGTGGTTCGATCACTACTGCGAAGTAATGAAAAAGTATCAGGATAATCCGTCAGACCTCGAGCTGCTGTCAGAAATGACCGATCTTCTGACTGAGGAATCAGCAATGCTTGAAGAAATGGAAAACATGGACGAGTCCGAGATGAATGCGGCCGAGCTTGCATACTACTTAGAAGTAACAGCAAGGATCGAGAAAAAGCTTCTGGAAGTAGCAGACTACTAAAACAAAAAAATCCAGTAAGGCGCAAAGCATATGAAAGCACCTCCAACAAGGAGGTGCTTTCAACTTCGATTACCCAACGCTTTTCTAAATTTGCAGGGCGTTTTTTGGTACACATAGCGCCATATAATCAAGCTGCCAGATGACATAAAAAGTCTCTGAAAACACACTTAATCCAATGACACACTAAAACATATAGAAAGGGAGGATCGTACAATGAAAGTTGCAACATTGAAAAAGCATGTAGCTATCATGCTGGCGTTATTCGCGGCTGTATTCTTTATGGCAGGCTGCGGATCATCGGAGCCGGCAGAGAAGGTATATCTTGAGGATTCTGAGATCGATGCCGCGCTGAGCGACGGAGACTCATACAAAGGCAAGTACATCAACATATCAGGTAAAGTATTCAGCATCGACAAAGATGGTGATACCACTGCAATGCAGGTGTGGTACGACGTAGAGAACGCTGAGCAGCAGTTCATCGTGTATGCGGATAAGGAAATTGCTGGCTCTGTCAAGGAAGACGACTTTGTCAGGGTCGACGGAAAGATCACAGGCACATTTACAGGTGAGAATTATTTCGGAGGAGAGGTCACTGCCCTGATGATAGAGGCTGAATCACTTGAAGTTGGCGGCTACGATGACATCTACGCTCCGGCTGAAAGCACAAAGGAGATCGGCGAGACAAAGGACCAGCACGGCATCAGCGTAACACTCGACAGGGTCGAATACGCTAAAGGCGAAGCAAGAGTGTATTTGACAGTAAAGAATGAATCCGGCGACACAGCATCGATTTATACATATAACGCCAAGGCTATCCAGGACGGAAAGCAGTTCGAGCATGAAGACAACTATGAGGCCGGATATGACAGTGATATCGGTGAAGTCATGGACGGTGCGAGCAAGGACGGGATCGTCCGGTTCAAAGGACTTGATCCTGACAAGGGTTTCAAGATGACGCTCGAAGCATATAGCGACAACTGGGATATAGAGCTTGAAGACTATGTCTTTGAAATCGAATAACAAACTCCTTTCTATAGCAGGAGCCCGGCGCTTACCACAGAAGTCATCGCCGGGCTACTGCGCCATATATGCGAAAAATTGTCGCTTTGCATGCGACCACCTGTGAACGACAAATCATTATTATAAGACCAGAAGATAAAGTATAATGAATCGGACAGGAGGTGCAGGCAATGTACGGAGCAATATTAGGAGATATAATAGGCAGCCCTTATGAATTCGACAGGGGCAAAAAGACAAAGGACTTCCCGTTCTTCGACAAGGGAGCAACATTCACAGATGACAGCGTCATGACCATAGCAGTCGCCGACGCGCTGATGACGGCAATCGCCAGAGGCGTCATAGACGATGAGGCAGCCACAAAGGACCTGCTGATAGACAGCATGCATTACTGGGGACACAAGTACCCTAACGCAGGCTACGGCGGCCGCTTCTACAGCTGGCTCAAGTACAGCGATCGTAATCCATACAACAGCTGGGGCAACGGTTCTGCAATGAGAGTCGCGGCCGCCGGCTGGCTCTTCGACGATCTCGACACCACGCGCAAGGTCGCGAGATGGACGGCAGAGGTCTCTCACAATCATCCGGAAGGCGTCAAGGGCGCCGAGTCCACGGCAGTCGCGATCTGGATGGCCAGAAACGGCAAGACCAAAGAAGAAATCAAAGACTACATCATCAAAGAGTTCGGGTACGACCTCAGCAGGACCTGCGATGAGATCAGGCCGGATTACTACCATGTAGAGTCGTGCCAGGAGACAGTTCCGGAGGCGATCACGGCATTCCTGGAAGGCAATGACTTCGAGGATGTCATCAGGACGGCTGTGTCCCTGGGTGGAGACTGCGACACGCTGACATGCATCGCCGGATCCATCGCCGAGGCATTCTACGGAGTCCCGAAAGAACTCAAACTGGAATGCGTGGACAGGATCACGAGATACATGGCAAAGATACTTTTCAAGTTCAGCTTGATTGTCGAATAAAAACTTCAATCCATACTCGCTTCTTTTCTTGCTGTGGCCCTCCTATCATAAAGATGTAAGGAGGGCCGCAAAAGCCCGCACACAGAGAACGACAGGAGGCTATCATGATAAAAGGAACATTCTGGCTCGAAGAAAAGCCGGACGGCGGCGTGTCGATTGGTATCGAAGACTACGAAGTCGAGATGTTCGGCGGAGGCGATTATGAGTGGATCTACACTTTGGACCGCGAGAACAGAAAGAAGATGGAGGAGATTCTGTCAAAGACGTACAGCGGCACTTTCGAAGAGATGATAGAAGAGGAATTCGGCATCCATCTTGACAAGAAGATCTTGCGGTTCTGGCTCAAAGATAATGGAATAGAGTTCGAGTTTTATTCATGGCTGACTTAGGAGAGCGCTTTTTGACCTGTATACCCATGTGATATACTAAACCACACAAATCAATATTCCATAAAGAGCACGCGAGAGACAAGCTCGATGACCGTGCAGCAACCTACCGCAAGGCAAGGTGCTAAAGCTTGAACGATGGGATCCGAATCAGAAACAACAGGTCTCATCGTGACGATGGGACCTGTTCTCTTATGTGCTCTTTCTATCAGTGAAGGAGGTATTTTTATGAGTGAAATCAGTGCAGGAACGGCATGTTTTTTGGTAAAGGATGATTCGCTAAAGACGAATGAGGGAGACTTCTGGCGTTACCTCAAGGAAGAAGGCTTCCGCTCCTGGAGGCATCATGGCAACTATGGATGCGGATGGGTATACGTAAATGTGAATTCAAAAGAATTTGCGCCGGGGATGCCCGGGGTCGGAATCACTAGATGCATAGTCAGCACCCACCCGTGGGAGGGGCTGACCATCGACGAATTCAAAGAGATCTGGGAGATACTGAAAAGGTGCAAAGAAAGAGGCAGGTATCTGCTCCTGACCGCAAAAGAGTACAGGTCTTGGTTTAATACCTGTGAAGACTGGGAGTGGGAAAGTGTTTCCTGGAAGATCTATAGTGACGGGACATACAGAATAACCGTTACACACAGACCCGGAAAAGCCCCTGATTTCAATAGTGAAAGCGGCGGCAAGGGAAAAAGGTTCAGGCGGCAGTCGGGCACGCTTTCTCCGGAACGTTTCGATATGCTTTGCGATCAGCTAAAGGTGAGAGGCTGGGGCGAACCGGACCGGACCGACGATTTGGATGATGGATCTATGTGGGAGATAAAGTATTACAATCCGGCAGGCTTGCTCATTGAAAGCAGCGGTGAAATCAACTTTATCGCCGGAAAAGGCCGGCCGATTGACATAATAGTCGAGTGCTTACCGGAACCGGATGAATCGCTGTTTGACGTCAGTAAATGAGAAAGGTCAAGACGTGGGCCGCACCGAACAGATTTGTCGCCCGGGCGGCGACCTGCCAAAAAGAAAAAACAACTATTATTTCGTTGTAAGAGCAAACACCGTGACACAGAGGGGAGGGCATAAATATGAAAACAATAGAACAGAGAATAAAGAAAGAAGGCAGGGAACAGTTTTATGAATACTACATGAGTCTTGGCTACGATCATAAGACTGCGGCCTCGTTGGCGCTGTTTACTTACGGAAGTTACAGATTTACAGAGTTTTCGATCGGCGCTCTGTATGACGCGCTGCTTAAGGGAGAAGAGTATCTGCCTCCTGAGGAGATAGAATGGCGGAAACGTCAGGAGGAGCGTCGCAGAAAACGCAGGAACAGTTTAAAAAGGTCGGTAAGGAGCGCTTCGGCACCTGCGCCAAAAATGGCGGCAACCTCGCCGGAACCGGAAGAATACTATGAAGAGCCAACGATTTGCATGGGGGTGGAGAGCGAATCGCTTAAGGTACTCTGTGTTGAGGACGCGGCGAGTGACGCGCTTGGATCATACGAATACCGTGCGGCCCCGGTGAGCGGTGGAATGGGGATCATGGATCTCGCGGGTTCCTTAGGCTTTTCCACGGATGAGTACGAGAACATAGAGGAGAAAGGGCCCCGCAGCACGGCCAACGAGCCTACGTCCACTTTCCGCATGACGACTAACACGGCTTCCGCCGGGGTGGTCCTCAATCAGCTCAGGAACGGCCGCAGGATCGATAAGAGCATGGTGCGCATCGAGGAGCTGCTCAACTACTTCCGCTATGAGAGCAAGATCCCTGAAAAAGAGATGTTCAACATATCTCACGAGCTGATGGATGGAGAAGACGGAAGAAAGTATCTTTACATCAACGTGCAGGGCCGTGAGGAAGTAAAAGAAAAGCAGAACATCATCGTGCTTCTCGATGTTTCAGGCAGCATGTACGGCAATACAGAGCAGACGCAGGCTATCATTGCAACCATAATCAGCAAGCTCGGTAATGGAGACAAGCTCAGCATCATCACATACAGCGATGACGACATAATCGAGCTGGAAGCCTTTACCGTAAATGGATATGAGGACCGCATTACCGCCCTGGAAAAGCTGCTGTCCATCGAGATAACCGGCTGCACATATGGCTCAAAGGGGATCGAGAACGCCTATAAGATCGGAAAGAAGAACTATATCGAAGGCGGAAACAATCAGGTGATCCTGATCACGGACGGAGACCTGAACTTCGGCGTCACTGACAAGGGCGGACTGGAAGAACTGATAGAGCGCAGGAAGAAAGACAAGCTGTTCCTCAGCGTGATCGGTACCGGTCTGTGGAATTACAAGGACGATAAACTTGAGGTGCTCAGCAAACACGGCAACGGTGTTTACAGGACAGTAAATTGCCTGTCTGATGTCAAGAAAAGCATCGATGAGGAATATTCCTCGCTGGTCAACATAATCGCCAAGGACGTGAAAGCGCAGGTCGAGTTCAACCCGGCTGTCGTAGAGTCATATCGTCTGCTGGGCTTCGAAAACAGAACTCTTGCGCGTGAGGATTTCACAAATGACAAAGTGATCTCCGAGCCATTCGGGTCGGGCGGCTATGGTGTCGCTCTGTACGAACTGAAGATGAAAACAGATAACACTGCTGTCGAAAGCGGTCTCAAATACAGCAAGCTCATAACGACCGGCTATCAGGAACCCGGTACAGTAAAAGTCCGCTACAAAGAGCCTCTCGAAGATGTGTCTCATGAACTGGAGAAAACCATCGATACTGCGGATGCCTCATACACAGACAATCTGCGTCTCGCATTCATAGTCTATGTATGCGCGGAAAAACTCCGCGGCTCCGATATGATCTCGGATGCCGATGTCGATCTAGCCGGAAAACTCTACAATGAGCTTGGCTCCGACATCCGCGAGAAGAACGTGGCAGACCTGTTCAAACTTGCAGGGATCCTGGACAAGAGTGAGAAGGACCTTGGCATAGGCATCCCTGAAGAACCATTTCCGTGGTAGCAGATCACAAAATCCAAAGGGCGTTTTTTGACACACATGATCCTATAGACTGTAAGTGACGGAGGGTAACCTTCGGCAAACACGCTTCAGACAATACAGGGAGGTTACGCTATGGAAAAGACATATTTCACTATAACCGGCACATATTTCTATCACGGCAAGGACTTCTTTGAGAAGGGCATGGCAGTCAGACTTGTAAAGGAGCCTGACAACGACTTCGACAGGGAAGCGATCAAAGTCGAACTCGAAGGCCTCGGCCTTGTAGGCTATGTTGCCAACAGTCCGTCAACAGTAGTTGGCGAAAGCTGCAGCGCCGGCAGGATCTACGACAAGATCGGCGACACAGCAGAGGGCACGGTGCTCTATGTAGTTGACGACGGAGTGCTCTGCTATATTGAAAGAGAATAATCGCTCCTTTCATTGTGGAGCCCGGCTTAGGTTTTCTTTCCTCCTCGGCCGGGCTCCCTCTTTGTAGTACTTACTGTAGCCTCAGAGAGAAGATAGGAAATAATTAGAGGGCTACCGATGAGCTCTATTGGGGTATAATGTTATAAACAGCGGTTAACAATATAGACTGACAGATAGGGTAGAAGCACAAAAAGGCTATAAGAATGAAAGGGATAGTAGGGTATAGAAGTACAGATGAAAGATAGACTGAACAATCTTGACTTTGATATTCACTATGATTTCAGGAATGACTGCGGCGGCAAAGATCCGGACGAAGGAAGTCCCACCCTTAGACGATATCATCGCATGCTATGGAGCAAGGAGCTTCCCAATGGAGAAATAATGCAGCTTACCCATGACAATGGCGGATACCTGACATGGAAGGACTTCTCCTTTGCCAGCGACGCAATGATCAATGGGCTGTTCTACGAAAGAGCAAAGAACTCCGTTCCTGAGCTTAAGAGGCTTCTCCGAGATTATGATTCTTTTGTAAAGGACTTTGAACATCGCACATGGACAATAGGTGGCGAAATCATATTTCCTATACATAATAACAGCATGAATCAGGTGCGGGGAACCAATCCTTACATTAAGGACCGCTGGGATCTTACCATGGAATGTATCAGAAGATTCTACTTGGGTGAAGGCAGTCCACTCTATGAAGTGATGGATAGGGACAGAGCTTTTTATGAACTTTTTGTAGATTTTAAAGGATATGTGGATTTCTTCCATCTTCAGGACTGCGTGACTCCAGACTACAGTAAAGTAATCTTTTGGATGGATGACTGCGCTTTGACACATACAATGCCGCTACCAAAAACGGTGGGAGAGCATATGGTTTGGGCTGAAAAGAGCCTACTGTTCATTGAAAAACGTGCTGAAAGAATGAGGCATTCCCTCAAAAGCGACTTGGTTTACAAGAATATAGAATCATGCTTTAGTGAGCCAGACCTTGAATACCATTCTCTTGAATATACCGATGACTATTTTGAAATCCTGGATGAAGTGGTGAATTTGTTGAAGAATGATAGTGAACTTGATGTTTCGACCAAAGGGCTCAGAGCGACACGCTATGCTAACGGCTATGCAAGATATGTGAAAATAAACGGTTATGGTTGCGGTTTGTTGATAGATAAAGAGAACTGGAAGGATCCTGAGTCATTAGCGACTCCGTTTTGGTTGAACATTAATGATTTCGGCTGGAAGCTGACTGAGAACCTTAAATCCTGGCTTGACTCAAAAGGTGATCGACTAATAGCGCGGAAGTGGCAAAAGCAGCCATGCCTGGCATTGGTCCCGCCGGTTAATGAATCTTTCCACCAAGTGTGTGTAAGCATAAAGCAACAGACGGTTAATGCAATAAGAGAGTTCGAGAAATGGGATAATTGTAAAAACGACTGACTTAACGGCATTAATCATTTACAATTAACTTGAAATGGGGGTAAAGAGGGGGAACCATATGGGCATTTTAGATATATTCAAAAGTAGCAGCAATAGTAATACCCGGGTAGTATGGAGAAACGCTTCAGGCAAAATAGTCTGTCCCGGAGACAGGTGCCCCAAGAAGTGTGATGACACTTGTCCGATCCATCTCAATACTCAGGCAGCGAAGATTATTATGACCGGAAACGGCTCCATGGCTATTCCACTGTATGAGAAGGCCGTCCGCCTTGCGCCGGATTTCTACGATGCATGGAACAATATGGCTGCACTTTATGGACAAGACGGGAACTATGAGAAGTCATTTGAGTGCTACAGGAAGGCACATGAGTGTGCCCCTGATAAGGCTCAGCCTTTGTATGGACTTGCTCTGGTGACACGGGACCTGAAAAGATACGAGGAATGTGTTATTTGGTGCGACGAATACAAGAAACTGACAAAAGATAATAAGGCTGACACGATCAAAAATGAGGCGCTGAAAGCTCTTAATGCAGCTTCGAGGGAAAAAGTAGACGCGTTTGAGCCGGGAATTAGGTTTGAAGAAATGCCAACTTTCGAGTTGGCGCAGCGTGTTTTATCAGAATTGATAGAAAAAGACCTTAACAATGGCTTGATGAACGAAGAATGGACACCCGTTCGTGAGCTCGCAGATGAGGCTGCAAGCGTCACAAAAAAAATATATAACTACATCAAGGATTATTACATCAATGAAGTCAACGAGGGGAGAATAGATGAAAGTAAGCTTTCATACTATATCTTCCGTATCACCATGCTTTGGAGTGCGTTTGCGGGTATTGGAGCAATGGTATTATGGGATTCAGACAGCGAAACCCTTATGAGCAAAGGGATAACGGAATCGCTTACTGAAAAACGCGGTTTCTTTGCTATGGATGAATTTGTTCTGGACAAGGTCACAGACGGCTTCGAAACGGATGAAGCAAACAAGTTGAAGGCAAGACTGGAAGCACGGATACAGCCATTGCTCTTTAAAGTGCTTTCGTCTTTTTCTTCAAATAAAGTTGATGCAGAAACAAGGATCCATCAATTCATCAATTATTGTATAGCCTTATATTGGTATGGTCTGGTGCTTCAGGAAGATAGACTAACTTACGAAGAAGAGGACTATGAGGAAGACTACGAAGAGGATGAGGAATGCTTTGAAGAAGACTATGAAGATGAAGAGACGTCCTCTGCTGATGATCTTTCAGAATCTGAATTAAGTAATGAAGAAAGGTGCGGTCG
Organism: Anaerovoracaceae bacterium; assembly: GCA_045114795.1. Lineage (GTDB taxonomy): Bacteria > Bacillota > Clostridia > Peptostreptococcales > Anaerovoracaceae > Crickella. The sequence goes on from JBGUKZ010000013.1 coordinate 16,715, forward strand.
GGCATGGATACAAATCGCAGGCCAGAAAGAAAAAGACAAAGGCCTTGCAGAGATGCGAAAACTTGGTGACGAAGGTTTCGATGAGGGATATCTTGCACTGGCTATGTTTACTGAGAACCAGAATGGACGCATGGCACTTCTTAAAAAGGCTGCTGATACAGGTAATACGGAAGCAAAATGGCAGTATACTGGTTTCATTCAGCACTCGTACGCGGCGGATTCCGGAGATGATAAAGATAGGGAATGGCTCAAATATTGCATCGATGCAGCTGAAGGCGGCTGCGCAGATGCCATGAATGAACTAGGCAATATATTCTACAGGCAAAAGAACTACGCTGAATCAATGTATTGGTACGCTATGGCTAACTACTATGGCCATAAAAATGGACCGGTTTCCGTAACGGGAATAGCCAAAGAATGGAGAACTGTTGGAATGCCTCGCAAATATGTCAAAGGCACTCCTGGGTTCGATAATGCCAGATTTATCTGTGCTATAACGTGCCTTGAAATCTATGCCGGTGCTGCGCTTACACATAACGTGAATGAGTTATTCAAGCTTGCACTCGATGGGACTCCACTGGCAGCCTATATAGCAGGTGATATATATGAGAGAAAGGATATGCTTGAAATGGCATATAAATCATACAATGCCATTTCATTTGAACATGATCCTCATGGAATGAAATGCTATGCTGATATGCTGTTGACTGGAAGAGGCACTGACCGTCGCCCGGAAGATGCCTTTAAGGTGTATGCTAAAGCCGCCGAAGCTGGAGATAGAGAGTCCATGTTTACGATGGGCGAGTACTACAGAAACAATAGTAATAAATATCTATCAGCCTATTGGTATGGCAAAGCATATGCACGAGGATACGAACCTGCCGAAACACGACTCCTGCAACTTGTATATTAGACCAGGGTTAGAATCGATTAACACGTAGTGTTTGATACTTAGTATGACATCCACATATAACAACGATCCTTCATAACGTTCTTCTGTTATGATGAGTATGTATGAATTAAAGAATAGTTGCCGAGAGAACATTATGACACTCAAACTTCCGAAGATTTGCACAACCTAGCATCATTTAATGGAGAAGAATAGAGAAAAGCACTATTCATAATAGAACAGTCAGACTAGATGCAGTAGAGAGGAGTTCGCTTTGGTATTAGATAATAATATACAGGTGTTTAATTTGTGGAATACAAATGGTAGGCGCGCGGATGTTTTGAATGCAATAGAAATTTACTTAAACATCCTTGCTGATCTCCGTGAGGAGGACCCCAACATGATTTGGGGTAAGTATCCAACCAGTTTGTCACAGTTTTCTTTTTATCAAAAGGCAATAGAAGCTTCTCCGGAGGTTTTTAAAGAGCATGGGAAATATGATCAATTTGTTGAGGCGGTGCCTATAAAGGATCTGGAGAGCGGAATAGAATTATCAAGAGATCAAAAAAGGAATCTTGATCAAAATATAGAAATGAGAGCGAGGCATTATACAAGTAATCTCGTTAGACTTGGTCTAGCTACAGACAATAGGGAAATAACGCCCGCTGGAAAAGCATACCATAACGAGCAGATTAATAGAGATGCAATTGAAGACATATTACCTATTGCTACCACAAATTTACTTCTTTTAAGACAACTGCTAAAGCTTAGAGTCTACACGCTCCCTGATGAGGATACCGGGGAGAGAATGTCGTATTCACCTTTTTATATGGCTTTGTATATTTTGCTGTCAGGCGTCAGATTTGACAAGGATGATTTTAAAACAATTATTCAATCGCTTACGCCATACAATCCAATTGAGCCTGACATGGTTATTGAAGAATGCAGGAAGAAACGATATTCATTCGCAGAAAGAGAGATTATGACACCTCCGGCTTTCAAAAATAAGGAGGTAGTCGGACAGACGGAATTCGAAAGCCATATCAAAAACACAAAGAGCGGAAAAGCTTTAATCTACTATTACGAGTTTTATAAAAAGCTGTTTGATTACTACCACAAACGATCAGATCTCAAATACGAAACACTTAAAGAAGTTTGTATTGATGACCCTGCAAAACTTAGACAAGCATTTGGGAGTGGGCAGAAAGTTTTCGATTTCGGTAGGCAAAACTCATATGATCACGAAGAGTTTAAGGAACACAACGCTGATAGCTCGTTTTTAATAACGAAAGATTTTAATGAAACTTTTTTTCGTGAACATATTAGATCAAAGATTATAGATCAAGCTCGTGAAAATGCGGATACAACAGCAAGACTTTTTAGCGCAACTGGCTTGATTTCTCTCGGTAAAGCTTTGCCGCAGCTTATTGATGAAGATATATACGAGATAGTCTTTGACAAAGAGTATTTGAAAAACAATGTATTTAAAAAGGTTTCAAAAAAAGAATACGATGCTCAACAAGAAGCTTTTGAATCTAACGTTTCTCTTTGTCGTATTTTGGGGTATTCAGAGGAAACCATAAACGCGATTATAAAAAGGATAGCGAAAAAACTGGGCCGCGATGCTGCTTCAATTAGAGATGCACTTACGGACAGAACAAGTATTGCCTTTGTTAATTTTGTAGAAGAATATTATCCAAGAGAAAGGGTATCCAAACTACTTAGGGGATTCTCTTTGCCGGATGGTGGCATTTCTTCAAGGGATGAAATAAACCCATCTTGCGGCATCCCAACAGCGTATGAGTATATTGTTGCAATAGCATGGCATTATATATCGGACGAGTATTATAACCTTTACGAAAGCATGAATCTTACTATGGGGGCAGATTTTGAGCCGGAACGATTTGCGCCAGGCGGAACAGGGGACATTATTGCAGAGTATGAGAATTCGATAGTCATGCTGGAAGTGACTATGATGAATGCTCAAGCACAAAAAAGGGGCGAATGGGAGCCGGTTTTGAGGCATTCAGTAAATCTAAGAGTAGACTCTGCACCTAAAGATACAGTGACTTTTTTTATAGCTAATGAGTTAGACTATAATACAATTAATATATGGAGAGCGGTTGCCGTTGTGCCGCTAAAATCCTCAAACTCTGAGACTGTAGTTACTGGCGTTGATATAATGCCACTTACGAACGATGAATTGTCCGACATAATGGATGAAAAGATCGGCAGTAATCAGTTGATAGCGGCTATCAAGGCTTCTTACTCAAATCTTGACAGATCATTTGATGAAGCGTGGAGAGATTCGATACTATCTGAAGCACGAGCGGTTTGATAAATACTATCGTAAAATACGACAGTCGAAGAAGGCGATACAGTTGTGTCGCCTTCATTTATAATATATAATATCTGCATTAGATGCCTAAAAAGGAAATGAACAATGGATACTTATAGAATTACAAATCGAAGATATCTCGGAAGCAAAACGAGACTACTCCCTTTTATAGAAAAGGTAATAAATGATAACTGTATTGACTGCGAAGTGCTTTTTGACGTGTTCGGTGGTACTGGCGTTGTAGGAGCGTATTTTAATGATCGATTCAGAATAATTGAAAACGACATTCTATATTGCAACTATATGGCATTCGTAGCTTTTTTGGGAGACGAGGACGTTGATAGAGAGAAGATAAAGATCATTATAAGGGACCTGAATGATATGGAACCTGACGAAGAGAACTATTATAGTATAAACTTCGCAGATACTTACTTAAGTAAGGACAATATGCGAAAAGTAGGTGCGATAAGAGATGAAATAGATAAAATATATGCTCAGGGTACAATAAATGAAAGAGAGCGGGCGATTCTTATCACCGCACTTATATACGCAATTGATCATATAGCGAATACTGTAGGCCACTATGATGCATATAGGAAAGGTGCAAGCCTTGACAAAAAACTCGTAATCAAGCCTTTAGCAGTTGGAGGCAAAAGCAATAAAAACAACGCAATATATAACACTGATGCAAATAAGCTTGCTGAGATCATCGACTCAGATATTGCATATATTGATCCGCCTTACAATAGCCGTCAGTATTCCGACGCTTATCATTTTCTGGAAAATGTAGCAAAAAATGAAAAACCTACTGTTGAAGGCGTTGCGAGAAAAATGGATCGCAGCAACTTAAAAAGTAGATATAATACAAAATCTGCACCAAAGGCATTTGAAGAATTGATAAAGACGTTGAATGTGCGTTACATTTTAGTCTCTTATAACAATATTGGCGAGAAAGCAAATGCAAGATCTAATGCTAAAATCTCTGATGTAGAAATAGTAGCCGCACTCGAAAAAAGAGGGAGTGTAAAAATATACGAGAAAGAATTCAATTCATTTACTACAGGGAAAACGAAGCTCGATGACCATAAGGAGAGGCTATTTCTATGCAAGGTTGGCGTCTTTGAAGAATCAGATTGTCTGAAAGATGAATTGTTCCAGGTCCAGTCTCCTCTGAACTATACAGGCGGAAAGTTTCGTTTGCTTCCACAACTATTTGCAAAATTTCCAAAAGACATATCTGTTTTCTATGATATATTCTGCGGAGGCTGTAATGTTGGAAGCAATGTAATAGCAAATGAAATCATCTGTGTTGATAATGATTCTCATGTTATATCGTTACTAAGATATCTACAAGAGCATTCCTTTTCTGAAGTCGATGATAGGATCAACCATTATATTCAACAGTTCGAATTAAGCGACACAACAAGGAACGGATATGAGTTTTATGGTTGCAACAGTAGCGCAGGTGTTGGAAGATACAATTCTGACAAGTATATAAATCTACGTAATGCTTACAATCAAGAATTGCAGAAGGACCCGATTAAGTTCTTAATGCTAATTATTTTTGGCTTTAATAATCAAATTAGGTTTAATCAAAAAGGAGAATTTAATCTTCCTGTAGGAAAACGAGACTACAACAAGGCGCTCAGAAGAAAGTTACAAGGCTTTATGAAAAACCTCCATGAGAAGAATATTACTGTGATCGATTCAGATTTCAAGGAAATCAATCTGGATGATGTTGACGCAGAAAAAACTTTCTTTTACCTTGATCCCCCGTATTCGCTTGGGTTGGCGACCTATAATGAAAACGGAGGATGGTCACACAGGGATGATTTAAAACTTTTTGAATTTTTAGATAAATGCAATGAGAGGGGGATACGTTTTGCTTTATCGAATGTAATGGAACATAAGGGAATTAGAAACGAAGCTCTTCTTGAATGGTGTTTAAAGAATTCGTTGAATATCAATTACCTTGACTATAATTACAGCAATTCAAATTACCATAAGAAGCAAAAGCAATCTAATACTCAAGAGGTGTTGATAACAAACTATTGAGTAAGGAGACTAACTCTAAGAAAAACAAATAAGAATTGGTTTTTACATGCCGGTGTTTACCGAATGAGCGGTGACACTGGCTTCTATATTGCCTGAGATCACCAGAGAAAGGTGGCATTTAGTGTACTACGATTATATATCACCTATGGTTGTTAGCAAAAAACCTAGATGATAAAATAGTTTTATTAACAAATGAAGGCTCTGTGTAAAGGAGGCGTAATAGTGTTTGATAAACAGCGTTTACATGAAATACTGGAAGAATATAAGAGTAATTACTTCTTGAGTCATTTTCCGGATGAAAACTTCAAATGGAAGGCGATAAAGGTCTTTCAAGATAACTGGGATATAGATGCTGAAGACTTTCCTGAGATGTTAAACAAAGCTCTTAGCCGCACATATGGTTTGCTTACTTCTCAAAATAACTTTCCTAAGGGAATGATCATAATATTTGCGAATAATGATCCTGAAGGGGTGAGGGCGATGTTTGTTTCTCTCTTTGATGAGAGCAAAGATCTTTATGAACGAATCGAAAAGTTTAAAATCGATTCGGCGGCAATGCTAAAGAAATATGGCAAGGAAAGTGATAATCATTATCAGGGAGAAAACGCTATCACTACTTATTTATGGCTCAGGTATCCGGATAAATACTATATATACAAGTATGGTGAAGTCAAAAGAGTTTCCGAAGAACTGAAGAGTGATTATCGCATTAAAAAGGGTGCTTATGCAGATAACATCCGCAACCACCTTAAGTTTTATGATGAGATTGTTGCTGAACTGAGGGAAGATAATGAACTGATAAATCTTGTTAAAAGCAGTATTACAGATGACTGCTATCCTGACCCTGAGTTGAAAACTCTTACTATAGACGTTGGGTTCTATATAAGCAGGTATGTGGCAGGCCATGCGAAACAGGCTGGCAACGAACCTACAATTGATGTATGGGGACCTAGGAAGGAAGACTATGACCCAGGGTTATCTGTTGAGGACTGGGTTGATCTGTTGCAGAACAAGGATGTCTTTAGAGAAAACGATTTAAAGATAGTAAAGCGGTTCAAAGATTTTGGCGGCGAGGCAACCTGCAAACAGCTTTCAATAAGATATGGTGAAAGTCCTGGCTTCTATAATATTGGTTCTTCGAAGCTTGGACAGAGAATTGCAAAAGAAACTGGTTGTCCACTAAAAGAAGAAGGTAATTATTGGCCGGTTCTTTATTACGGAAAACTCGCTGACAAAGAAGAAGATGGATCATATAAATGGAAACTACGTGAGGAATTATCTGATGCTATAGACAAGGTCGATTTAAGTGAAATAGATTTGTATGAAAAGGTTGATGAGGAGGATACAAAGTATTGGTGGCTTAATGCAAACCCAAAGATTTGGAGTTTTTCAAATTTAGCCGTTGGAGAGTCTGAGGAGTATACGCTTTACAACGACAACGGAAATAAGCGTAGAATATTCCAAAACTTTCTTGATGCTAGAGTAGGGGATATGGTAATTGGGTATGAATCGTATCCGGTAAAACAGGTGGTTGCAATAGCAAGAGTAACTGCAGAACAGGATGGAAAAGTTCTTATATTCGAAAAGACTGAAGGTTTAACAACTCCAATAGACTACCAGACCATTCGTGAATGCTCGGAACTTGAAAAGATGGAATACTTCATAAATCCTCAGGGCAGCTTATTTAAACTGACTAGGGGAGAATATGACTTCATTATGGATCTGATCCGGGAAGAGAATCCGATTCAGAGGGATTCATCGGAAACCTATACAAGAGATGACTTTCTGGAAGAAGTCTTTATGACAGAGGAGCGTTATGAAAACCTTGTAGGAATACTGAAAAATAAGAGGAACATCATCCTACAAGGAGCGCCTGGCGTTGGAAAAACATTTGCTGCTCGCAGGCTGGCTTATTCAATGATGGGTATAAAAGACGATGAGCGAATAGAATTTGTTCAGTTTCATCAAAATTATTCATATGAAGATTTCATAATGGGATATAAGCCGGTGGAGGACGGCTTTGAACTCAAAAATGGGATATTCTACCGTTTCTGCCAGAAGGCAGCGAATCACCCGGACAAAGATTTCTTCTTTATCATTGATGAAATCAACCGCGGTAATATGAGCAAGATTTTCGGCGAATTGTTAATGCTCATCGAAAACGATTATCGAGGAACCAAGGCGACACTGGCATATAACGGACTTCCATTCACAGTGCCAAGGAACCTATTCATTATCGGTATGATGAATACTGCAGATAGGAGCCTGGCAATGATCGACTACGCACTGCGCCGCAGGTTCAGTTTCTTTGAAATGGAACCGGGGTTCGATTCAGAAGGTTTCAGTCGATATCAAAGGAATCTTAACAGTGAAACCATGGATGAGTTGATTCTAAGAGTTAAAGACTTGAATAAAGAGATTATTATGGACAAGTCTTTAGGCAAAGGGTTCTGTATTGGTCACAGCTATTTCTGTGGACGCGATGTATGCACCGATGAGTGGCTTAAGGCGGTAGTCGAATATGACATTATCCCTATGCTTAGTGAATACTGGTTTGATGACAATGCAAAATTACAGCGTTGGGAGAATTTACTTCGTGGAGTATTTCAATGACAAAGGATAAGAGCATATTTATCAAAAATATCTACTATATGCTTTCCTATGCTTTCTTGACGCTCAATCAGGCGGAATATGAGGAGATCTCTAAAGAAGAATTCGACAATATCCACAATCTATTTGCTGCCATATTAGCAAAGGGAATTGGAAGGCAACTGAAACAGGGCCTGTACAAAGAGTACATTAATAAGCTGGAAGACCTGATGGCAGTCCGAGGAAAGATTGACATGCCCGGAACTATCCGTAACCGCATATCAAAGAAGCAGGCTTTGAGTTGCGAGTATGATGAACTTTCAGAAAACAATCTTCTGAATCAGATACTTAAGACAACATCAATAATCCTTCTCAGACATGGATCTGTCGCCGGCGAGTACAGGGATGATCTGAAAAAGAAGATGCTTTTCTTCTCAAGTGTTGACGAAATCGATCCTTCGAGCATCCAATGGGCTGCCATAAGGTTTCAACGGAACAATCAGGCATATCGAATGCTTATTAGCATATGTCAACTTATCTTGGAAGGGATGCTGCTTACAACAGAAGAAGGAGAGCATAAGTTGGCATCGTATATTGACGAACAAAGGATGTCCCGCCTGTATGAAAAGTTTATTCTCGAATATTACATAAAAGAGCATGACGAAATCAAAGCATCATCATCGCAAATAAAGTGGGCGCTGGATGACGGAGTAGGGACGATGCTACCTATAATGCAGAGCGATATAATGCTTGAGAATAAAAAAGGTGATAAAGTCCTTATTATTGATGCCAAGTATTACAGCCGAACAACGCAATCGGTATTTGATGCACATTCTCTGATATCCGGCAATCTATATCAGATATTTACCTATGTGAAAAATAAATCCGGAGAGTTTGATGATGCAGAGCACTCAGTATCCGGTATGCTTCTATATGCGGCTACTGATGAAGCGATACAGCCAGATGGGTCATATCAAATGAGCGGCAATCAAATCGAGGTGAGGACGCTGAATCTTGGCGTTGTTTTTCCGGAAATATCCAAACAATTAGATACTATAGTCTCAAATTACTTTGGGAAAGATGGAGCAATTTGATCGTTGTAACCCTTAGTTCTGGGATGGATTCAAACTGGAACTCCTGACGCACATAGTCCTTTATGTACTCAGTAATGAGGAAGAGAATGGTACAGGACAATAAAAGAATGATAAATAAAAAAGGGCGATTTCAAAGGGTGAGACCGCTTTTTTTTCGGAGGCGCTTTTGACAAGCTCGATTCTGCATTCTGTAGATAGGAAAACAATTGATAGATTACTAATAGGAGGAAGAATGGCTAAGCTTTCAACGGTTCAGAAAGAGACAATGGAATTCTGTATTAAGCAGGTACAAGAAGCAAGGCGGTGCATACGAGAAGGCAAAGTGAATGATTCACAGACATTCAATATCAATGAGGCTGCACAAGGTATTGTATATACTCAGGGGGGCAATTGCACAATCCGTACGCTGAGATCTCTGGAGAAAAAAGGTTTTTTAGAAGTACTCGAAGATAATTCAGGAATTGGAACTGCTGCAGGCGCATTCCCATCAAAAGTCAAAGTGTTGAAACTAAACTATTCGGAATAGAGCATTCGCTGTTCTGCTTATTTATGTTGCGCGAAAACTACTGTATAATTATTTTGAGTAAGTATACAATTTGCTGAACTAATCTGGAGGACGACTCTAATGGCAGAAAAAACCAGTGCAAATATAGGCTTTGAGAAACAACTGTGGGATGCAGCATGTGTTTTATGGGGACATATACCTGCTGCGGAGTATAGAAAAGTTATCATAGGGCTCATTTTCCTTAGATACATTTCTGCAGCTTTTGATAAACGTTATCAAGAACTTATCGAGGAAGGCGATGGATTTGAGGATGATCGTGACGCCTATACCATGGACAACGTTTTCTTCGTTCCTGAAGTAGCTAGATGGAATACTATTGCTTCTGCAGCGCATACCCCAGAAATAGGAACTGTTATCGACAACGCTATGCGGGCAATTGAAGCTGAAAACAAGACTCTAAAAAACGTCCTTCCTAAGAACTACGCAAGTCCTGATCTCGATAAAAGAGTTCTTGGTGATGTTGTTGATATCTTTACAAATAATATTGATATGAGTAATACCAAGGAAAGCGAAGATCTCCTCGGACGCACATATGAATATTGCATTGCTCAATTTGCTGAAAAAGAGGGTGTTGGTGGTGGAGAATTCTATACCCCATCCAGTGTTGTAAAGACTCTTGTATCTATACTTCGCCCGTTTGATAACTGCCGTGTATACGATCCATGCTGTGGATCCGGAGGAATGTTTGTGCAGAGCGCAAAATTCATACAGGCACATTCCGGAAATAGAGGAAACATTTCTGTATATGGACAAGAGGCGAATGCGGATACATGGAAAATGGCCAAAATGAACATGGCCATTCGTGGTATCGATGCTGATTTTGGACCATATCAAGCAGATACATTCACCAACGATCTCCATCCAACCCTTAAGGCAGACTTCGTTTTAGCGAATCCACCATTCAACTATCATCCTTGGAATCAGGATAAACTGCTTGATGATGTCAGATGGAAATATGGAATACCGCCAGCAGGAAATGCTAACTATGCATGGATTCAGCACATGATTCATCATCTAGCACCAAATGGCAAGATTGGGCTAGTACTGGCGAACGGTGCCCTCTCAACACAATCCAGTGGTGAAGGAGAAATTCGGAAGAGAATCATTGAAGATGACTTGGTCGAAGGCATTATTGCTATGCCTACACAGTTGTTTTATAGCGTGACTATACCGGTAACACTTTGGTTTATCACTAAGGGGAAAAAACAAAAAGGCAAAACACTTTTCATAGATGCAAGAAAGATGGGCCATATGGTTGATCGTAAGCACAGAGATTTTGATGACACTGACATTCAGAAGTTGTCAGACATATTCGAAGCATTCCAAAACGGAATCCTTGAGGAGGTGAAAGGCTTCTGCGCTATTGCAACACTAGAAGATATAGCTAAGCAGGATTATATCCTTACACCTGGAAGATATGTGGGCATTGAAGAACAGGAAGAAGATGGAGAGCCGTTTGAAGAAAAAATGGCAAGACTGACATCAGAACTGGCAGTCTTGTTTGAAAAAACCCATGAACTTGAAGGTGAGATAAGGGAGAAGCTAGGGGCAATTGGATATGAATTATAAGATATACACATTAGGTGATCTTGTAAAAATAAAATATGGAAAGAACCAAAAGAAAGTCCAGTCTGATGACGGTACCATTCCTATTTATGGTACTGGCGGTTTAATGGGATTTGCTAATGCAGCACTATATGACAAGCCTTCTGTATTGATAGGACGTAAAGGGACGATAAATAAAGTTCGATATGTTAATCATCCATTCTGGACAGTTGATACATTGTTCTACACTGAAGTCAATGACGACATAGTAATCCCAAAGTATTTGTACTATATAATGTCACTTCTTGATTTAGATGCATACAATGAAGGAACAACAATTCCAAGCTTGAGGACGGAAACATTAAATAGACTAGAGTTTAGAATACCCGATATTCAGTATCAGAAAAAAGCCTTATCTATGCTTACGCCAATTGATCATAAGATAGCGATAAACAACAAGATAAACGAGAATTTAGCGGCTTAGAAGTCGAGGCACGAGACATCCAGCTCGCCTGACATAAGCCGCGGAAGTAATGTATCACGCGTTTCTGCAAGCTGCTCATTCTCAAATTCATTAGCTTGTATCGTCTCGGTTAGGCTTTTGAAGACGGGCATATAAGTCGCAAACGCCTCATCGTTGTAGATGAACTCAAACTTTGCCAGATCATTCATAACGATGTACGGAATTGCCGAACCACGAGTGCCACCCATAATTTTCTTGCTGAGTTCCAACTTAACGAACCAATAAAGCGGAAAGATATAGTCAGGATTAATGGCATCATGTAATGTGCAGGCATAAGTTCTTTGATAGAGATCAAACCGGCCACTATAAAACCTTGTTCTGCCTGTATAAGCACCGTTTCCTGAAACTATGATTGCATTGCCATCGTAGATATAGCTATCAATTTGGAGAGCATCCGGAGCACAGGTAAAGAACTTGTATTTTCCGCCTTCAACTGAGGCATTTGCGTTCTTCTTGCCTGTGAATATCGAACAATACTCATCAAGCGTTACGATCTTACCATGTGTCTCAGACTTCGGAGAGAAAAACGCTTGATAAAGAGCATTGGCTTGCTCAGTTAAATTCTCGTTTATAACAACCTGAGGAGGTGACTACAAAATGGCATTTTCCTATCCGCAAGATACAGAGGAATTTAAAAAGGAGAGAGAATCATATCAACTGCTATTTTATAGGCTAAATGCAAAAGTGTGGGCACCTAACGGCTCTGATAATACTGATCATGGTATGGATTATGGGTTTGAATATATTGAAGATGGCCAATATAAGGGCTTTCGCATATATTCACAGATCAAATCAACAGAGCATATAAACAAGTCGGAGAAATATGTTTCTTTTGACTTAAAAGTAAAAACCGCAGCATATGCGATTTCCTCAGCGCAACCTTTTGTGCTCTTTATTGTCGATCTGGTCGAAGATGTCGCTTACTATATTTGCTTGCAGGATTTTTTTATTAATAATCCTGCAAGCTTAAAAGCTGTAAGCAATAATAAGAGCACAGTTAGGATAAAGGTTCCTCTGACACAGACTGTGACTCGAGAGACAATCGGATTACAAGAGGTGGCAAAATCACAATACAGTTTTACAAAGGGCACACTTAAGAAATCAAGGTAAGTAATACTCTCACTAACGGCGAGAGTGATAACCAACGGAACTGCCGTTGATGTCGTTCTCTGGAAATATCAAATAAAAGGAGAAACGACATGAAACAAGAACTGATGACGGAGGTAATGCAGCAGATGCTGCCCTACCTTGACAACGCCCAGCTGAAACAGCTGAGACAGGTGATGGAGCAAGCACTCTATCACTACGAGGTGGCCGGCACGGAAGTAAAGCCGGAGGAGGACGATAGCAATGACCTTATAGCAACGTTTATAGCCGCAAAGCGGATCGAGGGGTGTTCGGAAAAGACGCTGAAATATTACCAGGCTACGATTGACGCAATGGTATCATCTCTCGGCAAGAATGTCCGTCATATTCTTACGGAGGACTTGAGGACTTACCTTACCGATTACCAGAGCAGGAACCAGTCAAGCCGGGTAACCATTGACAACATCCGCCGCATACTTTCCAGCTTCTTTTCATGGCTTGAGGATGAGGATTACATCATTAAAAGCCCGGTGCGCCGTATTCACAAGGTAAAAACGGCAAGCAACATCAAGGAAACTTACTCCGATGAGGATTTGGAAAAGATGCGTGACAACTGCGAGGAGCTTCGGGATTTAGCGATGATCGATATGCTGGCATCAACGGGAATGCGTGTTGGTGAGATGGTTTTGCTAAACCGTGATGATATAAACTTTACGGAGCGTGAGTGCGTGGTGTTCGGTAAGGGTGATAAGGAACGGATCGTATATTTTGATGCCAGAGCAAAGCTGCATCTGCAGGAGTATCTTGATGGCCGTACAGATGACAATCCTGCGCTCTTCGTTACATTGCGGGCTCCGCATGAACGGATACAGATTGGCGGTATTGAGCATCGGCTTCGGGAAATGGGCAAACGGCTGAACATCCCGAAAGTGCATCCGCATAAGTTTCGGCGGACGCTTGCGACAATGGCCATTGATAAAGGAATGCCTATCGAGCAACTTCAACGGCTCCTTGGGCATCAGAGAATAGATACGACCTTGCAGTATGCAATGGTCAAACAGAGCAATGTGAAAACTGCTCATAGGAAATATATAGGTTAGGACGGTGATCATATGGGAGAATGGCTTGAAAAGAGAATGGATGAGATTGCAGACTTCAATCCGCGAGAATCTCTTCCAAAGGGTACTATCGCAAAGAAGATAGCAATGGATAAATTACAGCCTTTCTGCCGAGATGTTCCAAGTTTTGAAATGGAAGCTTTTTCTGGAGGCACAAAATTCAGAAATGGCGATACCATTATGGCTCGAATAACTCCTTGCCTTGAAAACGGAAAAACAGCGATGGTTGATGTTCTGGATGATAATGAGGTTGGATTCGGATCAACTGAGTACATCGTTTTCAGAGCTAAGGAAGGGAACGATCCGGATTTCGTATATTATCTGGTTACAAGCCCGGAGGTAAGAGAGCCTGCCATCAAATCTATGGTTGGATCATCTGGCAGACAGCGAGTTCAGACCGATGTCGTACAGGGGTTAAAGGTGAGAGTTCCTGATCTGGAAGGGCAAAGGGCTATAGCTGGGATGTTAAAAATTCTGGACGACAAGATTGCTGCCAATCGTAGAGTAAACGAGAATTTACAGGCGCAAGCCCAGGCGATCTATCAGTACATGATTATCGATAACGTTGACGATTCGTGGACTCCTGGCGTTTTATCCGATATTGCTGTAATCACCATGGGACAGTCTCCTAAAGGTGAATCCTACAATGAGGATGGGGTTGGAACAGTCTTTTTCCAAGGGCGAGCTGAATTTGGATTCAGATTTCCCACACGCAGGCTTTATACTACTGATCCCAAACGCATGGCCAAGGCAAACGATGCACTTATGAGCGTCAGAGCCCCTGTCGGTGATATGAATGTCGCCTATGAGGACTGTTGCATCGGACGTGGTCTTGGAGCTATCCGATCAAAAGACGGGCACCAATCCTTTGTCCTTTACACAATGCTAGCTCTGCGTGAGCAACTGAATGTGTTTAATGGAGAGGGAACTGTTTTTGGCTCCATTAATCGTGATGCCCTCAATTCTATGCCAATTGATATCCCTCCACAGGAGATTATGGAACAATTTGAGAATATCGTTGCCCCCATGGATGAGGCAATCCGTAATAACTATGATGAAATCTGCCGTTTACAGGCCTTACGGGATAGTTTATTACCGCGATTGATGTCCGGCGAACTGGATGTCTCCGACCTAGACCTCTAAGCCGCTAAATTTTGCTTTATCGAAGCTAAATTCTCGTTTATATCGCAATAAAACATAATAAGGAGTTAATGCCATGTCAGTGTTATACACAGAAGCTGATTATGAAAACTCAATAATCGAATTGTTCCAAAGCTTGGGATATCGCCATGAATATGGTCCGGATATCGAAAGAGACTTCTATGATCCGCTGTATGAGGCTGAGCTTCAATCCGCGCTATATAGATTGAATCCGGGAATGCCGGATGATGCCATAGCAGATGCGTTATATAAGCTTAAAAATTTCGAGAATGCGAGCCTTGTTCAGAAAAATGCAGTATTCATGGATTATCTCCAACATGGTATTGAAGTAAGATATTTCATCAAGGGTGAAGAGCGAGCAGGCCTTGTGTATCTCGTAGATTACAATAATCCTGACAACAATTCTTTTATTGCAGCTAATCAGTGGACATTCATAGAGAACAGCAATAAGAGACCTGATGTGATTCTGTTCCTGAATGGTTTGCCTGTTGTTCTTATCGAACTTAAATCCCCATCTAGAG
Organism: Anaerovoracaceae bacterium; assembly: GCA_045114795.1. Lineage (GTDB taxonomy): Bacteria > Bacillota > Clostridia > Peptostreptococcales > Anaerovoracaceae > Crickella. Next base: position 32,199 of record JBGUKZ010000013.1, read on the forward strand.
AAGAGACTGATGCATCTGAAGCATATACACAAATCAGAAACTATATGCATGAGATCCCTTCGATGTTCATATACAATTGCATCTGTGTCATGAGCGATCATCTCATTTCGAAGGCTGGAACTATTACTTCTGGCGAAGATCGTTTTATGGAGTGGAAGACAAAAGATGGTAGCTACGAGAACACTCAGTATGCTCAATTTGACACATTCTTTGAGGGAATGTTCCAAAAGGAACGCCTACTGGATCTCATAAAGAATTACATTTGCTTCTCGAATGAGGGGATTAATAGAATTAAGATTCTTGCAGGGTATCATCAATACTTTGCAGTTAATAAAGCAATAGAATCGACAAAGAACGCAACACTGACTGATGGTAAGGGTGGAGTATTTTGGCATACCCAAGGCAGTGGTAAATCTTTGTCGATGGTTTTTTATGCGCATAGATTGCAAGAAGCTTTAGACAGCCCAACTATTGTGGTGCTCACCGACAGAAATGACCTTGATGACCAACTTTACAGTCAGTTTGCAAAATGTAGTGACTTCCTGCGTCAGAAACCTGTCCATGCCAGCAGCCGTGCACACCTTAAAGCATTACTTGAGGGGACGAAAGCTAACGGCATCATCTTTACGACGATGCAGAAGTTTGAAGAGTCGCATGAACCACTATCTGAACGTAGAAATATTATTGTAATGGCTGACGAGGCACATCGTGGTCAGTACGGACTCAGAGAGACTATCGATGCAGAAACAGGAAAAATCAAAATCGGTACTGCAAGGATTATCCGTAACAGCTTACCTAATGCAACATATATAGGATTTACCGGCACACCTATATCCATGAAGGACAGAAACACTCGTGAGGTATTCGGTGATTATATCGACGTATATGATATGACCCAGGCTGTTGAGGATGGTGCAACTAGACCTGTCTATTATGAGAGCCGAGTTATTCGCCTTAAGCTTGATGAAGCAACCCTTAAGTTGATCGATGATGAATATGAGATCATGGCAAACAATGCAGACCCTGATGTCATAGAACGCAGTAAACGTGAGCTTGGACAGATGGAAGCTATTCTCGGTAATGAGAATACAATTGCATCTCTGGTAGACGATATACTCGATCACTACGAGAACTTTAGAGCGGACCTGTTGACAGGAAAAGCCATGATCGTAGCATATTCCCGTGCGATTGCGTTAAAGATCTACAATCGTATACTGGAACTTCGACCAGGTTGGACAGATAAAGTTGCAGTTGTAATGACTGAAAGCAACAAGGATCCGGAAGACTGGCGCAAAGTCATTGGAAACAAACACCACAGGGACGAACTTGCCAAGAAGTTCAAAGACAACAATGATCCTTTGAAGATTGCAATTGTTGTAGACATGTGGCTGACAGGCTTTGACGTACCATCTCTTGCGACTATGTATATGTATAAGCCGATGCAGGGACACAACCTTATGCAGGCAATAGCACGTGTAAATCGAGTATTTGGCGACAAGGAAGGTGGTCTGATAGTCGATTATGTTGGTATTGCTTCAGCTTTAAAAGAAGCAATGAACGACTATACAACACGTGATAAAAAGAACTATGGCGACACAGATATTACAAAGGTTGCTTATCCTAAGTTCCTCGAGAAATTGTCAGTCTGCAGAGACCTGTTCCATGGTTTTGATTATTCGAAATTCATTTCCGGAACGGATCTTGAGCGTTCAAAAGCTATCAGCGGTGCAGTCAATTTCATAGTAGGTGTCGACAAAGAGAAGGAAAGAGAACTCTTCCTGAAAGAAACTCTTATGCTCAAACAGGCGCTCTCTCTTTGTTCATCTATGGTAGACGAAAGCATGCGCGTTGAGGCAGCATTCTTCGAATCCGTTCGTGTGCTGGTCATGCGGCTTATATACCAAGGCGAGAAAAAGAAATTGTCGCTTAAGGATGTTAATGATCAGATTAATGAGCTTCTTAGGCAAAGCGTAAAGAGCGAGGGCGTTATCAACTTGTTCTCAGACGTGGGGGAAGAGTTTTCGCTATTCGATCCTAAATTCCTTGAGGAATTGTCAAAGATGAAAGAGAAAAACCTCGCTGTGGAGCTTTTGAAAAAACTGATTGCGGATCAAGTGAAAATATATCGCCGTACCAACGTTGTCAAATCAGAGAAGTTCAGTGAGATTATCCAAAGTGCAATGAACCGTTATCTCAATGGAATGTTGACCAACGAGGAGGTAATACAGGAACTTCTGAAACTCGCACAGCAGATGGCACAGGCCCAAAAAGAGGGAGAACAACTTGGATTAACCGAGGACGAGCTGGCATTTTATGACGCATTAACTAGACCTGAGGCAATAAAGGATTTCTATGAAAACGAAGAATTAATTGCCATAACAAAAGAACTGACTGAAGCCCTCAGAAAGAATCGCACAATAGACTGGCAGAAACGTGATTCTGCCAGGGCAAAAATGCGGATGATGATAAAGAAGCTGTTGAAAAAACATCGCTATCCGCCTGAAGGCATGGAAGATGCTGTGCGGACAGTAATGACCCAGTGTGAGTTATGGTCAGATAACGCAGACTACACAGAAGTAGCACATGGCACTTTTTCATCATCCACAGCAAAAAGTACAGAATATGATTATTCAAATGACGAAGGCCTGAGTATGGCAGCAGAGAAAAGTGAAAATCTAGAAGAATAAGCCGTTAAAGGTAATAAGCATATGACAGATTTCCCAATAGAAGGAATTATTATCCTAATAATATTCTTAATAGCGTGTTTTTCTGGAGGGTCGTCTGCGCCTAGCAAAAGAAACACCCGTGGTTATGGATATGGTAATAATCATGACACAATAAAGACAGTTCATCTGTGGTATGGGGTTGATGACAATGGAAACCAATACATTGATATGCGGAAATTCATTATCTATGCTCCTCTAGAAAAGGCTCCCGCTGAATGGCGTCAATCAGAAGTGTTTTATGCTATCGCTCCTGTAATAAAAAGAAACGGAGAACATCTTGCTGTAAAGTTTCGCGCTCGCTTGTGCGAGAATGATACTTTATATTTTCTCACTCAGGAAGAATATAATCGGGTATGCAGGTTCGGACGTATATTGGGAATGGTAATGCCGCTTCCTGATTACCACAAAATGAAGACGGAATTAAAATATAAGTATGATTTAGCAGAAGAATCAAAGTTTAAACGCTTTGGGTATAATGTGAGCGCAAAAGACGGTTTCACTGCTGAGTATCGTCAGAAAGTATTGATGTTTATGATAGAATCCGGACTTACAAACAAATATGAAGCCATGAATTTTTTGGATTTCAATATTTCATACCATGCGCATAACCCAAATGATCGTATAGCAGTAAGCAAATGGGAGGCTGACAGACTATTCGTGTCCTATTATGAATATGATGCCGATAGTATTAATTGGGTTACCACATCAAATCCGCCAAGTGTTGAAGCTGTTAGAGTACCTTTAAAACAAACGAGCGATGTACATGGTCAACCAGAACAGGACCGTACAAGAAAAAAACAACAAACTGTATCAAATGTAAATCCTAATAGAAAGATTGAGAACTCTTCTAATGGGATAAACAAAGCTATGAGCACAAAAGACTTTAGACACTCATACAGGATCGGACAACTTGTGGAACACAAATCACTAGGTAGAGGAACCATTATTGATATAGATGATACAAAAGGGTTCATTACTATCCGCTTTGAAGATGAGCTGCAGCCGAGAAGATTCAGAGTTGATTTAGTTAAGCCATATTTACATTGAACATTTAAAGATTTTAATTGGGCATATTCAATAAATACAAAAGTATGAAAGAAGAAACGAAAGCAAGAATAAGAAAATTCACTGCTGATAGAAACTGGGAGCAATTCCATACTCCAGCCAACCTCGCCAAGAGCATTTCAATCGAAGCGAACGAGTTGTTGGAGTGCTTCCAGTGGAGCGATACGGAATATGACCTTGAGCATGTCAAGGAAGAACTGGCTGATGTATTAGTATACTGCCGTAACATGCTCGACGAGCTCGACCTGGATGAAGATGAAATCATTAATGCCAAGATGGACAAGAACGAGACCAAGTATCCTGTTGAACTTGCCATAGGAAGTGCAGCCAAGTACACGGAACTGAAACGGAAGGACCGCGATGAGTAGTCCAATCATCACCATTGACCTCCACGGGCTGTTCCGTGATGAGGCTATAAAGGTCATCGACAAGGCTCTGAAGCAAGCCGATGACGGCACATATCAGATAAAGCTGGTCCACGGCTTTAACCGTGGCACCAGTCTCAAAGACATGATAATCGACGAATACAAGTACCATCCAAAGGTCCTGCGTATCCAGCCGGGTGATAACCTCGGGACGACCATACTTGTTTTACGTGAACTATAGGAGGGTAACTTACGGGCAATAAGAGCACAAGCAAGTACATAAGCCTTATACTCCGCCACAAGCCTGAAGTCATCGGCATAACCCTTGATGAGCATGGCTGGGCAGTGGTCGACGACCTAATCCGTGGTGTGAACAAAACGCACCCTCTGGATATGGAAACTCTTGAAAGGATAGTTGCTGAAGATGAAAAACAGCGCTATTCTTTTAATGAGGACAAAACACTCATCAGGGCAAATCAGGGCCATTCCATCCCGGTCGATGTCGAGCTGCCGGAGGTCACGCCTCCCGACGTGCTTTACCACGGCACGGGGATCAAGTACAAGGAGTCGATAGACGCGCAGGGACTCATTCCGAAGTCCAGACTGTATGTGCATCTGTCGGGAGATGTCGAGACCGCGAGAAAGGTCGGGCAGAGACATGGAAAGCCGGTCATCTATACAGTAGACGCGGCGGCGATGCACGCGGACGGATACAGGTTCTTCCGCTCGGTGAACGGGGTGTGGCTGACTGAGACGGTCCCGGCAAAATATTTATCTATAAGGCAGGTACAATAAAGCATAATGGAAATCATAGTCGTTATATTCATACTGATATTTATCGGAAGCCTTCTGGTGCGCCTCTCACAGAACAGGTACAGCGGTCCCGGCGAGACCGACAGCACAAACACAGCGGAGTACGGGCCTCCCGCGAAAAGCCTCTACACCTCTACAGAGATATTCACTCTCCATCACCGCATAGAGATAACGGACGAAAACGAAAAAGCCGTTTACCGGGCGGAAACGCAGTTCCCGTCCATACACGACAAGACGGACGTTTACAGCGCGGACGGCAGGCACATCGCCTACATGGAGCGCAAGCTCGTGACCCTGCATGAGATCCGTTACGTGGACATGGATAACGGAAAGAAATTCACGCTGTCGAACGAGCTGCTGCATATCATAAGGGACGTCACCAACATAGAGGGACTCGGCTGGATCCTCGAGGGGAATATAATACAGCTCAATTTCACGATCAAAGACGCAAACGGCGGCCTTATCGCGGTGGTGAGCCAGAAAGCCTTCTCGCTGCATGACAAGTATGTCGTCGACATTTACAAGCCTGAGCATGAAGAGGAAGTCGTGGCGGTCCTTGTCGCGCTCCAGCACATGATAAGCGACAGGCAGGCCGCGGCTGCTTCTTCAGGCGGCGGATCATCGTCATAGGGTTCCAATGGAACAGAACAATAGATAAAGGATTCGGGAACAGGAAAGGAGACTCCATGGGAGATTTTGACAAGTATTTAGATGAAGCCAAGGATCTGGCAAAAGAAGCCGGCGAAGCGGCAAAGACCGTAGCGGGCGAAGTCGTGGACAAAGCGAAAAAGCTCACGGAAGAGGGCAGCGCGGCGAGAGAGATTGCTAAAAACGCGAAGGAACAGGCGGCCGCTATCTCCGGCGGATTAAAAGAGAGAGTCCGGAGCGCCATGCAGGATGCCGGTGCCGGCAAGGAGATAAAGCAGGGCGTCAGCGAGCTCGAAGCTCTGCCTGAATTCGAAGGCTCCATACTGTACTCTATGGAGATCCAGGCGCTGATCAGCGATCTGAAGAGGCTCGACCTCATAATCAATGATGACCGTATGGACAAAGACTCCGTAGTAGCAGAGATCAAAAAAGTCATTGAAAAGGTGCAGCCTTCTGATGAGCCTCAGACAGACGATCTGGAGCAGCAGTGGATAGCAAGAGCGAAAGACATCGCGTTCAACGCCTGCCTGAGAGCGCTGGACGCGCTCGCGTAACTGCCGGATGTATCAGAACGATTCCGACAGCTTTGAAAAATACATACTGGTCGCCGTAGCGACAGGTGATGAAGATGCGGCTTGGGACTCGCTCGACGAGCTTGCCGATCTTTTGGATACAGCCGGTGGGGAAACAGTCTGTCAGGTGGTCCAGAACCTGGCGCATCCCGACAAGGCGACTTACATAGGCAAGGGCAAGGCTGAAGAACTCAGGGAGATGATAGAGATCCACGAGGCGGACGGCATCATCTGCGATGACGAGCTGACCGCTTCCCAGATGAGGAATCTCTCTGAGATAACAGGCGCCAAGGTCATAGACAGGACGACCCTCATACTGGACATCTTTGCCGCCCATGCCAGGACAAGAGAAGGCAAGCTGCAGGTAGAGATAGCCCAGCAGAAATACAGATACGCGAGGCTGAGAGGCATGGGCGAGGCCCTGTCGAGGCTCGGCGGCGGCATAGGCACGAGAGGTCCGGGCGAGACGAAACTCGAGACAGACAGGCGTGTCATACAGAAGCGCATAAAGATACTCTCGGACGACATCGAGGAAATGAAGCGCGCCAGGGACACTGCGCGCAAGAAACGCTCCGCCAATGCTGTTCCGACAGCAGCCATCGTAGGCTATACCAACGCGGGCAAGTCGACGCTGCTGAACAGGCTCACAGGCTCGGACGTGCTTTCGGAGGACAAGCTCTTCGCGACGCTCGATCCTACTACGCGATCGGCGGTGCTCCCCGACGGGCAGCAGGTCCTGTTCACGGACACGGTAGGTTTCATCAATAAACTGCCGCACAATCTGGTCGACGCTTTCCGGAGCACGCTTGAAGAAGCGGGTTACGCGGATATCATAGTGCATGTCATAGACGCGTCGGATCCGCAGGCGGAGATGCACCGCAGGGTGGTGTACGACACGCTCATAGATCTCGGCATTACCGACAAGCCTGTCATAACAGTATGGAACAAATGCGACCTTGTAGAAGACGATGGGCTTTTCAGGGACTTCGAGGCGGACGCGTCGATAAAGATCTCCGCAAAGACCGGAGAGGGCATGGACAGGTTTTTCGAAGAGGTCGCGAAGATACTCAGAGATAACAGGGTGAGCGTAGACGCGGTGATACCGTACAGGGACGCTGCTCTTGTGGCCGAGATAAGAAAGACGGGCCAGCTCCTCTCGGAAGAATACGAAGAGGACGGCGTGCATATAAAAGCCTACGTGCCAAGGGCCCTGGCAGACAAATGGGGACTTAAAAAAGAATAGGACCGAAGAGGGCGCAAAACCATGATCGACGCTAAAGAAGCAAGACAGAGACTCATAGACGGCAACCTGAAATATCTGGGCGCAGACACCGCCCGCGGCGATATTTCGACTGCGGTACGCAGGGACACGGCCCTGAACGGGCAGCATCCGTATGCCATAGTCATCACGTGCTCGGATTCGCGCGTCATACCCGAGAGCATATTCTCCGCGGGCATCGGCGAACTGTTCGTGGTCAGGGTGGCCGGCAATGTCATAGACGATCACCAGCTTGGCAGCATCGAATATGCCGCGGACCATCTGGGTACCAAGCTCATTGTCGTGCTCGGCCATACCGGATGCGGAGCGGTCGACGCGGCCATAAAAGGCCATGCAGGCGGATTCATCGACTCGATCATCAAGGACATATCTCTTGCCATAGGCGGCGAGACGGACGCGTTCAAGGCGAGCTGCCTCAATGTGAAGCATGGCGTTGAAGTGATAAGGCATGAGCTGGAGATCCATCCGGTGCATGACCCTGAGGGACTCGCGGTCATGGGAGCGATCTACCATATAGACGACGGAAGGGTGGAATTCCTGGACTGAGAAGGAGGACTTATGAGTTCAATAGATATCAGACTTGTCGGGATAACCGATCTCGATACTGACTGCGTAGTGAACGCGGCAAACAGCAGGCTCGCCATGGGAAGCGGTGTCTGCGGCGCCATTTTCAGGAGCGCGGGCGTCCGCAAGCTGACTGAAGCCTGCGACGCGATAGGCGGCTGTCCGACGGGCAAGGCCGTCATTACTCCGGGATTCGACCTCAAAGCCAAGTACATCGTCCACACGGTTGGGCCTGTATGGCAGGGAGGCACGAACAATGAGCCGGCAAATCTTTACAGCTGCTATAAGGAGTCGCTCGACAGGGCAAAAGAGAATGAATGCCATTCCATAGGCTTCCCGCTCATTTCGTCGGGCATCTTCGGATATCCGAAGGCAAAGGCCTGGGAGGCGGCTCTCAGCGCGTGCCGCGACTGGATCGCTGAGAATCCTGACTATGACATGGACATCGTCTTTGCCGTGCTGGATAAGGACATACTTGAAATGGGCAAGCATATTGCCGGCCTGAGCAAGACAGGGTGGTAACAATCGGATACCGTTGTTGCATTATCGCGGTCTATACCGCATAATAAAAGTGTAAGTGCTGTTATTGAATGATCATTGGTTAAAAAGGAGGGCTTTCCCATGAATGATGCTATAATCCTGTTGAACAAGACTAAGGAAGCTGTGACCGGTCTCATCGACGGTCTGTATCAGGCCGCGAAAAACAGCGGACTCCCGATCGAAAGAGACGCTCTTGCTACCGAATTTGAGGCTATCGCGACATATCTTTCCGGCGCGGACAATGATGTATCGAATAACGAGATCGGCATGCTGAACTTCATGTTCGATCTTAATCTGGGCCCTGCAGACATGCCGCAGCTGCTCAGCCTCCTCAACGGTATGTATAAGCCGCTCATGGTAGACCTGCAGATGCCGGGCTGGCTGATCGCCAAGGCTCTGGATGAAGCTAACAACTTCAAGCAGGCTACTAATCTGTATATCGCTACTGTTGAGATCATGATGCAGATGTTCTCTGCGTCCGACGGAAACATGGACGCGAAGGAAGCGCAGTTCATACAGGAATTCCTGAACAGACTGAAAGCGGACAGATAAAGCAGTCGATCGACCGTGCTTCGACACGGGTTTATCATCAGATCTGTATAGAGGCCGGGGGCGCAAAACTGTCTCCGGCTTTTTCTTATATTTTGATAATTGAGTTCAGACTGCAAAGGGCAGATGGTATAATATATGCGTAAAAAAACGCCCAATTCCTGAAGAGACTAGGAGGTCGATATGGAACTATCCGCAAAATTCTTTGATCAGTTCGAGAAGAACTGGGCGCTGCTGAGCGCGGGTCCGAAGGACGATCACAACACTATGACTATCAGCTGGGGCAGCACGGGCTCCCTCTGGGACAAGCCGATCGTTACAGTCTATGTGAAGCCTAACAGGTTCACGCACAAGTTCATGACTGAGAACGAGTACTTTACGGTCAGCTTCTACCCTGAGGACAAGCACGACGCTCTCCTGAAGATGGGCACCACAACGGGCAGACATCACAACGACAAGGACGCGGCGGCCGGCCTGACAGTAAAGGATCTCGGAAAGGCTGTGACCTACGAGGAGGCTGAGTTCACCTTCCTCTGCCGCAAGATCTTCTGGGGAGACATGATCACCACGCACATGCCTGCGGAGATCGTTGAAAAGTATTACACACCGGAGGAACCGCACACGCTTTACATCGGTGAAGTGGTCGAGGTGATCAGGTAAAGATGAGCCGCGGGACACGGCAGATATTTTTAAGCAACTAAAGGGTAAAAATGGCAAATAATTTAGATGATTTTGAAAGCGGCGTAGCAGTAGCTGAGGCGCCGGAAGAAGAACAGGCTGAAGCCGAAGAGAAGGCGACTGAAGAAGCAGCCGGAGAAAAGGCCGAAGGCGCGGACTCCGATGTCGACATCGGTTTTGACATGGAATGGGAAGTCGAGACCGAGCCGGCGGAGCCTGAAGTGGAGACCGTGACCGAAGAGACGGTCGTAGAAGAATACTACGATCCGGACTATCGCAGGGGCTATGATCCGCGCGTCGACAACAACTATAAGCAGGACTACGGCGGAAATAGCGGAGGCTATGGCCAGGGCTACGGACAAGGCTACGGCCGCGGATTCGGACAGGGATACTATCAGGACCGCAGGATCGCCAGAAGGCTCAACAAGCACGTCTACACATGGGTGCTGTCGTTCTTCCTGGGCTTATACGGCGTTGACAGGTTCGCGCGCGGACAGATGGGGCTTGGCATGCTCAAGCTGCTTACTTTCGGCGGGTTCGGATTCTGGTATCTGTATGACCTCATCATAGCCATCGTCCAGTCTTACGGCGGACCTTTCAGGAACACTGACTACGTGGATTTTGACCAGTACGGCATGTTCATATACTGACGCAATGGGGATAGAAGATAAGAAAGCGAAAAGACCGGTAGTGGCGGTATGCTACGACTTCGACAAGACGCTCTCGCCCGACAACATGCAGGCGCAGGGCTATCTTCAGGCGATAAAATACGAGTGCCAGGACGAGTTCTGGAAGGAGACGAATGAGCTGGCGCGCGCCAACTGCATGGACCCTAACCTCGCGTGGATGTACCTGATGCTGAAGGGCGCGCGCGGCAAGGAGATCTTCAGGCGCGAGATGCTGGCGCAGTACGGCTCGCAGGTAAAGCTTTATGACGGTGTCTGCGACTGGTTCGACCGCATCTGCCGCTACGGCGCGGAGCGGGGCATCACGGTAGAGCACTACATCCTGTCCTCGGGCCTCAAGGAGATGATAGAGGGTACCTGCATCGCTGACAAGTTCACCGCGATCTACGCCAGTTCGTTCTATTACGATGAGGACGGCGTCGCGGTATGGCCGGCTCAGGTGGTCAACTATACAAACAAGACGCAGTTCCTGTTCAGGATCTCCAAGGGAGTGCTCGATGTCAACGACAACGCCGTGAACGACTATTTCGCGCCGGACGAGATCCGCGTGCCTTTCACTAACATGGTGTACATAGGCGACAGCGAGACAGACATCCCGTGCATGAAGCTGGTGAACTCCTACGGCGGCAGTTCGATAGGCGTGTACGATCCGGCGACGGGCGACAAGCGCCGCGTGCTGAAGCTGCTGGACGAGCACAGGATAAACTGCTACGCTCCCGCGGACTATACCGAAGGCTCTGAGCTGGACGGAATGCTCAAGGGCATACTGGACAGGACCGCGGAGTCGTCCGGGAGCCTGTAGGCTGATACTTGCGGCATGTCCGGCTGTTGGATATTTCTGCTTCAAGACCAAACAGCGGGCATGGATCACAGTGATCGTGATCACGATGATCATTGACATACTGGTAATGCGCTATATTTTCAGATAATTACAGGAAGACGGCTGTGCCCGTCGAGATTCAATATTGCAAACAAGCAGCGCAGGCCGGACTTGCGCTGAGAATATAGAAAAGAAGGTAATAAAAATGGCAAATAACAAAGATAAAGATTTTGATTACACGATAGTGATGGATTCAAGGTATCCGGGACTCGATCCGGCTGCTCAGGAAGAGGCCGTGGAGGCCGCGGCGAAACCGGAGAAAGCGGAGAACAAAGCTCCTGCTGAAGGCGGACAGGCCGTGCCGGCTCCGGAACCTCAGATCGAGTACAACGATTACTACGAGCGTCTCTACGCCGAGTACGAGGAAATGGCTCTCAGGGAGCCTACCATACTTGACATGGACGACGCGTATCCGCATTCGTATCAGTGGCGCGTGGGCGACAGGTATGATCCTGCCAAGATCGAGGTCCTGAAGGCCGCGCTGTCACAGGGCAAGCGGATAACCGATACCGAAGAGTATCAGAAGTACATTGATGACATAAAGAACCGCAGGTTCAAACCTGAGTCATGGGACTAGGAGGAGTGGACATGAAGACTTTAGTTGCGTATTTTTCGGCGAGCGGATACACCGCGTCGCTTGCAAAGAGGGTAGCTCAGGCTGCGGAGGCCGATCTGTTTGAGATAAAGCCGGTGGAACCATACACTGACGCGGACCTCAGATGGACCAACCCGCTGGCCAGATGCAATAAGGAGAAGATCGGCAAGAAGGACGTGCCGATCGCGAACAAGGTGGAAAACTTCGATCAGTACGACATGATCTATATCGGATTCCCGGTATGGTATTATGCTGAGCCTAACATCATCGACACCTTCGTGAAGAGCTACGACTTCAGCGGCAAGAAGGTGGCTCTGTTCGCGACCTCCGGGGGCAGCGACATCGCGAAGGCGCCGGGCAAGATGCAGCCGCTCATGAAAGGCGAGATAGTCGGAGCCAAGCTGTTCAGACCGGACGAGAGCTATCCGGTGGTCAAGACCTGGACAAGCAGCCTGGAATAGATCCATGAAGGATGATAACGAGCAGATCGGCAAGGACATCGTTGTCGGTGTAAAACAAGTCGATCACGTGGATGACAAGAACATCATCTCCGTGATAATCACTGCCATCAGCGTCAGGATCAACATGCCACGGGGCACGGTCAAGGCTTTGATGGCTTGCTTTTTTATACTGCTCGTGATAGCCGGGACCTTCGCGGCCAGGACGCTCCATGCCTGGAACACGCCGTTCCGGGAGACGGCCGAATACCAGCGGACCATCGAACGGGTCAGGGACGGCATCGAATACGGCTCGTATTATGTGTCCGATTACAGCCTCTCACATGAGGTCGTGCTGCCGTCGAAAGAGGCCGTGATCTCAGGGAACTACTCGTTCACTGTGCCGGCCGGCTATTATGTCGAATCGCCGTATCTTGACGGCGAGTGGTTCGCCAACGCTCAGGCTTTCAGCTTCTACAACTCGGCAGGCGACTGGTTCCTGGTCAGGACATACATCACACAGGCGGACATCGACAGCAAGGATCTTGAGACGATAGTCCTCGAAAGGATCAAAGACGCGAACGATGTGCGCAACATCCGCTACGACTACGAGGATTTCGATATCGGTAGGGTGTTGGTCTGCAGGTATGAGATAATCGAGCAGGACGAGCCTGAGATCTTCGCTGTCGAGTATTCATGGGCCGATGACGACGGCACCATATGCTCGATCGAGGTCTCAACGGAGGCGGGCGAATACGAAGTGACGGCCAATGCGGTCATTAACACGGTCCACCGCAGCAACAACGCTTTTTCCAACGACGAGCTCGTGGAAAGGGACAGGGCGGCGTGGTACGAGGAGTACTACGGCGAGGACTTCAATCCCGACGATTATGAAGCGATGGGGATCGACCCGTATGAGGCCATGGAACCTGATGTCGATGAGATCAGAAAACAGCAGGCCATGGAGGCCTGGGAAGAATACAATAACCCACAGCCGGAGCCTGATATATCCGATGGAGTGATAAAGCCATAGCAATGGAGCGCGGGAGAATACGATTTTTCGTGAATATACTTCTGGCAGTCCTGGTTTTCGGATCATGGCTTGGCATGTTCTTTTTCGGGACCGGCTCGCTCGTGCAGAACGGCTTTGGAAGTCTCCGGTATTTCACTTTATTGTCCAACCTGTTTGTGGGATTCGTGGCGGTCGCGTGGCTGGCAGGTATCCGGATGGAACGGGCCAAGTACATCGCGGCGGCTTCCGTCGGATTGACTCTCGCTACCGTACTGTTTTTCCTCGGACCGATATACGGCTATCCAGAGATGTTCAGCGGATTCAATCTGCCGCTGCATCTCGTAATACCTGTCGCCGCGATCCTGGAGGTCATTTTTCTGACGGACATGCCGTTCACACGCGGGGACAACCTGCTGGTGATCATCCCGCCGCTTATGTACGGGATAGTCTACCTGATAAACATACTGATCAACGGCATCGGCGAGTGGCCTGATACCAATGACTGGTACTTCTTCTTCCACTGGGGCTACCCGGTCGGAGCGCTCATATACGTGGTCCTGACGGCTGTGACGTGGTCTATAGGCTTCGCGATGCGCAAACTGCAGAGGGCAGAATACAAAGACAAAAAATGAACAAGAGCAGACGCATAACTTTCAATTCACCGGTGGTACTTAGTTTCGTCATCATCAGCTTCGGTGTGATGGTGGCCAATTACCTGACCGCCGGGCTCAGCAACCAGTTCCTGTTTGTGACGTATCACTCGTCGCTGGCTTCGCCGATGACGTATGTCAGGTTCTTTACGCATGTGCTGGGGCACAGCGGCTGGAGCCACTACATCGGGAACATGATGTACCTGCTGCTGCTTGGCCCGATGCTTGAAGAGAAGTACGGCTCAAGGGCGATCATCGAGGTGATCCTGGTGACAGGACTGGTGACGGGGCTTGTCAACTGGTTCCTCTTCCCGGGCATAGCGCTGTGCGGCGCGAGCGGCGTCGTCTTCGCCTTCATCATGATGACGTCGTTCACCGGCTTCAGGGAGGGAGAGATCCCGCTGACCGTGATACTGGTGACGATAATATTCCTGGGACAGCAGGTTTATGAGGGGCTGTTCGTCGCGGACAACATCTCGAATATGGCGCACGTCATGGGCGGCATAGTCGGCGGAGTGGCCGGATACCTGCTGAATAAGAAAAACTAGGAACAAATATGCCGAATTACGAAGAACTGGAAAAGAATATTTGTTATGTGATCAAGGAGCAGCACATCAAGCTTGGCTACAGTGCCAACAGCAGATGGCTGTATTATCCTTTGAGCGCGCTCAACCACATGCTGGGTACCGACTGCGACGCAGCTGGGATGGAGAAGGTCCTTGAGGGCTTCTTCGACTATGCCGCTGACAGGCTCGGGCGGGGAAGCGTGAGTTATAAAGGCGAGAGATTCTGCCTGCAGATGGACGCGAAAGCGTCTGAGTATGTGCATGAAAACGTGCCGGACGAGCCGTTCCTGGTGGAACTGGTGGAGACGTTCTCGAAACACGGGATCACGATGGAGGACGTCGTGGCGGTGTTCCGCAGGTATTCGGACAAGGTGCGCGCCGAAGAGGCGGACAGCGACGAGTTCGACATGCTCGTGTGGTTCGAGGACGGCGAGCCGGATCCGTTCGTGTACTGTCTGGCTGATGAAATGGGGCACGTCACATACCACAGGATGACGATGGCGGAACTGAAGGAGCGGCTCGGATAGGGGACCTGAGATAGAAAAGGGAGGACTGAAATGACATTGAATGAAATGATGGAAGCGATCGAGGCCAGGCATTCGGTGCGGGCTTACAAAGATATACCTATTGAGCAGGGAGTACGCAATCAGCTGGATGCTTTTGTTGATGAGTGCAACAAGGAATCGGGGCTGGATATCACTGTGCAGTACAACGATCCTGAAGGTTTTGACTCAAGGCTGGCGCATTACGGCAGCTTCAGAAACGTAAGCAACTACATTGTGCTGAAGGGAAAGAAGATCGCTGACTTTGACTTTATCTGCGGCTACTACGGCGAGAAGATCGTGCTGTATGCGCAGTATCTTGGACTCAACACATGCTGGGCGGCGCTCACATTCAACAAGAAGAAGGTGAAGACGCTTGTTCCGGAGGACGAGACGCTTTGCATGGTGATCGCGCTTGGCTATGGTGAGACGCAGGGAAAGCCGCACAGGGGCAAGAGCCTGTATGATGTGATCGATGTAAAAGGCGGGATGCCTGAATGGTTCGTCGCTGGTGTGGACGCGGCGCTGATGGCTCCGACTGCAGTCAATCAGCAGAAATTCGTGTTCTCGCTTGAAGGCGAGGAGGCGTCGGTCAGAGTCAAGGGCTTTGGCAGTTACGCAAAGGTAGACCTGGGAATCATCGCGTACCACTTTGACGTGGCGACCGGCAGAACCGTGAGCCATAAATAGAGGATGGCTAGAGGAAAAAAGGAGAGAACCATGGAATTCAAAGAAGTAGTAAAGAACCGTTATTCGTGCAAGAAATATGACGGCCGCAATATAACTCAGGAGCAGCTGGAGGCGATCCTCGAAGCGGGCAGGCTAGCTCCGACCGCGAAGAACCTTCAGGAGCAGCATGTCTATGTCGCTCAGTCTGAGGAGGCTCTCGCGAAGATCGATAAGGCTACTCCATGCAGATACGGGGCGCCTACCGTGCTGGTGGTCGCTTTTGATAAAACCAACGTGTTCACTTATCCGGGCGAAAAGAGGGATTCCGGCGTCGAGGACGCGTCGATCGTCGCTACGCATATGATACTTGCCGCTGAAGACGCGGGAGTGGACAGCTGCTGGGTCAACTTCTTCGACCCTGACAAACTGGCGGAGGATCTCGGTCTGCCGGAGAATGAAGAGATACTGATGCTCATGGATCTCGGGTTCGCGGCCGAGGGTTCCGGCCCGCTGCCGAATCACGAGTCCAGAAAGCCGCTGTCTGAAACGGTTTCATATCTGTAGGGGCGCTGCGGGAAGACAGGCGTAAAATGATAAAAGGCGCGACGAGAAGGCGTACATACAAAGCGATATACCGGCTGCTTGACAGGGTGTCGCCGGTCCCGTTCGACTGCGGTACCATCTGCGGCGCGGCCTGCTGCAACGCGGCGGCTTCGGACGAGGAGATGGGGATCATGCTGCTCCCGGGCGAGGAGAAGATCCACGACAGGCATGCCGGAGAGTCGGACTGGCTCGAATGGGAGACGCTGAGCTCCGACGAGTTTGAGTTCCCGTCGTCCTGGAACGGCAAGATATACTTTGTGAGGTGCAAGACGCCTCCGCGCTGCCCGAGGGAGAAGCGGCCGATACAGTGCAGGAGCTTTCCTCTGCTGCCGCATCTGTCGGAGGACGGCGAGCTGACTCTGGTCTTCAACGACTACGACCTGCCGTACGTGTGCCCGATGATAGAAGAGGAGATCGAGCTGGACGAGCGCTTCGTGAAGGCAACAACGACCGTGTGGAAGCATCTGATCCGCGATCCGCTCATTTACGACATGGTGTGGGGAGAGTCCCGCGCCAGGGAGGCTTCATGGGAAGAATAGAGCTTGAGAAACTGAATAATACCAGGGATCTGTGCGATATCGAACTGCCGGACGGGCGGATCAGACCGGGCAGGCTCATAAGGAGCGGGATGCTTGGGATCGGGAGCAAGGCAGACATATGCTGGCTTGGCGACAATGTCTCGACGGTGATCGACTTCCGCAGTCCGGCGGAGAGGCGCGAGGTGCCGGATCCGGCCCTCAGAGGAGTGAAGAATTACCACTTCCCGATCATCGATGATCTCGCGGCGGGCGTGAGCAGGGACGAGGCGTCTGATGAAGAGGCTGTGGACATGATGATGTCCGACCCGGATGCTGCGGTGAGTTACATGTGCGGTATGTACGAGGGCTTCGTCGTGCCGGAGATCGCGCGGAGAGGCTACGAGGCCTTTGTGCGCAAGCTCTTTGAGAGCCCGGATGAAACTGTGCTTTGGCACTGCACTGCGGGCAAGGACAGGGCAGGATTCGCGACGGCCATAGCGCTTGAGATGCTCGGCGCAGACAGGGAAACGATCATTGCGGACTACCTGGAGACCAACGACTACATACAGCAGGACATCGATTTCATGATACGCTACTACTTTGGGGATACCAGGCCGGCGGACGAGCGGGCCGAGACCGCGCTCAGATATATGTTCGGGGCGCGTCAGGAGTATCTCGAAGCCGCGATCGGAAAGGCGGAAGAACTGTACGGCAGTTTCAGAGGGTTTATAAGGGACGGCCTGAACATTCAGGATGAAGAGATAGAAGCGTGGAAAAGTGCTATACTGATATGACAGCGGCCGGCTGATAATATACGATATAAGGTGATAAGAATGGATAAAGATAACGCTAAAGATATTGATTATACGATAGTGCTGGATCCGAGGTATCCGAGCCTGGATGCTCAGGAGCAGGCTGAGGCGGAGACCAGGGTGTTTTCGAAGGCAGGCGCGGAAGCCGCGAAGGGCAGCGAAGAGCCGGCAAAGGACGAACACAAGGCCGCGATCGACCGCCTGTACGACGAGTACGAGAAGATGTGTTACAAGGAGTCCACGGCCGTGGACAAGGACGATGCCTACCCGCACTCATACCAGTGGAGGATAGGCGACAGATATGACGAGGCCAAGGTCGCGGTGCTCAGGGAGGCGCTGAAGGAGCGCAAGCTGATTGCCGATACGGAGGCGTATCTGATATACGTGGAAGAGATCAAGAGCCGCAGCTTCAGACCGGAATCGTGGGATTGACCATGCATGAACGCAGCTTTGACATAGTATTCATAGGATCGGCTATTCTGGATTCGATCATAAAGGGCTTCGACCCAACGCCCGTCACTTCGGCCGGATACAGGGCGGAGAGCGGCACGCTTAACGCGGGCGGAGAAGCCGTGAACGGATCGATCGCCGCGTCAAAGCTGGGCATGAAGACGGCAATCCTTTGCTCGCTCGGAAATGACGGAGCGGGCGGCATCATAGAGGCGGAACTGCTGAAGCATGGAGTCGACACGAGCCGCATCGCAAGATCGGATGAGCGGCCGACTCCCGTGACCACCATATTCGTGGCGGAAGACGGCGAACGCAAGTCGATCACCAACAACGCGCACAAAAACAATTTCCATCCGGAAAGGTATGAGGCCTCCTTCACGGACGCGGGGGCGATCGTGATAGGCTCGCTTTTCAGGGCGCCGTTCAACGACGCTCAGGTGGTGAACGATGTCGTCAGGGCGGCCGCGGCAAACGGGGTGCTGGTGTTTGCGGACACCAAGCTGCCTAACTTCGCGGTGCTGAGCCTGGATGACCTCGCGGACTCGCTGCCATATGTCGACTACATAACGCCTAACGAGGCGGAAGCCCGGTATTTCACCGGCGAGGAAGATCCCGAAAAAATGGCGGACGTTTTTCTGTCGAAGGGCGTGCGCAACGTGATCATCAAGCTGGGCGGAAGAGGATGCTTCTTTAAGAACAGCGAGGAGTCGATGTACCTGCCGGCTTTCGGCATCGACACGGTCGACGCGACCGGCGCGGGAGACAATTTCCTGGCAGGATTCGTCTCGGAGATCATACGGGGAAGCAGCGTAAGAGACGCGCTGACCTTCGCGTGCGCGTGCGGAGCCATCTGCAGCACGGAGGTCGGATCGGGCACGGCGCTGAGGGACAGACAGCAGGTGCTGGAGTTCATGGCTCAGAGGGCATAACGAAAGGTAAGCGGGACAGTGAAAAAGAAGGCGCTTGCAGGCGACGCCATGATGCTGGCGGCCACCATGATCTTCGGCGCGATGACCATTTTCTCGAAGCAGATACTGGCCGAGCTGGAGGTCTTCAACATGGTGGCGCTCAGGTTCCTGATCGCTTTCGCGGTCTGCTTTGCGGTGTTCCACAGGAGATATAAAACGGTAGACAGGGAGACGACCCTGCACGCTTTCGTGCTCGGGACGTTTCTTTTTATTTCATACTTTTGCATGGTGGAGGGCTGCAAGTACACGACGGCCTCCAACGCCGGATTCATGATGAGCCTGGTGGCGTTCTTCACGCCGCTGATCATCTGGGCGCAGGAGAAGAAGCGTCCGACGGGCCGGCAGACCGCGAGCATACTAATCACGCTGTTCGGCGTCGGGCTGATGTGCCTGTCGGGCAGGCTCACGCTCAATAAGGGCGACCTGATCTGCGTCTGCTGCGCGTTTTTCTACGCGTTCCAGATGCTGTACACCGAGCGCTACGCGGAGAAGCACGACCCTATATTGCTCGGCACGTTCCAGCTGATATTCGTATCCGTATACGCGTTCATCTTCTCTTTCGCGCTCGAGGACAGCTTCAGGCTGCCGCAAAGCCCGGCTGGCTGGGGACAGCTGATGTACCTGGCGCTCGGCTGCGGCGCACTGGGGTTCATCCTGCAGACTGCGGCGGAGAAATACAGCTCAGCGAACCACGCGACGATCATCTACGCGTCGCAGCCCGTGTTCGTGGCAATTTTCTCGTTCCTGATGCTGGGAGAAGAGATAACACTGCGGCAGATATTGGGTATAATAATAGTGTTTATAGGCGTGCTGATAACCGTGAAAACAGATGGGGAACTGCCGGATGAAACATAAAGGAACGATATCGAACAAGCGAGCGCTGGGAAAGCGGGCCCTGGCACCGGTCATGGCGCTGATAGTGGCAGCCGGTTGCCTGCTTGGCGCCTGCGGAGGCGCAGGCTATAAAAAGGTCTCGCAGGACGAAGCCATGAAGATCATGGAGGAGGAGACCGGCTATCTTATAGTGGATGTTCGAAGGCCGGACGAGTTTGCGGAAGGGCACATCGAAGGCGCGATCAACGTTCCGAACGAGGGGATCGCGGACGAGATGCCCGAAGAACTGCCGGACAAGGATCAGCTGCTGCTGGTATACTGCCGGACCGGAAGACGCAGCAAAGAGGCTGCAGAGAAACTGGCAAAGATCGGATACACAAACGTGTATGAGATCGGCGGCATCGCGACCTGGACGGGGACCATCGTGACCGAAGAGTAGGAGAACGTTAATCGACTTATAATGGCTATACACATCGTACTCGTTGAACCTGAAATACCGCCGAATACCGGCAACATAGCAAGAACGGCCGCCGCGACAGACAGCGTGCTGCACCTGGTCAAGCCGCTCGGCTTCAGTCTGGATGAGAAAAGCCTCAGGCGCGCCGGCCTCGACTACTGGCCGTATGTCACGCTTGAGGTCCACGAAAATCTGGAGGAGTTTCTGGAGAAGTATGAGGGCAGGAGGATGTGGCTCGCGACCACCAAGGGCGGCAAGCTCTACACCGAGGCGGACTTCAGGGACGAAGACATGATACTCTTCGGACGTGAGACCGCAGGGCTGCCGCGCGAATTAATCGAGGCGCGGAAGGACCGGGCGATCCGCATACCGATGAGCCGCGATACGAGACTTCGCTCGTTCAATCTGTCCAACGCCGCAAACATAGTGCTGTTCGAGGCGCTGAGACAGCTGGGCTTCCCGGGACTGGAATAGAAGGGGACTGAGATAAGAGGAAAGGAAGCAATTTAGGCTGATATGAAAAAAGGACTTATTATGGAAGGCGGCGCCATGCGGGGGCTTTTCACCTGCGGGGTGCTGGATATCTTCCTTGAAAACGGAATAACGTTTGACGGCGCCGCCGGCATATCCGCCGGGGCGGTACTGGGCTGCAATTTCAAGTCGCATCAGATCGGCAGGCCGCTGAGATACAATCAGAAGTACAGCCGTGACCCGCGCTACTGCAGCTTCAGGTCTCTCCTGAAGACGGGCGACCTCTACGGCGAGCAGTTCTGCTACCATGAACTGCCTGAGGTTCTGGACCCGTTCGACAACGAGACGTTCACGAACGATCCGATGGCTTTCTACGTCGGCGCGTCCGACATCGAGACCGGAGAAGAGGCCTTCCACAAGTGCACTGACGGAAGGGCCGAAGACCTCACGTGGATGCGCGCGTCCGCGTCGATGCCGGTCGTTTCGAGGATCGTTGAGATAGACGGCAGGAAGCTTCTGGACGGCGGCATCGTCTGCCCGGTCCCGTACGAATTCATGGAGAGCATGGGCTACGACAGGAACGTCATCATCCTGACGCAGCCGGAAGGTTTCGTAAAAAAGCGGTCAAAGACGCTTCCGCTTGTAAGGGTCGCGCTTTTCAGATATCCCGCGATCGTCAAAGCCATGGAGAAACGGCATCATGTCTACAACCTCCAGATGGAGGAGATAAAGGAGCGCGAGTTGGCCGGCGAGGCGCTCGTCATAAGACCGCACGAGTCTCTTGGCATCAGCCGGACGGAGAAAGATCCCGCCGAACTCGAGCGGGCCTACATGGAAGGCCGCAAAGTCGCGACCGAGAGGCTCGATGAGATCAGACAGTTCCTGCAGATCGAAGAACCGGAGATCTCAGAGCGGTGACGCGCAAGTCTCAGAACGCGGACCGGACACACAGATAAGGAGGCGCATCCATGAAGATAAATTGGGTAGATGGATCCATGATAAAGACGGAGGCCCATGACGGCGAATTCGTCATTTCGGCAAACAGAGAGGGTCTGCTGTCACTGGCAAAGCAGCTGACAGCGCTCGCGGACGGTGAGCCGGGCGGCCACATCCATTATGATGAATACAATTCTCTGGAGGACGGCTCGGCCGGGCTGATCATCGAGAGGATCTGACGGGCGGCCGTTGGCGCTCTCCGCAGAACACAAAGGAGAATCAAAATGAGCAAGATCACCAACGAAGCGAAAGTAAAGAACCCTCTGATAGTGGGCATTCGCGAGCAGCTCGAGCACAGGGCGCTGTGGATGTATCTGCTTTGCGATGAGGCGGAGAAGCACGGGCTCAAGGCGGAGGACTTCGCGCCGGACGCCATCAAGAGGTGCGGACTGTATCAGGGAAAGAATCTCGTCGCGAAGGGCGGCAAAGGGCAGTCCCTCAAAGGCCTTAAAAAGGCGCTGTTCGGATTCTTCGCGCAGAAGGTCTTCGAGATGGATATCCTGCGCTGCGACGATGACCACCTCGACATCGATTTCCATTACTGCCCGCTCGTCAAGGCCTGGCAGAAGCAGGGCTGCAGCGATGAGCAGATCGCGATGATGTGCGACCACGCTATGTGCGGCGACCGAGGCATCGGCGAATGCTTCGGTGTCGAGCTCGACCTCCCGGGCACCATCGCCAAAGGCGACGCGACCTGCCAGCTGAGGTATATCAGAAGGAAATAATTGACCGGCAACAGGAGTGAATAAGAAGGGGACAATCATTGATCTGGAACAGGAGTGAAAAGGAAATAATCCGGCAGAGGATCGTGTTCTTCGGATGGGTCCAGGGAGTCGGCTTCAGGTGGAGGGCCATGCAGGCAGCCACCAGATTCGGCATGACCGGCTGGGTGAGGAACGATCCGTCCGGCTCTGTCACCATGGAGCTCCAGGGCACCCGTGAGCAGATCGATAAAGTCATAATGGAGATCAGGCAGAGTCCTTTTATAAATATAGACCGCATGGAAACCGAAACGATCCCGCTGAAGGAAGGGGAGCATAGATTTCAGCCGCTCTTGTTGTAAAGCGAGCCGGAAAAACTATTTCAATGTTCCAGTGTGTACTTATATGAAAGGGGTATCCAAGAAATGAAAAAGCCAAAGATACTGAGTGAGGATTATTTCAAAGACTGGGATTATAAGAAGCATGCCAAGTTCTGCACGGCGGTCTATCTCAGCCTGTACGCCTTCGACATGACCATTTCATACTTTATAATCAAGAAACTGTTTAGGAAATATAACATCGATGCATAAAGAGCACCGAAACGGCATTAAAATGAAAAACCTTGGAGCGAAAAACTCCAAGGTTTTTGAATTGTCATTATGCATGATCCCCGGCTGATTCTTCTCCGGCCTGAACCACTTCGATTTTGAGTTCGCGGAATGGATCCAGCCGTTTTTTCAACTTTTTAATGTCGTGATTGACGGTCGACTGGATCGTGATGGCGTTGCTGATGGCCGCCGAACCGAGAAAAGAAATGATCGCCAGAAGGACCTTATCCGTAATGATCGAAAGCGATACACCAAGGATGCTCAGTCCGATGCCGACAATGTATTCCCATGTCACTCTCCGCTTGTTTGCGGCAAGCTGCCTGTCAAATTCTTTCAGGTCGTCGCTGACGGCCTTATGAAGCGCTGCCCGGAACTTGTCCTCATCAATAGGGCTGTCAGTAACGATCCGCAAAGTATCATTCATGTGATTCTGGAATTCAAGCTCGGTGCAGAAAGACTTCAGATAATGGTAAACACCGTCACGGATCATCGTATTTGTAGGATCATAAGGATTATACAATTCGGACTCATCTTTGATTCGCAACTGGATCATGGCTATTCAGGCTCCTTTCAGAAATCATCCGGGAAAAAAAGGAATGCGAAGTTTTAAAAACTGCATTCCTTAGCTGGTGCGCGCGGAGGGATTCGAACCCCCGGCCTACTGATTCGTAGTCAGCCACTCTATCCACTGAGCTACGCGCGCACATCGTTTTCGCGACTTGCAAATGATACAACGAAGACCGACAAAAGTCAATATGCCGGACAAAGATGTGTTATTATGGAATTGGAAACAGACGCGATCAAAAGCGACAGGCTAAGGAGGGCATTATGTTTGTCTTAAATGTTATTTTCAACTGCAAGCCGGGCAAGAGGGAAGAATTCCTTAAACTTATAAAGGCGTATGGAATCGATGCCGCCTCGCGTGAAGAGGACGGATGCTACAGGTATGACTTTTTCCTCTCGGCCGAGGATCCTGATGACCTGTTCCTGCTGGAGTTCTGGAGAGACGCGGATGCCCAGAAGGTGCACACGACGGCGCCGCACTTCGCGAAGCTCGGAGAACTCAAAAGGGACTATGTGACGGGGCAGGAGGTAAGGCGGTACTTCACCGACGAAGAAGCCTAGCCAGGAAAAGAATAAGAAAAAAAGAAGACCGGCAATCGCCGGTCTTCTTTGCTTTTACATGTGTACTGTGGTCGACCGCTCTTTGCAGAAGAGCGATCTGACCGGGTATACCATGATCAACTAGACTGTGAAGCCCTTTGTCATCTTGTCATCCGGATCCATGAACCATTTGGCCTCTCCGCAGAGGTAAGCAGCGCCTGTGACCTGAGGGATGACAGTGTCGAACTCGCCGACCTTAGGTCCGATAGCAGCAACGGTTCCGATGAATCTTGTGTCGATGAATGACTTGTAAACGAAGCATTCGCCTACTCCGAGGTGGCCGTTCTTATAGAGCCAGGACAGCTTAGCAGATGTACCTGTTCCGCATGGCGATCTGTCGATCTGAGGATCATGAGCTTCGCCGAATACCAGCTGGTTCTTCAGTGCGAACTTAGCCTCAGGGCAGTATGCCTTGTCATCATCTGTAAGCTCATCATCGCAGTAGTTCTCGATGAGGTCTACGCTTGTGATGTCGAGCTCAGGATGCTGGATCTCGAACTTCTTGTTGATCTCCTGAAGAGCGAAGCTTGACCACTCTGTGAGGAACTTGGTGTGCTCAGGTGTTACCTTGAATCCGAAGTTCTTCTCTGTGTCAACAAGTGCGAAGAACGAACCGCCGAAGCAGATGTCGAATACGACCTTCTTGCCCTGATACTCGAGCTCGCAGTTCTCCTTGTATACGAATGCAGGAACGTTTGTGAGCTTTACGCCTGTGACCTTGCCGTTCTTGCAGTTGCACTCAAGACGGATAAGGCCTGCAGGAGCTTCGATTACGACCTGTGTAACAGGCTCCTTCATTTCCATGAGGCCTGCTTCAAGGATTACAGTAGCAGCTCCGATCGAGCAGTGGCCGCACATGTTCAGATAGCCGCCGCCGTCCATGAAGAAGATACCGAAGTCAGCTTCAGGATTGATTGGCTCACAGAGAATAGCGCCGAACATGTCGTGGTGTCCACGAGGCTCGAACATCAGCATCGTTCTGAGGTAGTCATAGTGCTCCTCGAGATAATGCTTCTTCTCGATCATGGTGTTTCCCGGGAGTTCCGGGCAGTCGAGAGCGACTCTGCAGTACTCGCCCTCAGTATGAGCCTCAACCGTTCTGATGACGTTCTTATCATAGTTGTCATAGTTGATCTTGGCCTCAAGATACTTTCCCATAGGTAATTACCTCCTAAGTAATTATTACACGTGTAAAAAATAGTGCTTGAAGAACATTCGTCCTCACAATGTATGATATCGCAAACAAAATAAGGCGTCAATGATTTAACGGCCTTGCTCATTCTGTTTTGCTTAACACCTGATTAAGAAATTTTTAATAAGAGTTCGATAAAAAATTGACAGGCGGGAGGGTCAAATTATTTATAGCTTCTGATAAGTTTTTTACATACCTCATGTTGCCCGAAATAAATAAAAGTGATATTATGGAGTCGTCAAAAAAGGCGTTTTTTTGCGTGTCTTAAAGACATTTTCAAAGGAGATAAAGCATTATGGAAAACATTCAGATGTTACTTAAGCAGGGTGCTGTCGGCAAGCCGTGCGCTCCTATCGTAGCAGTAGGCGACAAGGTCAAGAGAGGCCAGCTGATCGCGACTCCTACAGGACTCGGCGCCAACGTTCATTCCAGCGTTGCGGGTGAAGTCATTGAGATCACAGATGACCGCATCATCATCAAGCCGAACGCCAAGCAGCCTAAGACTTTCGTAAAGATCAAGAAGGGCTCCAACCTCGAGATGATCAAGGAAGCAGGAATCATCGGCCAGGGCGGCGCGGGATTCCCGACATTCATCAAGATCTACAACGGCAAGGAAGACAAGCCTGTTCTGGATCACGGCTATATCCTGGTAAACGCTTCCGAGTGCGAGCCGGGTCTGGCACATAACATCGCTCAGATCGATGCAGATCCTGAGATGCTGCTGAGAGGTATGCACTATGTGATGGATATCGCAGGAGCAGACAAGGGAATCATCGCGATCAAGAAGAAACACAGAGATACCATTCTGAAGCTGGACGCTCTCCTGAAGGACGATCCTGCTATCGAGAGACACCTCCTCCCGGATATCTATCCGATGGGCGAGGAGCGCGCCGTAGTAAGAGAGTGCCTCGGCATCGAGCTCGAGCCGGACAAGCTCCCGTCAGCAGCAAACGCTGTAGTGATCAACTCCGAGACAGTTTACAGCTGCGCTAAGGCCATTGAAGAGCAGAAGCCGCTGATCGACAAGAACATCACTGTCAGAGGAATGATCAAGGGCGGAAATGAAGCTCACGTATTCATGGACGTTCCTGTAGGAAGAAGCGTACAGGCTCTGATCGATGAAGCAGGCGGATTCGATGAGAGAGGTTACGGCGAGATCATCATGGGAGGATCCTTCACAGGTAAGGCCTGCGAGCTGGGAGATCCGATCACAAAGGCAACAGGTGCCATCCTCGTTACACGCCAGTTCAGAGATCTGCACGGCGCTAAGGTAGGTATCCTGGTATGCGCATGCGGCGGAAACCTCGAGAGAATGGAAGACCTCGTCAAGAAGTACAACGGTACAGTAGGCCACGTCTGCTACTGCAAGCAGGCAGCTGAGATGCCTAACGGCTCCAGAAAGTGCGAGCGTCCGGGCAACTGCCCAGGACAGGTAAAGAACAACCTCGAGTTCAAGAAGGCGGGCTGCGAGTACATCATCATCGGAAACTGCTCTGACTGCTCCAACACAGTCATGGCTTCCGGCCCTAAGATGGGACTCAAGGTAATGCACATGACAGACCTCGCAATGATGGCTGTCGGACATCCGCTTTACAGAACACTGAAGGTGTCCAAGAAAGTAGACCAGGATCTCAACGTAGTCGACAACGTCGAAGACAACGAGACCGTCGAATAATTCGTTATCACAAGTTAATTATCTTCGTCCGGCCAACCCCAAAACAGCCGGACGGAGAGAATTATAAAAACTGCTTGCACATATTGTGCGGCAGGCAAGTAAAACTTTTAGGAGGAAGATCGATATGTCAATCACAGCTGAAACAGCTAAAGCACATGCGAACGATCCGGCAGTACTCTGCTGCAGAGCAGAGGCAGGCACAGAACTGACACCTGCAAACTTCGAGGATCCGGCAATCTTCCCGGACCTGGTAGATTCGGGACTGCTGAACCTCGATGGAGCTCTGACCATTGGTCAGGTCCTCAACGGATCCAAGCTAACTAAGACTGTGGATTCTCTCACTCCTGTTACACCAGACATCGTCGATAAGTTCGACGCAGCAGAAGGCGCAGCTGAGGAAGCTCCTGCTGAGGCTCCGGCCGAGGCACCTGCTCCAGCGGCAGCAGCTCCTGCATTTGCAGCTCCGGCTGCAGGCGGAATGATCAGCCTGCACATCGGAGAGGGCAAGAACATCGACATCCAGATCCCTGCAGGCATCGGCGGCGCAGTCGCAGCTCCTGCAGCGGCGGCAGCAGCTCCTGCAGCAGCGGCAGCAGCTCCTGCAGCAGCAGAGGAAACTGGTGAGGCTGTAGTAGTCAGAGAGATGACACGTAAGCACTACAAGATCGACAAGGTAGTTCTTGGCGACGAGACCAAGATCGAAGGAACTACACTGTACGTTCGCAAGGCAGCAGCCACTGAGGGCGCTGAAGCCCAGAAGCTGGTTCACAGCCTTGAACTCGACGTGATCACTCCGGACAACTATCACGTATACTCCGAGACAGTTATGGACATTCAGCCGATCGCTACAAAGGAAGGCGACGATGAGCTGGGTGAAGGCGTAACAAGAGTTCTCGACGGAGTAGTAATGGTAGTAACCGGTATCACCGAAGAGGGAGTACAGGTAGGAGAATTCGGTTCTTCGGAAGGTTACATTGATGAGAACATGATGTGGGGACGTCCTGGAGCTGTAGACAAGGGCGAAATCATGATCAGAGCTCATGCCGTAATCGACAACAAGAAGAACATGGAGAGACCGGGCCCTATCGCTATTCATACTGCAGTTGACCACGTAACTCAGGAGATCAGAAAGGCAATGAAGAAGGATCTCACAGACGAGCAGGTCGTGGAGACTCAGACGATGAAGCAGGTAAGAAGACCTGGTAAGAAGAAAATCGTTATCGTTAAGGAGATCATGGGACAGGGCGCTATGCACGACAACTTCCTGTTCCCGACAGAGCCTGTAGGAGTACTCGGAGCTAAGCCGAACGTAGACCTCGGTAACGTTCCTATTGCTGCTAACCCGCTCGAGGTTATGGATGGCTGCATCCACGCTCTGACTTGCATCGGACCTGCATCGAAGGAAATGTCCAGACATTACTGGAGAGAGCCGCTGGTTTACGAAGCAATTCACGATGACGACGTTGACCTGGTAGGCGTAATCTTCGTTGGTTCGCCGCAGGCTAACACGGACAAGTTCTACGTATCCAGAAGACTTGGTCAGATGGTTGAGTCCATGAACGTAGACGGTGCATTCGTTACAACAGAAGGATTCGGTAACAACCACGTAGACTTCACTTCTCAC
>JBGUKZ010000014.1:0-4153 GCA_045114795.1 Anaerovoracaceae bacterium
TTTTCGGAAGGCAGTAACCGCAGAACGGTGCGCTTTTACTGCGGTACCTGCAGTTTTCCGGGCATAGTACTTTCGGGTATTCCCACAGATATCCCATGCTATGGCCTCATCAGATCACAGCCATAACTTGTAAAGGCGTAGCTGTATGTGTGATCGAATTTACTCTTGTTGTATACTCCGGCCTTGACGATACCTTCTTTTCTCAGCTTTCTTATCGCTGTACGCACCATGTGTACCGTCAGGAACGGCAGATAAACAGTGATCCTTTTGTATGACGCTCTCACCCACGGATACCCGTCTATATAGAACACCGCGTCAGCATTGGCCTGTGCCTCCCAGAGCTGTGTCGCGATTATGGCTGCGTTCGTCCCGCACAGCCTTGCTATTTCCGTATTGAATGATTTCTCTTTATGATTCATCGGTATTTCCTCCATTATTTCTTTCAAAACAAGTGAGGCGGTCGCTGTTAAGCTTCCGCCTCATGCATCAGTATGGTCCGTCCTGTTATTAGACGAACATATCCGCATCCTTTTTAGCCTGTCTGCGCTTCTTGACATATTCCTTGATCACAAGAGCAAGAATGCTGCCAAATGCAGCAGTAAAGAGTCCTCCGTACAGCCAGAGCATAGTATTGTCGCCTGTCTTAGGCGGCGGGCTTACTACCGGACCATCCTTGACCAGAACAGTCTGTCCTTTATCCTTAAGATCCTTATGCTCTGCGACCTGAGTCAGAGTAGTCTCTGAAAGATCCTTGCCTTCCTCATAGTCATTGATCCTGTAAGCAGTCTCAAATGCAACGAGTTCCTTGCCCTTAAGGTTTCTGGTATCGATCACGAATGTTACCTCGACCTTGCCATTAGGCTTCTTTGGCTTGAACGGCTCGCTCCAAACAGTTACCTCATGACCATGCTCAATGAGCGGATCTCCGGTATCCTTAAGCATGAGAGATCCCTCGATCATATACCATTTAGAAGGATCAAGAGCCTTGTACTCGACCACATCAGTCAGGGTTGTCTCCTTGCAAGGATCGACTTCCTTAGCCTTCTTATTGCCTGTCAGGGTAGTTCCGATCTCTGGTGTCTGTACCGGGGTCTGTGCTACATCATCCTTTGGCTCAAGTGTCCCAGGTTCATCAGGTTTATCCGGATTTGGATATGTCACATTGTCGCACTTGGCAGTGTTCCAGTAACCGTCCTTATCGTCTGTCTTATTCTTCTGATATACCTTGTTAGTGTCATGTCCCTTGTCATCCAGAGAATCAGAATCCTTTGCCTTGGCTGCGAGGTATTCCTTAGCAACATCGCTTACAACTGCAGTGTAAGTGACCACTGCCTTCTCACCAGGCTCAAGAGTGATGTTCGCAATGAACTCATCCTTGCCCTTGTTGTTCCATGTTCCTTTTCCGTCGAACTTAACATCTTTCAGTTTTGGAACAGTGAAATATTCCGGATTCTGAGTGAACTGATCGGATACATCCATCGTGAGAACGATGTTTCCGGTGTTCTCTACATGGACTTCGTATTCAACTTCATCCTGTGCGAAGAAGCCGTATTTATCTCCTTTTGACGGAGCCTTGGTAGTACGGATCTTATACATCTCATAGGCAGGCTTCATAGGTTCCCATGTTACGGTCTGGCCTTCGTCATCGATCTCCTCGTGCTTTGCAGCAACATGACCCTCAGCATCATAGATCTTTTCGAATACGACCGTGTCCTTGCCGTAAAGGCTTGTAGCATCAAATGTGAATGTCACTTTGACCTTGCCATTAGACATAACTGTCTTGAATTCCTGCTCAGCGGTGATCTGATTGCCATTTATGTCAAGGACCGGTTCCTTGGTAGCCTTGTCCATCAGGACACCCTTGGCTGTGTAGGTTTCACCCTTCTTGAGGTTCTTATACTCGATAACGTCAACGAGTGTGATCTCCTTATGCGGGCGGATATCCTTGTTCTTACCGTTGACTGATGCAGTAGTTCCGATCTCAGGAACATCATCAGTGATGGTCTCAAGATCAACGAATCCGTTCTGGGACTTCTGATCTACCGTGAAGTAGAACTTCTGAAGGATATATCCCTCATTGTGTTCACATGGCATCTCCTCAAGGATATATGAATCGTATGGGAGCGCTCCGAACTTGCTGTTCATCTCAGCCTTATCTCCGAACTCACCTGTGCCGAACCATACGCCATGAAGGATGTCGTCCTTACGTGCAATGAGGTCAGCTGTCTTGATCTCTTTCGCCTCAAGCAGATCATCGAATGGGTTCTGCTTTCTTGCAGTATCCGCATCCTCGTCCTCATCGATGTCACCCGCGGATCTTCTGTCCTTGGTGGAGAAGAAGCCGTTCGCATCAGTCACGACTACGTGGGTCTCGCCATTAGTCACGCTGATGATCTTGAACGGAACATACGAGAATCTCTCGGATGTCGAGTCAGCGATCTTAGTTCCCTGTACATCTGATCTGTACACATAGTCATCGAATGTTAGAGCCATTTCATTCTGGTTATCGTCGAAAGATACCATCACTCCATCTTCTCTGATCTCAAACATGTGCTCCGTCTTATCTGTACGCTGGTAGGATTCATTCGACTTCGACTCGCGGATGGTGTAGGTTCCATATGGAAGATCGTCCGCGAGAGTCTCAGCCGTGTAAGCTTTCTTCTCTTCGTTCCAGTGGACAGTGATCTTGCCTACGTCCTTGCCTGTCGGAACTCTCTTGATCGCTCCGCTGTCAAAGAGGTCCTGCTTGGATTCGAGTTTCTTCCAGTCGACCTTGTCAGTCTTGTTGTCGAGGTCACTTCTGACTACGACATCTCTGCCGGATACGTTCTTGATCGTCATGACAATGCCGTCAAGATGCGCTCCACCGAGAGCTTCGGACTTAACGAGTTCCTTGTCTCTTTTGATGATCTGAACTCCGCCGCGGATGACTTCCTCTCTGACCTTATCTTCCGTAAGATCGATGATCACACCGTCCTCTCTGATCCTGAATGCTCTGGACCATTCTGTATTCATAAGATATCCCTTGGATGGCTTAGTCTCCTTCACGAGATAGGATCCGTATGGCAGATCATGATCTCCGGAAGTGGCGATACCATCCGCATTCGTAGTGATGACGAGTGCAGCTTCGCCCTTGCCGATCTCCTTGCCGTTTACCATCACAGTCTCAGCAGACTGATTGTAGATCGTGAACTCAGCACCCTTGAGTGTTGCATCGCCCTGGGCGTAAGCCTCATCAAGGTCATTATCAATCTTTGCGAGCTTGACTCCGCCGCGGATGATAGTGTCATCGCCTTTGATCTTCTCGTTGTAGGTCTTGACGTGGAGATTATCAGTTCCATCCTCCGTGATCTCAACTACAAGGATCTCATCATTGACAAGATAGCCTTCAGGTGCTTTGACCTCCTGGATGAGATATGTGCCGAGCGGATAGCAGGTCTTGCTGTCCTTATCCTTGTACAGAGCGTCATTGGTAAATCCGTCTGCGAAGGTCGGATTCTGACCGTTGATCTTTCCGTTTGCATCAGTCACGAAATGCCATGTCCTGAGCGGAGAATTGGATGAAGCCTTCTTAACGGTCTTCACAGCGACCTCATTGGATGCAAGGTAGTCGTAATACTCGAACTTATAAACCGCACCCTGCAGAGTCGCATCTCCTTCGCCGTGATCGTGCGGATAACCCACTGGATTCTTGGTGAGGAGCAGCTCTACCAGATCAATGATCGGTTCATCCTTGGCCGTGAAGGTCGTTGTCTTTTCGGATTCGATCTTTACCGTGTAGGTCTCTGTATCCTTCGCGTATCCCGGAGGAGCGTAGGTCTCTTTGACTGTGTATGTGCCTTCCATGAGTTCGATCGTATTGCTCTCGCCATTGGCATCTGTGTACATGCGACCGGCAACGCTGCCGTTCTTGTCATAGACCGTATACTCCGCACCCTCAAGTGAGTAGCAGTTGTTGCCTTCGGTTATGGACGTTCTATTGGATATCTTTTTCATGTTGAGGTAGCCCGGAGCTTCCAGATATCCGACTATCATGTCCTGGACTCCATCCATATAGCAGATGAAGATCTTGAAGCTTTCAGGAACAGCCTCATCGAAATCTGCGTTGGTGTCATAAAGAGCGTTCGCAAGTGCCTTCGCTCTTGTCCATACC
>JBGUKZ010000015.1:0-1743 GCA_045114795.1 Anaerovoracaceae bacterium
AAGGTTCCTGTCTTCTCATTTGAGAAACTCACGGACGTTGATACACAGCTCGGACCTGAAATGAAGTCTACCGGTGAGGTATTGGGCGTCGGCCGCAACCTCTCTGAAGCACTTTTCAAGGGCCTCGTTGCTGCTGGCTACAAGATGTACAAGCACGGCGGCGTTCTCATGGTCGACTGCGCTATCAGGGTATCCCTCGGCGAAAAGCTCGCTGACATGGACTACGGCGTAGGCTTCTACCGTCAGTCACCTTACACATGCGTCAAGGTTCCTGTTTTCTCATTCGAGAAACTCACTGATGTTGATACTCAGCTCGGACCTGAAATGAAGTCTACCGGTGAGGTCTTGGGCGTTGGCCGTAACCTTTCCGAAGCTCTTTTCAAGGGCCTTGTTGCTGCAGGTTACAAGATGTACAAGAGCGGCGGCGTACTCATCACTGTCCGTGATTCCGACAAATCTGAGATCGTCGAAGTCGCTAAGAAATTCGACATGCTCGGATTCAATCTCTACGCTACTCCCGGAAATGCAAAGGCTCTCGAAGCAGCCGGCATGAAGGTTGAAGTGGTCCACAAGATCCACGAATCAGACACGAACAACACCATGACGCTCCTCGAAAGCGGCAAGGTAAATTACATCATCTCAACATCCGCGAAGGGCCGTCTCCCTGCACGCGATTCCGTTAAGCTCCGCCGCCGCGCGGTCATGCTCGGAATCCCCTGCCTTACGGCTATCGATACCGCTGACGCTCTCGCAGATTCACTCATGTCCAGATACAGCGAGATCAACACAGAGCTCGTTGACATCAACAACATGCGTGAGAAGAGAAAGGTCATCAACTTCACAAAGATGCAGGGCTGCGGCAACGACTACATCTACATCGACTGCCTCGAAAAGATGGTCGCATCACCTGAATCACTTTCCGTCTACATGTCCGACAGACACTTCGGCGTAGGAGGAGACGGCATCGTCCTCATCGCACCTTCACGTGTCGCAGACTGCCGAATGATCATGTTCAATCTCGATGGTTCAGAAGGCAACATGTGCGGTAACGCGATCCGCTGCGTCGGTAAGTACATGTACGACGTCGCGGGCCACAAGAAAAAGCACATGACAGTTGAGACAAAGAGCGGTATCAAGAAACTCGAGCTCATGACATTGGGCGATGAAGTCGTACGCGTTAAGGTCGACATGGGCAAGGCTGAACTTACGCCTTCCAAGATCCCCGTTGCACTCGAAGGTGAGACGATCGTTGACCGTCCGTTTACAATCGACGGAAAGTCATACAACATCACATGCGTATCGATGGGTAACCCTCACGCAGTTGTTTTCACCGACCTTGTTGACGCACTCGATCTCGAAAAGCTCGGTCCAAAGTTTGAGATGAACGAGATCTTCCCTGAAAGAGTCAACACTGAATTCATCAAGGTTATCGATGAGCACACGCTCAAGATGCGCGTTTGGGAGCGTGGTTCCGGCGAGACTCTCGCATGCGGAACAGGCGCTTGCGCGGCAGCCGTTGCGGCATGCCTCAACGGCTTCTGCAAGAAGGGTGAGGACATCAAGGTAATCCTCCGCGGCGGCGAACTCATTATCCGCTACACCGACGATGCGGTCTACATGACAGGTAACTGCGAGAAGGTATTTACCGGAAGCATCGAGATCTGATTCTTATTTTGTTTCACATTAAAACAGGCGCGAGGGTTCGCGCCTGTTTTTTGTTGACCGGAAATGTAGAAGACTACA
>JBGUKZ010000016.1:0-1820 GCA_045114795.1 Anaerovoracaceae bacterium
AGGTCGACTGTCGGTACGGTCACGGAGATCTATGACTATCTGAGGCTGCTGTATGCCAGAATAGGTATCCCGCATTGCCCGGTTTGCGGACGCGAGATCACCAGTCAGAACATAGACAGCATTATCGAGAATATACAGTCGCATGAGGAGGGTACGAGGCTGACTGTGTTTGCACCTGTCATTAGGGGACGCAAGGGCGAGCACAGGGCGGTCCTTGACCGCCTTCGCCGCGACGGCTATACACGCGTGCGCGTCGACGGCGAGATGTCGCGTCTCGACGACGGCGACATCGTGCTCGCCAAAAACAACAAGCATAATATCGACATAGTCATCGACCGCATCGTTCTCAGAAGTGACAACAGGAGCCGTATCGCTGAAGCTCTCGAGCTTGCCATCAAGGAAGGCGAGGGCATCTGCAGTGTGCTTTTCACACCGCGTAAGAGCGAGAACGAGCAGCCTGATGCCGCCGCCGGTGACGCGGACGGAAAGATCATAAAAGACAATGAGGAGCACGAGGTCGTATATTCCACCAAGTTCTCGTGCCCTGATCATGGCGTCGGACTCGAAGAGATGGAGCCGCGCATGTTCTCGTTCAACGCTCCTTACGGTGCCTGCGACAACTGCAGCGGTCTCGGATTCACTCTCCGCATCACCGACGAAGCAGTAGTTGCTGACGAAAACAAGAGCATCGTCAACGGAGCCCTGGGCAATGTCTTCTCAACGCTCGACGCTATGGGATTCTACAGACAGATGCTCAACCGCCTGGCGATCGATCACGGCACAAATCTTTACGTACCGTACAAAGAACTCCCGTCCAAGTTCAAGGACGAGCTCCTGCACGGCACGGGTACGCGCAAGCTGAAGTACACATACGAAAGCCGCAGCGGACGCGTCTCGCACATGAACCACACATTCGAGGGAATCATACCGAGCCTCGAGCGCAGATGGGGCGAGACAAACTCCGATTTCATAAAAGATAAGATCAGCGACCTTATGACAGAGGACGTGTGTCCGGTCTGCAAGGGACGCAAGCTGAAAGATACGGTTCTTGCAGTCACTGTCGGCGGCAAGAATATCATGGAGATCACCGATCTGTCGGTGGTCCAGGCCATGGACTTCTTTGAAGAACTTGATTCGAAGCTTTCGGAAAGAGAAAAGAAGATCAGCAATATGGTTATCAAGGAGATCAAGGCCAGGCTTAAGTTCCTCAAGGATGTAGGCCTCGGATATCTCACGCTCAGCCGTTCTTCCGGTACGCTTTCCGGAGGAGAATCGCAGCGCATACGTCTCGCGACCCAGATCGGTTCGGGCTTAGTGGGAGTGCTCTACATACTCGATGAGCCGTCGATCGGTCTGCATCAGGCAGACAACGACAAGCTCCTTGCATCACTCCGCGGGCTCACGGACATGGGCAACACACTTGTCATAGTCGAGCACGACGAAGACACCATGTACGCGGCTGATCATATCGTGGACATCGGACCGGGAGCAGGCGTGAACGGCGGAGAGCTGGTAGCGCAGGGCACTGTCGAAGACATAAAGAACTGCCCTGAATCTATCACAGGCCAGTTCCTGTCGGGAAAGAGACACATAGCGGTCCCGATGGTGCGCAGAGACGGCAACGGCAAATATCTGGAGGTGCTCGGCGCGGCTGAGAACAACCTCAAGAACATAGATGTAAAGATACCGGCAGGCAAGCTGGTGCTCGTCACAGGTGTTTCCGGCTCCGGCAAATCGAGCCTTGTCAACGAGATCCTGTATAAGGGTGTGTCACGCGTCACCAACCGCACGCAGGAGCGTCCGGGAAAGTTCCGCGAGAT
>JBGUKZ010000017.1:0-28076 GCA_045114795.1 Anaerovoracaceae bacterium
TCGCGTCATTATTGTGCTTTGAATTTTCGAGGACTAACAAGTTTTGCTTGTTTGTCTTTGTTTCAAAGTCTTTCAAATTTCAGGGCCGCAGCCCTGTATTTTCAAGACCTGTTCTGCACTATGAAGTTTTCAAGGTTCCGCTGTCGCTCTTAACGACAGCTTCATCATTATATATATGCAACCCCCGTCTGTCAACAATTAATTTTGTTTTTTTGGACTCTTTTTAGTACATTTTTTTCGCGTTTTTAGTTGAGCAGTTCCCGCGCCGGTACGTCATCATCCGGATCGTCAAAATGCGGCTCCATTTCGTCTTCAGCGTATGGTTCGGAAACTATCCCGCCGGACATCGCCAGAGGTTCCCACATTGTATAAGGCGGATATCTGAGAAGATATCTTTTATATGCTCTTTTCGTGCCCAGCAGCGCGTTCTTCCCTAAAGTTATTGACTGCCCCGAACTGAAGTTGACTGAATAGCTTGTTATGCTGCTTACATGATCAAGATTTATGATCATCCGCTTTATCGGTCTGTAAAATGCCCTCTCGGCAAGAACCTCTGCGATAGTATTGAGGTTTCCGTAAAATGTGTAGTCTTTAGCTGCGGTAATCACATGCACCTTGCGTCCGTCCTGTTCGAGTATCTCTATGTCATCTATTCTTATTTTCGCGCAGCTGTTGGTACTGATGACCGATATGTATTCCGGCAGAGCATGGCGTCGCTTCTTTTGATAATCGTATTTATGCATAGTATCCCTCCTCTTTTACCCGGAAGCCGGCTCCCTGTTCATACTCATACTAAAGTGCACTATTTATAATATGGCACAGATCCGGTCCGGGTGAGCGATCTAAATACCGCATAAAACCGCCAAAAACCGCACTTTTTTGTGCTCAAAAACACTATGTCAATAGTAGGGAGAATACTGCTGTCCAGATTTTTCAAGCGTTTATCGCCCCTGGCCGCTTGCTTAAGGGAAGTCGGAATACAATCGAAAGTGCGGTTTTTTGCTACCCATCTGTTACATATAATAAGATGTAGGAAAAATCATTCTCCGGACAGCCGGATCAGAAGATGCCTGCTCCCAAAGCGTTGGAATTGCCGTGTTTCACGATTTATTGATGCGGATCTGCAAAAAGGGTACAAAAAAGGCCGGCTTCACACCGCACTATCAGTTGTGTTTTGAAGCCGGTTTTTATCAATATATCGTTTCCCCGTATCAGGGGTCCTGAGGCGTCAGTCTATCACTTCGTACAGGCTGTCAGCATCCTCTTTACGGACGTTCTCTGGCATGGATAGTACACGCACCTTAAGAACATTGGAGCCAAAGGTCACGGTTATCTCGTCGCCTGTCCTGAGCTCAAGCCCCGGCTTGGCGATGCGTCCGTTGACTTCGACTCTTCCCTGCTCGCAGGCCTCCTTGGCCACAGTGCGTCTTTTTATGATCCTTGAATTCTTCAGGTATTTATCGAGTCTCATGTGCGCTGCATCAAAAAGAGCGGACAGCCGTCAGGCTATCCGCGTCTCTTTGCTTTCAATTGAATTACTTGTTGACAGCATCCTTAAGGGACTTGCCTGCCTTGAATACAGGAGCCTTGGAAGCCGGAATGGAGATAACTTTGTCTGGCTTCTGAGGGTTTCTGCCTGTTCTTGCTTTTCTGCTTCTTGTCTCAAATGTTCCGAAACCTATCAGTCTTACGCTGTCGCCTGCTACGAGTGCTTCCTCGATAGTTCCGAGTACTGCGTCCAGAGCCAGCTCTGCGTCTTTCTTCTTGAAGCCAGTCTTATCTGCAACCTTTGCAACCAAATCTGCTTTATTCATATTAAATCCTCCTAAACTAAGTGATATCCAATACTATTGCTATTATAAGCATCTATATATAGTATGTCAACCCAAAAAACATTGAAAATATAGGGTTTCTGCCCATTGTTACCCTATTTTGCGACCTTCAGTCTGACTGCCAGCCTGTAAATCAGATCGCCTTTCGGAATGAGTTCGATCTCGTCTTTTGTGACCGCTCCGGTCAGGAATGCCGTCACGAAGTATACAGCCGCAGCGATGAGTATGGCGATCAGTGTCGAGATGGAATTGCTCGAAGTGATCATGAACAGAAGCTTATACGAAACTATCGCGGCAGCTCCCATGATCAGAGCGGCTATAAGCGGCCGTATGAAGATGCTCTTCAAGTCAAGTGATACGTCAGCGTACTTTTTGAGAGCCCTGTAATTCAGGATGCCGGCTGTAACATATGCCAGTACTGAGCCGAACGCCGCTCCGTTTATATTTACAGCCGGGATGCCCAGAAGAATATATGAAACTACCGCCTTGACTCCGGCGCCGATAAGCAGGTTCCATACAGGCAGCATCATCTTGCCTATCCCCTGCAGGCTGGTCGAGAATGTGCGCATTATCGCGAGAGTTATGATCGACACCGCCAGTATCTGAAGTGCCGGCACTGCCATCACCGCCTCATCGTACTTCTTATAGTAAAGCATCGTCAGTATCGGCTTTGCCAGGACGATCAGCCCTATGGCGCACGGATACGTGATGATCATCATGGTCTTGAGGCCGGTCTTGATGTTGTCATCGAGATCCTTCTTGTTTTTGAGCGTGAACGCCGTGGTGACCGCCGGCATGAGGCTGATGCAGATAGCGTCGATAAATATGTTAGGCAGGTTGATTATAGGGTCGCAGAATCCTCCCATAAGTCCGTAGAGCTTGTCTGCCATCACGCGGTCCCAGCCTGTCGCGAGCAGACGCCTCGGGATCATGCCAGCGTCGATGTTGAACATTATAGGCATTACAGCCGAACCGATAGTCACAGGGATAAGGAACCCCAGGAGTTCCTTCAGCCTGTCACTGTCGTTCTCTTCCCTCGCCACTGAATCCTCGAGCAGTTTCTTTCGCTCGTTCTTGTCCCGCGCGTAAATGATCATCATTGCCAGGAACGCGGCCATTATTCCGGCTGACGCGCCGAATGTAGCTCCGGCGGCGGCTTTGACCAGACTTGTTTTATAGAACATATAGGCCAGTGTCAGCCCGGACGCCACCCTTATCATCTGCTCGATGACCTCGGTGATGCCTGTCGGGATCATGTTCTGCCTGCCCTGATAATATCCTCTCATCGACGCGACGAGCGGCGTGAAAAGGAGAGCCACGGAAATCGCCTTCATGGAAGCTGCCGAACCCGGATTCTTGTAGAAACCGGCTATCGCGCCCGCTCCGAAGTACATAATAATGAAGGATGCGATGCCGAGCGCCCATGACACCTTCATCGCGAGCTTGTAAGATTTATGGGCATTGATGAAGTCTCTCTCAGCGATCCTGGAGGAGACCATCCTTGATATGGCCACCGGGAAGCCCGCAGTCGCGATAACAAACAGAAGGTTATAGACCGCGTAGGACGCGCTGTAATACGCCTGCCCCTCCGCTCCTATCATGTTGGTCAGCGGTATCCTGAATATGGCGCCGAAAATCTTGCTCACTATACCGGCTATGACCAGTATGGTGGCTCCTTTCATGAGAAGAGCTGATGTCTGCTGCCCTTCCTGCTTTTTTTCTTCTTTTTCTC
Organism: Anaerovoracaceae bacterium; assembly: GCA_045114795.1. Taxonomy (GTDB): domain Bacteria; phylum Bacillota; class Clostridia; order Peptostreptococcales; family Anaerovoracaceae; genus Crickella. Next base: position 3,565 of record JBGUKZ010000017.1, read on the forward strand.
TGCCCTTGTCTTCTGTCATTTAAAGTCTCTTGAGTATCTCCGCCTTTGCGTTCTCCGCTTCGGCTATGGTCTTTTCTATGTCTATGAATCCGTATTCGCCGTCCCTGTAAAGAGTCATGCCGTCGCACATCGTAAGGCATACATCCTTGCCGTCCGCCGAATAGATCAGTCCGTTTGCGATGTCGTCGCAGGCTGTCCAGTTTGGACCGCTGATGTCCACGACTATGAGATCGGCTTTATAGCCTTCCTTGACCAGTCCGCAGTCCTCGCGTCCCTGTGAAAGGGCTCCGGCTCTTGTAGCGCTCCTGAGCACCTGCTGAGGAGTCATTGTCGCCGGATCCATGGAAGTCACCTTGCCGGTAAGCGCGAACAGCTTCATCTCCTCGAAGAAGTTGAGGCTGTTGTTGCTAGCGACGCTGTCGGTTCCGATCGCTACGTTGATGCCTTTCTCATACATCGGAGGAACATGACACATTCCGCTTGCCAGTTTCATGTTGCTGCATGGATTGCTGGCCACAGTCACGCCCTTTTCCCTGAATATGTCGAGGTCACTATCCGTCACCCATGTGCAGTGCGCTGCCGTGCAAGGTACATCGAACATCCCCGCTTCAAGGAATACTTCCGCAGGAGTCTTTCCGTACTTCGCGACGCAGTTTTCATGTTCGGACCTTGTCTCTGACAGGTGGATGTGCGTCCTGACGTCGTAATGCTTCGCCATGTCGGCGATCGCCTTTATCATTTCAAAGTCGTTAGTGTATTCAGCGTGGGCGCTGGCGTCGACCAGTATGCGGCCGTCCTCGAAGCCATAGTACATCTCGATGGCCTGAGCCGCTTCCTTCAGAGACGCGCTCTCGGACACAGGCGTACCGAAATTCGTGACAGCGCGCGAGATGTTCGTCTTAAGGCCGGAGTGAACGACGGCCCTCACCATTTCATCGATGAAATAGTACATGTCTGTCGTCGAGACAATGCCGAACCTTATCGATTCCGCCATGGACAGCATCGTCGCCCAGTATACGGCCTCGCTGTAAAGTTTGTCCTCGAACGGGAATATCCTGTCGTTGAGCCATCTGTCAAGCGGCAGATTCTCTCCGTATCCTCTCATGAGGCTCATCGGAGAATGTCCGTGCGCGTTGTAGAATGCCGGCATAAGGACCTTGCCCCTGCCGTCGTATGTCTCGAAGAACGCCTCCTCGTTTTCAGGAGCTTTGCTGTCTATGTACACGATCCTGTGGCAGTTGGTACCGACATACATGTTCTCGCGGTATTCGAAATTCTCATCAATGAGTCCGATATTTTTAAATAGCATGTCCTTCCTCTTTCTGAACTGTTCAAAATCGACTTATTATACGGTATTGATCAGTCAATGTGAACATATCTAAACACTTTTATTGTCTGGTTCCTCACTGTTCAAACTGTTTTGAGTCCTCTTTGGCGGCTCTGAGGAATCTCATGAGTTCAAGCAGCTTTCCGATATCTGCCGTCTTTCCAATATGGTACTGCAGCATGGTGATTCTGCCATCCGACAGCGCGACTTCCTCTCCGTACTCCGACTTCGCCATCACAAACACGTACGGATGCACCCTGACGCCGGCAGCGAACTTTATCTGTATCCACCTTTCTCTTTTGCTGATGTTTGATACACCAAGGTATTCGGCATGCGCCCTTATCTCAGCAACGTTGATAAGACTCAGCGCCTCCTCAGGAAGGTCGCCGTATCTGTCCGTGAGTTCGTCTATGACATCCATGGCGTCTTCGCTGTCAAGGATGCCGGCTATGCGTCGGTACGCCTCGAGCCTCAGTGACTCATCAGGTATGTAATCCGCAGGGATCGACGCCCTGACAGGCAGATCGATGGTGATATCCGACCTGGCTTCTCCCACGTCCTCGCCCTTCAGCTTCCTGACCGCTCTGTCTATCTCCTTGCAGTAGAGCTCATAACCTATGCTCTCTATGTGTCCGCTCTGCGCCTCGCCCAGCATGTTTCCGGCGCCTCTGAGTTCGAGGTCTCTCATTGCCAGCTTGAAGCCCGCGCCGAATTCCGTGAATTCCCTTATGGCCGCGAGCCTCTTGCGGGCGATATCGGTCAGGACCTTGCCCGGCTGATACATCAGATACGCGTACGCGAGCCTGCCGGATCTTCCGACCCTGCCCCTCAGCTGGTAGAGCTGAGCGAGTCCGAATTTATCTGCGTTCAGGATGATCATGGTGTTGGCATTCGGTATGTCGATGCCGTTCTCTATTATGGTAGTTGCCACCAGCACGTTGATGCGGCCTTCGATGAAGTCCAGCATGGTGTTCTCCAGGACTTCCTCATTCATCCGTCCGTGGCCGACGCCAACTATCGCTTCAGGCACCAGCCTTTTTACCATCTCAGCCACCGTCGCTATGCCGGTGATCCTGTTGTTCACGACGAACACCTGCCCGCCTCTGGCGAGTTCGCGGCTGATGGCGTCACGGAGTATCTCCTCTTCGTAAGGAGTAACGTATGTGCGCACCGGGAATCTGTCGCCCGGCGGTTCTTCTATAAGGCTTATGTCCTTTATGCCCGTGAGCGACATGTTGAGCGTGCGCGGGATCGGAGTTGCCGAAAGCGTCAGCACGTCGATGTTGCTCCTGAGCTCCTTTATCTTTTCCTTGTGACGCACGCCGAAGCGCTGCTCCTCGTCCACGACCAGCAGGCCCAGGTCTTTGAACTTTACGTCGTCAGACAGAAGTCTGTGTGTTCCTATGACGAGGTCCACCATGCCGCTCTTTATGCCTTTTATCGTCGCGGTCTGCGCCGCTTTTGACCTGAACCTCGAGAGTTCTTCTATCTCGAACGGGAAGTTCTCGAAGCGCTCTCTGAGGTTGTGATAATGCTGGTTCACCAGCAGCGTCGTTGGCGCGAGTATAGCCGCCTGCTTGCCCTCGGATATGCACTTGAATACCGCCCGGGCCGCGACTTCCGTCTTGCCGTATCCGACGTCGCCGCAGAGCAGCCTGTCCATAGGCATAGGTCTCTGCATGTCCGCCTTGATCTCGGCAGTCGCCCTGAGCTGATCGTCCGTCTCAGTATACGGGAAGGCATCCTCGAATTCGGTCTGCCACACCGTATCCTCGCCGAAGGCATAGCCGCCCTCCGCCTGTCTTTTGGCATAGAGCTTCACGAGGTCTTCGGCGATCTCCATTATGGCTTTTCTGGCGCGTTCTCTCGTCCGCTTCCAGCTGCCGCCCGACAGTCTGGACAGCGCAGGCGGTCTGCCGGAATTGCCTATGTATTTCTGGATCACGTCGAGCTGTTCAGTCGGCACGTAAAGCATGTCGGAGCCTGCGTAGCGGATTAGCAGATAATCTCTTGTCGTGCCGTCCGCGGTCACAGGCCTGATGCCTTCGAACCTTCCGATGCCGTGAGTTTCATGTACTACATAATCGCCCGCCTTAAGGTCTGAAAAGCGTATGCTTTCCCTGGAGCTCTTTTTCTTCGGTTTCCTCCGGGGATGCTTCGCGGCGCCGGCAAAAATGTCATTCTCTGAAATGTAGCAGATCTTCTCATCGTCCATGATGAAGCCGCCGGAGAGGCTGCCGGAGCGGTACGATATGTCGCCGCTCACTTCTGCTATCTCAAGGTATTCACGCACCCTTTCATTGCGTTCATCGGAGCCCGCGGCGATGATCACCCTGTATCCGGATGAAACAAGCCTGCCGACTTCGGTCGCGAAGAGTTCGATATGCCCGTTGAACGGCGCTATCTGCCTGCTCTTCACGTTTTCTATACGGTCGAGTCTGTCGGCTCCGGCCACTGCCTCCGGGAATGGAGTATAGATGTCTATGTCGCGCTTTGCCGTGATGCCCGCGGCATCCCTGTATATCTCAAACCAGTCGTCCTTAGTCCTGTTCTCCGGGATCGAGGCCACTATCGATGACGGATCGGATATAACGAGCGCGCTGCCGGAGGCATAGTCCCACAGCCTGCTCTTTTCTACATCGAAGTACTCTATCAGGTCGGCAAAGATCTGAGAGTTGCCGTCAGGAGCAAACAGGTCTATCATCCTGCCTCTGTGTCCTTCTATCGCGTCTATGCGTCCGTCGCTGACATCAGGATGAGCATGCTCTTTCTTGTATCTTCTCACCATGCGGTCGTACTCTTTCATGACGGCCGCAAGCGCCTTTTCCTTCTCTCTGCTGTCCGGTATGAATTCAGACGCCGGGACTATCGTCACCTCGTCCAGAGTCTCTGTAGACCTCTGCGTCTCCGTGTCGAAGGTCCTTATGGAATCGATCTCATCATCGAAGAACTCGATCCTGACCGGTTCGTCCATGGCAGGACTGAACACGTCGAGTATGCCTCCGCGTGATGTGTATTCTCCCGCGGATTCGGTCACGTCAGCCGCCTTGTAGCCCGCGTCGGACAGAGCCCGTCTGAGTTGATGCGGGTCTTTCCTGTCCCCGGTCCTGAGTGTAACGAAGGTCGATCTGAACCTATCAGGACTTTCCGTAAGCTTGAGCGCCGCACTCACGGGAGCTATGACAGCGGTAAGACCTTTTCCTGTTTCCGTGTCGCAGTCTTTGGCCGGATTTGCCGAGAGTGCCGTCAGAGCTTTTATGCGCGTGACAAGCGAGCCTCTGTCGCGCACTTCATACAGGACTCTGACATCTTCCTCCTCAGGAAGCACTATGATCTCCAGTCCGGGCATATAAAAAACGAGGTCATCGGCCAGACGAGCCGCCGCTTGTCCGGACGAGACCACCGCCAGAAGCTTTTTCTTCTCTCTTATCTTCTCAGCCAGCAGATAGGCTGTCCTGCTGCCGCTTACACCGCTGTGGTCAATTATCATTCTTTTCCTTCACGCTCACATGGTTGTGCCTGTTCATGGCATTGTCCACGCCTATGGCGATTATGTCTTTTACCGCGGATGCCGCCTCGGCTGCCGCTTTCTGCAGAAGCTCGCGCTCGGCGGCGGGCACCTCTCCGATGACCCTGTCGACCAGATCCTCGCCTGCCTCTGCCGCTCCTACTCCTATCCTTATCCTTACAAAGTCTTTTGTGCCGAGCTCCTGAACAACGCTCTTCATGCCGTTATGCGTGCCCGCGCCGCCGGACTTTCTGATTCTGATGGAGCCGCTTGGCAGGTCTATATCATCGCAGATGACGATCAGATTCTCAGGAGCCACGTTGAAATACATCGCCGACTCTCTGACGGCGATGCCGCTCCTGTTCATATAAGTCTCCGGCTTCACAAGGACGACCTTCTTGCCCGCGATGCGCCCCTGTCCTATCAGAGAGTGGAATTTGTTTCTTCGTATTTCAATGTTCTCATCAGAAGAAAGCACATCTATGGCTTTGTAACCCATATTGTGCCTTGTGTCTGCATACTCTTTGCCGGGATTGCCCAGGCCAACTATCACGTAGGTGTCCTTTGCAAATCCCGGCTCGCTTTTCTGTCTTCTGAAGAATCCCATTAATAATTTATGAATTGAACATTACCGATATCGCCTTGTTGGAGTAGACTCTCGAGATCGTCTCCGCGAATATATGTCCCGCGGAAAGCACCGTGATCTTCTTGAGCTTCTTCTCCTCAGGGATAGGTATAGTATTGAGCAGCACCATTTCCTTTATAGGAGCAGCCTCTATGCGCTCGATCGCCGGACCGGAGAGCACAGCGTGAGTCGCACACGCGTATACGCACTTGGCGCCCAGATCGTCGAGAGCCTTCGCGGCGTTGCAGATGGTGCCCGCGGTGTCGATCAGGTCATCGAGGATGATGCAGTTTTTGCCTTCAACATCACCGATGATGTTCATGATCTCACTCTTGTTAGGCTCCGGACGTCTCTTGTCGATGATAGCGATCGGACAATTGAAAGGCTTGGCCATGTTGCGCGCCCTCGATACCGAGCCGTGGTCAGGAGAAACGATGACCAGGTCCTCGAGGTCCTTGAGTTTGAAGTAGTCGGTCAGCATCGGCTGTCCCAGCATGTGGTCTACAGGGATGTCGAAGAAGCCCTGTTCCTGCGAAGCGTGCAGGTCCATCGTGATGACCCTGTCGATGCCTGCAGCCGTGATCATGTTGGCTGTCAGCTTCGCTGTGATCGGGTCTCTCGCCTTGGCCTTGCGGTCCTGTCTGGCGTAGCCGTAATACGGCATGACTGCCGTGACGCTGTTGCAGGACGCCCTCTTGAGCGCGTCCGTCATTATCAGGAGTTCCATTAGATTGTCATTTACCGGGTCACATGTTGACTGGACTATGAAGCAGTCCTTGCCTCTTACCGATTCCCAGATGCTTACGCTCGTCTCGCCGTCGCTGAACTTGGTGACTGTTGACTTGCCAAGTTCGACTCCCATATGCTCGGCGATCTCCTGCGCGAGTTCCGGATGCGAGTTGCATGTGAACAGTTTGAGATTGGAAAATGCTTCACTTGTCATGTTGCGTATCATGGTGCTGTTTCTCCCTTCGTACATATGAACGCTTTATTGTTCTTCTTTGTGCAGAAGCATGTCCCCAACTTTATATACATCTCCTGCGCCCATGGTCATAACTATGTCGTCCCTGCCCGCAAACTTTTCTATATATTTTACGATATCCTCAAAATCCTTTACGTAATAGACCGGCTTTTCCGGATGCCTTGCCTTGATGGCGTTTACCAGTTTATACGACGAGATGTTGTAAACGTCCTTTTCGCGCGCGGCATAGATGTCCGTGAGTATCACTACATCGGCATCCATGAAGGCGTCCACGAATTCGCTGAACAGAGCTTTTGTCCTCGTGTAGGTATGAGGCTGGAATATGAGCCAGAGCTTGTTGTGCTTCACATTGCGCGCCGCCGACAGAGTCGCCTTTATCTCGGTAGGATGGTGGGCGTAATCGTCGATGACCTTGACTCCCTTATCTGTCGTTCCCAGATAGTCGAATCTGCGGTTCGTGCCGCTGAATCCATGGAGTGTCGAAACTATCGTTCCGGTATCTACTCCAAGATATGACGCTGTAACAAACGCTGCCATGGCGTTCAGAACGTTATGCTCGCCCGGTACATGAAGCTCGATCTCCGCGAGCCTGTTCCCGTCGCTGTAAATCTCAAATGTCGGGTAGCCGTATTCGTTGAACCTGATGTTCTCAGCATAGTAATCGTTGCTCTCGCTGTATCCGTAAGTGATCTTGTTGTCATGATCTTTCAGGATGCTGCGGACGAACGGATTGTCTCCGAACGCAATGATGATGCCGTGAGGAGGGATCTGCTCGACGAATGTGCTGAACGACTTGACTATGTGCTCCATGTCCTTGAAGTAGTCGAGGTGGTCGGAGTCGATATTGAGAATGACTCCGATGCTCGGACGCAGCTGAAGGAAGCTGTCCATATACTCGCAGGCTTCGGTCACGAAGTATTTGGTGCCGCCTATCTCGACGTTGCCGTTGATCTGAGGCAGATTGCCCCCTACCAGAATGGTCGGCTTGTACTTCGCGTTGCGCAGTATGAGCGAGGTCATCGAAGTCACCGTGGTCTTGCCGTGCGTGCCGCAGATAGCCACGGAGTTCTCATAGTCGTCCATGATCATTCCAAGCACTTCCGCTCTCGAGAACAACGGGATGCCAAGCTCCTTCGCTCTTTTGACCTCCGGATTTTCGTCAGAAACGGCAGCAGAATAAACTATGGCATCTACGCCTTCGACATTCTCAGGCTCATGGGAAGTGAACACTTTTATCCCCAGATATTCAAGATGCCTGGTGACCTTTGACGGGTGTATGTCAGTACCGCTGACGATATACCCTCTGTCGAGCAGTATCTCGGCAACAGCAGACAGACCTATCCCGCCGATCCCCAGGCAATGTACGCGTTTATATTTACTGAAATCCATAAATGATAAACTCCTGAATCCGCATTATTTCCTAAGTTAATTATAGGGAAAAGCGCCCTCATATTCAACAAATCTGTTACTCTAAATAAAGTGCATTCATTTTATTCAGAATATCTATATCTGATGTATTATCAATTGATAATCTCCGTATTATAATGGATATGTAAGTTTATGCGCTGACCCTTAAAAGGAATCACAATGGAAAAAATATATCTGGATAACGGAGCAACATCATTCCCTAAACCTCAGGAAGTAGCCGCCGCAGTCTACGAGTATATGACCAGCATCGGAGCCAATATAAACCGCGGCGGATATCAGGTGGCGTATGATCTCGAAGGCACGGTTTTCGAGACGCGCGAAATGCTGATGGAGATGTTCGGCGGATCCGACTGCAAGAACGTTGTATTTACCAAGAACGTTACCGAATCCCTCAATGTGGTGCTGAAAGGTTTTCTGAAGCCCGGCGATCACGTGCTCTGCTCTTCCATGGAGCACAACGCCGTGATGAGGCCTCTTGTACAGCTTTCAAAGAAAGGCATAGAGTTCGACAGGATACCGGGCACTGAAGCCGGCGAGCTCGTTCTGGACGCTGTAGAAGGCATGATCAAAGACAATACGGTCGCGATCGTCATGACGCACGCGAGCAACCTTGTCGGAACGGTCAACCCTCTGAAAGAAGTCGGTGAGATCTGCCAGAAGCACGGTCTTAAGTTCATCGTTGATTCAGCGCAAAGCGCGGGCATCATACCTATCGACATGAAAGAGATGCATATCGACGCTCTCTGCTTCACCGGTCACAAATCGCTTCTTGGACCTCAGGGCATAGGCGGATTCATACTCGACGAAGGCATGATCGGTCTCATAGACCCTCTCCTTTCCGGCGGCACGGGATCCATCAGCCATACCGAAGAGATACCTGATTTCATGCCGGACAGATTCGAACCGGGCACCATGAACATACCGGGCATCGTAGGTCTGAACGCAGGGCTCAAGTGGATAAAGGAAAAAGGGCTCGATGCCATACGCGGACACGAGCTTGGCCTTACAAAGAGATTCCTGGACGGCATACTTCCTCTCGAGGAAGCCGGTAAATTGAAAATTATTGGCCTTAAAGGGATCGAAGGACGCACCGGAGTCGTTTCCGTACAGACTCTTGGCGTTGACTGCGCGGACGCGGCGTTCAGGCTCGACTTTGAATACGGCATAGAGACCAGAGTCGGGCTCCACTGCGCGCCAAACGCTCACAAGACCCTGGGCACTTACCCTACCGGAACGATCCGCTTCAGTTTCGGCAATTTCAACACTGAAGCTGACGTCGATGCCGCCATCAAAGCTCTGACTGAGATCTGCGGCTGATCCAAAAAAAATTAAATCCCGGGCGCTATGCCCGGGATTCTTTTATTGCTTTAATGCCTCTATGATCCTGTCCGCGGCAGTCCCGATGTTTTCGCGGCATGTCGCAAGATTGATCCTGATACAGCCTGCGTATTCGCTGCCGCCGAACCAGGCGCCGTAATCCACGGCTATCCCGCACTCATCTTCCATCAGATGCTGCATCGCGGTGACCCCTGTATCCGGCGCGTCCCTGTCCGTTGAGTACTTTTCGGCAGCCATGGTGATGATCTTTTCCATGTATGCGCTGAAGTCGACCCAGAGCAGATACGTGCCCTGGTGATCGGCGACTCTTGCATCAGGCAGTTCCGCCTCGATCCTTTCCCTGAAGTATCTGTAATTACCTTCGATCACCTCCAGAAGTTCATCGAACCACGGACGGCCTTCCTCGTACGCGACGCGGACCGCAATATATCCGAAGGCATTTCCCGCATTGACGCGTATGCCCTCAGCGAACACATCCCACTTTGTCCGTATCTTTTCATCCGGAATGATCACTATGGAGTTCTGGACCGCGGCAAGATTGAACGTCTTGGTCGCGGCTGTCAGTGTTACCAGGATGTCATCGTACTCGCCTGCTTCATCCCCCGCTATAGCCGAAGGAACATGCCTGTGTCCGCTCATTATGATGTCCTGATGTATCTCATCGGATATGACGAACACGCCGTGCTTTTTGCAGATGTCCAGCACGCGCCTGATCTCGTCCTTCTTCCAGACGCGTCCGACCGGATTGTGCGGCGAGCAGAAGATGAACACTTTTACGTCTTCACGCGCTATCGCTTCCTCGAATCTGTCATAGTCCATCTCATAACCGTTGCCGGTATCCAGCAGCGGGCAGTTGACAAGCCGCCTGCCGTTGTTTTCCACTGCCTTCATGAACGGATAATAGACCGGCTGCATCACCGCGACCGCCTCGCCTTCTCCGGACATGATCTGCACAAGCCAGTTGAAAGCAGGAACAACACCCGGGGCAAATCTCATCCACTCCCGCTTTACTTCGTATCCATGATACTTTCGTTCCCATTCAATGAAAGAGTTGTAATAGGCTGCAGGCGGATCATAATACCCGAACGTTCCCAGTTCTATATATTCCGACAGTCTCCGGCGAACGCATTCAGGCACCCGGAAGTCCATGTCCGCTACCCACATAGCGAGCAGGTCGCCTCTGCTGAACGTATTCTCAAGACCATCCCATTTGAAGCAGTCGGTATTCCTTCTGTCTACATATTTGAGCATACTCATCAGTCTTCATCCTTCATCAGTTTTTTATAGTATGAGCCGATCTGATACAAAGCTCCGGCCGGGTTGTGCGCAAGCACTCTGTCCTTGGCGACAAGCGTTGTGACCAGCGCTTTCGAGTACTTGTAAAAAAGGCTGTCGTGTCCCACACACAGACCCATCACGACATTGAGATCGGTCTCTGCGTCATTGAGCACCTCGGCCTGCATGATCGGATTGCACATTATTGCTCCCGTATTTTCCATGTCTTCCTCAGCCACTCCCACAGACTTCTTCTCAAAAGATCCTATCTTGCAGGCCGCGCCGTACACCTCGAATCCGTTCTTTCTGAGGATGCGGGCAAGTACGCGGCTCTCATCAAGAAGTCCCACGCATGTCGCGATCCCGAGTTTATGAAAGCCCATCCTTTTCGCGAATTCCACAAGTTCCTGCACACGCGTATACCTGAGATAGAATTCATTTTCTATTTCAGCTGAAACAACAGAAACCCTTTTGTTCTCCTCTTCCTCGTAGAGCTTTCTGACTTTTTCGATCGTTTCTTCCGAGAGTCCTGTGGTAAGGCAGAATTCAGGATATTCCTTATCCCTTGTTTCGCAGTTTTTTACACCGCAATCTACACAGGATAGTTTGCTGTCATCTTTCATTTATCAGACCTCTTCCCGTCACATATATGCAAAAAAGCAGCATCTCAGGCTTTAGGTCATGAGCCTGTCCGGTTGCTGCTCTTTTCTGCTGTCCTGCGGACAGCATTCAGTAATATCTCTCATTCTTATTAATTGTTTCTTTCTGCTCCTGCTTCTGCGCTATGTCGTTGTTGTCCATGTCGCCCCTGTAGACTATGAAAGTATCATAAAGATATTCCAGAGTCAGGTTGAGAGCCATGTTAAGACCGGTTACCAGATACTCGTTCCAGCCTGCGGTCTCGGCCAGATAATCGCCAAGTATGGTAGTCACGGGAGTGAACACGAGATAGAACGCGAATACCATTGCCATTGCGCGCGGCACGTTCTTTGTGGATTTGAATGTGTAGCGCCTGTTGATCGTAAAATTCCACAGCACTGACGCTATCAGGGCAGTCAGGTAGCACGGCCAGTATCTCAATTCCGTGGTCACGTTCAGCAATGTGAAGAGCCTGAACTCTATTATTCCCGCAGAAGCGGATATCAGCGCGAACTTTATTGCTCTGATGACTTCCTTGTTTTTCATTCTGCTTCCGGCTCCTGTTTATTTATCGATTTGTTTTGAATACTTTGTCAGGTATATGGTCCTCTGCAGTCTGGCGTCCACTATGCCCAGCGGCCTCGCGTATTTCACATAGCACGCCGCTGCGCAGTTCTTGCTGACTATCATGGCTATCGCCTCGGCATCGGCCTTTGTCTTGCCCGCGCAGACTGCTCCTACCCCCTTTACGAGAACGGCATTGCGCCCGATAGTGGAATTGAGCGCCGGCTGCTGCCCGCCCATGCGGTCCAGAGCGCCTGTCATAGGAAGCTTTCCGAAAAAGCCCTTTGGCGCCTGATTGGTCGAGTATCCGAGCAGGGCTCTTTCTGCCGCCCACTCGTCAGTACTCACTACCTGCATGTCAGGACCCACAATCTGAGCGAAGTCATCTATATATGATCCGACAGTTTTACCCTTTTCGCAGCACTCCATGATGTACGGATCGCTCACCACCTTGATGAAAGGAAGGGCCTTGATGTTGATCTTCGATGTATCGAAATCAGAAGCCGCCTCCCGGTCCGGAGTTCCTACTCTGCCCTCTACAAGTCTCCTGCTGATCTTTTCAAGCGACTCCGCTCTGGAGAAAGCCTCTTCCATGTTTGAGCCAAGGATGAGAGTGCCGTGCCTTGCCATAAGGAACATGTTCTCGTACGGATTGCTCCTTATGCATGCCTCGACGCATCTCCTGAGTTTGGCGGTGCCCGGGAGAGCGTAATCCGCGCACGGCGCCGCGCTTATGCTCCTGCATTCGGCTGCCACGACTGACGCATAGTATTGATGCGTGTGGATGATGAAACCCACATGGCCCCTGAGCGAGTACGCCGCAGCATGTACTCCCTTCTCGCTGCTCGGTTTGATGCTGCCCGAATAAGAGCAGTCGCTTATCCTGACCTTTACAAGATCGGATGGCGAGAGTCTGTCATACGCCCTTCCGCTTGGAGTTATTATGAACTCGTCGTCACTTATCCTGGCGCTTATGTTTCCCCACGTCCTTGCGATGAGCTTGTTCTCAAGGAGTCTGAGCCCCGCCTCAATGACGAGTTTTCTTGCTTCTGTTTCGCTGTAATACATAGTTCTTACCTCTTTTTCGCAAGTGTCTTACACCGTACCTTCCACCGCTAATAATACCACATTTTCGGCACAAGAAAACTCCGGTCTTGGACCGGAGTTTGTCTTTTGGATGTCTTATGCCGCTTAGCCGAGCGATACCATGTGCTTCAGGGTCCTTACGAGCTGGCTTACATAGCTCATCTCGTTGTCGTACCATGATGTGACTCTGACCTCGAAGAGGTGGTCTGCGCACTTCATTACGATCGTCTGTGTCGCGTCAAAGAGCGAACCGAAGCTCATTCCGATGATGTCGCTGGAAACGATCTCTTCCTCTGTGTAGCCATAGGAGTCGTTTGCTGCAGCCTTCATGGCAGCGTTGACAGCCTCTGCTGTGATCGTGTCGGAGTCGTCTCTTACGATAGCGTCGAGGATAGTGATGGAGCCCGATGGAACAGGTACTCTCATGGCATTTCCTGTCAGCTTGCCCGCGAGTTCAGGGATGACCAGGCCGATAGCCTTGGCAGCGCCTGTGCTGTTAGGAACGATGTTGACAGCGCCGGCTCTTGCTCTTCTGAGGTCGCCCTTTCTGTGCGGTCCGTCAAGGATCATCTGATCGCCTGTGTAAGCGTGGATCGTTGTCATGAATCCTGTCTGGATCGGCTTGAAATCGTTGAGCGCCTTTGTCATAGGAGCAAGGCAGTTTGTTGTGCAGGAAGCACCGGATACGATGGTGTCTTCTTTTGTCAGGATCTCGTGGTTTGTGCCATATACGATGGTCGGAAGATCATTGCCTGCAGGAGCGGAAATGATTACCTTCTTTGCGCCGGCATCAAGGTGAGCCTGGCTCTTGGCTTTAGATGTATAGAAGCCTGTGCACTCGAGAACGATGTCTACGTCGAGCTCGCCCCAAGGGAGCTTGCTGGCGTCCGCCTCAGCATAGATCTTGATCTTCTTGCCGTCTACTACGATGCCGTCCTCATCAGCTTCGATATCAGCGTCGAATTTCTTCTGAACGCTGTCATACTTCAGCAGATGAGCAAGCATCTTAGGGCTTGTAAGGTCATTGATAGCTACGACGTCGATGTCCTTGTCAGTATAGATCTTTCTGAATGCAAGTCTTCCGATACGTCCGAATCCGTTGATTGCTACTCTCATTATTTGATTCCTCCTTTGAATCATACCAATCACTTGATTATCATTTTAAAAGCAATGGCGTTTTCACTTAATGATTTTACCATTTTAAAGGCTCTTTACTCAATGCAAAGAGCAAAAATAACAATAATTATTCTCCGAGGTCGCTCCGGATGACCTTGCCGATGTTCCAGACGTACGCCGCCCTGCGGGCTGCTGCCTTCCTGGACTCCTCGTCGGTGAACGCGAACTCGCCTGTCTGCGAGCCGCAGTCCATGCATGTTACTGTCCAGCACCATCCGCTTCCGTCGTCAAGCAGTCCCGCTCCGCCGCAATACGGGCATCCCTGCAGATCTATCTCGTCATATATGTCCATAAGCCAACATCTCCTTTGTTTTTTATATATCCTGCTGTATTATTCCGCCGCCCATGACCCTGTTCTGACTGTCATAGAAGACCGCAGACTGTCCCGGAGCCGGGGCTTTGACAGGTTTGTCAAATAATACCGATACTGTATTATCGTCAACACATTCCAGATATGCCGCTGAGGCCGCGTGATGATACCTTATTTTAACAAAAGCGCGTATTCTTTCGCCCTTTTTCAGGTCTTCTATCGCCATGAAGTTGAGATCCCGGCACAATATGCGGTCTTTCATCACCGAATCCACGCTTCCGAGCACTATAGTGTTGTTCTCCGGGTCTATGCGCTTCACGTAAGCCGGATATCCCAGGGCCAGTCCCAGGCCCTTGCGCTGTCCGACCGTGTAATTGACTATTCCCTTATGCCTTCCGAGGATATTCCCTTCTTCATCGATAAAGTCGCCCGGCGGAGGCAGCTTTCCGTCAACATATGCGTCTATATATTCAGCATATCCGCCGTCAAGCACAAAGCATATCTCCTGCGAGTCCTGCTTGCCGGCCACGTCGAGGCCCGCGTCCTTTGCGATCTGCCTGACCTCTTCCTTGGTAAGATCGGCTAGCGGCATCAGAGTGCGCGCAAGCTGTTCCTGGCTGAGCTGATAGAGCATGTATGTCTGATCCTTTGCGGCGTACGCTGCCTGCCTGACAGTGTATCGTCCGTTCTCTGCCCTTTCTACGCGCGCGTAATGCCCGGTCGCGATGTATTCCGCGTTTATTTCATCGGCAAATGACAGGAGTTTTTCCCATTTGATATGCCTGTTGCAGGCAACACATGGATTAGGAGTCAGACCGTTCAGATATGCCTTTACGAAGGGCTCCGTGACATGTTCTTTGAATTCAGGCAGACTGTTAACGTTGTAGAAAGGTATTTCAAGCTGCATGGCCGTGCGGCGGGCGTCGCTGATGTCACAGCAGCGGCTGTAAGCCCCGCTTTCAGCCTGCCATGTCCTGAGCGTCACGCCTATCACCTGATAGCCCTGCTTTTTGAGCAAATATGCAGCGACCGCGCTGTCGACTCCGCCTGAGAGCCCTACTACAACTCTTGTGATACCGTTCACCTGCTTTCAAATCAACGTCTTCCGTATTTTACCACAGACTAAGGCTTGTACAAAACAAGATCCCCGCATTTCTGCGGGGACCGCGTCAGCAATTATTGATGTCTTTTAGAAGCCGAGCTCCTTATTGACCCATTTCTGCCATGCCTTGAATGTCTCAGGGCCGGCTACACCGTCCTCTGTGACGCCAAGGAATTTCTGCATAGCCTTGGAAGTCTGTGTTCCCCAGATGCCGTCAGGCTCAGCGCCTACCTTCTTCTGGATGGCTTTGATCGTCTCAGGTCCGCAGATGCCGTCCTCAGCTACGCCGAGAACATGCTGTGTGGCCTTGATCGAGAGAGGGCCCCACTTGCCGTCAACTGCAAGCTTGAACGCCTCGTTGGCTGCGAGCTTTTCTGCTTTTTCCGCTGCCTTCTTTTCAGCTTCCTTAGCAGCCTCCTTGATCTCAGCAACCTTGACTTCCTGCTGTTCCTTTACTTCGGCCATCTTCTTTTCATAAGCAGCCTGTTTTTCCTTCGCAGCTTTTTCCGCGGCTTCTTTTACTTCTTCTGCCTTAGCTTCTGCTGCTGCGGCTTCTTCCTTAGCTTTGCCTTTGAGCTTGTCAAAAATTCCCATATTACACTCCTTTTCTGAATGCCGTTTGCCGGCACGAAGCAATAATTGCCTAACACGATTATTATAATTTCAAACCGATATGCGGTCAATCGCTAATCAGTAATTAGCGCGCGCCGCTTTTTTTGTTCCCGGTAAGCTCTCTGCAGAAGTTCATGACGATCAGGACAATGAAGACCATGCCTATATATCCCTGCGCAGGATAAAGGAATTCAACGAGTTTTTTGAATCCCGTGAGGCCAAGCAGGAATCCCGCCGCCGCGCCGCCGGTGATCATCCATTTCTTATACTGCCCCGGCTTAAGTTTGGTGCTGAATCCGTAGTATGTGCTGGCTCCCGTCGAATACACCGCCCCGTAAAGTATTACCGCGTAAATGATGCTCAGGACCGGCGACAGTCTCCCGGCAAAACCCAGCATAGGCAGATCGAGGCCCGAGCTGAACGCCATGTCCGTAAGAAGCGCTCTGAGAAGCAGTATCGTGAGAGTTCCAAGGCAAAGCGTCCCGGCTATGGCTCCGGCATACGCGTTTTTGCCGTCTTTGGCATTCACAGCCGAGTTCCCGGACATCGTGATCATGCCCAGCGTGTTGTATGCCATGAATACCAAAGCGGAAACAGGCCAGTTTGGCGACATGCGCCCCGGCCTGTATCCATCGACGGCACCGCTCTGCGGGAAGTCCGCGCGGATCGTCAGTATTATCGTGATGATGCCGACGATGAAAAGCACCGGTACCATGAGTCTGAACACCTTCGACACCCTTTCGAAATCTCCCAGCACCGTTATGACGCAGAGCAGCGCGATGATGATGCCTCCAATGACCTTGCTGATGCCGAACTGCTGATTCAGAAGAGATCCTCCTGCGGCTGTCATGGCGATTATCATGGAATAGTAGATGATGGCCAGCACCCATCCGATGACTTCATCGATGAGCTTACTGTCGAACGGCGATATCAGCTTTCCGAGGTCCGCGGTGCCCTTGCTCCTGGCGATGTATGTGAGCATGCAGGCAAGCATGACGAAGCACAGAGTGCTCGCGGCCGCTCCATAATAGCCTTTTCCGCCGAAAACACCGAAAAACTGCCAACACTCGCGTCCTGAAGCGAATCCGGCGCCCATGATAACGCCTATATATAAACTTGTTATCTCTATCCAGCTGAGTTTTTTCATTCCGGTTTTGTCCTGCTCATCAGAAGAATGGAGATGAATATCATTGCCGTGCCTGCCATCGACAGCGCGGGATAAGTTTCATGGAAGAACAGCACTCCGATAAGTGTCGCGGAAATGAGTTCCACTGAACATAGCACCGGCACCTTGCTCGTTTCTTTCAGTCCCTGTATCCCGCTGAAATAAATAAGGTACGCTATCGTCGTAGGAATCAGCGCGAAAAGGATGCCGTAAAGCAGCATTTTAGGTCTCAGCGGATCGCTGACCGTTGAGAATGGCCGTGCCAGGACCATCGTAAAGACTGCAGCGAAAAAGAAATTGTATGTCGCCACTACGAAAGGCGAACCCTCGTCTGTAGCCATCCTTCCGAAGATATTCTGCGTGGAATACGCGAAAGCCGCTCCCAGCCCGAACAGCAGACCGGCTATGGACAGACTCGTACCGGAGAAGTTCCCTCCTGTCGCGGCCAGAGCGCAGCCGGCCACGTTGAGCGCGAGCGCCGCCATTTTATGCCTGCCGATCTTTTCTCCGAACAGCAGCTTCGACTGCATCGCTGTGAACAAAGGAGACATGTACAGCATGGCCACGGCAAGCGACATGCCGAGCCTGTTGACCGCATTTGTATAGAACAGGTTATTGAGTGACGTGGAAATGAATCCCAGCAGCATGCAGGATATCATCATGCGCCTTCCGATCCTGAATGCCCCTATCCCTTCCTTGATAAGAGTGATCGCGAACAGCATCAAAAAAGCAAAAAACATCCTCATGAATGTCGTATACTCAGGTGATGAGCCTTCTGCTGTAAGCAATTTAATGAAGAGCCCTATCGTTCCCCAGAGCACACCCGATGACATTATGAGAATGTATTTGCCGGTATCCTTTTTCTCCATAACTAATATTTATTATTACATACATTTATTGCTTTTTTCAAAGATAAAGACGGAGACACGTTCAGTCTCCGCCTTCGTGTGTCCGGAAGTATGGATCAGAGGTATTCATCGCTCAGACTGTCATCGATGCGCATCGTGCTTATCAGCCCTTCGCCGTATGCGTAAGGCGCGTCGCCGCCGACTACCGAAACCAGATACAGTTTGCCGTCGATCACGATGAACGCCTCATAATAAGTGCCCCGGGAGTCATCCGTCACATCCGTTGCCGCGACTATTTCATCGACCATGGAAGGAAGTTCTCCGTAATCTCCGGAATAATCCACCCTGTCTGTATCATGCTCTGTGATGAAATCTTCGAGCGCTTCTCTGTCAGATCCATATTCCCAGATCGCGATCTCCGTCATGTCGTCAGCCCGTCTGTAAGACTTGGCGCTTATCCTCGATCTGCCATCTTTATCCACCCAGACGCCGATGTCATCCTTGTCATGCGTGAATCCGGTATCAGGTATGGTATATGCCAGTTTGCCTATATGATCGCTTATCAGTCTGTGCTTCTCGTTATAGCCTCTGCCCAGTATCACCGCTGCGGCCACGGCAAGGACGATCAGTACTGCCGCAGTGACTTTTATAAGCCTGGACGATCTGCGGTTGCGTATCGCCATCTGCTCGTTGATCCTTGACAGCTGCTCGATCAGGGCGTCCTGCTTCCTTTCGACGGGATCCTCGCCAAGGAGTTCCGACACTGACACCTCGAATATCTCCGCCATGTCTGTCAGAAGGTCCGCGTCCGGCACCGATGCCCCTCTCTCCCATTTGGATATCGTCTGTCTGGTCACATGAAGCCTGATAGCAAGTTCCTCCTGCGAATACCCTTTATTCTTTCTGATGGTTTTTATATTCTCGTTAAGCATCGTCATATCTCCCGTATTCGTTGTTTCCTGTGTTTATAGTAATAATGAACCGGTCATTTCACAAGCAACAAGAATTAACATTTGGGTTTTTCCGGCAAAAAAGCCTCTTATCCGTATGGATAAAAGGCTTAAGGCTTATTTCAAAAAAGCTTTAGAATGCGAAATTGCCGTTTCTGAATACAGGTATCTCTTCTCCTTCGTGTGTGATCCCCGTGATCT
The DNA here is from genome assembly GCA_045114795.1 of Anaerovoracaceae bacterium. Lineage (GTDB taxonomy): Bacteria > Bacillota > Clostridia > Peptostreptococcales > Anaerovoracaceae > Crickella. The sequence goes on from JBGUKZ010000017.1 coordinate 22,701, forward strand.
CGAGGTCAGCCGATCCGACCATGAAATCGACATGCGTCATCGAAGAGTTGACTCCCTTTTCCCTGAGTTCCTCTTCAGTCATCGTGTCGGCTCCCTCTATGCAAGGGTATGCTTCGCCGAACGCGAAATGGCAGGCCGCGTTTTCATCGAACAGCGTATTTAGGAAGAGCACGCCGGAGTTATTGATAGGTGAATCAAAAGGCACCAAAGCTACCTCTCCGAAATATGAAGCGCCTTCATCTACGGAAATGGCTTCTCTCAGGATATCCTCACCCTTCTCCGCGTGCACCTCAATGATCTTGCCGTCCTTTACCTTGAAACTGAATCCATCGACTATCGATCCGTTGAGGCTGAGCGGCTTGGTGGCGACAAGCGTACCGTTCATGGTGCGTCTGTCAGGAAGCGTGAACACTTCCTCAGTAGGTATGTTCGCCGCGAACATGGTCCCGTTAGGTCCCTTCTCCTCGCCGCCTGTCCAGATATGTCCTTCGGCAAGATCTACAGTCACATCAGTTCCAAGCGAGTTTTTATACTTCAGCGTCTTAAAGTTGTAGCTGTTCATGATGTCGACGTGTTTCTTGATCTCGTCGACATGTTCTTTCCAGTTTCTGATGGCATCTCCTCCGTCGACTCTGCAGGCCTTCAGGATCTCTTTCCAGAGCCTTTCGACAGCTTCTTCCTCGCTGAGTTCAGGAAAAACAGCCTTTGCCCATGCCTTTGATGGGACCGAGCATACGGTCCATGGGCACTCGCTGCCCATCATCCTCTTGCGGTATGGTTTGAGAGGTCCGGCAGCGCTTCTCTGGGCTCTCGTGATGCGGTCAGGATCTACGTCTTTCAGGAGTTCCGGATCTTCAGCGAATATATGCAGGAAGCCCGCGCCTTCCTCAGACAGAGTGTTGCAGAAGTCTACATACCACGAGTCGACCTTGTCGAACACTTCATCTGCTGCGCGCATGTATTTCATTCGCTTTAGCTCATCATCCCCCCACGACATCACTACCTCTTTGCATCCGGCGTCATATGCCTTTTCCGCACAGAGTCTCGCGAAATCCGCGTTTTCAACATCGCACGTTATGACAAGTCTCTGCCCCTTTTGAATATTCATACATGCTTTTACGATCAGTTCTGCATAGTCCCTCTTCAGTCTTTCCAGTTCAGCCATTATCTTATTTATTCCTTTCAAGTGATAGTTTATTATTCAAACGGCTACAGGGCCGTGCTGAGCACTATAAGCAGCAGTCCCGTAAAGTATGTCAGGCTGTTGAACCTGACAAGCCATTTGTTGTTATTGAATACGAATCTGTACAGATTCAGGTCGATATCCGAGATCATGAACAGAAACGATCCGAGACCCATCAGCGCGTAATTGGTTCCCGGCATCATTATCATGAGCGCAAGGCCGGTCATTCCGTGCATGAATATCGATGAAAGATAGAATGTCATCGGCCAGCGCATTTTGCCCATTTTGATCTTATCAGGCCAGCGGCCGCTCGCGAATATGACCGCAGCAAGCATAACACCGGCCGCGATATAAGTCCAGGCAAAATCGCTGAACCAATAGCCTCCGCGGTCAACAAGCACCATCTGCTCGTACAATACGAAGCATATGTTGCCCGCAAGAAAGAAGTCGCCCCCTCTGCCGAAGTCAAATACCAGGAAGATATCCCCCAGCCACGCAAGTATAAGAGCCGCCATCAGCAAAGTCTGATAGCTTGCGAAATCATACCTTTTGAAGAAGACCACGATGGCAAATACAAGGTACATTGTCGCCATCAGATACTTATTTATGGCTCTGGCCTTTATGTCGCCCGATGTCCTTGTCTTGAAATAACAGCACAAAGCCAACAGGTATATTACTATAAACACAGTCATATTCATACTCCCCTAAGGATTCATGATCGGAATATCGATCGTCATGTCCGACTCAGGATAAGTCGAGCACGGATGGATGTAATTGAATTTCCTGTCCGCAAGTCTGCGGAAATCATTTTCTTTGGCGATATAATAATTACCGTCAACCACCCTGCTGTGGCAGAACCCGCATGATCCATTGCGGCATCTGACTACCGCAGGAATGCCTGCGCGTTCAAGCGCCGTGATCAGCGTCTCATTATTGGCCGCATCCAGCTCATATACCGCGTCGCGTATATGGACTGTGAGTCTGAACGTCCTGACCTCTTTGACTTCCCTGTCGCCGACCGAGTTTCTTTCCTGCCGTATCTTTGCCGGATCGAATCCGATGCTGTACAGTTCTTTCTTTACGAACCTGTACATCGCGTCAGGCCCGCACATGAATACACTGGTGTCGCCATCGATGTATTCATTCAGCAGATCGGCAGTTATGAAGCCGTGTTTATATCCTTCAGCTTCCTCTTCAGAGAGCACAACGACGGTCCTGACCTTCTCCCCGTTGAATTCTTCTGGATCGAACGGAATGTGAGTTCTCGTCCTTGCCCCGTACACAAGCGTGAGCCTGAAGTCTTCGCTTCCCTCGCGTATCGCTTTCATCATCGAGAGAAACGGCGTGACACCGCTTCCGCCTGCAATTGCAAGAACGTGGCTCCTGTCCCGGACACTGTCGTGATGGAAATCTCCGGACGGCTCGCCCATCCACAGTTCAGTGCCTGCAGGTGCCTCATCGATAATGAACGTGGAGAATATGCCTTTCCTCTGCACCATTATCTCCATTTTGCCTGCAAGCGCTTCTTTCGGTGAAGATATGATCGAATACGGACGGCTCAGATACGAGTCTCCGGCCTTGCAGGACAGCGTGATGAACTGTCCTGCCCTGAAATACGGGAATTCCCCGCCGTCTGCCGGCTTCAGTGTTATCTTTGCGCAGTCGGCGCTGCATGGAGTTTTATCCGCTATCACGGCTTTAACGAATCCCGGATGCAATGCCTTTGCCAGACGGTTTACTCCATATTCATAAACCAATGGAGTCGCAGGCGTTTCGTCTATCAGCTGACGGCGCTTTGCCGTCATTTCCATGGCGAGTCTTATGTCTTCGCCCGGAATATCACTTCTCTTGAAAGCCATATTACCTGCCCTCCTTTTCCATGTCTCTCAGGGTGCGGCCGGCTTCATTCACGCCGGATTTGAAGCTGCTCGGATATCCCAGCAGTCTCTCTCCGTAGCCTCCGCCTATCCTGAGACCCGGCACGAATCTGTCTTCCTCTACCATCTGGATCCTGTTCATCAGGCCGTCGTAATACTGCGATTCGTAGCCGTAGATGGTGCCCTGCGGATGTCCGCAGTATCTCGCATACGTCTCAGGGGTAGCTATCGCTATTTCCTCTATATGATCGCGGATGTTGGTTCCCGTGGCTTTCTCGAATCTGCCGATCATTCTCGCGGCTATCTTATTCTTCGTCCTGAAGTAATCCTCTTTTGTTACGGAGCTCCACGCGTCATCCGTGAACAGCGTCGTCATGTATACGATGCATGTTCCCTCAGGCGAACAGTCAGGATACGCGTTGTTGAGGCATACCGTTGCCTGCGCTCCCGTGTTGTCCAGGGTCTTCATCGCATTATACTGATCCACATTGTCGGAAGAATCGTATACGAAATAGTTGTGGTCTGTGATCCCGAGTTCCTCCGCAGACTTGCTGAGCCCCAGAAATACGGTAAAGCCCTTGCCTGCCAGTTTTCTGAAATTGGTCAGCTTGATCGCCCTTTCCGGCACAGCCTCGCTGTCAAGCAGCTTTCCGTACACCAGATGCGGCGAACAGTTTGCGATGACATGCCTGCTCTCCACTTCCCTGCCGTCCTTGAGTCTCACGCCGCATACATGGCCCTCTTCATCAGTAAGAATTTTCACAACTTCGGTATTGAACCAAATGTCTCCTCCAAGTTCATGTATACGCTCTTCGCATGCCAGTGAGATCTCGTGGGAACGATATCTCGGTATGGCTGCTCCACCCGTGATATAACTGTTTATCATGTTGGCGTAGTGCAGGAAGGTCATATTGTTCTCATCCGCGCCAAGATAGCACCAGTATGCATTGAGGTTGTCGACTATCACTTTCGGATAGCCAAGCGCCTCGAATCCTTCTTTCACAGAGTACGATCCGCACGCGAGATAATCCGGGAACCTCTCCATCATCACCTGTGGATCGGGCTTTCCCTTTGTCTCGCCAAGATATGCCATCGCCTCTCTTATCTGTTTGCACAGCGCGAGGAAATCCTTTATGTACTTTTCTCCGTCCGGATGGAGCTTATTGTTTGCCTTCGCGAACGCTTCCGCGCCGAAAGGCATGACATAGTCATACCCTTCCTTCTCGGATATAAGATGATACGCGTCTTTCAGCTGTATCCACTCGATTTTGTCAGCGATGCCCAGTTCCTCAAATACTTTACGCGTGCTTCCCGGTTCTTCGTCCGTGCCTATGCCGTTGAACTCGTGCAGGGACGCTTCGAACTCGAATCTGCCGCGCACAAAACTCGTGGCGAAGCCGCCCGGTATGTTGTGTTTCTCGCATACCAGACAGGACTTCCCGGAGTTAAGGATCTTGCAGGCTGCGCCAAGGCCGCCGTTTCCGGCGCCTATCACTATTACATCATATCTTTCCATGGCCCGCTCCTGTTATCAAACGCCCGTCTCTACGGTATATGTCAGCACGTCCTCAATCACATCGCCGTCTATCTGCAGCGCGCATGGCTGGTCGAAAGTGACCGTTACCTTCTTTCCGGTCTGCACGGTTACCCAGTCCTTTTTCAGGACGTGCTCGCCCTTATTGAGCGACGGGAATCTCATAAGCGTCACCAGTCTGTTCTTCTTGTACAGCGTGACGACTGATACAGTACCGTCCTCATTGAAGCGGTCCTGCGCCGGAGCTACCATCATGCCTCCGCCGTAGAAACGGCCTTTCATAGTGGACGCCATCCATACGTTCTCGAATGTGCTTACCTTTCCGTCGACATCGACGGTCGCCTTCTTGAGCTTGTAGCTGCCCAGGAGAAGCTTTATGGCGATGTTAGAGTAGTTTACGGGTTTGTCTGTAGTCGCTCTCTGGATGTCGCCTATCCTGCAGGTCTCACCATCGATGCCGTAGCCTATGCCGTTCACGAATCTTCTCTGTATGCCCTTTACAGTGATCAGAGGCAGGTTCTTCATCATCGGCCTGATGTCGATCTTCCCGTCAACAGCGAGGTGTTCGTTGTCGCGGAAGAAGTCGTTGCCGCTGCCGCACTTCGCGTAATAGACCGGGTTCCTGAACTCATAGCCGTATACATCGTTGGCGAAACGGTTGATCGTCCCGTCTCCCCCCGTCAGGATGACTTCATCCCCTTCCTCAAGACTGTCAAGGAACTCTTTCATATCCCTGATATCCAGAAGACTTTTGGATTCACACTCGACTTTGTTGTCAGCGG
>JBGUKZ010000018.1:0-4020 GCA_045114795.1 Anaerovoracaceae bacterium
TGTAACATGAAAAAAAGGTTATTTGCAGCTCTGCTCGCAGGTGCTGTAGCCATCTCCCTGATGGCATGCGGCGGCTCCGGCAGCTCCAGCAGCAGCGCACCCGCTGCAGATGCAGGTGCAGCAGGCACCGGTGAGGCAGCTCCGGCAGCAGCCGAGGCAGGCGACGGTTCCTACAACATCGACGTCATCTGCAAGACTCTGTCTTCCGAGTACTGGACCTATATCAAGGCCGGTGCAGAGGCGTATGCCAAGGAGCACCCCGAAGTGACCGTAGAGGTCAAGGGACCGCCTTCAGAGACTTCTTATGACGAGCAGATGAACATGATCCAGACCGACCTGGGTTCCGGCGGCTATGATGGATACATCATTGCTCCTCTGCAGGCAGACACAGTCAAGACTCTGATCGCTGACACAGACGCTCCGATCATGGCACTCGACAGTGCTATCCCTTCCGACAAGGTCATCTCCTTCATCGGAACCGGTAACGAAGAGGCTGCAAAGGCAGGCGCTGCAGCAGCAGTTGAGGCCGCAAAGGCAGCCGGCTGGGAAGAGATCAAGTGCATCGAGATCGCAGGCGTTCAGGGTGACGGCACCAACACCGCCCGTATGAACGGTTACATCGCCGGTGTCGAAGAGAACGGCGGCGACTTCCTTGAGGACGAAGTCCACTATGCAAACGCAGTTGCTGACCTTGCAACCAATGAGATGGAAGGCATCATGTCCGCACATCCCGAAGGCGTTGCCATCATCTGCGCAAACAACGACGACATGGCTCTGGCAGCTGCAAACGCAGCAGCAAAGGCTGGCCTTGAGTCCTACAAGAACACAATCTTCCTCGGCTTCGACGGACAGATCCCCGCTGCACAGGCAATCCTGGACGGCAAGATGACCATGTCCACCGCTCAGAACCCTTACAACATGGCTTATATGGCAGTTGAGACCATGGTTAAGTATCTGAATGGTGAGCAGGTTGATCCCGTAGTTGATTCCGGCTACACCATCATCACAAAGGACAACGCTCAGGAGCACATCGACACTCTTAGCAGCTATGGCAAATAATTGATCTTGATCCGTTCCTCACAACATGAGATACACGGCATCATGGATTATCAGACGTAACAAAAATGTTGAAGGAACAGACAGACACATAGCGAGAGAATGTGTTGACAGGCAAGTCCTGAAGAAACATTCTGCGTAAGCAGAAAATGTATGGGCTCTTCATCGGACTTATCCCGGTGGAGAGCCCATTTTATGTAAAAAGCATAAAGCGGGATTGATTACAGGATAGAAAGGAAAACTTCCGAATGAGCGAATATGTTGTGGAATTGAAAAATTGCACAAAGATATTTCCGGGTGTCAAGGCGCTTGACAAGATGCAGCTCGCGGTAAAGCCCGGCGAGATCCTGGGCCTGATTGGCGAGAACGGCGCGGGCAAATCGACCCTGATCAAGGTCCTCACAGGCGTGCACAAGCCTGACGAGGGCGAGATCTACGTCGAAGGCAAGCAGATGACCTTCCACAATCCGAATGAATCGGCAGCGGCAGGCATCGCGTGCGTATACCAGGAGCTGAACATCGAGAAGCTCCTGAGCATCACCGACAATATCTTTATCAATAAGTGGAAAAAGGGTCCCATGGGACTCCTGGATTACGCCTCCATGCATAAAAAGGCGAAAGAGGTCATGGCCTCCCTTGGCCAGGACGTTGACCCCACAAAGCCTGCAGGCAGCTTCGGAATGGGCGTGCAGCAGATGATCGAGATCGCCAAGGCGGTCCTGATCGATGCCAAGATGATCATCATGGACGAGCCGACCTCCTCTCTTGGTGAGAAGGAAGTCGAGCAGCTGATGAAGACCTGCCGCGAGCTCAAGAGCCGCGGGATCGGCATCGTCTTCGTCTCCCACAAACTGGAAGAGCTCTTTGAGCTGTGCGACCGCGTGGAGGTCATCCGCGACGGCCAGTACATCGACACAAGGGACATCAAGGACTGGAACAACGACTCACTGATCGCGGCCATGGTCGGCCGTTCTCTGGACAACCTCTTCCCCAAGGAATTCGGCGTCAAGGGCGAGGTCGCCCTGAAGGCTGAGCACCTGGAGGAGGGCGGCGTCCTGCACGACGTGAGTTTTGAAGCATACCGCGGACAGGTACTGGGCTTCGCAGGCCTGGTCGGCGCGGGCCGTACAGAGACCATGCGCGCGATCTTCGGCGCGGACCCCCTGGACGGCGGCAAGATCTATATCGACGGAAAAGAAGTGACGATCAAGAATCCGGGCCAGGCCATCAAGGCCGGCATCGCCTTCCTGACCGAGGACAGAAAGGGACAGGGCCTGGTCCTTGCGGAGTCCATCCGCAACAACCTGATCCTGGCCAACCTGAAGGGATTCTGCGACGGCATGTTCCTGAACCAGAAACGCATCCTGGAGAAGGGCACGGAGAACATCGAATCCCTGCGCATCAAGACCCCTTCGATCGACGAGATCGTAGGCCAGCTGTCGGGCGGCAACCAGCAGAAGGTCGTCATCGGCAAATGGGTCAACACAGATGCGGAGATCTTCATCTTTGACGAGCCGACCCGAGGCATCGACGTCGGCGCCAAGATCGAGGTGTACAACGTTATGAACCGCCTTGTCAAGGAAGGCAAGTGCGTCATCATGGTATCATCCGAAATGCCCGAGATCCTGGGCATGTCCGACCGCGTAGTCGTAATGCGCGAGGGCGTGGTGAAGGCAGTCGTGGACCGCGACAGCAAGCACTTCAACCAGGAGAGCCTCATGAAAGCAGCCTGGGGCGGCACTCTGGACGATTAAATGCGAACGGCATTTAATCGCCAGAGCGAGGTCGATGTCATCGACCTCGGGCCTTCAGAGAAACCGCCTTCGCGGATTTCTCTTCGGCACAGACTTTAGACGACTGACGCTGATGCGCTCACTCGTCTGAAGCGAAGTCGACAGGGTCGGCTTCGGTGATCCCATTTTCTTAACATTTACATCTTACCGGTGATATAGAAAGGAAAATCAGATGAAAAATAAAAAATTAGGCGGCCTTTCATCGTACCTCGGTACGCTGGGCGCGCTGGTAATCCTCTGCGTCGTATTGACGATCGCGACCAACAAGTTCCTCACCTACTCCAACCTCATGTCTGTCCTGAAGCAGACGACCTTCACAGCACTGCTGTCGACCGGTATGCTGCTCTGCCTGATCACGGCAGGTATCGACCTGTCCGTCGGTGCTAACGCTACATTCTGCGCATGCATGTGCGGTATGCTGGTCAAGGGCGGTATGACAAATCCCGTCCTCCTCATCATCATCGCCCTGGTCGCCGGCACCATCATCGGCCTGATCAACGGCACACTGCTGACAAGGCTCCACCTGCCCCACCCCTTCGTATCCACCCTTGGTATGAAGAACTTCCTCTGGGGCGCATCCCTCCTGGTCACAGGCTCCCAGATGATCTCCGGCTTCCCGGACGGCGTCATGGCTCTGGGTTCCGCAACCATCGGCGGTTTCCCCGTAAGCTTCATCGTAGTCGTCATCATCTACATCCTGATGCACATCCTGCTGACCCGCACAGCTCTGGGACGTTCCATCTACTGCGCAGGCGGCAACATGGAAGCCACCCGTCTCTCCGGTATTGACGCAGCCAATGTCCTGACATTCTGCTATGCCCTGTCCGGCTTCATGGCAGCGGTCGCAGGCATCGTCTCCATCGGCCGTTCCGGCATCTGCAACGGCGCGAACGCGATCCAGCCCTACGACACTGACGCCATCGCATCCTGCGTCATCGGCGGCGCATCCTTCATGGGCGGCAAAGGCACAATGTTCGGTACCATCATCGGCGCCCTGGTCATCGCAACCCTGAGGAACGGCTTCACCCTTCTGTCCGTTGACTCCGCAGTCCAGAACATGGTCCTGGGTCTCGTTATCATCGGCGCTGTCCTCCTCGACGTCACCCGTGAGGCTATGGCAGCAAAGGCACGCCGCAAAGAAGCTGGTGCAAAGGCTTGATGATGTAATCGG
>JBGUKZ010000019.1:0-1732 GCA_045114795.1 Anaerovoracaceae bacterium
ATCACGGGCAGGAAGCCCTTCAGGACATCTTCGCCGGCCGTTTCAATCAGATCAAGCTTCTCGCGGGCGGTACGCCGACGGTAATTGTCGAACTCTGCCATCAGCCGCAGATACTTGTCGTTGGCCTCAGCCAGCTCGCGCTGCAACTTCTCGGTCTCGGACTCAGGCTTCGCCGCAGAGGCTTCCTCCGCCTCATTCTTCACTTCCTGCTCTACTTTTACCTCCGGCTCCTGTGCCGCCGTCTGTTCTTTCTCGTTATGTTTATTTTTTTTCATAGTCATACATTAAGACGCGCAAAGGTATGACAAATAGTTTGCCATTTGTCCTTTTAGGACATTTTGTCAGTATGAGATAACAAATCAAGCCCAGCATGAGGGCGGGCGGAGAGCGTAATAGCGTAGCGAGGACTTTTTTGTCCGAGCGAAGCTATTACCTCGCAGCCCCCAAGGCGGTCTAAATATGCCCGCCGCCTTCAGCCTTCAACTCTTCGTCCACGCGATTCTTCTCGTCAGTGAGGAGCTGCAGGAGCCAGTTCTTCTGCTCTTCGCTGATACCCAGGTCGCGGCACGCGCTCTCGTAGCGGTTGATGACAGCTTCCTGATAGCGGTGATAGGCCATGGACTGGCGGATGTCATCTTCGATGGTCTCGTGCTCGATCTCGTAATTCTCCTTGTAGAAGTCCTTGTAGGTGGTTTCCGAGGTGTAGCGCAGACAGAAGTAGAACAGACCGGTAGAGAGAATCACCACGCCGGCAATACCTGCGATCAGGGGAACGGTGCGGATTAATCCCAGCATGGAGAGTGCGGCTCCGGAGAGGAAAAGCCCGAAGGCCAACAGTTCGTTCTTGTAGTACTTGAAGAGAGATTTATTTTTCATAGCCTAGCTGACTTTCGGTTTTGTAATATCTTGACTTTGATTGAGTTCTCGTTTTCCTTGTATTCCAGTGCACGGCGATAAGCCCGGCGGGCGGAGAGCATTTGGATGTTCTTCTGCTTCATCTCCTCCAGGTTCTGGCGCAGGCGCCACTGACCCAGCAGGATGGCAAAGAAGGCGATGGCGAACATCACGATAAAGCCCAGCAGGATGGTGTACTGATGGCGGTGGCGGAGCCGTTCGGCCTCCTGGCGCAGCTGTGCGTTGTTCATTTCGGCATCCAGGATGGCCAAGTCCTCGTTCTGCACCTTGATGTAGATGGAATCCTTCTCGGCCACGAGGCTCTTCAACTCGTTGTAAGCGGGATGATAGAGCCCCTGCGCGGCATAAATGCTCTGGCGGGTATCGTACCGGTCGCGGGCGGTGCCCAGCGAATCGGCCTTGGCCAAAGCCTCATTGAACCGCTTGTGGGAGAGGAGATAGAATATATCGATACCGTGGCGCGCGTCCTCATCGGTCTGCATCCGGTAGAGCGGATTGGCCAGCAGCGCGTCATAGCACTGATAAAAGGCATTCCAGTCCTGCTCGGCATTGTAGAGGCAGGCGCGCGTCATGAGCGCTTTGATGCGGATGGAGGGGAAGAAGTCCTGGTACTCCTCCGCGCGGAGGCAATGCTCCTCTGCCTTCTCAAACTCGCGCAGCCTGATATACTCCTGTGCCATAAGGATTTGCAGGCTCGGCAGCTCCTGCTCGGCACGCGCCTCTTTGCAGTAGCGGGCGGCCTTCTCGAAGTTGCGGATAGCCAGGTAGGAGTTGTCGCGGTAGCTCTGGATCAGACCCACGATGCGGTATGCATACA
>JBGUKZ010000020.1:0-18353 GCA_045114795.1 Anaerovoracaceae bacterium
AAGAGCGATAAGATCCGCAACATCGTGCTGCTCGGACACGGCAGCACAGGCAAGACCACCTTCCTTGAAGCAGGTCTGCTGAACACAAAAGTGATCAGCAGACTCGGAAAGGTCGAGTCGGGCAACACAGTATCCGACTATGAGAAGATGGAGATCGAGAAGGGATACACCATCAACCAGACACTCGTACCGGTAGAGTACAAGGGCACAAAGCTCAATTTCGTTGACACACCGGGATTCTTCGACTTCGCGGGTGAGGCCAGGGCGGCCCTCTCGACAGGCGCGACAGCGATCATCATGGTAGACGCTTCGTCCGGCATCCAGGTCGGTACTGAAAAGGCTTTTGATCTTGTCAAGGAATTCAATTCGCCTGCATTCTTCATCATCAACAAGATCGACAAGGACAATGTCAATGTCGACGAGGTCATCTCGGCGATCCAGGACAAGTTCGGAAGCGGCTGCGTCACTCTCGATGACAAGGACGCTCTCGATGAAGCGGTAGCTGAAGCTGACGAGGAACTCATGGAGAAGTTCTTCGAGGGCGAGCCGTTCACGGACGAGGAGTTCGCGCACGGTCTGGCGATGGGCATCCACAACGGAGACATCATGCCTATCCTCAGCATGAGCGCTCTTACAGGCGAAGGAGTAGATGAGGTGCTCGACGCTCTCTGCAAATACGTACCGAAGCCTGAGACAGTCGTTACGGAAGCCAAGGACGCTGACGGCAACGACATCGAGATCGCCTGCGATCCTAACGGAGACCTTGTTCTCTACATCTTCAAGACATTGGCCGACGCGTTCCTCGGAAAGATCTCATACGCCAAGGTAGTTTCCGGAACTCTGAAGTCCGGAGCTGACGTATATAACCCTCGTTCGGAGAAGTCCGAGAAGCTCGGCTCCGTATTCTTCGTAAGAGGCAAGGCCCAGGAAATGACAGACACTGTCGTGGCGGGCGACATGGTAGCTCTCGGAAAGCTCCAGAACACAAAGACAGGCGACACACTCTGTGCCAAGAACAAACAGGTAACAGTTAAGCCTGCTGCATTCCCTACACCTTGCTACTTTGTAGCTGTAGAGGCTGCAGACAAGAACGAGGATGAGAAGATGGCTCAGGGTCTCTCCAGACTCATGGAAGAGGATCCGACATTCGTCCTCGAGAGAAACGCCGAGACACACCAGACTCTGCTGGGCGGCCAGGGCGACATCCAGCTGGGAATCATCCAGGCCAAGCTGAAAGACAGATACGGCGTCAGCGTAAACGTTGTTCCTCAGAAGATCGCTTACAGAGAGACCATCAAAGGCAACTCCGACGTACAGGGAAAGCACAAGAAGCAGTCCGGCGGCGCGGGACAGTACGGAGACGTACACATCAGATTCTCCCCGTCACAGGAGCCTGGACTCGAGTTCAGTGAAGAGCTCTTCGGCGGATCGGTTCCTAAGAACTACGTTCCGGCTGTCGAGAAGGGACTCCTCGAGTGCATGGAGAAGGGCCCTCTGGCAGGATGCAAGGTACAGAACATCAAGGCTGTCCTCTATGACGGTTCGTATCACGAAGTAGACTCCAACGAAGTATCGTTCAAGATCGCCGCATCGCTGGCGTTCAAGAAGGGTATCGTCGAGGCTAAGCCGTGCCTGCTCGAGCCTATCATGAAGCTGGAGATCACCGTTCCTGAGCAGTACGTGGGCGCTGTAATGGGCGACATGCCTAACAGACGCGGAATGGTGCTCGGAATGGATTCCGCACCTGGCGGACAGGTCCTGCACGCTGAGGCTCCTCAGGCCGAGCTCTTCGACTACGCTATCGCGCTCAGGTCGATGACTCAGGCGAGAGGCTCCTTCACGGTAGAGTTCGCGAGATACGCTGAACTTCCGTCGAACCTTGCGGAAAAGGTCATCGCTGCTTACAAGAAAGAGCAGGAAGAGAAGTAAAACGACTCACAGACTCCCGGAGCGATCCGGGAGTTTTTGTGTCTTAAATTTGATTAATTTCGATATGACTGTTTAAAAAGAGCGGGTATAGTATAAACGGAAGAAGTTGTGACTGCGGTTTTTCAGGAGGAAACAGCTATGAAGAAAATTCCCGTATTGCTTCTTAGTCTAGCAATGGTAATGGCATTTGCTCTGTCGGCATGCGGAAGCAGCAGCGAAGACCTTTCCAACAGCAAGTACGTTGGATCCTGGCAGGCTGATACCATATCTGTTGCCGATGAGTCAGAGGATCTGGACGCCGTATACATGCTGACCCTCAGCGAAGACGGGACAGGCTCTTTTACAAGCATTGATGAAGACGGTAACGAGGAAGTGTCAAACATCACCTGGTCTCTGACGAGCGACGGATTCAAGACAAAAGGGGATACCAAACTGAAATTCACCGATGAAGGAGACGGCATCAAGACAAGTGTCATAGGCGTCGACCTGCACTTCTCAAGAGTGAAAGACCCGGATGAATACATAGACGGCTCGGCTTTCGGATATGCCGGAGACGACCCGGTGGAGGCTGCATGCTATGAGCATATGGCGGAGGTCATAGGGCCTCAGTACGCAGAAGCCGAGATCAGCATCCCGACGGTCATCATATTCCACGTCGACTATACACCGGAGGATGAAGTGCTCGTATACGGTGACTTTTGGGTAGAGAACTACAACGTAGAAGGCGATACTCTCAAGTGTGTCTCGGGCGGCAACCACCCGGGAGTAATGCACGTAAGCAAGGAGACGAATACCGTGACCGCGTTCGACCAGGTAGCTGACGGAGAAGGATTTGAGGAAAGCGCGAAGGAACTCTTCGGCGAGCACTATGATGAATTCATGGAAGCCTACAACGACAGCGACGCCCGCGAGGAAGCCAGAAAGATCACAGTATCCGACTATGTGATCCTGAACGGGATCGATGTCAGGTACTACCAGGATGAAGGCTGGGATCCGGTAGAGCTTTACCTCAACTAAGATCCGGATGAAAAAGAAAAAACACACCCGTTTATTGAAAACGGGTGTGTTTTGTATTGCATCTGTTTCTGCTATACACCGATGATCCTATGAAAGCCAGGCGCGGATGGCATCGCTTATGTTCGCGGCGCCGAGGACCTTGATGTCCGCTCCGCCTCGGTACTGTTTCGCGTTGTTCTCAGGCAGTATGACGGCCTCGTATCCGAGCCTTACGGCTTCCTGTATTATCCTGTCGGCATTCGGCACCGAGCGGAGGTTTCCGGTCAGACCCACCTCTCCGACGGCAACTGCCCTGAGCCTCGAATGCGTGCTTCTGAACGAGCTGTAGATCGCGAGTGCGACCGCCAGATCTGTCGAAGTGCTGCCGGTGTTCATGCCGCCTACGACGTTCACATAGACGTCGTAATCGAGCAGGCTGATGCCGGCTTTCTTTTCGAGCACGGCGAGTATCATGCTGAGACGGTTCTGGCTGATACCTATGGCTGTCCTGCGGGCAAAGCCCACGTTGGCGCGGCTCACCAGGGCCTGTATCTCAAAGAACACCGGACGGCTGCCCTCATAAACCGCCGAGATGACAGAACCTTCCTCGCAGCTGCTGTTTTCGATGAGGCTGCCGGAAAGATCCGGCACCTCTGTCATCCCTCCGGACGTCATCCGGAAGGCGCCGATCTCATCGGTCGTGCCGAAACGGTTCTTGAACGACCGGAGTATCCTGAGGTCTCTGTCCCGCTCGCCGCTGAAACTCAGCACGGTGTCCACCATGTGCTCTATGGTCTTAGGACCCGCGAGCTCGCCGGACTTGGTGACATGAGCCACGATGAAGACCGGGACATGATTGTTTTTGGCATATCTGATCAGCTGCCCGGAGCATTCCCTTATCTGTGTAAGGCTGCCCGCGACGGAATCGGCGGAAGCCGAGTACATGGTCTGTATCGAGTCGACTATGAGAAGGTACGGCTTTATTTCATCGCATGCCGCCATGATGTTCTCGATGTTGGTTTCAGGGTAGATGTAGAACCGATCGCTTATGCTGCCGAGGACCCTGTCCGCCCTGAGCTTTACCTGCTCGCCGGATTCCTCGCCGCTCACGTAGAGCACCGGCCCGGTCTGCTCCGCTATCCTGCCCGCGACCTGAGCGATCAGGGTGGACTTGCCTATGCCCGGCTCGCCGGAAATGAGCGTGAGAGAGCCCGGAACTATGCCGCCGCCAAGCACACGGTCGAGTTCAGACAGACCCGAACTCATGCGAGCGTGCTCGCGCGTACCGACGCTGCCGAGCTTTACGGGCCGCGCGTCTCCGCCGAGGCGTCTGCGGGTATCGTCCGCGGCTTCTTCTATAGGAGCCACCTTTTGTTCAACTATGGTGTTCCACGAGCCGCAAAAAGAACACTTGCCCTGCCAGGCCGTGAACTCGTTGCCGCACTCCGTGCACATGAATACTGTCTTACTTTTCTTTGCCATTATCTTTTTTATCTGTCTCTTCGCCTGACTTCTTTGCCGCAGGCTTTCTGACTGTTTCAAGCTCGAACCAGAAATCCGAGCCCTTGCCTTCTTCGCTATCCACGCCGTACTTGGCGCCGTGCAGGTTCAGCAGGCCCTTGACGATGGCGAGGCCGAGACCCGTGCCTTCTATGCCGCGCTCATGGTTCGCCGATGTGCGGTAATACTTGTCCCACACGTGTCCTATCTCATCCGACGGGATGCCCATGCCGTGATCGATGCAGTGGAAGGTCACTTTCTTGCTTCCCCTGACAAGCTTGATGTTTACGAATTTGTTATCGCCCGAGTACTTGACGGCGTTCGACACGAAGTTGGTCATAACCTGCATCAGCCTGCTCCGGTCGCCTACAACGTATGCCGGCTTGCAAGGATGGAAGCGCATGTCGAATCCCTCGGACTCGGCCAGCACCCTGAAACTCTCGTAGACGCTTCTCGCGGCCTCCACAAGGTCGAAAGTCTCCATGTGCATCTCGACGTTGTTCGACTGCAGATTGGACACAGAGAGCATGTCGGTGACGAGCCTGTTGAGACGCTCGGTCTCGGATATTATTACGTTGAGGTCCGCGTTCCTTTTCTCAGGGTTGTCGCCGGTTATGTCGATGATCTTCTCCGCGTAGGACCTGATCATTGTAAGCGGCGTCTTGAGGTCGTGCGAAACGTTCGCGATGATCTCGCGCTGATAAAATTCGGTCTTCTGCATCTCGTACGACGCCTTGTTGAGCGCGCGGGCGAGTTCCTTTGTCTCAGTGAATCCGGCTCCGTTGAATCTGATGTCGTAGTTGCCCTGAGAGAGCTCTTTCGCTGAACGGGTGAGGTTCTCGATAGGGGACGACAGACGTACGGAGAGCGCGAACGCAAGCAGGAACGATACTATAACGACTATGAACGATATGTAGATCAGCATCCTGGTGAGTATCCTGACCGTGACCTGATCGGGGTACAGAGGCGCGATTATGCAGAGGTCGTTGACATAGCCGTAGGCCCTGATGTGAGAAGCGTATACCAGTCTGGAAGTGCCTCCGGACGGGTCGCGCTTGGTCTTTGTGATGCTGGTGAGGCCTGACGATTCGAGGTCTGCCTTTATCTCGCTCACGTCGCTCTCGAAGTCGCCGGTGTCCTTTACAGTACGGGTACCGTCGTATATCAGGCTGCCCTGTGACGTATCCATCCTTATGTAGATGCCGTTGGTGCCCGCGGTCTGTATGGCGTAGGAATCAAAAGTGTCAAGATCGCGCCTGAACTGATTCTCGAGGGCGTCCGCTGTACCGATAACTTCCTGGGATCTGGCCCTTTCGTAGTAATTGCTGAGGAAGAAGTTGGACAGGCCCCAGAGGATCGCGAGCAGGAACAGCGCAAAAACGACGAACGATATGAGTATCGTCATCTTGATGCTGCTGGTGTCCAGCCTGTTTCCCGTTTTCTGCTGTTTCTCCGGGATCTTGCCCGTATGGTCTGCCATCCTTTACCTCGGCAATGATTTATTCTTCATACTCGAACTTATAGCCGATCCGTCTGATCGTCACTATGAACTTCTGGTAAGGACCGAGACGGTGTCTCAGATTCTTGACGTGAGTGTCGATGGTCCTGTCTTCGCCGTAGTAATCATAGCCCCAGATGTCTCCGAGCAGCTGCTCTCTGGAAAGGGCGATGTTCTTGTTCTGGATCATGTAGAAGAGAAGGTCGTATTCCTTCGGCGTCAGATCGACGCGCTTTCCGTCCACCGTTATGGTGCGCGCCGCCATGTTGACTTCGAGTCCCTCGAACTTCTGCACCGAGGACGGTTTCCTCTCCGAAGGGTCTCTGCGGCTGAGGACCGCGTTTACTCTTGCCATAAGCTCCTTCGGACTGAACGGCTTGACCACGTAATCATCTATGCCGAGCTCGAAGCCGAAGAGCTTGTCGTACTCTTCGCCTCTTGCCGACAGCATGATAACCGGGATGTCCTTGATCTTCTGTATCTCCTTGACCGCGCTGAAACCGTCGAGCTTAGGCATCATGATGTCCATGATAATGAGGTCGTAATCGTTCAGCTTGACCATGCCTATGGCGCTCATGCCGTCGGCCGCTTCTTCGGCCTCGTATCCGCTGAATTCAGCGTATTCCCTGATGACCTCGCGGATCTTTTCTTCGTCGTCTACAATCAGTATCTTCTTCATTTCTTTTCTCCGATCGTTTTCCGTGTTCATATACGGAGTGATTATATCATATCTGCGCTCTTAAAAGAGGGCCAAGAATAAGACCCGTGATCGTCGATTATTGTATTGACAACCATATATATGAGTGATAATATAACAATTTATTTTTGTTTGATTTTTGATACAAAGAAGGCTATAATCATAGTGTATAAAGGAGGAGAATGTCGTGTTCAATATTGGCGACTACATTGTATATCCGATGTACGGAGCGGGCATCGTGACCGAGATCGTCGAAAAGGACTTTCTCGGCGAGATGCGCATGTATTATAATGTGTCGCTTCCTTATTGCCGCATGGAGGCCTCTGTTCCCGTGGACAATTGCGAAAAGCTGGGGGTCAGGCCTGTTATAAGCCCCGACCGCATCGGGGAGGTCCTGGAGGTCCTGCGGGGAGAATCCGAACCCATGAACCCCAACTGGAACAAGCGATACCGTGAGAACACCGAGAGGATGCAGACAGGAGACATCCTGGAGGTGGCGGCGGTAGTAAGGAATCTCGTCAGAACAGACCGGAAGAAACCGCTTTCCACCGGAGAGAAAAAACTTCTCAGCACAGCCAAGCAGATACTTGAGAGCGAACTCATATACTCGGGCGGCTACACAATGGAAGAAGCAGACGAGATGGTCGAAACCAATATATAGCGGAAGCTGATGATGGGATCGGCCATTTACATTTGCAGGAGACTATGGCAGAAAACAAGACAGGCAAAACAACAGAAAACAGGGCGGCAAGGATATACGCGATAATAGTGGCGGCAGGAAAGGGCGACCGCATGGGAACGGAGATGCCGAAGCAGCTCCTTCCGTTCGGAGATTCGACGGTGCTCGAGACGGCCGTCGATGCTTTTGCTTATCACGGGGACGTCGACAGGGTGATCATAACCTCGCCTGACGACGGCTCGCTCGATGATATATATCTGAAGATAGCGGCGTCATGCGAAAAAAAGGCGGGACTCGCCGCCGGCAGCATTTCGATCACGCACGGAGGAAGCGACAGACAGGCTTCGGTCAGAGAGGGGCTCATTGCCGCGTCCCGCGAAGTCGAAGAGAGCGGCATCGATCCGGACAGGGTGTTCGTCCTGATACACGACGCGGCGAGGCCGGGCGTGAGCGCTGACATCATCAGCCGCAACATCGAAGCTCTCTATTCTTTCAAGGCGGTATGCACGGCAGTCCCGGCATCGGACTCGGTCCGCATGGCAAACCCTGATAAAATTGAATATATCAGCGGGTTTTCATTGAAAGAAACTATAACATATCCTATAATGGACACTAGTGTTGTCAGAAGAGACCTCATATACAGGGCGCAGACACCGCAGTCCTTCCGGCTCTCCGACATCCTCGAAGCGCACAACAAGGCCGAGAGGGACGGATACAGAACGACGGACGATGCCTCGGTCGCGGAATACGCGGGCATGAAAGTGGTGCTCGTCGAGGGCGCTTCATCCAACAACAAAATAACCACAAAAGAGGATATCCGCATGACTACCAGAACAGGCAACGGATACGATGTACACAGACTTGTCCCGGGGAGACCCCTTATACTCTGCGGGACTCCTATCCCCAGCAAGCTCGGGCTGGACGGCCACTCGGACGCTGACGTCGCGGCGCACGCTCTGATGGACGCACTGCTCGGGGCAGCGGGACTGGGAGATATAGGAAGACATTTTCCGGACACCGACGACAAGTATAAAGGCGCTGATTCCATGAAACTGCTGGCCGAGGTCAGGAGCATGCTGGGCAAGGTGAGGATCAACAACGTAGACGTGACGATCATCGCGCAGGCCCCGAAGCTGGCGCCTTACATGGACCAGATGAAGCAGAACATATCGGAAACACTCGGGATCCCTGAGACGGCGGTCAACGTGAAGGCCACCACTGAGGAAGGACTCGGGTTCACCGGCAGGGGCGAGGGCATAGCAGCCATCGCGTCAGCCGCAATAGAAGGGAGTATATAATGAGATTATCTAAGAACCACCTCAAGACACTGAGAGAAGCACCGTCGGATGCCGTGCTTGAGAGCCATAAACTGCTCGTAAGAGCAAACATGATCAAACAGGAAGCCGCGGGAGTCTACATGTTCCCGAAGCTGGGCTGGAGAACAGTAAGAAAAGTAGAGCAGATCGTCCGCGAAGAGATGGATTACATCGACTGCCAGGAGATATACATGCCGCATATCAACCCTGCGGAACTCTGGAAGGAGACGGGCAGATGGTATGCTTACGGACCTGAACTCTGGAGGATCCAGGACAGGAACGGAAACGACTTCATCCTCAACCCTACATGCGAGGAGATCTTCACCGACTTCGTCCGCAAGGAGTGGTCGTCCTACAAGGAGCTTCCGTTCTCGCTCTATCACATCCAGTTCAAGTACAGAGACGAGTCGCGTCCTAGATACGGACTTCTGAGAACCAGAGAGTTCATCATGAAGGACGCGTATACATTCGACGCTACAGAGGAAGATCTGAACGTTGCTTACATGAGACAGTATCATGCTTACGAGAAGATCTTCACACGCATGGACCTCGACTACAGGATCGTAGAGGCTGACAACGGCCCTATCGGCGGAAGCAAGTCCCATGAGTTCTCCGCTCTCTCCGACTGGGGCGAGTCCGACATCCTCTACTGCGACAACTGCGGAATGGCTGCTACAGTCGAAAGAGCTGAGTGCGTAGACGATGAACCGCCAAAGGAAGAGATGCAGCCGGTCGAGAAGGTGTTCACACCTGGAACAAAGACCATCGAGGATGTCTGCAACTATCTGAAGCTGCCGGTAGAGAAGTCGGTCAAGGCTCTTATGTTCACAACATACGACACAGACCTTCAGCCTAAGGACAACGTAGTGGCATTCATCAGGGGCGACAGACAGCTCAACATGATCAAGCTGGTCAACGCTCTGAACGTGCCTGAGCACTACATCGAGTTCGCTGACGAGGACGTCACAGGCCCTATCACAGGATCCGTCGCGGGATTCACCGGCCCTATGGGACTCAAGAACTGCATCGTAGTAGTAGATACAGAGCTGGTAGGCACAGTCAACATGTGCGCCGGCGCTAATGAAGAGGATCACCACCTTACAGGCGTATGCTACGGCAGAGACTACACCGGAGACATCGTTACGGATATCAAGACGCTTCAGGAAGGCGACCGCTGTCCGCACTGCGGAAAGCCGGTCAAGTTCAGACGCGGCATAGAGGTAGGACAGATCTTCAAGCTGGGACTCAAGTACTCCGAGGGCATGAACACGACCTTCAAGGATGAGAACGGCGAGGATCATCCGTACTGGATGGGCTGCTACGGAGTGGGCATTACAAGATCGATGCAGGCCATAGTAGAGCAGCATCATGACGACAAGGGCATCATCTGGCCGCTGTCGGTAGCTCCGTATCACGTTATCGTGACAGTCGTCAAGTCGAATGACGAGACGCAGATGCAGGTCGCTTACGACATCGAGAAGAAACTCGAGAGCATGGGCGTAGAGGTCATGGTGGACGACCGTGACGAGAGACCGGGAGTCAAGTTCAACGACGCCGACCTCATCGGTATCCCTATCAGGATCACAGTCGGCAAGTTCGCGGGCGAGGGCAAGGTAGAGTACAAGCTGCGCCGCGAGTCCGATCACGAACTCGTGACGATCGATGAAGCCATCGCGAAGGCGAAGGCGCTCGTCGACCTCGAAGGCGACGGAAGATACTTCTTCTCAAGACTTCCAGAGGAAACGCTGAACGCTCACTAGCTACAAAAACAGAATGGCACCGGCTCAGGCCGGTGCCTTTTTATTACGGCTGCAACTCTGTTATAATATATTAGTTATGAACACTTTACTTGAGCTCTTTATTGTATTTTTCAAATTAGGCGCCTTCACCATAGGCGGCGGCATTGCCATGCTCCCTCTTCTGCAGAACACACTGACCGAAGAGAAGAAGTGGTTCACCAGGGAGGAGTTCGTCGACATCGTTGCGGTTTGCCAGAGCCTGCCGGGCGTAGTGGCCATCAACATGGCGACATATGTGGGGTACAAGAAGAAGGGCCTTATTGGATCGATCGTGTCGACACTCGGTGTCACCATCCCTTCGTTCGTGCTCATACTTATTATCGCGCGCGGCATCACGGCCCTTGGAAACAGCGGAGTCGTCATGGGAGCCATGGCGGGACTCAGGGCCGCGGCTCTCGGAATGGTTGCCGTGGCGATGATACAGCTGGCTCCGTCGGCTCTTAAGAACAAGTGGGCCATACTGGCCGCGGTGACCGCGTTCGTGCTCATAGCCATCCTGAAGGTCAACACGGCCTACGTCATACTGCTGTTCGCGGTACTGGGCATTGCGGTCACTATGATAAACAGCCGCAGGGCAATGGAAGCGGCTGCAGGCGATGAAGAGGGAGGTGACGGCAAATGATGCTCCTGAACCTCTTCCTCAGTTTCTTCAAAGTCGGTCTTCTCGGCTTCGGCGGCGGCCTTGCCATCGTGAGACTGATCTACGACAGCATACAGCCGTTCCTCGACATGAGTCAGGAGACCTTCGCCAACATAGTCGCGATCTCGCAGATAACACCGGGACCGCTTGCCGTCAATACAGCGACCTATGTGGGATACGAAGCGGCGGGCATACCGGGCGCTTTCGCGGCGACATTCGGAGTTATTCTGCCGGCGTTCTGCATCGTCAGCATTGTCTGCAGGACGATACAGAAATTCAGGGACAGCAAGGTGGTCAACGGCATGCTGGCGGGAATCCGTCCGGCAACGATGGGCCTCATAGGCGCGGCGGCGGCTACGCTCGTAAAACCTTCTCTGGCGGGGGCGGGCAGGCTCGGCACGGGACTGCTCACGAGACTCGGCGCAGACGCGGGCAGCGGCGTTTTCGCGGCGATTTCAGGCTCGCCAGTTGACATCATTTCTGTTATCATATTAGTCGTAACAATACTGCTTATAGCAAAGTATAAAAAGAGTCCGTTCCTGGTACTCATAATAATGGGGTGCGTAGGAGCGGTTCTCGGAGTTTGAATATTAATTAGAGCGGGGCAAATGCCCCCGCCTAGAGATAAAACAGGAGGAATCATGCAGGTTTATAACACTCTCACTAACAGGAAAGAAGAATTCGTACCTATCGAGCCGGGCAAGGTAAGGATGTACGTCTGCGGACCTACGGTCTATAACTTTTTCCATATCGGAAACGCCAGGCCGTTCGTAGTGTTCGACACGCTCAGAAGGTACTTCATATACAGAGGATACGAAGTGAAGTTCGTGCAGAACTTCACGGACGTTGACGACAAGATCATCAACAGGGCAAAAGAGGAGGGCATAAGCGCTCCTGAAGTCTCGGAGAAGTATATAAAGGAATACTTTGACGACGCCGAGGCGCTGGGCGTGATGAAAGCCGATGTCCATCCGAAGGTCTCGGAGCACATCCCGGAGATCATAGAGTTCGTGCAGACGCTGATCGACAAAGGCTATGCCTATGAGGCGGACGGCGACGTCTACTATTCGACGCGCAAGTTCCCTGAGTACGGCAAGCTGTCGGGCCAGAACATCGACGATCTTGAGAGCGGCGCGCGCATCGCGATAGGCGAGGTCAAGGAAGATCCGCTGGACTTCGCGCTCTGGAAAGCCCGCAAGGAAGAGTCCGAGATCGCGTGGGAATCGCCGTGGGGCATGGGACGCCCGGGCTGGCACATAGAGTGCTCCACCATGGCCAAGAAGCACCTCGGAGAGACCATCGACATCCACGGAGGAGGACAGGACCTCACTTTCCCTCACCATGAGAACGAGATAGCGCAGTCCGAGGCGTGCAACGGCGTACCTTTCGCGCGCTACTGGATGCACAACGGATATATAAATGTAGACGGCAAGAAGATGTCCAAGTCGCTCAACAATTTCTTCACGGTAAGGGACATCCGCGAGCAGTACAGCGGCGACGTCATCAGGTTCTTCCTGCTGAGCGGCCACTACAGGAGCCCGATCAACTTCTCGGACACGCTCATGGAGCAGTCGAAGCAGGGCTATGAGAGGATCGCGACAGCCATCGAGACTCTGGAGTTCCTCAAGACCAACGGAAGCGATGAGGCGATGGCTGATGAGGCGGCAAAGATCGCGTCGCTCGATCAGTACAGAGACAAGTTCATCGAGTCGATGGATGACGACCTCAATACGGCCGACGGCATCGCGGCGATATTCGAACTCGTATCGGAGATCAACCTTGATGTCAAGGACGGCGCTTCGAAGTCGTTCGCCGGTGAGGCTCTCAAGAGGATAAAAGAACTCACGGACGTGCTCGGCCTCTTCGGAAGCAAGGATGAAGAGGGCGGCCTCGGAGACGACATACAGGCTCTCATAGATGAGAGACAGGCCGCGCGCAAGGAAAAGAACTGGGCGCGCGCTGACGAGATAAGGGATCAGCTCGCGGCTATGGGCATCACGCTCAAGGACACGCCGCAGGGAGTGCAGGTCATCAGAAACTGAACAGAATGACAAAGCAGGAAATCAATAAAATGAATACCAGCACGCTCGCGTATCTCGGGGACGCCGTCTTCGAGGTCATCGTGCGCGAGAAGATCGTGAGCGAAAGGCCGGGCGACGCCGGCAGGGCCCACCATACGGCAGTGAGATATGTCTCCGCCGCAGGCCAGGCTCAGGCCGCGAGGGCCATGATCGCCGAGGGATTCCTGACTGACGAAGAGGAGCAGATCTATAAAAGGGCGCGCAACCACCGCGCCATGTCAAGGCCTCAGCACGCCGATCCCAAAGAATACAAGATCGCGACCGGCTTCGAAGCCCTGCTGGGCTACCTCTACCTGACTGACGACAGGCAGAGGCTGCGAGAGATCGCGGCCGAAGCAGTCCGGATAGTCGACTCAAAGTGAGACCGGGGAGCGCCGCGCGGCGCTCCTTTTACATTGAGAGCGCAAGGCTCATATGGTAAAATCTATAAGACATGAAACTGAGATTTTCCGATGAAAACAGGATATTCAGCATACATACGGACGGGATACCGTTCCTTTCGTTTGACATGCTCGACAGCCTCGGCGTGCCTAATCTTTTCAGCACCAGATATATCAGCTGGGACGATGCCGCCGGGCGCGGCGTCACGGGCCTCAGAACGGCTGTCATGAAAACGGACGACATTTCCGAGGCGGCGCCGGTGTGCAGGGCCAACAGAGACATGCTCGCGCGCCAGATCGGCTCGGAGATATCGATGGAGCTTGCTACCGACCAGAAGCATACCAATTACGTGCATGCCGCCTCAAAGGAGGACCTCGGAGTCGCTCCTGTCGGGCCGCTGACTCTTCACAGGCAGTTCGTGGACGGCATCGTGACAGACATACCCGGAGCGCTCCTGACTGCGTTCGGAGGGGACTGTCCTCCCGTATACATCGTCGATCCGGTGCGCAAGGCAGTGGGCCTGGTGCACGCGGGCCGCAAGGGAACGTTCCTGAAGATACCGCAGGTGGCTATAGCCCAGATGACCGTGAAGTTCGGCTGCGACCCCGCCGACATGTACGCGGCGATAGGCCCGGGCGTCTGCCGGGACTGTTACGAGATGGGCGACGAGATCTATGACGAGTTCGCGGAGTCGTGGGGACGCGAGGACGCGGACAGACTCCTCAGCCGTTATCCCGCGTGGGACGGCGACGGCAGAGAGATACCGGGAGGCAAGTACCATCTTGACCTACGGGAGGCCAACAGGCTGACGCTGCTGAGAGCGGGAGTCCCTGAAAGCCATATAGCAATATCGAATGTATGCACGAAGTGCAACGCGGATACTTTTTATTCATACCGCGCCCGCCGGCTCGAGAATGAGCAGACGGCGATGCTGGTGAACAGGTTTCAATAGAGGCGGCATGAAGCTGCCGGTCAGGAAAGGACGCAGGATCGGGCATGAACCTTATAGTCGCGGCAGACAGCAAATGGGGAATTGGAAAAAACGGAGGACTGCTTGTGCACCTTCCGTCAGACTTGAAGTACTTCAGGGAGCATACCGAGGGCAAGGCCGTCGTGATGGGACGCAAGACTCTTGAGTCGCTGCCCGGCGGACGGGGACTCCCTAACAGGGTCAATTACGTGCTTACTACGAATCCGGACTTCAAGGCCGAACGCTGCATCGCGATCCACTCCGAAGACGAACTCTGGGACGCGATCTCCAGATACAGGCCCGACGATGTCTGGCTCATAGGCGGCGCCTCGATCTACAACTGGTTCTACAGCCTCTGCGACAGGCTCTATGTCACAAAGATGGATGCCGATCTCGGCGCCGACGCGTTCATAGAAAACTATGACGAGGATCCGGACTTCGAGATCATCTCGGAGAGCGAACCGGTAACGGAGAACGGCGTAACATACAGATTCGTTGTATATCAGAAAAAGGCAGACTGATGAGCAAGAGAGACAACAAGAGATTCAAGGATACGGAAAGAAAGAGCGCCCCGAAGAGGGGCGGCAAGAACCGCCGCGATTACGGCGAGTCCTACGAGCCAAAGAGAAAAACTTCAGGCAGGCCGCGTGGCGATTCCCGAAGGCAGGCGGGCTTTGACAGGTATGACAGGAATGAGCGGTTCGAAGAGCGCGCGGCACAGGTAGGCGCCGACGGCCTTGAAGTGGTCGCGGGCCGCAATCCCGTTATCGAGGTCCTGAACGGAGACCGCAATGTCGAGAGAGTGTTCATAGCGGACGGTTCGGAAGGTTCCGTGTCGAAGATAATCGCTCTTGCCAGAGAGAAGGGCGTGATAGTCGACTTCGTTCCGAAGGAAAAGATCGACGCGATGGCGCCGGACGTCAAGCATCAGGGAGTTGCCGCGAAAGTAAGCGAATACAAATACGCTGAAATGGACGACGTCTTTGCCCGCGCGGAAGAGTCGGGAGAGGATCCTTTCATCATCATACTGGATGAGATCACTGACCCGCACAATCTCGGAGCCATCATAAGGACAGCTGAGTGCGTGGGCGCGCATGGGGTCGTCATCCCTAAGCGCAGGGCCGCGTCCCTGACACAGACCGCAGCGCTCGCCTCGGCAGGAGCGATAGAGAACATGCCTGTGGTCCAGGTCACCAACCTCGGACGCGCGATAGAAGATCTGAAAGAAAAGGGCATATGGGTCGGAGCGGCCGACATGGACGGCGAAACATATTACGAAGCAAATCTGACCGGCCCTATAGCCATAGTGATAGGAAACGAAGGGAAGGGAGTTGGCCGCCTGGTAAAGGAGAAGTGCGATTTTGTCCTGTCCATCCCGATGTACGGCAAGATAAATTCCCTGAACGCTTCCAACGCTGCCGCGGTCCTGATGTACGGCATCCGCCGCGCCCGCGGTAAGTGATATTGACGCTCCGGAAGCGCAGGGATCCCCGTACAAAATATTTTTTGAAAGAACAAGAAAGCGCTTGACTTTGTAACCCTTGCAAAGTATACTCATTGAGCGACTTTAAGAAGAAAATCGGAGCACTGGGCAACCGGGCTTCGAGTTTTCGATTGAAAAGACAGTAAAATCAAGCTTTATACATAATAAGGAGAAAAGAGATGGCAGCAGGCGTTAGACAGAAAGTCATCCTCGCATGCACAGAGTGCAAGCAGAGAAACTACAATACCATGAAGAACAAGAGAAACAATCCTGACAGGATCGAGCTCATGAAGTACTGCAAGTTCTGCAACAAGGAGACTCTCCACAAGGAAACCAAGTAATCTGTAAACACAAATCGACGGAGACAGATCATGGCAAGCAATAACAATACGGGAAACAAGCAGACCCAGAACAAGAGCAAGAAGACCGGACTCATCGGATATCTGAGGGGCGTAAGGCAGGAGTTCAAGAAGGTCGTATGGCCTACGAGAGAAGAGCTCACAACTGACACCATCGTGGTATTCGCATGCGTTATATTCTTTGCTCTCGCATTCTGGCTGATCGACACGGGATTCCTGGCAGCTCTCAAGGGCATCCTCGGAATAACCCTGTCCTGACCCAAGGAGTAGCAAATGACAGATAAGATCGACAACATCGAAAGCATCGAGACCGCCGAAACCAGAGAGCCGATCAAGTCAAGCGTTTCCCCGCTGGAAGGCGAAGGACTGAGAGGCGACGGCACCGCGAAGTGGTATGTCGTACACACATATTCCGGCTACGAGAACAAGGTAAAGAACAGCATCGACAGAATGGTCCAGTACCGCGGCATGCAGGAACTCATTCAGGAAGTAGTCATTCCGACTGAAGACAGGATCGAGATCAAGGACGGCGTCAAGAAGGTAAAGACCCGCAAGCTGTTCCCGGGATACGTAGTCATCAAAATGGTTGTTAATAACGAGACATGGTACCTCGTGCGTAATACCGAGGGCGTCACAGGTTTCGTAGGTCACGGTTCCGATCCTATTCCTCTGACAACAGAGGAGATCGTAAGGATGGGGATCGAAAAACTCAGGATCGATCTGGATATCGAGGTCGGCGACACGATCCGCATCATCGGAGGAGTCTTCGAAGGCCAGCTCGGCATAGTCGAAGCAATAAATCCGGAGAAGCAGATCGTAAAGGTCCGCATCTCGATGTTCGGAAGAGATACCCCTGCGGAGATCGAATTCTCGCAGGTCAGCAAGCTGCGTTAGCAGCCTGCAAAAAACTTAAGAAAGGAGACAGCAATGGCAAAGAAGATCGACGGCTATATCAAGCTGCAGATCCCTGCCGGAGGAGCCACTCCTGCACCGCCGGTCGGTCCGGCTCTCGGACAGAAGAGCGTCAACATCATGGACTTCTGCAAGCAGTTCAACGCAAGGACGCAGGACCAGGCAGGAATGATCATCCCAGTAGTCATCACAGTCTACACAGACAGATCATTCGACTTCGTGTGCAAGACTCCGCCAGCCGCAGTCCTCATCAAGAAGGCAGCCGGCATCGAGCACGCATCCGGAACACCTAACAAGGAAAAGGTTGCATCAATCACGCTCGCACAGGCAGAAGAGATCGCAAAGACAAAGATGCCGGATCTCAATGCAGCATCCCTCGAGGCAGCAGTAGACATGATCAAGGGAACAGCCCGCAGCATGGGAGTCACGGTAGTTGAGTAATGAAGTGGGAGGCCGGAGGCCGTTTGTACCACAAGGAGGAAAAAATGAAAAGATCAAAGAGATACCAGGAGCTCGCAAAAGGATATGACAAGCACGAGCTCGTGGACGTAGCAACTGCAATCAAGCAGATCAAGAGCTTTGAAAACGCAAAGTTCGACGAGACAGTTGAGATGCACTTCCGCCTCGGAGTAGACGGCAGACACGCGGATCAGCAGGTAAGAGGAGCCATGGTACTCCCTCACGGCACAGGCAAGACCAAGAAAGTCCTGGTTTTCGCTAAGGGCCCTAAGGCAGAGGAAGCACAGGCTGCAGGCGCAGACTTCGTAGGCGCCGAGGACATGGCAGACAAGATCAGGAATGAGAACTGGTTCGACTTCGACGCGGTAGTCGCGACACCTGACATGATGGGAGTCGTAGGACGCCTCGGTAAGATCCTTGGACCTAGAGGACTCATGCCGAACCCTAAATCGGGAACAGTCACCATGGACATCACAAAAGCCCTTGAGGACATCAAGGCAGGTAAAGTTGAGTACAGACTTGACAAGGCTAACATCATCCACTGCATCATCGGCAAGAAGTCTTTCACGGAAGAGCAGCTGGTAGAGAACGCTAACGCTCTCATCCAGGCAATCGCAAAGGCAAAGCCGGCAGCAGCAAAGGGACAGTACTTCA
>JBGUKZ010000021.1:0-2129 GCA_045114795.1 Anaerovoracaceae bacterium
AGGGCTGCCGGCGATGATAATCATAAGGCCGGAAGCAAGATAGTCACTGTAAGGATCCGGATAAAGTAAAACCACAATGAAAAGCGCGGTCTGCAAATCAGCAGACCGCGTCTTTTGTTGTTATGCATTTTCAGATACCGGGTTTATTTGCGGCCGAACATCTCTTTATATGTAGCGTGTTTGTCGACTTTCTCGCCGAGTTCTATCATGCGGTCGGTGTCGCCGATCAGTATGACGCCCTCGAGACGGTTGTTGTGGAAGTAGTACTTCTCGTAATTGCCTCTCTGGTCATCTCTGAACTCTACAGTGCGGAACTTCTTGTCAGGCTCCTTGCCGTTGGTGCCAAGAGCGAAGATGCTCGTGTTCATAGCGTTGATGACAAGCGAGCTGCCGAGTGCCTTGTACTCAAGCGCTTCGCCGGCTGCGTTGGCTCCCGCGATGCGGCCGGTCACTATAGCCTGAGCCCAGAACGCCTGAGGCTGTCCGTTTATGACGCAGCAGTCGCCGGCAGCATATACATTCCTTACGTTCGTCTCCATGCGGTCGTTAGCCTTGACCCACTTGTCGACTTCGATGCCGCTGTCTTCAGCAACCTTTGTGTAAGGTCTCATGCCTGTCGACATGATGACGAGCTGTGCAGGGAACGCGGTGCCGTCATCGAGAACTACTGCATCTTCAGTGATCTCCACGATCTTCGCTCCGGTGACGATCTTTACACCGGCAGCGTTGCAAATCTTCTCGAGCATCTCTGACGCAGGGTCATCGAGCTGACGAGGAAGCAGTCCCGGCGCGGTCTCGAGAACGGTCACATCGTAACCGCCGAGCTTGAGCTCCCACGCGCCTTCGAGTCCCATTACGCCTCCGCCTATGCAGACGACTTCTTTTGCCTCGCGATCCTCGAGCACCTTCTTGATGCGTACGGTATCCGAGATGTTTCTGACAGATGCTACATGCGGAAGGTCAGCGCCCTTGATAGGCGGCACGAAGCAGTACGCGCCGAGAGTGTAGATCAGCTTGTCGTAGATGATAGCTCCGCTGCTGCCATCAGGGAGTATGAGATCAACGCTCTTTTCTGCGGTGTTGATCTTCGTGACTGTGGTGTCAGCCATGAAGTAGATGTTTCTCTCTTCGTACCACTCAGGTCCTTCGATTGCAGCCTGGTTTTCCGAGAAATCGGAGAGGAGAGCCTTTGTCAGCATCGGCCTGTTGTATGGCAGGTCAGACTCCTGTGTAACGATGGTGATGACTGCAGTGCTGTTGCGGTCTCTTATTGCCTCGGCTGCGCTCTTGGCTGCCGGGCCGCCTCCCAGAATGATGAACTTTTCGTTGGTATCCTTCTTGAAGTTTGTCGCCTTTGATTCGACCGGAACAAACTTGTCACTGCCTACTCCACATACCGGGCAGGTATCCGTGCCTTCCTCAAACTCAGCGCCGCAGACCACGCACTTGACCATCTTCTTTGCTCCGGCAGGCGTGTCGGATTTCTTTACTTCCTTGTTCTGCAGTACGCAGCCGAAGTTGTATCCGAAGTCGAAAGCGTCGAGCTGTTCTGTCTCGCTAGGTTTGAACCTGATGCGGTAGCCGTCGAGCACCTTCATCTTGAGCTGTTTGAGCCTTTCGATAATGTTAGGAACACCTTCGCCGCTCCAGCCGTAGCATCCGAACGCACTCGCGAGCTTGCCCTTCATGAGAGGAGGGAAGATGCTCGTTGTGAGATCCCAGATAGGCTTGAGGGCGTCCGCAACGATGGTCGGCGTTCCGAAGAGAATACCGTCCGCTGCGTTGAGGTCTGCGATGACTCCTGCAACGTCCTCCTCAAATACCATGTCGTATTTATGCACCTCGATTGGGCCGCTTGCCTTGAGACCTTCTTCGATCTTCTCAGCAAGAAGGCCGGTGTAACCGTAAGCGCTTACGTACGGGATGACTACGAGCTTGGTATCCTTCTTCTCAGGTCTCGCGCACCATTCGTGATATTTCTCCATTACCCAGTCGATGCCGGCATCAAGCACAGGACCGTGACCCGGGCAGATCATCTGGATATCCAGATCCTTGATCCTCTCGAGCGCCATGTTCATGAAAGGATTCTTGTATGGTCCGATAATGATGTTGAAATAATCCTGCATCGT
>JBGUKZ010000022.1:0-2674 GCA_045114795.1 Anaerovoracaceae bacterium
AAGCCGGAAAAGTCTCTTACCGTCACCCTTAAGAAGCACTCGGGAAGAAACGTAAGAGGCAAGATCACCGTCAGACACAGAGGCGGCGGATACAGACCTAAATACAGGATCATCGACTTCAAGAGAACGAAGGACGACATCCCTGCAACAGTTAAGTCGATCGAGTACGACCCGAACAGAACGGCAAACATCGCGCTCCTGGCTTACGCAGACGGAGAGAAGAGATACATCCTCGCTCCTAACAAGCTGAAAGTCGGCGACGTGGTAGAGTCCGGTCCGAACGCGGACATCAAGCCGGGCAACGCGCTCCCGATCGCAAACATTCCTCTCGGCACGATCATCCACAACATCGAGCTCAAGCCGGGCAAGGGCGGACAGCTGGTAAGAGCAGCCGGAAACGGAGCTCAGCTGATGGCCAAGGAGGGAGACTACGCACAGGTAAGACTCCCGTCCGGCGAGGTAAGAATGGTGAGCATGAAGTGCAGAGCCACAATCGGCGAAGTCGGCAACATCGATCACGGCAACATCCAGATCGGTAAGGCAGGCCGCAAGAGACACATGGGTTGGAGACCTACCGTAAGAGGTTCTGTAATGAACCCTAACGATCACCCGCACGGCGGTGGTGAAGGAAGAGCTCCGATCGGACGTAAGGGTCCTGTCACTCCATGGGGCAAGCCGACACTCGGTTACAAGACACGCAAGAAGAACAAAGACTCTAACAAGTACATTGTTAAGAGAAGAAACGGCAAGTAGAGAGGAGCTAATCAATGGGAAGATCGCTTAAGAAGGGCCCGTTCGTCGACAAGAAGCTTCTGAAGAAGATCGAAGAGATGAACGCAGCCAATGAAAAACAAGTAATCAAGACATGGTCCAGACCATCCACGATTTTTCCTCAGATGATCGGACACACGATCGCTGTCCATGACGGACGCAAGCATGTGCCTGTATACATCACAGAGGACATGGTCGGACACAAGCTCGGCGAGTTTGCTCCGACAAGAACGTTCAAGGGTCACTCCGGTGACAGGAAACTCTAAGCAGAAGGTAACAGAAAGGAGAAGATAGAATACTATGGAAGCTAAAGCAGTAGCCAGGTATGTAAGAATGTCTTCAAGCAAGCTCAAGCCTGTTGCCGATCTGGTAAGAGGTAAGGACCTGAATGAAGCACTCACCATCCTCAAGTTCACCCCGGGCAAGGGATCCGAACTTATTGAGAAGGTAGTTATGTCCGCAGCAGCTAACGCTGAGAACAATCACGAGATGGATCCTGACAAGCTCTATGTAGCAGAGATCAGCACAAACCAGGGTCCTACAATGAAGCGCTGGAGACCGGGCGCACAGGGCAGAGCGGGCATGATCCTGAAGAGAACAAGTCACATCTTCGTAACTCTGAAGGAGAGAGAAGCCGCTGTAAAACCGGCTAAGGAAACTGAGAAGGAGGAGGTTCGCTAATGGGACAGAAAGTTAATCCACATGGAATGCGCGTTGGCGTCAACAAGGACTGGAGCTCCAAGTGGTATGCCGACAAATCGAATTTTGCGGATCTCCTGGTAGAAGATAACAAGATCAGAGCATTCGTAAAGAAAAAACTGTACAACGCCGGCGTTTCGAACACAGTTATCGAGCGTAAGGGCGCTGACGAGGTCAAGGTCATCGTCATGGTCGCCAGACCTGGTATGGTCATCGGAAGATCGGGCGAAGGCATCGATGAGTTCAAGAAGGCTCTCGTCAAGCTCACAGGCAAGAAGGTAGACGTCAGCATCGAGGAAGTCAGAAGAACAGAACTCGACGCTCAGCTCACGGCGGAGAGCGTAGCTCAGTCTCTCGAGAGAAGAACTTCGTTCAGAAGAGCCATGAAGCAGCCTATCGGCCGCACGATGAAAGCGGGCGCAAAGGGCATCAAGATCGTCTGCTCCGGCAGACTCGGCGGTGCCGAGATCGCAAGATCTGAGAAGTACAGCGAAGGAAACGTGCCTCTGCACACACTGAGAGCGGATATCGATTATGGATTCGCTGAGGCTGACACGACTTACGGCAAGATCGGCGTAAAGGTCTGGATCAACCACGGCGAGATTCTCGACAAGGGCCTCAAGGATTCCGTACCAAAAGCCGACGAAGGCAGAAGAGACAAGAAGGGCAGACGTAATGACCGTAAGGACAGAAGGTCGTCCGGAAGAGACAGCAGAGACGGCAGAAGAGACGGAAGAAGATTTGACGGCCGCGAGGCTAAGCCTGAGGTAAAGCCGGCGACTACAAGAGTTCGCAAGGCCCCTAAGGCGGCTCCTGCTCCGGCAGCTGAGCCACAGGCAGAAGCAGCACAGGAGACAGAAGCATAGTATTAAGGAAAGGAGAAACTCGCCATGTTAATGCCAAAACGCGTTAAGCGCAGAAAACAGCACCGTGGCAGAATGAAAGGCATTGCGACAAAGGGCAATGCGGTGGCATACGGTTCATATGGACTTGCTGCTGACGGACGCGGCTGGATCGATTCGAATCAGATCGAGGCTGCCCGTGTAGCAATGACAAGATCCATCAAAAGAGGCGGCAAGGTCTACATCAAGATCTTCCCGCATAAGCCGGTGAGTAAGAAGCCTATCGGAGTACGTATGGGATCCGGAAAGGGAGCTCCTGAGTACTGGGTAGCTGTAGTAAAGCCGGGCAGAGTTATGTTCGA
>JBGUKZ010000023.1:0-1881 GCA_045114795.1 Anaerovoracaceae bacterium
CGCCGGGACAACCTCTCCACCTACGACCTGTCAAAGGAAGATCTGTACCGGTGGGCAGACGAAGTCTTAAAACCTGCTGCCGATCTCGCCTTTGCCGGTGACGGGAACTTCCTCTGCGGTGAATGGTGCGGCTTCTGCAAGGCCAAGAATGCCTGCCGCGCTCGCGCCGCTGCCAATCTGGAGCTCGCAAGGTACGACTTCAAACTGCCGCCGCTCCTCACCGACGAGGACGTCGAGGACATTCTCGGCAAGGTCGACGCTCTGGTGGCATGGGCATCCGATATTAAGGATTACGCCCTGCAGCAGGCGATCAGCGGAAAGGTCTGGTCGGGCTGGAAGCTCGTCGAAGGCCGCTCCAACCGCAGGTACGTAAACGATGCTGCCGTCGCCACAGCCGTTACCAAGGCAGGCTTTGATCCCTACGAGCAGAAGCTCCTCGGTGTCACCGCCATGCAGAAGCTGCTGGGCAAAGCCCGGTTTGAAGAAGTCCTTGCTGGCCTCATTGAAAAGCCGCAGGGCAAACCCACTCTCGTGCCGGAGAGCGACAAGCGTCCGGCCATGAACAATGCAAAATCTGATTTCAGTGAAAATTAAGGAGGACAAGATTATGTCTAAGAACGCAACTGTTAAGAACCCCATGAAAGTCATCACCGGCGAGAACACCCGTTGGAGCTATGCCAACGTCTGGGAGCCGAAGTCCATCAACGGCGGCACTCCGAAGTACAGTGTCAGCCTGATCATCCCGAAGTCCGACACCAAGACTATCGCCAAGATCAAAGCCGCCATCGAAGCTGCCTACGTCGAGGGCGAGTCCAAGCTCAAGGGCAACTCCAAGAGCGTGCCGCCTCTGGCAGCCATCAAGACACCTCTCCGTGACGGCGACGCAGAGCGCCCGGACGATCCGGCCTATGCCAACGCCTACTTCATCAACGCAAACTCCGCGACGGCACCCGGCATCGTGGACGCGGATCTCAATCCCGTGCTCACCCGTTCGGAGGTCTACTCCGGTGTATATGGTCGCGCCAGCATCACCCTGTACGCTTTCAACTCCAACGGCAACCGTGGCATCGCCTGCGGCCTGAACAACCTGCAGCTGATCCGTGCCGGTGAGCCTCTGGGTGGCAAGGCCAGCGCCGAGTCCGACTTCGCAACCGATGACGACGAAGATTTTCTCAACTAAGGAAAGGAGTGCCAAACCATGGAAAGCACTGTTATGATTTCATCCCTTCTCTGCAACATCCTGATCGGCTGCTTCTGCCTCATGATCATCTCGCTCACCATCTCTGGAATCCAGACCATCGTGAACGAGCACAAGCGCGAGAAGCGTGAGGAGAAGAAAGCGCTGCAGGACGACGAGTACCACGCAAAGCGCATGGAAGCCCTGAAATAAGACTCCGGGAGTGGTGGCCTTGCCGCTGCCACTCCCTTTTGACAAACGAGGTAAATGATATGGAACAGATCATAAATATGTCAAACCAGCTGATTGCGGTTATCGTGAACGTCATTTTCTTCCTTGTTGTCTACGGGACAATTTTCTACATCCTCGGTGTGATCATCATCGGGATCATCAAGACCGTCTATGACAAATTCAGTCCCATCTGGAAGAAATGGTATCAGGACATGAAACGCAAAAAGCGCTGAACACACCGGGCGGCAGGGAGTCTCTCTGTCGCCCTTTTGGAGGTACAACATGAAAACACTCAGCATAGATATTGAAACCTACTCCAGCGTCAGTCTTCAGAAGGCCGGTGTCTATCGCTACGTGGAGGCACCGGATTTTGAGATCCTGCTGTTCGGATACAGTGCGGACGGCGCTCCCGTGCAGGTGATCGACCTTGCCTGCGGCGAGAAGATCCCCTCGGAGATCCTCGACGCCCTGAC
>JBGUKZ010000024.1:0-32777 GCA_045114795.1 Anaerovoracaceae bacterium
GCCGGAGCCGTCGCCGTAGCCGGAGCCGGAGCCGTCGCCGTAGCCGGAGCCGTAGCCGGAGCCGTCGCCGGAGCCGTCGCCGTAGCCGGAGCCGGAGCCGTAGCCGGAGCCGTCGCCGTAGCCGTCGCCGTAGCCGTAGCCGGAGCCGTCGCCGTCGCCGGAGCCGTAGCCGGGCTCCTTGCTCGGCGTGAGAAATCTTTTAATGTCGAGTTCTAACGTTTCCATGACCTGATGCTCTCAATGGATTCGACGGCCTTGTCGGTGCACGGTATCAGCTCGATACCTCCGGTAACGACCATTTCAGGGACTACGACTGTGAACTTGCACTGCGAGCGGCCGCTATCGGCGACGCCCTCCACTGCGAGCTGACTGAGAGAGGCGGCCCCGTCCCAGTACCACAGCCTGCGGACGTCCGCGAGCTTGGCGGTGTAGAACTCGCCGTTATTTTCCACTTCCTTGACTGTGCCGAAGAATACTCCAGCATTTCTTGCGCGCATAATGCACTTGCGATTGATGTAATTTTCCATTTTGTGATATTTTAATAGGTTTATTAAATGATGTCATCCTTATGGATGAAAGTCTTACAAATGTCTACTATCATTATAATCAGCCAACCTACAGCCCCTACGAAAGCGTCCCAAAAAAGCACCCGTTCGTCGCTGAATATCAGCGTGACCGCAGTTCCCAGCGTAAACCATACTATCAGGATGATAAGCACTATCTTGAAAGTCCTTGAGCTCATAACTCGGCCTCCTGGATGAAGATAAGGTTGGCAATAGTGTCATCCACCTTGTGACGGAGGTCGTAGAGGGTATTGAGTGCGGCGTATGCCTCTATCCTCTTTTCCTCGTCGTTGAAATGTGCTTCCTTGTCAGCCTTTACGGCTTCGATTTTCTGCTCGATCGTCTTCTTGACGGTCTCGAGGCTCTGGATTGTTGCTGAGAATTTCATGATAAAGGGTTTTAAAAATATCTGTTTATCTTAGGTTTGGTTGGGAGGGCTGCCCCTCCCCTGGGTGATTTAGTTCATTCTCCTTTCAATGCAGTCCTCCGCCTGAATCTCCTCTCTCACACTCTTATAGGACTTGCCATTCAATTGGGAATATCTCTCCTCAAAGAAGAAGTTAGACTCGTCGGAGGGCTTCTCTGCAGCATGGCAATAAAACCATGTCCACTGATATTCAGACTTGCCGGATTTCCCTGCAATGTTGTTCATTCCGAAATACCAACCGAGGACGCAATCCTCAAATTGTCCAGAATAAGGGTTGTACCATTTATCGCTCCTCTTAGGATTGATCTCATAACGGACATTGTTTTTCTCGCAAAAGGCTTTCAGTTCAGCAAATGTTTTCATGGTGTTTTCGTATTTTGTTGTTGCAAAGATAGCAATACTTTTTGAAATAAAAAATATTTTTTCAATTATTTTAACATTTTTCGCAGAATTTTTCAATAAAAGCCCTATTCTTGTCTCGGCAAGATGAGCTTATATTTATAAGTGCTATTTTTCACGTTTAGATTATTTCATATTCTCTAAAAATCCCCGGCCGAGAGGTCCGGGATTTTTCGTATAAAAAAGCAGGGCCCGGAACGCATCACCGGCGTGCGGGTCCCGAAACGGTGCCTGACTGCAGGCTCGCTACCAGAGTCCCCACCACATGGCGAGGGAGACGAACAGCTGGACGGGTACACCGCCCACGCAGATATGCAGCGCTTCCTCGACGCGGCCCTCGTCCTTGAAGTAACGGTGGAAGAAGTCCCACGAGAAGGCGGCCACGATCACGACCACCATGCAGAACGACAGGCGCAGCGCTATCGCCGCGAAGGAGGCGAGCAGCGCCCCTGTGAGGATGGCGGGCCAGCCGGCGGCCATCCATCCGTAAATTTTCTTCAGTAAATTTCTCATAAAATCCATTATTTTGTCAAAATAGGCCGTATTTCGCGTTTTTCGCGGAAAGGCAAGGAAATTATCGCCTGCGGATAAAAGACGCGCATACGGCTTTATTATCGGGTGTTATCGAGGAATCAGAAGCGGTACTGAATGCCCGCAGTGATTCCGAAGCCCGCATACATTCCCCTGCCGTCCCCGGTGAACCCGTATCCGAGCTGCGGCCCTGCCGTGATTCCGAGGGACCAGCGCGGAGCCGGTATCGTCCGCGTCTCCGTGTTGGTGATATATACCGTGTTCCTGAATACGTCTATACGGTCGAGGCTCGGACGATAGCCCGACACGACGGCCCTGTAGTCGTCGCCCTCGTAGGTCTTCGTCTCCAGGGGGACGGGGACGTAGAGGGTGTCATGCTCTGCGACCGCATACGGGACGCGGATCGTATCGCCGGGCACTTCGACATACTTCGGCACCGGCTTTATCACGGTGGTGGTATCATATACCCAGACCGTGTCGGACTGGTGGTCGACGGGAAGCTCGTTCCACTTCCTCTCCCAGGCCCTGGAAGCGACGACGTATCCACAGAGATAGGCAGCCGCCCCAATGACGGCCGCCCAGAGGAAAAGACGCAAGCCCTTAGCCATAGTAGTGCCACATTACGCCCTGCGGGTGCGTCGGGCTGTCGTCGAGATGTATGTAGGCCTTGCCGACGCCGATGCGTGTGAATCCGGCTTCCAGAGCGGCTTTGACGATCTTGTAACGGTTGGCCGAGTCGTTGCACCGTATATCCACCGCCCTGCCGAGGGTGTGGGAACTCGTGCCGGCGCGGCCCTGCCGCTTCTCGTGCTCGACGGAACGGTACGCGGAGTTGAGGACAAGCGGAATGCCCGCCAGCTCGCGCACCTTGTCGAGACGGTCCATAGTCCCCTGCTCCATGTCCTGCAGTGAACAGGACGGGGAGCAGCGCTGGAACTCGGACTCCTTGAAATATTTTGCAGTAATCATATTATGCAGTCGTTTGCTTTATGTCGTCGAAGCTGACGCCCGTCTGCTCCTCGACCTTTACCTTCATGAATTTACGCAGCCACCTGAAAAGTGGGTGGTCGGAGATGACAGCGGCATTTTCCAAGAACGACCAGAACTCTACGCCACAAATTCCGCCCGTGAACCAATTGGCGAACTTCATCGGTTCGCCCCCTGCGGCCAGTATCCTTGCAAGCATTTCCGCCATGCAAATCCCAACGAGGATAAATACGATTTTGTAAATCGTCCTCCATGCCTTGACGCTCTCAAACGCGAAGCGTTCGCCCTTACGGTGTGCGAGTATCGCGCTTTTGGCGCATCCCGTTACGAAATCCACAAATTCGAAAAACAACGCCGCGATTACGAGAGGTAGCAACCTCTCGCAGAACACGGACAAAGCGCTTGCAATAAATCCGGCCATCATTTTGTTAGGGTATATGTTGTACTGTATCATGCTATGCGGAATTTGGTAATCGCCAATACAGGGCTTAACGTGTTCAAAGAGCGTTCGTATAAACCGCCAGTCGCGAGGATGTCAACGTATGCGGAAGCACTTCGTAACGTGCTGGTCATATACGAACCCATATACGGGCTATCCCATCTGGTAGCCGACATTGCTATCAATGCACCCTCCCCGGCACTCGGCAACCACCACGCACCCGCGTCACAGCCCGGTACGTCCTCGATGCCGAAAGCATAGGCGGCTTCCGCACCCGGTACGCTGTAACCGGATTCGACAAGGGCTTTCGTGTTCTTCTTGCCGTTCATGTCTGCAATCATACTTCCCGGCCGGTTGTCCGGGAATACCACCAGCATCCTTTCGTTGACGAAATCCATGTACGTTCCGTTGTACTCGGACGGGGTAACGGTGTATTCGGTGTTTCCGATGGTGTACGTAATCGTGCTTCCGTCAGCCAATGCCGCGTCCCATGCGCTTTCCCTAACGGGGAAAACTCCGTCAAACGCAACTGATTGTTGGTCGTATTTGATTGCAAGAGCCGCGTTGAGGATTCCCCTCGCCCTCGGAACGGTTGCCGTAGGCGATACCTTGACCGTAAGCACTCCGAACGGTACGATACCTTCCGGGAATGTGGTAAGCGTCGAGAAAGCGTAAGTTCCCGACAACGGGCTACCGATGATGCAGTCAATCCCGTCGCGGTAATATACCCTTCCGACCTGCGTGAACCCGGCGGCGGTAAGTTCGGCGGCACTATAAGACCTTACCCCCGGAGTTGTCGCCCATCCGCCCGGATTTTTCAGAGCGTAGAAAGATTGGTCAGCGGCCCTGTATAGAAGAATGTCGCCTACGGCCAATGTCTCCTTCGCGTCGATGAAGTTCATCGAATCGACTACCACCTGCCCCGTCTCCCTTATCATCGAGACGGCGGAACGGGAAAGGTACTGACTTGTGCGGAGGGCGTTATAAATGTCCCCTCCTGCGCTCTTGGCGGCAGTGTACTGCGCCAGAGTATCGAAAATATAGTTGTAAGTCATTATTCGTCCTCCTGTATGGTTTCGGGCTTTTCAGCCCATGTTACATGATATTTTTCTGCAACGTGTTCCGCAAACGAATCCAGAACGCGGCGCAATTCCTCAACGTCGTCGCCCTTGTAATCGGTCGAGAAGCCCCAAGGCTCGGCCTTGAAGGAACCTTCCACGTCCTCCCCGTCCTTGCGGATAATCTGAAAGGCTACGTCCTTGAACGTGCCGTCAACGCATCCGACGACGCAGAACAGTTGGAACCCCTCCGGGGTTTCCGATGGAAACACTACCATATCCCGCGTAAGTGTCCCCGTGATGATGATGTCCTCGAACATAGCCTTATGGATTTATGATCTGTCCCGTGACGTGGAGGTTACCGATTACGGTAATGTCCCCGTTTGGATCAATGATGATTCGGTTGCCTCCGAGATTAAATTCCCTTCCCACGTTGAGGAAGTTGACGGCGATATTCTCGCGCAAGACGTTGGCGTAAGCGTTCTCAAGCGCTTCCAGCCTTGCCGCAAGGGCTTGTACGGCCGATGCTTCCACCAGTTCCGAGCTGTTGCCCTCGGTCTTGCTGACGAAGTTGTCGGTGGCGCCCTTCTGGGACATCACCTTGTCGACGCCCGTTCCGGTGCCCTGCACGATGTCAGCCTTCGCCACATAGTCGGCGACCGCGTTAGTGATTGCCGTAGCGAGCGCCTCCGGCTGTATCGCCGAGTTGAGCTTGGCAAGCAGCGCGTCGGTGAGGTCGTTCGCAGAGAGTCCCTTTCCGTCCTCCTGTTCGACTTTCCAGTCCCGAATGTCCTGGACGATCTGGACGAGCACGTCCTGAAGGACCTGCCCCGTAATAGCCTGTGTGGTGTTGTTCTTTATCACGGCGGCTATATCCGCGATAAGGTTGTCATATCTGCTCATATCAATGAATATATATTGTCTTTTTCCCGTCAATTACCCAGCGCCAGCAGTCGAAGGACTCGTCGAAGGACATGTCGAAGGAACCCGCCCCCTCGACGAAGTTGTAAGCCTCGGCGCAGAGCCCGTCCTTGCGCGCCTCCAGGGAGACGTTGCAGAAGACGCCCGCGCACTCATCGGAAAAACGCTGGTTAAAGGTCCTGAAGGTGTATTCCGAAGGGTAAAGGCCGAGGTCCGGCAGGGCGTCCAGTATGTTCGTGAGCGTCTCGATGCCGTGCGACTGGATCTCCAGCTCGTTTCCCCTATCAGCCGTCAGCCGGTCGATGTAGAAGAAGGTGAAATCGTAGGTGATCATCCCCGACTCGGCCGCGCTCGAGTGCTCGTTCTGGAGCCAGGCAAAGGCCGCGTACCTCGCCGCCGGCCACGCATTGAGGCGGAAGGCGTCGTTACGCACGATGCTTCCGACGTTCGGCTGGAGCGCCGCCGTCTTCTCGATTGCCCGTATGGTCTGCAGAAGATTCATATTAACGCTCTATTTTTCCGCGAGGCCCTCCGAGGAATATCCCGCAGGACGCCGCGCTGTAAAGGTTGGCCTTGATCCGGTTGCAGTCGCACTCGCAGAGTTCCGGGAAGCTGGCCCTGTTGTCAAGGAGATAGCCCTGGAGGTCCATTGCCATGCTGTCCGCCTTCGCGACGTAGTAATCCTGCAGCCTGCACATGTCGAGGTGATCGGCCGCCGGCATGTTCTCGTCAGGCGTCTGGATGACGCCCGCGTTGGCGACCTTGAAATTGACGTGCTGCGCCACCTCGACGACTGCGCGGTAGGTTATGTAATACTGCGATTTCTCCAGCAGCGCCTTGTACGCCTCGTTGCCCGCCTGGCCTATGGTGCCGGCGTCGACGAGGGCCTTGAGCTTGTCAAGGAGCGCGTCCCCGACGATGCCCCGGTAATAGACGTTCTGCGCCTCCCTGATGGACGGCAGGATATACCGCCCCGCAAGGTTGTCACTAATGCCTGACGTCTCGCGGACAAATCGCTCGTTCGTAAGTAGTATTTCTTTCATGTCACTGCACTTTTTGCTCGGTCTCCCCGGCAAGGGAGAACGGCGTGATACTGATGATGCCCGTCTGTCCGTACAGACGCTCGTAAGCCTCGATTATGGACTGCTGCGCAGGGCGCACCGTCGTCCTGTTGTACAGACGGAAGGCACCGTCGTAGTCGTCGTTGCTGAAGCCGTTGTTGTCGGTCGGGATTCCGAAGATTATCGGGGTAGCGCGGAAGGCGGTGAAGATGTGCTGGCGGCTCGAGAGCGCGAGCGCCTTGTACTTTTCCCCGAAGTCCTCCACCTTGAGCTCCCTGAGCGTCGGCTGCTTCTCCTTGTTGCTGTTCCACGAGAATATGATGCGGCCCGCGTTCTGGTGGCCGGAAAACTTCTCGTTGAACATGCGCTCTATCTCCTTCCTGATCTCGTCGGACGGCTTGCCGTCGTTGAAGTTGACGAGCAGGGAGCCGGAGAAGCCGTTGTTGATGCTGTTGAGGTGATAGTCGGAGATGCAGACCTCGCACAGGCAGTCCTTGACGGCCGCGCAGTAGTCCGGCAGCGGATACGTCTGCGTGTGGTCGTTCTTTACGAAAAGGATCGTGTTGTAGTTCCTTTCCCTTTCCTCGTCGGAGAGCGTCTGCCACCTCTCCGGCGATATATCCATGTATTTCGGATATTCCAGGACCTTAGCAAGCCCGCCTTTGTTCCATTTCTCGGAGTAGTAGAACACGGTGTTCTCCTTGTTGGACCGGAGGAACTGCATCGGCACGTGGTAGATCGCCACGACCTTGCCGGCCGCATTGCGGACCGCCTGCAGGGCGAAGCCGCCGAACAGCTCGCGGTCAAAGGCGAGGGTGCGTACCTGCTCGCGGATCGTGGTCCCTTTCGGATTCATGACGCCGGCCCTGTAGCCTGCGTCGGGAAGGGGTGCTATCATGATGTCGTCGCCGACGATGAAGTCGACGGTCCCCATGATCACG
The DNA here is from genome assembly GCA_045114795.1 of Anaerovoracaceae bacterium. Classification (GTDB taxonomy): domain Bacteria; phylum Bacillota; class Clostridia; order Peptostreptococcales; family Anaerovoracaceae; genus Crickella. The sequence continues at coordinate 7,328 of JBGUKZ010000024.1, forward strand.
GACCGCAGCGTCGGGCTGTCCTTTGACAGGCCGAGTAGGAAATCGGGATAACGGTTGCGGTCTCCCCATTCCACCCAGTCCCGCGACGTCGTCTTCTCCCTCGGAGTGACGATGTGCGTCTCGACGTAGGGATCAATAGCCGCGAAGGATACCGGCAGCGCCTGCCTGTCGTCTTTATTCAGATTCGCCATATTGCTTTACTTGATAAGTTTCACCATACTGAACGACTTCCACCTCGTCCTCGCCGGTGACGCGGAGCAGTCCCGTGACGGTACCTTCCCCCACCAGCAGTTCGTACTCGTACTCTCCCTTGTGGATGTCCTCCGGCAGAGTCACCGTCAGGACCAGGAACGCGCCCTGCCTGCGTGACGAGCTCACCGGGATAGCCTTCCACTCGTCGACATCGACAGTGCTCCAGACGCGGAAGTATCCGGTCTCCCCGGCATAGCCTCCATGCGGGACGAATATCGTCTGCTCCCCGGCGTTATTTCCATTAAGATAAATCATTATGAAGTCGTTTTATTATAAATATCAATTACCGCCCGAACGTAAACGAGGAAGGCCGCGCCTCCTGATGAAGCACGGCCTCCGCGATATGCGAGGTAAGAAAAGAGGGTTAAGCGTCCACGATGTCGGACATGATAGTCGCGTCGACCTCCATAGGGAGCACGAGAGAATTGTCCTGAAGGGTGACGGAGTAGCCGTTCCTGTCGGCGCGGGCGGTGCCGGTGAGGCCGTCGCCTGCGGACGCCTTGACAGGTGCGTCGTAGCCGAGATACCAGTAGGCGCCGTTCGCGTCCTTGACGATGACGGCGAGCTCGCCCTGTGCCAGGGCCACGAACTCGATGCGCTTGACGGTATCCATCTTGTTAGCCTGGATGACGAGGTCGGAGACCACGAACTTCGTGCCGTTCTCGTCGCTGATCGTGTAGTTGGACGACAGGCTGGCGGTGTTCCTCGGCAGCGCGTATTTCTTGAACTTGGCGCCGGATGCGAGGGTGATCGCGGTGACCTTGTCCGCCGTCACGGTGACGCCGGTGACGTCAGCGTGATTCGCTATATAGACCTCGACAACGCCTCCCATTGAAGGAGAGCAGTCATTCGCGAGGCCGTTCAGAGTCTGTGAACATGAATTAGGCATAATCGTCGTTTTTTAAGCGTTTAAAGAGCGCGGGCGGGTATGTATCCACCCGCGCTCGTTGGATTCGTTACAGAGTACCGCAGAGGGTGTTGTTAAGCCTGCTCCTTAGTCTTGAATACCTTGTCTGCGTCGGCAAGAGCCTCGGCTGCTGCCTGGATGCCCGCGAGGGCTGCGGCATTGGCGCCCATAGTGGAGACAGGGGCTGCGGCGAAGGTGCCGAGAACCACCATGTCCGGGAAGTAATAGGCGACGCCGGAGCACCACTTCAGCTTCAGCTGGAAGGCCTCCTTCATCTTGTCGTACTCGATGAGGATGCGCTCGTCGTCGTTCTCCATGTCGGTACCGTAGACGAGGTTGTTGGCGAAGGTACCCACGATGTCAAGGGAGCCGGCAAGGCCCGGAGTCTTGATGACGCGGACGTCGGTGCCAGGGATGATGAACTCTTCCGGTGCGGCATTCTGAGGGCCGGCATAGTGGAAGAAGTTGAGGGCGACGAGGTCCTGCAGGAATGCGCGATAGATCGCCGGTCCCACGAAGATGACGCCACCGCGCTTGAGGACTTCCTCCGGAAGCGCCATGTAGACGGCGAGGATACCATTATAGGCGGAGGTGCCGGAAGCGATTGCTACGTCGATGACGTCGGAGTCAGCCGCGAACTGGGCGAGGAATCCGTCGAACCACTTGAGGTCGCTGTTGGTGGTGAGGGTGGTATCACCCTGCCAGATGAGATTCTCGATCTTCTCGTTGACTGCGCTGATGATGCCGTCGACGATGAATCTCTCGAAAGGAAGGTCCTGATCGCCTGCGGCGGTCTTGATGAGGTACTCGGCCCACTTGCCGCGAAGATTCTCCACGCAGATCTCCATCTCGGTCTTAATGCAAGCGACGTTGATGACGCGCTGTGAGAGATCGGCGGATCCTGACGGGTTGAAGCCGCAAGGGGTGCCGGCCTGAAGCTCAGGCACGATGTCGAGATAGTTGAGCGCAGCCTGCTTCTTGATTCCGGTCTGGATATGGATGCGCCTTCTGGTGGCGGTTCCCACGAGGCCGAACTGCTTGAGGATGACGTCTCGGTTTTCCTGGATATAATCAGGAAGGCCGGTTACTACGAAGTTTTCGTTTGCCATAACTATGAAATTTTAAGAATGTTCTGTAAATAAATATCCGTTTTTGTCCCGCTGTAAAATTTTTTATGCGCGGGCGATCCTTGCCAGCCTGTCGAGGCCCTTGTCGCCGGTGCTGATCTGGCCCTCCAGCACCTCGTCATGCGCTGCGGTTCCCTTCGGCTGTCTCTCAAGCTCGGTCACCTGCGCGCGGAGTTCCTCGTTCTCCTTGCGAAGACGGGCCATTTCCTCGTCCTCCTTCGGTGCTCCGTCAAACGGGTCCGGGAAGTCGATAGGCACGATCATGTACTTGACCTCGACGGACTCACCGATTGAGGCGGTGCCGTCCTCGTTCCAGGAGACGGCGGCGCGGTAATACTTACCTATCCAGTCGTAGTCGTCGTACAGGTTGTACACGACGAAATCGTCGCCGGCCTCGATGATGTACAGGTACACGTCTTCCGGGATCTGGCCGATAAGCGCGTCCATTATCTTCCGTGTCTTTTCCTCGAAAGACTCCGCGAACTTCATCACCTTCGAGAGGGCGGCCTCCATGCGGTGGGCCTTCTTCGCGGCCACCTCGGCGGAAGGGTCCACGATCTCGGCGACCTTGCCGTCCACGACCTTGATGACCTTGCCGTCATTGGTGGTGTAGTCTCCGTCTGGTGCCGGCACCTTCTCCCCGTTCTCGTCGCGGATATATACCGCGTCACCTGCCTGCAGGTCGCGGCTCTCGTCGTCCCATTCGAGCTTGCCCTTGTCGGTCTCGATGAATTCGGAGGCGACCTGCGCCTCGTCGTCCTTGATCTCCGCCACGACGCCGTCCTCCACGACGATGACCTTCCGGTCGTCGGTACGGTATTCGCCGTCGCCTGCGGGCTCGCGGTTGCCGTCTTCGTCCTCAATATAGACGCGGTCTCCGGCCTTGAGGTCGTCCTCACCGTCCCAGGCAAGTATGCCCTTGTCGGTGCTGATGTTGCCAAAATCGACGATAGCCTTCGCGATTCTGGCGAGTAATCCTTTAAGTTTCATTTTCTTTTTATTGTTTTGGTTTCTGAATTTTCCGTCGAGATCCTCAACGGCCTCGGCGACGTAGTCTTTGTCGGTCTCCGGCTCCAGCTGGAAGATGCCCTCCAGCGAAAAGCCCTTGTAAGTGCCGTCCTTGATCGCCTGCCATACCTCGTCGTTGGTGACATGGAACTCCGCGAAAAGGGATCCGTCGCTTATCTCGTCGAAGCCGTCCGGCGCAAGCCCCGCCCCCTTGATGAAATACTGCACCATGTGCACGCCCTCGACGTCGGTCCCGTCCTCGTGCATGAGGTTGACGAGGTTCTGACGGTTCTCGACGAGGTATTTCTCCGCCATCTCGCGGATGGTGTCGGCCTTGTACATGATGTAAAACTCGCCCATTCTCTCGGACCGGCGATAGATAGGGAAATCGCACCTCATGACGACGCCCAGGACGAGCCGCTTCTCGTCGTCCTGCACCTTGTACAGCATGAGGGGCTTGTCCGCGTCGAAGGCCACGAAATTACTCATTACGGCGGGATCGTCGACAAGCGAGATGCGGAGCACGCCGCACTCGTCGTCACCCATCACCGCCCTATATACCGGGATTCCGGCTATCGTTGCATTGTTTGCCATAATATTCGCTTTTTTATAAATATCAAATCGGCCTGAACCGTAAAACTACCATGTCGTCTCGGCGACCTGAACGCGCCTGTCCTCGCGCTCCGCCTCAAGGTCCGACTGGAGGATATACACGCGCTGCTCTGACGCTATGCGGTTGAGGCGGTCCTCTTCCGATGCCGAGGTGACCGTCCTCACCTGCGCTATCTCCGGCATGACGAGCGGAGCCTGCACGGATGCCGGCACCGTCGGGGCGGTGGCCGTTCCGCCCACATTCTTGCTCACCTGCGTCGCCTTTATCTTGGCGATATTGGCCATGCCGGCCGTGATGACGGCTGCGGCATTGATGGCGCCGACGATAGGTCCCATAGGGACGCCGAGCGACTGGGCCGTAGCATACGCGGTGACGGCTCCGTTGAGCATGTCGATAGTGGCTCCGGCTATTCGCAGGTTCTTCGCCTTCCTTGCCTCGGACTCCGTCATGTCGGTATTAGCCTCCATCATGTCGGCTATACCTCCGAGGATGCCGGACACTCCAGACGCCATTGTGGACATGGTCTGCAGCCATGCCTGCGCCTGCGCCTTCTTCGCGGCGTAATATGCCTTGTCGGCCTCCAGCTGCCTTGTCCTGAATTCGTCCTCGCTCTCGCCTTCGAGCTGGTGGAGGGTGTCAAGCTCGTACTTCTTCAGTTCCACCTGCGCGTCGAGCATGGCGAGGCTTCCTTCCTCCAGGGTGGCTATCCTCTGGAGATACGCCTGCTTGCCCTGTTCCACCTCGGCGGTGTCAAGAGCCTCGACGGCAGCCCGGTACTCGTCCTGCTTGGCAAGACGGCGGGCGAGGAATTCGTCGTCCGTCTCGTCTATCTGCTGGTGCAGGTTGTCTATGTCATAGGCGGCTATCTCGACGGCCTTCCGCAGCTGGTCGACGGAACCCTCTGCAAGGGCCTGCATCTCGTTCTCCATGATGAGGCGGCCTTCCGCCACTACGGCGTCGGCGGTCTCCTGCTGGGCCTCGGCAAGCGCCCTCGCGGCCGCGAGCCTGCGCCCCTCCCACTCCGCGTCGGTCTCGTCGAGCTTGCGTTTCATGGTGTCGTAGTCCCTCGCGGCGACTTCCTCGACGGCGGCAAGGTACTCGACGCTTCCGCGCCTGTAGGTCTCGGCACGGTTGCGCAGCGCCTTCAGTTCCTCGGTGCGGACCTTCTCGTCGTAGTCCTCCTTGTTCTTCAGCCTCTGCAGCTCATAGGTCTGCTCCAGCACGTCGAGCGTCTTCTGCAGTTCCTTTGCGTCGGTGACCTTCTGACGGGCGTTGGCGACGGCCGCGTCGTATTCCTTCTTCGCGATCTCGTTCCTTATCTTCAGCTCGGATTCAGAGCCGGTGCGGACGGTGGCGAGCAGCTGGCTCAGATATTCCTTCTCGGCGTTTATCTTGGCCGTTGCCGCGTCCTTCACAGCCTTCGCCGCATTGCGTGCGTCCCTTTCCTCTTCCTTTCTTGCACGGCTTATACCGGAATTGATAGTCCTGATCTGGTTGTAGTAGGCGGTCTCGGCCTTCACCATGTCGGCGTATGCCTGCGCCTCCTTGTCAAGTTCTTCCTTGCTCGACTTCGTGAGGGCGTTGCGGTCCCGGATAATCTCGTACTGCAGCTTGGCGTCTTCGAGGGCCCTTTCTGCAATCTGTCTCTCCTTCTCGCCTGCCTGTTCGAGGAAACGCAGTCTCTCGGCCGCCGAATAGTTGGCCTTGTCGGATGACTTCGCCCTCAACTCGGCCACGTCCCTCTCCGCCTCCGCGTTGGCTATGATGGTCTTGCGCTGCTGTTCCGCGAGCTGCGCCTCCTGCTTCGCCAGCTCGAGACGCTTCTCCGTCGCCTCGTTCGTCCCGAAGATAGCCGCCGTCAGCTTGCCGAATCCCTCGGCCACCTTGACGACGATGCCTCCGAGCGCCTGCAGTACCTTCGTGGCGAGATCACCCAGCGCCGACAGCGGGGCGAGCGCCTGCGCCAGTCCCTGGGCGTTGGCCTCGCTGGACTTCATGGCGCCCATTACCTGCTGCAGGACGGACGCGAGCAGGCCGAGTATCGCGACGACCGGCGTCGCGCTCATCGTCTTCAGCCCGGCGGTGACGCCCTTGATAGGGTTGATGATGGAGGAGGCTCCCTTACCCATAGAGGCGAGGCCTGCGGTAAGGTGGTCGACGGCCCCGATATAGTTGCCGACATTGCGGCCAAACTTGCCGACCGACTCGTCCATGCCCTTGAGCTCGTCGTTGACCGACTTTATCTGGCTGCCGAGCTTCGCCCTCTCGCTGGCGTCCTGCGTGGATCGCCACGCCTCGGTCAGATCCTTCAGCTTATGGACGAGGGCATTGTACGACACGCCCTCCATAGAGACGAGCTCGCCGTTATCCTTGAAGGCTATGTTCGCCCCCGTCGCCGCTTCCGTCAACTCCTTCCATGAGGACGAGGTGGCGTGCATCGAATCGCGCAGGACGTTCTGGTTTGCGTTCAGTTCCTTCAGCAACTCGCCGTACTTCGCCATCCCCTCCGGGCTGGAGAGGTCCTGCTCGTTCAGCTGCTTCTTGAGCTCCTTGATGTTATTGCGAAGCTCGCCGATACTCTTGACCGCCGGGGAGGTGTCGACCTCTAAAACCGTCTTTTTCGTCATTGCCATAATTATCTATAATTTTCTATATCCTTGACCTTGATGAACTCGCACTCGGTCGCGTCGTATGTCGTGAGCGAGTAGTTGCTTATCTTGTTGAGGGCCCATATTGCCCCTTCGTAGAAGTAGAACCTGCGCAGCAGTTCCGGGCCGGCCTGCAATCCGTCCAGATGCACGCGGCACTTCATCACCCTCGCGTCCTTGTCGAGAACGTCGGAGATATAGTTCCGCCAGTGCTTCGCATACATGAAAGCGTCCGTGTCAAGCGTCACGGCCGGAATGCTCAGTTCCCTCGCCGGTCCCATGTCGAGCGAGTCCGCTATCTCCCCGTTAACGATGTCGAAACGGGAGAACGTCGGCACGCTCACATAGTTGCTGTATGGACGGTGCTTATCCCAGCAAGGCTTGCCGTTATTCTCGATAAGCATTTCCGGCGAGTCGTCAGTGACCGCGAAGTCGGACAAGTTCCGGTTGCCGCAATACTTGACCAGTATGTCCTCGCCCGCTATCGCCTTCTTGTCCTTCGTGTGCAGCTGGATTCGCGAAACGCCCGACAGGTCATAGCCAGGGAAATCGCCGTTATACCAGATCGGCGAAACGTAGGACGGCAGTACCGGCGCAGGGAATTCCTTCGCCTCTCCCGTCACGTCGTCCCAGAGCGTGTATGCCGCGCCCGGATAAAGCAGGGCCGCCGGATATGGGTATTGATTGCCATACCTCACGCCGCACATATACTTGCTCGATTCCAGTACCGACGCCGCAGCCCTGAAGGCGTTCCCTTCGAGCAGGTTGGTGACCTCTGCGTCGAAGTCGTAGCCGGTGTCGACGCGCTGGATACCATGCTCCACGCCGTAAAGGCTCTTGTATTCCTCCGCCCAGGCTCCGGCCGCCACGTCGAGCAGGAAGGTGTACCACTTCGACTTGTAGGACAAAGGCGTCACGGTCATGTCCTTGCTCCGGTCTATTCTGTCGGAGAGGTCTATCACCGGCTCGTCGCGCTTGAAAAAATCTTCCCTCGTCAGGAGCGATACCCGCTTCCGGTCGCGGTCGGCTATGAAATGCCAGCCGAACTGCTTCGCAAGGGATATGAGATACTCCGCCGGCGTCTTGCTCGTCGAGAGCAGCATACGCTTCGTTATGGTCGCTCCCGAACGCGGTACCGTCGCCGTCTTATATGTCGCGCTCGACGATATTTCGGATGCTCGCAGGCCGAGCACGTAGTCGTAATTTACAAGGCCTCCGTAACTCCACAGCGTCGGAGGAATGCAGCCGCCCTGCCGGAAGGATGCACCCGTCACCGTAGGCGTCTCTCCGATGACGAACGAGCCGCCCAGCCTGAATCCGACAACCCTCAGCTCGCAATAGTTGACGTTGGCCCCCTCCACCTCAATGGTAAGGGACTCGTTCAGGTAATGCCAGCCGCCCGTCGAGGTGATACGTGTCCCGACATAATGATAGGCGCCCGGCTCCTTCGGCGGCGTATATCCAGCCAACGAGAGGGCCTGCTGTACCTGCGCAGGCGTAAGCGTCACGGTATCCGGTCCGATGGCCCATATATCGGAGCCTACAGCATCGACGGCGTCCGTACCGCCTATGACCTGGCAGACGAAGAGAGCGATCTCGTTCCATTCCTGCGCGTACAGCTGTATTGAATTGTAGTACGTGGAATGGATGCCGAGGCTGAACGAGACCGTCGCATGGACGGACGTGTTCGCAAATGTCGTCAGGCCGCTGAGATACCAACGCCCCGCCACTATGGCCTTCGTCTCCTGTGTAAGCCCGGACGTCGTGAGCGCTCCCTCCCGGCTCTGCACTTTCGGAATGGACGTTATCAGGGGGAGCGTCTTCCACAGCTTCGAATACGTCGCCTCCGGGATGGAACTGTAGTCGAACTCATATCCGAGTATCTCCGCCGTGTTCTGGATGCCTTTCAGCATTCCGTAGACGGACAATGCCGGGCGCTGCTGGTAACTGCGGAAGTCGTGCGCCTCGAAGCCGGTGAGCTTCTCCGGATACTTGACGACCGTGTTGCCGTAATTGTCGCGGTGGTATCCCTGCTGCGCCGGAAGATAGTCGGTGTCGGTGATCATCTTGTCCGCGTCGAAGTCTCCTTCAGGCACGCCCTCATAGGCCGGGATGTAGTTGATGAAACGCCAGCGCGAAAACAGAGGCGTCGCGCTCTGCAGCGCAAACCATGCGTTGTTGACCTCGGACGCATTGATGGTGAACTGCAGCTCGTCTTCCGGGTGCGCGGCGTCCAGATAGACCAGGTCCGCAAGCGTCATCTTCGTCCCGTCGGAGTTCTGGGAAAGCAGGTAGAAGAACGAGCCGAGGCCGCCGAACAGGCTAACCTCGTAACTGTCCACCACCTTCCCGCGCCGCTTTACCGAATCGAGCCGCAGGTAGCCGCTCTCGATGATCGTCCCCGTATCGTCCATGATCTGGAACGGGGTGCGCGTCCCCGCGTTGAAGGAGCCGGACACCGTCTCCCTGTCGAGCCGTCCCGCAAACGAGAATATCCGGTCGTTGGCAGGCGTCCCCGGCAGAGTCAGCTTCTTGGAATACGAATTCTTCACAGCCGTCGGCTTCTGCAGGTCGGTCAGCGAGTAGTTGAACAGCACAAGGCCCTGGTCCTTCAAGTCGGCCAGTGCCCCGTCTATGTATAGTGAAATTTTTCGTCTCATGCTATCTGCGAATTCTGTCCTGTGCGAGCTCGGCCTCTATCGCGTACACGTTGAGGGCCTGCTGCTTGTATTCCGTGACGTTGCCCGTCAGCACAATCGGCTGAATCAGGCCCGTAGACACGTCGTGCAGATAAACGAGGGGGGAATTAAGCAGGTGATGCATCCGAGCGCACTGCGGCGACGTGAGGGGGTGTGTATGGAATGTGTACTGATGTTTCAGCTCGTTGCAGTAGTCGACCTTTCCCCGCGCGGACGCCTGCCTGTTGTCATATACCCTCTCTGTGGTGTGACGGGTAATTGCATCTTTCTCGGCGGTCTTGCCGAGAACGGCCAGCGTATCCCAGCCCCCGTAGGCGTTGACATAGTACAGCGCGTACTGCCTGCAGCCTCCGCCGACGCGATAGTTCCTGCCGCCCACCTCGACGGCTGTGGCCGTAGGGTAATCCCGCAGATCAAGCCACGCGGTCTGATAGATGCCGCCGTTGGCTATGGTTGCAGTGACCGGAACGTCGCCGAAGATTGCGAACGATTCGTTGAAGGAGGCGTCGAACATACCGCCCGACGCGCCCAGGGTGACAATATTGAAATCGATGTTGCGGCTTATCGGGTCCGTGTGCGGGACGTACTGCCCCGGAAGGACAATGTCGCATATCGGGAAGTTCATCCCGTCGGAGTTCGGATCGAAGGCGTCGTCATAGGACCAGTCGGCCCGGAAGGTCTCGGAGACGTAGGCGGAGCCCTCGTCGATTTCGACTTCCTCGCCGATGACGGGAACGTCAGTCTCCCCGATGATTGAAAGGCCCCTGACGAGATACGGCACGACGATGTCGTTCAGCCTGCTGACGATATTGCCGGAACCGGGACGGGCGAAGGCCCTCCCGCTGTATATGGTCTCTCCCAGGATGTCGACGGAGAACGGGACGCCGGCCGCCACCTCCGTATTGGCGAGCGTCACAAAGTAATCTTTCCAGATAGGGTACATTATTGTAATCGCTTTATTAAAAATATACAAAAGCGCCCCTCCGTATTTGGAGGGACGCGGGTACAAAATGGAAAACACAGGTACGGATGAGAATCAGACTTCCGTTATCTTTCTGATGTATTCGAGGGTGTCCCTCTGCAGGGCGTCAAGCAGCCGTTCCTCCCACATAGGGATGACGGCGTCCTCGGTCGTCTGCAGGTCGTGCGAGCCCTCGGTCCCTTCCCGGCTTATCTTGCGGGAGATGAGGAACGCGAGCTGCTTCGGCGTCGGTATCCTGCCCCTGTCGTCGGGGCGCGGTATCACGGGCTTTATCTTGATCCAGTCCAGTATCGCCTGACGCGGAGGCCAGTGCGGCTCGGTCCCTTCCTCGACGTACTTCCAGTAGTCCTGGAGGTAGAGCACGGCGGCGTACCTCGTCCCGTTGACCTCCACCTCGGCGCGGACGGTGCTCATCAAGTTGCCGGAGGCGTGGCGGTCGTGCTTCGCGAGCTGGTCCACGTATCCCGCCTTCACGTCCTCGGCGAGCTGTCCGAGGGCGAGCTGCAGATATGTAGTATTGAACAGTTCGTTTGCCATCGCTTATAAATATACTTTCGCGTCCTTCCGTATCAGTTGCGCCGTCTCCATTGCTCTATCGCCCGTTTCGCGGCCTCGTCCTTGTCCTGACGGTAGGCCAGCACGTTGAGGAACTCCAGCGCCGGCTTGCTCCAGATGACGTCCCACGAGCAGCGCATGGTCTCGGAGACGCGGTCTATACACTTAATCCAAGCCCAGCGATCTTCTCGCGGAACTTCTCGGCTTCCTTCGCCAGATTCTCCCGTTTCTCCATCGGCAGCCTCGTCGCCATCTTGTCCAAGAAGGACAGGGAATCCCTGATTGATCCGAGCAACGAGGCGAACAGAAAACCCACGAGCCCCATAGCGACGGGCATGTCCAGCCGCTCGACCGCCTCCTTCACGGCCTTCATGTCGTAACCGTCATTGTACGAATGTCCCTCCGGCAGGAGGAATACCGAAAGCAGGCCGACCAGCCCGGCGGCTCCCTGCTTGCTGAATGTCTGGAAGTCGATGTACTGGGCCGTGTTGATTTCGGTGATGTCCTGCACCGGTATCAGAACGACGTCACCCACGATGACGCGGGACGGAGCAGTCGCCGGCGGACACGTCTCGCGGAGGAAATCGGCCTCCGCCGCCAGACGGGAATATTCCGCCAGAGGCATCGAATAAATCTCGTTTTCGGTCTTGCCGGACAAAAGGGCGATAATCTTCGCCTGCTGGTCCAGCATGTCGAGCGCCTTGTCCTCAAGGACGGCGTTGACCTTTAGAAAAAGCCCCAGTGGAAGCTCGTTGTAACTCTTTATCATATCTCGAATTTATTAATTTGAACTTATGCAATAGTCTCCCGAACCCTCATTGCCTGCGAATTCGGTGTAAAGCGCATACCGCACCGCGTCCGGGCCATGCGAGAAGGTGTGCACGGGAAAGCCCGTCTCCCGTCCGTCCGAGTCAAGCTCCCAGCAGTAATTGCGGAAGTCCCGGATGATGTTGACGGAATCCTTCGTAATGAAGAACCTCCAGCCCTGCAGCCATTGTATCTGGAACTTGCGGCGGTCCGTCTTCCTGCCTCCCGTCTTGTCGCACGCCTGCACCTTCAGTCCAGTGTCGGCGGCTATCTCGGCGATTGACTTCGGCTCGGCGCAGTCGCTCCAGACGTTGACGTGGTCGGGGCATCCTGCCTCCTTCAGAGCAAGCGATATGTCGCTGTTGAACATGGCGGCCCGATATGCTTCCTCCCTGATGTATGCTATCTTCCTGGAACGGTCCGCGAGGATGCGGGCTATCGCGGAAGGGTCCTTGAAACCGAAGTCTATGCCCCATACCTCCGAGAGGTGGTCGTCCGGCTCCGGCATCGTGTCAATCTGCGTAAACGTATAAATTACGCCCTTGAGCTCTCCAAGCTGTCCGAGGCCGTAGACCTTCCACCAGTTCGGATCGTCCTTGTTCGCTTCGATACGGGCGATCTGGGCGGGTGTTAAGAAGGTGTTGTCCTTGTAGGTCGAGCCGAAGGTGATGCACTCCCTCAACGGCTCGATTTTCTCTATTGCCCAGAAGGTCGAAGCCGGGTTGTAATCCATTATGATGAGCCCCGTCGTCCTGACGAAAAGCTGGCGGGCTATCTCATACGATATGTGGTTGCATTCGTTGAGCACGAGGCGCTTTCGTCCCGGTCCCAGTACCTTCCCCGGCGTGTCGGCCGAAAAGAACTCCAGCTTCGCTCCGTTGGGATAGGTGTAGACGTGGTCGGTGGCGTTCCACCTCGGATCGGACGGGAGAGGATGCCCCACTATGTTCTCGAAGTCGCGGATCGCGCCCTTCTTCAGGTGCGGCAGCGTCTCCGAGACGACGGAGGTGACGTCGCCCGTCTTGTCGGCCCTCGGTATCAGCAGGTGCAGAAACTGGAGGATGGCGTATGTCTTGCCGCTTCGCGTGCCGCCCGGCATGGAGATATAGAGGGGGTGTTTCTCCGCCGCCTCGTACAACTTCCAGAATACCGGTGTAAAGCGCATGTCCATGCTATCCGATGTCTCCTATCTTTTCAATTTTGTCCTTCTCGTCTGCGGAGTCGACGTGTATGTGTACGCCTTCGCCCGCGTTGATCGTCTGCTCCTGCTTGATGCGCCACTTGTCGCTCGCCATGTTCGCAAGTACGAATTTCGCGGCTTCTACATTCGGAGCCTGGATAAACACTTTCTTTTTCGCCTTGACCGTCACGAGCTGGCCGTTCTCATTCCGCTTCGCTTCCTCCACGATGATGCTGTACTCGGCACCCTTTGCGGATTTAATCAAGGCGTTCTCCACCTCGCGGACGGTGTCGTTATCAAACTTATCCCTTGCACGTGTCAGAAGTTCCGAAAACTCCGGATTCTTCTCCCATGCCCTGAGAGTATCCCAGGAAATGCCCATCGCCTCGCAGAACTGGGTGACGGACGCTCCGCACGGCTGCGGATACAGTCCGTTTTTCGATACCCAGGCTTCGATGCGCCGAAGCATGTCACGTGTGTATTTCATGTTCAATCACCTCCTGTAATTTCGTTATGTCGATTCTTTCGCCGCTTTTCAGCGTGAATTCTCCTATTTTCAGGAAATCGCCGGGCTCGCAGATTATCGTGATGTCTCCTTTTTCTTCCGGTGCGGCCGTAACTTCTGGAGATTGCTCGGATGCCGGCTTCGGGTTTTCCTTCCAATCCGTCGGGGTGACTCCCCAATCTGACAGCGGAAGACCGGCCCACTCCGACGAATAGATCTCGTCCCAGTCGGTCTTTCCGAAAGAGCCGTTGTCCTTCATGGCGCGGCGCATTACGACCGCATGGTCCTCGTCTGTCTCTGGCGTGTATATGACGCAAGGCACTATGCCAAGTCTGGTCTTTTCCGCCCCCTCCCTGCGGAGGTTTCCAGCGAAGACGACGTATCCGGCCTTTCCGTCAGGCACGACGAGCAGCGGGCGGTCTTCCAGGAAATCGGTATCTTCCTCGATGCTCGCCGCCGTGCGGTCCAGATCCGTCTGCGTCCACTGGCGCGGATTCTTCGGCAGCCAGTCCAGCTGCCCCTCGTTCAGCGCTATCGCCGCAAGAGGTATGTTCGCGCGCTCCTTCCTCATTTCCTGCCTCCCTTCTTCATCGGACGCTGTGCCCTGTAAAGGGTGCCGAGATCCTTGACGAGGTTGCTGATACATGCCGAGCAGCCGCGAGATAACGGGTAATCCTTGCCGGTCAGTTCCTTCCAGACGGCGCACATCTTGTCAATGGCAGCCTGCCCCGGATATGATGAGTAACCGGCGAGCAGCATGGTGTCGAAATGCCGTTCATACGGCTTCAGCTGGTTCAGCTGGGCCAGCGTCAGCTTCTGCTGTTGTTTCTTTTCCATAATATCAATTTTTGAGTGAATGAATTATACAGGTCGATATAGTCCCCGAACTGGCCCGGCATGGTGAATGCCTCCGTCATGCGTTTCTCCAGATAGCATACAGTGGAATGATTCAGGCCGAGATAACGGGATATGCAAAGCTGCGAGTAGCCCTCCGCCCTGGCGACGGCCACGAATACGGCCCGCGCCCTTACAAGGGCCTTGCGCCGGCAGCGCTCGCGGAGGTCCGCCCCGGTCAGCTCGCCCAGGACGGTGCCGAGGCCGGCGAGCCTTTCCTCTCCGTCCTGCGGATCGCCGAGCGACCTCTCTATGTCGCGGATCAGCTCGAGCCGGTCCTCCAACGGCAGTTCGAGGACCTGCCTGCGAAAATATGGTGTCAGTCTCCTTCCCATAACGTTCCCATCTTGCCGAGCAGGGCCAGCAGCCCCTCTCTTATAAATATCAAAACATTTTCAATCGTAATTGAAAAAAAGGCCAGCCCGGCGGAGGCCCCGAAGGTGAACAGGGACAGCTCGCCGGAGGCCGCCGACCATGCGAGGCACGACCAGAACGTCATGCACTCGGCGCAGGAGAACGGGCGCAGCTGGCGGACGGGACCGTATCCGAGCCGTGCGGTGAAGCGCGACAAGGCCGCAAGCCATGCCTTAGTGAAGCCGGAAAGGGCCACTATGTAAGTCGTGACGGCCGCCACGATCAGCAGTTCAAAATAGATGTTCATTGTCTTTTATCTTTTCGTATTCCCGCAGGATGTTCTCGCGGATGCGGCGTATCTCCCTCGCTACGAGGGAATGGCTGATACCGAGCCGCCTGCCGAGCTTGCGGGTGCTCTGGCAGTCCGTGTATAGTATGATGAGCGTCCGGTCGACGTCGTTGAGCTTGTGCTCGATTATCCATTTCAGGCGGGCGGTCTTGCCGGGCTCCGTGCTGAACATGTCAGGATCATACACGTAGTCCTTCTTGATGCTCATGTAGTCGCGGACGGCCCCGTCCACGTCATCCTGTCCCTTATTGCTCGTCTTCATGTATCCTTGTGTCGATTGGTACGCTTGCCGCGCTGAAGCGGCGATAAGTCTTGTAATATGGCGAATTCTTCGAGAACCACTGCCGCTTTATCACGTTGACGATGAAGAAGCCGAGCGATCCGCTCTCCCACATGTCCTCGACCTTATCCCGGTCGTATTCCAGAAGTACGAGGTATATGGACTGCACGAGGTCGGAGAGGTTCTGCGTCATCGTCGGCGAGTGCGTCACGCTCATGCACAGCCGCTCGACCGTGCGCCCCTTCGCAATTTTTTCGACTATCTGCTCTCTTGTCATCCGCCTTTTTATTTCATCCCGAAGACCAGCATCGCCGCGTCCCTCGCATGGTTGGAGGTCGGCTTCTGCCAGCCGGTGTATCTCTTGAACGTTTCCGGGCTCCATTTGGTGAGCCCCGCCTGCGGCGCCCTGAGCTCGTAGCGGACTGCCGGATTCTCCTTCTTCAGGTCCTGCAGGAATTCCTCCCAGACGGTGCAGTCCCTCTTGATTGATCCCGCGCCCATCAGCTTACCGCGATACTCGGCCGCGCTGCGCTCCCTCGGAATCCAGCGCCTTTGCCTGGCGTCCTCGACCACCACGACGACCGGATTCCCGTCGGCTACGTCGGCGACCATTCCGAGCGCCCTGTGCAGGGGAACGGTGGAGACGGCGAGGAATTCCCGCCGCCCCGCGTCCCATACGGCTACGCCCGTATGCTCCCCCGGATCAATGCCGATATAGATCATTCGCCTTCTTTCTTCTCTGCCTCCGCCTCATCCTTCATCTTCTTCACGAGGGTGTCGAACGTCTCCTGTGCCGACGGCGCGCTCTTGAGAATGAACTCACGGGCCAGGGTGTGCGCATAGTTCGCGACGCTGTCCGCTTCGGGCAGTTTCTCGAAAGGGGTGCCCCCGCAGATATTGAAAAGGATGCTCTGCGCTACGGTGTTGTACTGCTGCATGAAGGCGCGCTGCATCTGTTCGGCCTTCTGCTCTTCGGTGAGGGGCTTAGGCGCCCCCTGTGGTCCGTTGACCATTCTGATAACATTGTTCTTTGACATAATTCTGTAATTTATGGGTTTGAATAAATATCCGTTGTTCTTCTCTTCTGCCTTGCCGCCTCCAGCGAGCGCGTCGTGGAGAGTATCGTCTGCCGTCCGTCCCGGAGCCTTACCAGAAGGCCCTCGTCGTCCACCCTCTCGACGGTCCCCATTACGGGGCCGTTCACCGCCTGCCAGCCGACGACGTCGCCCACCTTGCACCCGTCCCTCATGGCCGTCCCTCCTTCTCGCTGATAGGCAGGTAAGTGAAGCCTATGTACCGTTTCGAGTTCTCGCGCGTCCTTTCCTCGTACCTCCGCGACCTTCGCGTGTTCTCGTCATAGTATGCTATATAACTGCCGCGCTCCACATGGTATCCGCGCCTGTTGAGGTAGTACCGCTGCGCCCTCGCCCTCTCCGGCTGTCTCTTGACGCGGAGGCGCGTCTGCTGCTGGAGGCCGAAGACCACGCGGGCCCTCTCCTGCCTCATCGTCTCGCGCCTCGACGCCGCCGCCTTCTGCACTCTCTCCCTCTCCCGCTTCTCGCCGAGCCTCTCCAGGCTGCTCACTCCCTTCTGGAACCGGTACTTCTCACCGCCCGGCACCGGTACCCCCTTCGGGGGATACGTGCCGTTGATGAGGTGCGACAGCTTCGCGCGGTCCGCCGCATGCTGCTGCGCCTTGCGCATGTACTGCGGCGTCTTCTTCAGGCCCATCCGCCGCGCTATGCGGTGCACGGCCGTCTCGGATATGCCCAGCCGCTTCGCCACCTCCGCGTTGGCGGTGTTCTTGAAATGGGCGACCAGCCACTTCTCGTCCTTCTCCGAGAGTATGTATTTCTTCCCTTTCATGATTAGAACGGCAAATCGTCCGTTACCTCGCCCTCCTGGGCTGCCTCCGTCTGAGCTGCCTCCGCCGGGGCGGCGTCCTCTTTCCTGCTGCAGATCTGGAAACGGTCGACGCGCACCTCCGCGACGGTCCTCTCGGCTCCATCCTTGCCGGTGTAATTCCTGTAGGTCATCTCGCCGTCGACAAGGACGAGGCTGCCCCTCGTTACCAGTTTCTCGGCGTTGTCCGCCATGTTGCCGCCGATCACAATATTGTGCCACTGCGTCACCTCCTGAAGGTTGCCACTGCGGTCCTTGTACCTGCGCGTCGTGGCGAGCGACGCCTCCACGATCTTGTTTCCGTTTGAAAATGTCTTAGCTTCGGCCCTGCCAATGTTGCCGAGCAATGTGATGTGATTGTAACTTGCCATAATATTACTTGTTTTGATAGTTTTCTATAAAGATACAGACGAGGTCATATAGCATGAGGCCCATTACCAGCCCCAGGGCCACGCCGAGGGCGGTGGTAATAATCTCGCTAAGCATCTCCATTGTCCTCGTCCTCCTTAGCGATTATCCAGTAGCGCTTGTATGGCCTGCGCCCGTCGCCGGGGCGGACCCACTCGTCGCAGAGGATAAGGTCTGGACGCTTGCGGGCAATGTCCCTGCGGATCTTGCTGATCACGGTGTGGAACTGCGACGTCTTGAATTCCTCCGATGCGGTAAGGTCTATGTGCCTGCCCTGGAGCAGTGCCTGCCATACGGCCTTCTTCCCGTCCTCGATTGCGGCGACGTCGTCGTTAGTGAGGGCGGAATAGTCGGCGGTATGCCTTACGCCCCGCATGATCTTCGCGGCGGCCTTCTTCGCCCAGATTTCGATGCTTGAGAGCCTGTTCAGGATCGAGTTCTTCTCGCCTGGAGTCATGGTCTTCGATGTTTCAACTTTTCTTCTGATAGAGGCGGCATCCTCGGCCACCCTCTTGTCGATTTTCAAATTACTCATGGTTTTGGATATTTAGGGTTGATGATTTCCGTAGAAGCTCGCCGGCCTGCGCCCCGATTATGGAGCCCACGACCGACTCGCGGATTGTCCTGTCGTCCTCCAGCCGCTTCCGTTCCTCCGTCTCCTTCTGCAGGAGGTGTCCTTCTCCCTTCACCCATTCGAGGATTACGCGGTAGAGGCTCGACACGTTTATGCCGTAGAGTTCAGTCTCGCCGAGTACTGCCGACTTCACCACCCTCTCTATCTCCGCCGTCGTTATGAAGCAGGCTCCGTACTTCGTCTCCGAGACGAGCTCGTCATATAAGGCCGAAGCGATAAACTGCGCGTTCGACTGGTCGCAGGCCTGTCCCTTGTAAAGGAACGCCTTCACGACGGTCTGCGCTATGGAATTCACCGCCACCGCCTTGTCCATCTTGCAGAGGCGCGGATACTTGACCGTGTTGCGGCGTATCTCAATGGCGGCCTCCCTCTGGGAGTCGCGCCGTATCGTCAGGTCATTGCTCATCATAATTGCCTCCTATGCTCTGATTTTCCAGGCTGCGCAGCGTCGCGAGATTCTGCCGCAGGGCGTCTCCGCCCCTCGAGACTGACTTCGACAACGTGCGCGTCTTGTTGAAGTACCACTCTGCCCGGAAGCCCCTCCAGCTCCATTCGACTGCGAAGCGTATCGCCTCGTCCGCCGATATGCCGGCGCGCCCTATCTCCCTGAGCAGGCCGTTGAGGGCTATCGAGCTGTTGACCGCCCGCGCCTTTTTCCTTACCAGCATGAAGGCGTCCGCCACTTCGGGGGTGACGCCCTGCCCGATGAGGGCCTCGCGGAAGAATCCGTCCGGATCGTTTTTTTCTTTTATAAAAACATTGTTTTTATTTTCTTTTTTATCATTTAATGTTATAGTATTAATGTTATAGTTATTTAATATAGGTGTCTCCGGTCCGTTTTCGGACTCTTTTTGGTCCGTTTTCGGACTCGGAGTCCGTTTTTGGACTATCGGTCCGTTTTCGGACTTTTTCCTGTTCCACTGCGAGCAAGGCTCCAGGAAACGGACGTACTTGTCCTTTCCGAGCTTCGTCGTCCCTATCAGTCCGAGGGCCTCCAGCTCGGCGGCATTCTTGTAGCAGCGCTTCGGTATCCCGAACAGAAGCGGGAAGTCCTTCGCCATATTCTCGTCCGAGTAACGGTACCAGACCGCACCCTCGAACGTGATGCACTCGGACCACAGAGGCAGCGTCATGAAGGCGGCGAGCGCCGACGCCTGCACCAGTGTGAGGCCGTTCATCACCGCGAACTCCTGATCTATGTTGAGGCTGTACGTCATCTTTCTTGCAAAATTCCCGATGCCTGGGGCCGCTACACACCAGACACCGGGAACTCGGTCTAATTAAACCATATCTCTTTACAACGGTAGCGGCGTTGTTTTGAACAAAGATAGAAATTTATTTTGATAAATAAAATATTTTCTATTCTTTTTCCTCATTTTTCTTTCTCGGCTTCAGGAACGTGGCCGACAGGTGAGTCTCCCGGACGAGCAGGTCGGAGCCCTCGCCGTCATGTCCGGCGGACCATCCCTCGACCGCCTTGACGGTGGCGCCCAGCTTAAAGCCGACGTATGGAGGTATGCCGGCTTCCCGCAGCGCCTTCTCGGCTATGTCGCCGTAGCGGTCCGCGAGCAATTCGCCGTTAATACCCGTTTTCGTCGCGTCTGTCGCCTTGAAGGTGTAGAAGGCGCCCTTTGCCACGTCCTTGCCCGTAACTCGCAAAATATGGCCGATTTCTTGCTTGATGAAGTCGATAGTTCTCTCGACGCTCTTGATACGCCTGTCGGCTGCCTCCTTCTCGGCCTGGTACGTGGCCTTCTCGTCTTCCTTCGCCTTGAGCCAGCGTCCGAGGGAGTCAACGCCATCCCCGGCGAGCAGCCCCATAAGGGATGCTTTGTACTCCTCGTAGTTTTCCGTCACTTCGGTAACTTCGCCTCCGTTCTCGATGTAAGCCTCCTCCAGGAGGGCGGACGTCTCCGCGATCTTGCGGAGCGCGTCCTGGATTTCCTGATAATTCATTGTATTTCGGTTTTAAGTTATGCTATTCCGTTGTGGACCTGGTAGAGAAAAACGTCGTCGTCGAACTGCTTCAGCTGCGCCGTCGTCGGTGAGAGGTGGGAGACGAGGGCATCCCTCACCGGCTTACCGTCGGAGGTCGGGATATTCTTCGCGGCCATTTCGACGTACTTGCTGTACTGAGACTCCGTCAGGCCCTTAATGCGTTCCTTTACAGGCGCCGGCTTCGTGGCTTCCTTCGCAGGAGCCGCAGCGCTCTTGGCAGGTGCTG
Source organism: Anaerovoracaceae bacterium (assembly GCA_045114795.1). Taxonomy (GTDB): domain Bacteria; phylum Bacillota; class Clostridia; order Peptostreptococcales; family Anaerovoracaceae; genus Crickella. The sequence goes on from JBGUKZ010000024.1 coordinate 27,656, forward strand.
TCTTTGCCGGGGCTGGTGCCGGCTTCTTCGCGGCGGTGCCGCCTCCCGTGTTGGTGGCGTCGCTGTCCTGGTTGTCGTCAAGGCAGAACAGGCCGCCGAGGGCGTACTTGCGTGCATACGAGCTGGAGGCTCCCGTCACCTGACTGCCGTCCATGCCCTTCTTCTCGAATTCCTCGCGGGCGAAGGCCTCCGTCGATACGGATCCGCCCGTCTGGAAGTCCGTCAGGGTTGCGGTGGCCTTGATGTAATAGCGGTCGCCGATCATGACGACGGCGTCGGTGCATGTCACCGCGCAGCCGTGCTTCCTCGCCACCGGCTTGACCGCGTCGAGGATGTCCTCGGCCTTACGGTAGTTGTAATTGCCGAACTTGTTGTACTGCGACTTCGGCACGTTGAGCTCCGACTGGATCGCCGCGAGCTTCTCGTAAATTGTGTTGTCCATTTCTATTTGTTTTTAGGGTTGTCGATTCTGTATGAGATATAGAGGCACACGACGCAAAGGAGCGCCATGCCGACCGTCCACGGGACGCAGCAACTGCCGTCCTCACGGACGCCGCCCGCCAGCATGAGAGCAATCATGCCGGCAAGCGCGAGGGTGAATTTAAGTAACTTTTTCATGTTAGTCGAATTTATAGCTAAAAAGACTTAGTTCGGTGCTGTTGAGTTCTCCCACCTTCTCGCCTTCTTCGTCGTAGAGGATACCGTCGACCGCGTAAGCCTCGACGTTTATTTCAGTATGGGGCTCGATGTATAGACCGTAACTTCCCGGATGATATTCGCAGGTTCCGACGATACGGAAGGTGAAAGTGATGCTCCAGCCCGTCTCGTTCTCCTGATCCTCGAACCATTCGATACGCGCCTTGTATGTGTCTATTTCGTCATCCATACCAGAAATGTACTGGTCCTCGATGAGCTCTTTCACATACTCGCTTGCTTTCTTAATGATTTCTTCTCTGTTCATGATTTATCGTATTTGTTCAATGCAAATATAGCAACTATTTTTGAATTATAAAATATTTTTTCAAAAAAGTTTGATAAAAAAAGGGAGAGCCGAAGCCCTCCCCAGGAATAAAACCAACCCTATTGTCCCCAAATGCTAAGGAATAATGCAAATATAATAATTATTTCAAAAAAACAAAAGTCCCGCGCTTCGCAGCGCAGGGCTTCCGTCATTAACAAATACTTTCGATCATGAAAACGCTGTAGTCGGGCAGAATGCCCGCGCCACAAATATAGCGATTATCTCGGAATTCGCAAAGTCCCCGCCTTCATGGCGGCATATTTTTCCCCGACGGCCTCGCGGACGAGCGCCGTCAGCGGTACGCCCTGGGCCCTCAGTTCCACGACCTTCTCATAGGTGGCCGCGTCAAGGTGCACCGTCGTCGGACGGTACGGTCCTCCCTTCTTGCGCCCTGATCCCTGGCGGGCGCCTCCCCTTCTGTCTATGCTGTTCATAAGTTAGAATAAATTTTGTTGTATCTCCTTTGTTCTCCGGTTTGCCATTTCTGCGTAGTCTTTGTCAATTTCGTAGCCGACAAAATCGAGTCCGAGCTGAGCGCATGCCAGACACTCCGTCCCGGAGCCGGCGAAAGGAATAACGGCCAGCCTCTGCCCCCCCCGTGTAGGGATTATATACCGGAGCAGGTTCTTCGTAAAGCGCAGATCCTTGACGGTTGGGTGCTCAAATCGGGACGATCCCCCGGAATCCCATATAACATCAAAGACGTCCGACTGCCGGTCTTCCATCCTGAATGGCCGCCGTAAGTCTTCATACTCCCGCCGTAAGTAATCGCCTTCTTTGCCTGAGTTGAATAGGTCGCGCAGCTTTGCGTATTGTTCGGCTGTCGGAAGTTCCCACTGGCTTTTGCGGGTGAACCAGTGCGACGCCATAGAGGTCTGCAGCGCCTTGTTGACTTGTTCGGTGGTATATCCGGCGCGGTCCCTTTCCCCGATCATGTAGTCAATGAGACTGCGGTAGACTCTCTGCTTCAGCATGCCCGTCTTCCAGATATACACATTTTTAGCCATTGCTCCAGAGTTTTCGTCAGCTTCTTCCGAGTTGCTCTCATAGATCAGGAACCTTTCATCATTACTGAAAAAGGTCCTTTGATTTTCCGGAGACGCCAGTACCGCCTGTATCGAGTTACTCTTTCGTATCGTGCAGGAGTTGAGGATATGGAAATATTTATCAAGTATGATCTGCGAATAGGCTATATTTCGCCACGAGCCATACCACACAAGCGTCCCGTTGAAGGCGAGCAGTCTGCTGCACTCCTGCGCCCAGCGCTCGACATCTTCAAGATAGGCGTCGAAGCTGCTCCAGGCAGAGTCGAATTCTCCCTTCGTCCGATAATACGGCGGATCGGCGATAATGATGTCGGCGCAATGGTCCGGCAGTCCGTTCTTCAAGAAATCCCCGTTAATAATCTGGTTAAATTCCATAACAAAAAATATTTAATTGATGCGCCTCAACTTGCAAAGTTCAGCTGGTAACTCAACGCAGTACATAAAGCGTTAGCCATGTGTGTCTCCACAGCATTACCGATATATTTCTTTTGCTCCGCTTTCGTCCCTACGAGGACGTAATCATCAGGAAAGCCCATGATCCTCTTTAGTTCGGGAATTTTAAGCATACGCATGTATATGTCCTTGATACCATAGAGAGCCATGAACTCCTTTATCTTGACCGTCATCGGGCTGTCATCCTCGTAGATAGCCACGACGGGCCCGAGTTCGGTGGTGACGAGGTAAGGGGGCCTCTTGTCCATTCTGGCGATAAGGGTAAAACAAGGCTTATCGAGAGGCGCACCGGCGGAGGCGAACTGCGGGTTCATCAGATAACTCCATTTGTGATTCGCCGTAATGGTTGCAGCTGGCTGCTCAATACTTCGCCCGACATTGTCGAAACCGGTATCCATGAGCCAGGGCCTGACGGTCACGAGATTTTGTTTCGGGACCGCGGTCACCGTGCCGGAAGGCCCATCGAGGGACGCAGGGGAACCATTACCGTACTGCTGGTCCATAAACTGCATTTTGACAAGGCCGAGCCTATCCTTAGTGGTCACCGTAGGAGCCGGTGCCTGCAGTGAGGAATTGCCTCCGTTACCATAGTAGGCAGTAATAAAGGCATGATGATCGATGCAGGTAATAGTGCCCGCCGGCTTGTCTATTGAGGTGTTCTTCCCCATAGGCTCCCCGGAAAACTGTTTAGATAGGAAGCTCACCTTTGCAAGTCCCAACCTATTCTGAGTCGCGACGACGGGACAGGGAGCGTCAAGGGATGGCGGGATATACTTGCCTTTCCTGCTCATGCTGTTCCACTTGATGAGGAAGGCGTCCTTGCCTCCGGCGACAAACTTGACGAGTCCCGCATATATTCTTTGCAATGTCTTTTCTGATAATGGCTTTTCGCGAAAGATAGAGGTGCCCGCGTCGTTGAGGTCAAGGACCTCCCGGACTGGCTTCCACGCCTTAGTAGTGCCGAATATGTTGGCCTCTGGTGTTTTGCTATGCGTAGGCTCCGGGAATACTATCGGCAGGTTGCCCTTTGCGAATATTCCGAAGAAGCGCTCCCGCGAAGTGTACGCCCCGTAATCTGCGGCGTTAAGGATTCGGCGCTGGAAGGAGTAACCCCTCCTGCAGACATTGTTCACCCAGTTGACGTAACAGCGGCCTGCGTCCTTGCTGATAGGCTTGCCGTTCTCGTCCAGGTCACCCCACATCATGAACTCCTTCACGTTCTCGATCTGGATATACTCCGGCTTGAGTGCGTCGATATACCTGAACAGATGCTCGGCAAGTGTCCTGGAGTCTGCGTCACGTGGAAGGCCACCCTTCGCCCGGCTGAAATTCGTGCATTCCAGCGAAGCCCAGAGAACGAGGACGGAAGCGGGATTCTTTGCCCGTTCCTGGGCCGTGTGCTCTATCAGAGTCGTAAGGTCGAGGGTGCGTATATCCTCAGTGTAATGCTTCGCCTCCGGGTGGTTTGCGAGGTGCGAGGCGATGGCGTTCTTGTCATGGTTGACGCAGGCGATCACCCGTGCACACTTCTGGCCCCCGATGGTGGCTGACTCCACGCCGGTGGACGTGCCGCCAGCTCCGCAGAAAAGATCTATATATAGCAGCTTTCTCATTGCTTATAATATTACCATAATTCTTTAGTCTCTCCCGTGACCTCCCCGGCTATCCTGCGGAACGTCACATACACGCTGCCGACGGTGAAGCGGTCGGAATGGAAGCCGCCGAAGCCCTTGTCGTCTATCTCGAGACGGATCGAGACTTGCTTTAGTCTTTTGTTCTCGGCGAAGAATTCCTCCTGCCTCTGTGCCAGTCTATCGGCGACGGCAAGAAGCCCGTCGCGGTCGATTACGCAGTTTGTGTATTCCTTCAGTATCGCTCCCAGCCGGTCCTCCATTTTCGTGGAGCAGCACGGGATGATTACGTCTAATATGAAAAATTTCTGATTTGCCATAATTTGAAATTTTTAAAGGGAGCGGCAGTCTAAGTCCAGGTTAAACGTGCCTTATATGAAAATATTTTTCGTGAGACAGTCTTTCCCGCCCCCTGTGTTATTAATTCAGTCCGTACCGTTTGCGCACCTGCGCAATTACGTCGCGTCCGTAGTCGTCCCGTGTCTTGTCCAGGAAGGTGCGGATCGTGATGCTGTCCGTCGGCTTGTAGCCGTGCTGCTCGCACCACTGGCGTCGTCCGAACTCGCACGAGCCGGTGAGGATATGATGCCATTTGAACAGGTCGCCGTACTCCTTGTCGAGGTCGGGATGCTCCCTGACAAAGAGGTCGATTCTTTCCTCGACGGGCATTTCCTCCATAGCCTTGTCCTTCGCGGCCTCGAAAGCCTCGTGAATGGTGTCGCCGTGCCCGTAGAAGTCTCCGAAGCGAGCAATGAAGCAAGGCTTGAGCGTAAGGTCGTCGTTGAGGATTGCGCCTTTGGCGTAGTCGCCCCGGACGTGGTATATCAGCGTAGGCATGTCGTCAACGACGTGGACCTTGTGGCCGTTGAAGCTGATAATATCGCCGGAGCCGTCGCCGGAGCCGTCGCCGGAGCCGTCGCCGTAGCCGGAGCCGGAGCCGTCGCCGTAGCCGGAGCCGTAGCCGGAGCCGT
>JBGUKZ010000025.1:0-23565 GCA_045114795.1 Anaerovoracaceae bacterium
ACCTGGTTACCATACATACTCGCCGGCATCGCTGTCGGCGGCCAATACGCGCTGATAGCCATAGGATACACGATGGTTTACGGTATCCTGAGGCTCATCAACTTCGCGCACGGCGACGTATTCATGTGGTCGGGACTCATCATGGTATACCTCATCACCGTTCTCCCTCTCTGGGTATCGGTCATACTGGTAATAATCTTCGCGATAGTCCTGGGCACCACCATAGAAAAAGTCGCCTACCGGCCATTGCGCTCCGCGCCGCGCATGTCCATAATGATCTCCGCGATCGGCGTATCCTACCTGCTGCAGAACTTCGCTCTCTACATAACCGGAGGTCTCACAAAGACTTATCCTGAGATCGCCTTCCTGCAGAAGACGGTAAAGATCGGCTCAGCCACCACCAAGATGGTCACAGTCATAACGCCGGTGCTGACGATCGTTCTTGTATTCCTGCTCGTCATGCTGATCAGGCACACCAAGATCGGAATGGCGATGCGGGCAGTGTCGCGTGACTTTGAGACGAGTTCGCTCATGGGCATAGACATCAACAGAGTCATCACGGTCACCTTTGTGATCGGCTGCGGACTCGCGGCGATAGGCTCGGTCCTCTATTTCTCGAACTACACGGGCATCAATCCTATGTCGGGAGCGATGCCGGGACTCAAGGCTTTCGTAGCCGCGGTGTTCGGAGGAATAGGATCCGTGCCGGGAGCTGTCGTAGGAGCCTTTGTAATAGGTATCTGCGAGAACCTCATCAAAGGCGCGGGCTGGACGACATTCTCAGACGCTTTCACTTTCGTTCTCCTGATCGTCATCCTCATGGTCAAGCCAACGGGACTCTTCGGCGAGAAGAACATCGACAAGGTATAGGAGGGCGCCATGGAAACGACATTGAACAAGAAAACCAAAGCGGCTCTCTCCGTGATCGCGATCGCGCTGTTCCTTGCATTGGTGTATCTCGGAGACATCCTGATATCCCCGGGATCGTCCTGGAAGATGCTGATCACTGTTATCGAGAAAGGATCGATCTACGCGCTGGTAGCGGCGTCCATGAACCTGCTGAACGGCTTCACCGGCCTTTTCTCGCTCGGTCACGCCGGCTTCATGCTCATAGGCGCGTATACTTACGCGATATTCACTATCCCTGCCGCTTCGCACGATACTGTTTATCAGTACTTTGAAGGCGGCGTCATCAAGTGGTCGATAGTTGAAATGCTCGAGGGCAGTCTGGGAGTATTCGGCCATTATCTCGGCATGCTGATCCCTATGCTCGGCGCGGGCCTGATCGTGGCGCTCATCGCCTTCCTGATCGGCATCCCGGTGCTGAGACTGAAATCCGACTACCTCGCTATCGCCTCTCTTGGCTTCGCGGAGATCCTGAGAGCCTTCTTCCAGTGGAACACTCTCGGCCCTGTCACAAACGGGTCCAACGTTCTCAGGAAATATACGACATACAGCAACGCGATATTCCCTGTTCTTATGGCAGGCATATGCATCGCCATCATACTGCTGCTTATAAACTCGACCTACGGACGGGCATTCCGCGCCATCCGTGACGACGAGATCGCGGCAGAAGCCATGGGCATCAACCTGTTCAAGCACAAGGAGCTCTCCTTCGTGATCTCCTCGTTCTTCGCAGGCATAGGCGGCGCCCTTCTGGCGATGTTCCAGACCACTATCAACGCCACGCCGTTCAACACCGTCATGACTTACGAGATCCTTCTCATAGTCGTCATAGGCGGCATCGGCTCCATTACGGGCTCGGTGATCGGAGCGTTCCTGTTCACCGCCGCTTCGGAGTGGTGGCTCAGAGGACTTGACGCCGGCAGATGGCTGGGCATCTCGTCGAGCCTCATGAGACCGGGCTTCCGCAAGGTAGTGTTCGCGATCCTGATAATGCTGATCGTGCTCTTCTACGCGCGCGGCATCATGGGCGACAAGGAATTCAGCTGGGACAGATTCATCTCATGGTGGAAGAATCTGCCTTCGAACCTGAAGACCTGGCCTTCAAGGCGCAAGGCCAAGGCTGCCGCAAGGCGTGAGGCAAGAGCGGCCAAGGCTGCCGCAAAAGCGCGCGCTAAGGAAGCAATGGCTTCCAACGAGGCGAGGAAAGCTTCGGGCGAAGCGCTCTTTACCCCGCTCCCTGTTTCGGACGGAGTAATGGTATTCGAAAAGGAGGGCAAGTGATATGGCTGAAGACAAAAGAGAAGTCGTATTGAGGCTCTCCGACATAACCATGCAGTTCGGAGGCGTTGTCGCCGTAGACAACCTTGACCTCGTCGTTCACAAAAACGAGATCGTCGGCCTGATCGGCCCTAACGGAGCCGGCAAGACCACCGCGTTCAACTGCATAACCGGAGTATACGAGCCTACGAACGGCTCCGTTGAGATAAACGGATCCGTCGTGATAGAGAACCATCCGCAGGGCAAGATGAAAGAGGCCTACAAAGGCAGGAATGCCGGAAAGTACACCAAGGCCATCACCATGCTTCCTGACAAGGTCACAAAGCTCGGCGTAGCGCGTACCTTCCAGAACATCAGGCTGTTCAAAGGCATGACCGTAATGGAGAACGTAATGGTCGCGATGCACATGAATCAGAGCGAGAGCATTTTCGGAGCGACATTCAGGAGCAAAAAGGCCCGCACGGAAGAGGCTGCCATGAGAGCTGAAGCCGAGGAGCTGCTCCGCAAGGTTGACCTTTACGAAAACCGCGACGACCTTGCCACCTCGCTGCCTTACGGCAAGCAGAGGCATCTGGAGATCGCGCGCGCCCTGGCGACGCATCCTTCGATCCTGCTCCTCGATGAGCCTGCCGCGGGCATGAACCCGCAGGAATCGGACGACCTCATGAAATTCATCGTGCGCGTGCGTGATGAATTCGATCTGTCCGTACTCATGATAGAGCATCACATGCAGGTCATCATGGGCATATGCGAACACATCTACGTGCTCAACTACGGCGGCCAGATCGCCGACGGCACGGCTGCGGAGATCCAGGCTAACCCTGCGGTCATAGAAGCTTATCTGGGAGGTGACGACTAATGCTGGCGATCAGAAATCTGAATGTACATTACGGCGGTATCCACGCTCTCAGAGGCATAGACATAGACGTGCCTGACGGAAAGATCATATCCCTGATAGGCGCGAACGGCGCGGGCAAGTCCACGACGCTCAAGTCGGTAATGGGGCTGGTGCCTAAGAGCGACGGACATGTTTACTGGGACGATAAAGAGATCACCTCGCTCAAGACAAAAGACATAGTCGGTGAAGGAATAATCCTCTGTCCTGAGGGACGCAGGATCTTCCCTGACCTGACAGTCGATGAGAACATTGCAGCCGGCGCGTATCTCCGAAAGGACAAGGCTGAGATCGCCAGAGACAGGGACTGGGTCTACGAGCTCTTCCCAAGGATCGCCGGCAGGACCTGGCAGCTGGGCGCGACCCTCTCCGGAGGCGAGCAGCAGATGCTTGCGGTAGCAAGAGCTCTCATGTCCAAGCCTAAGCTCCTGATGCTGGACGAGCCTTCGCTGGGACTCGCTCCTCTCGTCATCAAGGACATATTCGCGGTCATACAGAAGATCAAAGAAGACGGCGTAAACATCCTGCTCATCGAACAGAACGCCAAGGCCGCTCTCGAGATCTCAGACTACGCCTATGTAATGGAGACCGGCGTCATCACGATGGCCGGCCCGGGCAAGGCGCTGCTGAACGACCCGAGAGTCCAGCAGGCGTATCTCGGAGAATAGGGACAACGTCTTTAAGACATGCAAAAGGCCGGAAGGATAAACCCTTCCGGCCTTTTTATGATTTCCTACTTTACTGCCTTTCTGAGATTTTCCACTTCCGCCGGGCTCAGCTTGCGGCACTGCCCTATAGCGAGCTTGCCTATGGAAAGGTCTCCCAGACCGGTGCGGCAGAGCTCCAGCACAGGGTGGCCTATCGCCTCGAACATGCGTCGCACCTGGCGGTTCTTTCCTTCGTGGATGATTATCTCCGCGATCGTGGAATTGCGGTCGTGCTTCAGCAGACTCACATCAGCAGGAGATGTGACGAAGCCGCCTATGTCTATGCCCTGCTCGAGACGCTTCGCTTCGGCGCGGGTCACTATGCCCTGCGCGCGAACAAGATACTTCTTCTCGAACTCCCTTGACGGGTGCATGAGCGCGTTGGCGAGATCGCCGTCATTTGTCATTATGAGAAGGCCTGTCGTGTTGTAGTCGAGTCTTCCGACCGGGAATACCCTGATGCTGTCAGGCACCAGTTCCGTTACAAGCGGCCTGCCCTGTTTGTCTGCCGTAGAGGTAACGTAGCCCGCGGGCTTGTTCAGAAGGTAATAGACCTTCTTTCCGGCCGGCTCAACGCGGACGCCGTCGACCTCAACGATATCGCCTTCCTCCACATGGTAACCGGGCGATGTCAGCTTCTTTCCGTTGACTTTCACCCGGCCCTGCTCTATGAGTTCATCTGCCTTGCGCCGGCTCGTTACGCCGGCCGCTGCTATGTATTGATTTATACGCATCTCAGTTCCTTCTTATGATCACTCCGCAGATCCTTCGTCTGCGGGATCCTCTTCATTTCCCGTAAAATCAATGGACATCTGTCCGTAGCCTTCCTCTTCGCGCTCGCGCCTCAGCTCCTCGTATTCAGGCACCTCAGGCAGGTCCTTGAGCGAAGCGAAGCCGAACTTCTTCAGGAATTCCTTTGTCGTCGCGTAGATGAGCGGCCTTCCGACTCCCTCCGACCTTCCGGTGACCTCGACGAGTCCCTTGTCGATCAGTCCGTCGATGACGCGCTCGCTCTTGATACCTCTGATCGAATCGATCTCCGACCTCGTCACAGGCTGGCGGTAGGCGATTATGGCAAGCACCTCGAGAGCCGCCTGCGACAGTCTTCTGACTCTCACCGGCGTGCAGAGTTTCTGCAGGAACATTTCGTTGTCCGCAAGCGTCACAAAGCCAAAGGCGTCATCGACCTCGCGGATCCTGATGCCTCTGCCTTCCTGTTCGTATTCCACCTGAAGCTCTCTGAAGAGTTCCCTTACTTCCGCTTTCTCCGCCTCAAGAACCTCCGCCGCGTCCTTCACTTCGAGCGGCTCTCCCCACATGAACATCATCGTCTCGAGCGCGGATTTCATGATCTTCTTACTGTACATCTGAACTCTCCGTTTCTGAATAGATATCATCATAGAACTCGTCGGTGAACTCATCCCTGAATTCGTCGTCGAACTCGTCGTCGGCATATTCTATGACTCCCGCTGCTTCGGCATCGGCCTGCGCCGCCAGGATCTCGGGGTCTTTTCTGACCACGGTGATCTCTCCGAAGTTCTCCTCCTGTCTGGCGTCGTAATCCATGTTCTTGATCATCGACAACAGCGACATGAAGCTGAGCGTTATGTCATATCTGTCCGGTTTCTCCGGCAGCAGCTCCTCGAAAGCCACGCCGTCTACTCCCGGCCCAAGTTTCTGCACGAGCGCGATGGACATGTCCTTTATGCGCGCCTCTATGGTCTCCTTGCGCCGGCGCAGTCTCTGGTAACGTCTGGTCACCTCTTCGACCTTTTTGCGTCTGGTCAGGAAGAGTATGAAAGCATTCACCAGCTGTTCGTCGCTCACGCGCAGTATCTCGTCAGGATCCCCGAGATAGACCGACATGTCTTCCGCCGGCTTTTCGTGGACCGCCAGATTGTATTCCTCGGCCGCCTGCAGGGCCTCCGCAGCCTTCTTGATGCGCATGTAATCGAGCAGCCTTCCGCGGAGCTCGACTCTCGGATCCTCGATGATCTCGATCTCGCCTTCGGTGTTGATCCTCGGCAGGAGCATGCGCGATTTGAGACGTATAAGAATGGCCGCGAGCACTATGAACTCTGTGTCCACTTCAAGATTGAGAGCTTCCATCTCCTTGAGGTAGGCGATGTACTGCTCCGTTATCTCGGCGACCTTTATGTCATATATGTCCATCCTCGCGTTCTCGAGAAGATATATGAGCAGGTCGAACGGTCCTTCGAATTTGTCTATCCTGACTTTGTACAATTTGTCTCCTGATATATCTGTCTTTCAGCCGGCTCGCGGCTGCTGTTTCAAAAGAATATCTCTTTAAGGTACAGCCCCTGCGGCGGAGCTGTGAATCCCGCCTTTGAGCGGTCGCGGCTTTCTATCGCCTCCGCGACGCTCGCGGCTGTCCTTCGTCCTTCGCCGGCCTCTATGAGCGTGCCGGTGATTATCCTTACCATATTATACAGGAATCCGTCCCCCGTTATCTCGATGATGATGGAGTTTTCGTTTTCCGTTATGTCGAGCGACGAAACCGTGCGCACGGTCGACTCTCTCGGAGTGCCGCCTGCCGTCTCGAAGCATTTGAAATCGTGAGTGCCGGTTATGTACGATGCCGCTTCGCGCATGACTTCTATATCGAGTTTATCCGCTCCCGGATATTGCAGCGCGCGGTTCCTGACGAAAATATCTCCCGTCTTGTCGATCACGTATCTGTAGGTCTTGCCCCTGCAGGAGTATCTGGCGTGGAAATCCTCAGGCATCACCTCGGCTGAAAGTATGCGGATGTCTCCCGGAGCCCCGCTTCTGCCTTCGCCGCCCGCTCCGAACCTGCGGTTCATTACCTCGGGCAGCTTCTCGACCGGCATGTTCGAATCCCAGTCGAAAGTCGCGCACTGGCCCAGGGCATGCACTCCCGCGTCGGTGCGGCTCGTGCCGTGGATGTGTACGTCATGGCCGGCAATGTATTTCAGCACATGCTCTATCTCGCCCTGCACAGTACGGACCTCGGGCTGGATCTGCCAGCCGCTGAAATTGGTGCCGTCGTATTCGATTTTTATGAGTACGTTTTTTGCCATTACAGTTCGATGAAAAGCAGGTCCCCGATGTTCCAGAGGAAAAGGAAGTATACCGTAACCGCGGCGCACGCGGCCGGCAGCATCGGATTGCGGTCCTTTATGGTGCTTCTTTTTGTCGCAATGAGCACCGCGGAGTACGCCGCGAAGAGCAGCGTCGTAAGTATGTATATGATGGCTATGCCCGTGCGGCCGGTGATGAGTCCCATGCAGGTGAAGAACTTGATGTCCGCTCCGCCTATGCTGCCCGTCCTGAAGAGCAGCATGCCCAGAAGAAGCACGGCGAGCGATATGCCGAGGCCCAGTGCCGCGCCTGCTGCAGGCTCCCACCACTTCTCATGGTATTCCACGAAGGCGGCGGAGCTTATCGCCAGCATTATGCTGAACTGATCCGGCACGACTCGGTAGAGCTGATCGGATATGGCCATCTCAAGGACGATAAAAAGCACGCAGAGCACCGATATCTCAAAGAACAGGCCCGAGCCCCTTATGGCCAGATAAAGCCCTGTAAGGGCAAAATATCCGGTAAAGGCGTACTTCCACGGGCTGCTCGGGAGCCTCTGCCTGCCGTCCGCGTCGGCCTCCACAAGTTTGACCGGCAGTACCCTGAGCGGTTCGGCACCGGAGCCTTTCTTCACGCTTTCCTCATCCCAGTCCTCGAACCACTGCGGCTTTACGCGGTTGAACGCGACAACACTGCCGTTGCCAAACAGTATGGCCAGAACGGCAGCGGTGACTATTCGTGCTATGAGCGCCGCGCTGTATCCCATTCAGCTGACCGTGTCCCTACGCGATGCAGCCTTCGAGGAACTCAAGCATGTCGGCCCAGACCTGATCCTTATCCGTTTCGTTGAGGATCTCATGTCTGTCGTCGTCATACATCTTGATGGATACTTCGCAAGGCGAATTGTCCGTATACGCGATGAATGTCTTGCGGACGCCCTCTCCCCATGCTCCGACCGGGTCTTCCGCGCCGGAAGTGATGAGTATAGGCAGTCCCGCCGGCAGCTTTCCCATGCGCTTCTTGTCGTGCGCCTTAAGCATGCCGTCGAACATGTTAAAGTATCCGTTCGGCGTAAAGTGGAACTGGCACCATGGCTCGTGCATGTACCATTCGACTACCGCCTCGTCCTTTGTGAGCCAGTCGGCAACGTACTTAGGATCCTCGATCCTCTTGAGGTTGGAGCCGAACGACATGGCATCGATGAGCTTCGCTCTCTTGCCTACTTTGCCGAGTCCGCCCAATCTGGCGACCAGTTTGCCGAATCTGAGTACTGCGTTAGGCTGCCAGCCCGTGCCCATGACTATTACTCCGGCCAGACCCTTCGCGTAATCTCCGTCCTGTTCGGTGATGTACTGCCTGATCAGGAACGAACCCATGCTGTGGCCCAGCATCGTATACGGAACGTCAGGGAATTCTTCCTGTGTCATCTCTCTCAGCTTGTGGATATCCGCGATGACGCAGGCGTTTCCGTTATCGCCGAAGTATCCGTGATACTCCTCTGCCACTACGGATTCGCCGTGGCCCAGGTGGTCCTCTCCTGTGACAAGCCAGCCATGGTCAACCATGTACATCGCGAATGGTTCATATCTGTTGATGAACTCGACCATGCCGTGGATGATCTGCAGAATGGCCTTAGGCTTGCCTTCCGGCTCCCATCTGACGGCGTGGATCTGCGTCTTGCCGTCACTTGATGGATAGTAGAATTCTTTCTTCGCCATTTCTATGCCTCTCTGTTACTCAGTAAACTTAACTACAGCGAGTATATCATTTTGCCGGCAGGTCTATCTACTCAAATCGCCAACAAATCGCAGCCTTCACTCGACTGCTGTTATGCGGCCCTGCCCGTATGGGTTAGAGTACTCTTCGCCTACCACTCCGCCGAGCGTCACGCCTATGTAATTCATAAGCGCTTCGTTGTCGACCATCATTACGGCAATGACGTCATCCTTGCTGAACATCGCCAGTCCGTCGCCGCTATCCTCCTGAAGTATTCTTTAGTCACCTTGTCCCCCTTTTTTTACTGATTCCTTGGCGGGCGCTCTCCGTGATACTGATAAAACTGCGTCTCTATTGTACCGTTGTAGAGCTTGCGCCTGCGGTCAGCCTTGCGGCCGGTCTTCTTCATTATATCTTTCTCTATCTCTTTATCTGAAGTGATAAGGAAGAACGACCAGGCCGGGCACTCGTTCATGATGTCCGCAAAGTGACTGTATATCCTTTTGATGGACTTCTCGTCGCCTATGCGAACGCCGTACGGAAGATTGGATATGACGACGCCGTGTTCAGCTGCCTGAACTCCCTTAGGTATGCCCGCGCCGGGCACCCACTGCGTCATGTCCATGCAGATGAAATCGATGTCATCGATGACTCCGGCTTCTTCCGCGTTGTCCTTTGCCGCCCTGATGGCGCGCCTGTCTATATCTATCGCGGCGATATTCAGCGCGGTGTCAAAGTCCGCAGCCTCATAGGCCAGGCGTTTCTCCTCTCGCCAGATCTCATCCGGGATGATGTCCCAGTCTTTCGAGGCGAATGATCGTCCGAGTCCCGGCGCTATATTGCGCGCTATCATGGCAGCCTCGATGGGAATGGTCCCGGACCCGCAGCACGGATCAACCAGCACGCGGTCTTTTCTGTAGAAGCTCAGCTGAACGAGAGCCGCCGCAAGAGTCTCCTTCATTGGCGCCACCACATCGCTCACTCTGTATCCTCTTTTATGCAGACCGGCGCCGCTGGTATCCAGCAGCATCAGGAACTCATCTTTATGCGCCATGAATCTTATGCGGTATTCGGCGCCGGTCTCCGGCATCGTTTCTCTGCAATAAAACTCGGACAGCCTCATGGAGACTGCCTTCTTTATGATCTTCTGGCACGCGGGCACGCTGTGCAGAACGGACTTGACCGAACCGCCCACCACGGGGAACGTTCCCTCAAGCGGAATGATGCTCTCCCATTCCAGAGCCTTAGTCTGCTGGAAGAGTTCCTCAAAGTCCGTCGCCCTGAAGCTGCCCATTCGGACATATACTCTGTCAGCGCATCTGAGCCAGAGATTCGACCTCACGATCGCGCGCTCATCACCCATGTAGGTGACGCGCCCGTCTTCAGTCTTTATTATTTTGTAACCGAGCGCCTCGATCTCGCGCCTTACCACGGCCTCGAGACCAAAGGTCGCCGTTGCGACAAGTTCCAGCTTCATGCAGGCCCCCTAGATGATCTTTACCTCGAAGTCGAAAGCCGACCTGTACAGCACGACTTCATCGCCCTTTCCGGCCGCCCTGGCCTTGCGTGTCTTGTTCATGTCTATGACGCGCTGGTTCTCAGAGCCGCAGTATACAAGCGTCAGGTTGCGGAGTTTCTCCTCATAGCGGCCGTCCACCAGTATATCCAGCAGGCCGAGCAGCTCGCCAACAGCCGGTTCGCTCTCAGCCTTGGCCTCAAGTTCCTCCAGCGTGTAGCCGCTGTAGCTCATGATGCTGTAGCGCATGCCCTTCAGATACTTCGCGATGTCCGCAAGCGCCGCCGCCTGTTCGAACGGCTCGCCGCCCGAGAAAGTGATGCCCTTTATGTTAGGCCTTGCTTCTATCTCATCGAGGATCTCCCTGACGGTCATATCATATCCGCCCTCAGGATCCCACGACTCGGGGTTGTGGCAGCCCTTGCAGTGATGCGGACATCCCTGTACGAAAAGAACGTATCTGAAGCCCGGCCCGTCGACTATGGACTCAGGCTCGATGCCGCATACCCTTATGACTTTGCTCGTATCCATTTCTTCCATGGCTGCGCCTCTTCTTTCATAAAAATAGCCGCCCACCGCATTCCGGTCCGGCCGGCCATGAAAAACAACTTAAAAACTTGGATTTAACCACTTATTCCGCCTACCCAGGTCTTTGCAAGGAAGACGGGTTAAATCCCAACTTTTGTCAAAAGTGCTTGTGAAGCGATTCCGCTTCGTGATTGATTATACCATCCTGTCCAAGCATTCTCAATTATCTCTGCATCAAGACACATCCTTTCTTTATTATAACGAACTGCAAAAAGGGCTGTCACACCGGATCGATGTGACAACCCTTTGCATTTTTCACTATCTGCTCCTCCGCGCCTTATGATCTATTTTATGGACGCGGATGTCTTTATCTTACTGTACTTACTGCTGGTGCCACCGGCTTTGACAGCCTTCACCCTTACCTGGTATTTCTTGCCTTTCTTCAACTTTTTGAGGGTGATAGCATTTCCTTTTTTGGCCTTCACAGTCTTGGAGCTCCAGGCCTTAGTACCCTTGAGACGATACTGGACGGTATACTTCCTGACACCTGACGGCTTACTGCCCTTCAGTGTGATCTTCAGATTGTTTTTCCCTGAAGTCACTTTTCTTATAACAGGTATTGCCGGTGCCTTTCCTATCTTGCCGCTGGTTTTTACAGCACTGTACTCACCTACATTGTCATGATCAAGGCTGCTGTAATACTTCTCCCTTGCACGCACTTTCACCTGATACCTTTTGCCGTTTTTCAGGCCTTTAAGCACCAACTTATTGGAAGAAGCGCTGAATGACTTGGACTTCCATGTCTTGGTCCCTTTGGCACGATAACTGACTTCATACTTCCGAACGCCTGACGGTTTCTGATCCCTGACCTCTATGGTCAGGCTCTTGTCACCCTCTGCCAGATCATCGATCACTGCCTTTGCCGGTATAACAAAGAACTCTATTGTCTCCGAGCCTTTGTAATATTCATCGTCAGGATTTGCCGTGACTTCGATCTTCGCCAGTCCGCACTTGACATTGTTGGTATACTTCGCGGCATAGTGCTCCTTATCTATGTTCTCATCAGCCGCATCCGTTATATCAAACTTTGGTTTCAGAGCTTTTCCGGTATAGATCATCTCCTCATCGTTGTATGTTACATGTCCATACAATTCCTTTTTATCCACTGTCAGAGGCACAACGGTTGTTCCTGCGCCGTCGACGGTTACATATAAATTAGCCTTGCCCGGCCTCAGAGCGCTTATATTTGCTCTTGTCGGATCATCCGGATCAGTTGTCAGGCTGAAGATATCTGAACCACCATCAGATAACACCCAGCTCGTACTGTCAGGATCGACTCTGTCGCTGTCAAGTCCTTTAAAGGTTACTCTCAATGCCGACTGAGTGTTTCCAAACATATCAAACTGAGTATTGCCATTCACCCTTATATTGATGTCCGACTGTGTGCGCCAGTAGCCTTTGATCGGGAAATTGTCATAGGTAATCGCCATGGACATTTCGCCGAACAGGTCTTTAATGAACTTTTCGTCTGAATAATCATGCCATTTACCGTCGCTGTACATAAAACTTTCATTTTTGTTGACGACGCCCTGCATCCATGTATCCTGCCCTGTTGCCCTGGCAAAAGTTTCATTCATGGAAATAGGCAAATTTATGGAATACCCGTTTCCGACCGTCTGCGTCTGTACGATCGAGTAATACTGACCTCTCTGTATAAAAACCGGAGAATCAAGCATCATCTTATGGAACCCGCCATACTCATATTCTCCTGTTACTGTTCCGACAAGAACTCCGTCTGTCGGATCCGAAAAGTTATTCGGCAGAATGTAAATATCGCTCTGAACCACAGTTCCCGGATAAGAAGTCTGGCATGACACCCCTTCGAGCTTCCGGCATCCATCCGCCTTGAATACGTTACTCATTCTGGTTTCATTATCAACAACAGCTCCTTCTATATCATTCGGAGGCATATAATCATGGGCGTCAACGAAATACCCGTCGTTTACTGTTTGATGATTCAGACCAAACGAAAGAGCTTCAGGCCCCTCAAGACTCATGTCATAGTATGACAGCCAGAAGTATCCAGTATGCTCACCTTTTTCATTTTCGATGCCCCAGCCCGGCCCTTTGTTAGGAAATTCCTCTTCTTCAGAACCCCAGCTGTTCTTAACGAGCCACGCGCCGTCTTCAGGCGGCTGATGTCCCGGAATGAAGTTTTCTTTAGAATAATTGTCATCCCAGCCTATGATCGTTACAGCATGGTTCGCGGGTTCTTCTGTGTCATATGTATAATGAGCCCAGTTTGTACTTATATACTTTCCGTCACCTGCTTCCTGACTTGGCGATGATGTGTCTGCGCAGAAATTGATCTGAACAGCACGGTTATTCCTGAGCATATCCTTGATCGCTATTGTTCCGTCAGGATTGTATTCATATTCTCCTGTATCCTGATCGATATGTGCAGGCGATGGAAGAAGATATGACTCCTCCAGCTGGAAGGTCTGAAGATTTCTGTATTCTTCAGGCAGAGACCAGTCATCCTCATCATCATAGCAATACGGTATGAGCTCTCCGTCAACGGATACGAATTCTATTGTCCCTTCAGCTCCCCTGTATTGGAAACCCGGATCATCTTCTGTCTCAACAACAGGTCCGATCCCCGAAGCGAACAGGTTGGTCGCAAGAAAAGAAATGCCGCCCCGGTTGAATCTATCGGCTACCGTGATTCCCTCTGCATTGTGAGCGCCCTCACCGTACTGAGGATCATCAGTGTCCTGGATGCTCTGGGAAATAAAATACACCAGATGCTTTTCAGAAAGATCCAGCGTGTCCGCAGTATAATCGCCTTTTACTTCAGGATCGCCAAGAATACTGGTCTCGGCTGCAGCGATCGCGGCAAATCCCCAGCAAGTCCCGAACGGGTTCTGAAATTTGACCGGTGTCACAAGACCCGCGTCACGCAGATCCAGGCTGTCACCGTTTTTATCCTGAGGACCTCTCTTCGCTGACGCATCCTTTGAGACATAGTCAAAAGGATCATCGTACGGGTTCTGTATCTGAGCTGCTATCTCATTGAGCGTATCCTGCGACTCTGATCCATCGTCTGCGAATACTGCTCCTGGTACCATGCCAAAAGTCAAAACTCCTGACAGGAGAATTGCAAGGATCCTGTTTCTCATAATGCTTCCCTTCTGAATGCTGTAACGCTTGACATCTCTAAATATAGACTAATAACAGCAGATAAAGCAATTCGGAAAGAAATCGAGCCTGGCGAAAAACCAGGCTCGATTTCTTTTTTCGTTGGAAAATCAGTATTTCTGCAAAAGATTGATTTTTGTTAATGAAAATATGCGGTCTCGATTAGTTGTGGGACAGACCGTGCTTTACTCTGTCCTCTACCTCGGCTCTCTTGCCGTTATTGAATCTGTCGAGCGTGCCCACGAGATATCCCGTGATCCTTCTGATCCTTTCGAATTCCACGCCTTCACCGACTTTGCCGTTGATGTTCTTTACTGCCTTGTTATTCATAACGTACCTCCGTACCTTTTCTCCGTACTACTCTGTTTTTCATGCCTGATTATTATATATCAATTCAGGCGTTTGTGAAGCAATATTAATGTATATTGTTGTTTTTTTGTGTACGACCACATCATGTTGTGGATAAGCCTGTGGATAACCTTGTGGATAACCACAGGCTTCCCGTTCAGCTAGTGGGTGCAGTCGCAAGGAACAGGTACGCTCGGGTACCTCATGCGAAGCTCGTTCAGTCTCTCGATCGTGACAGGCTCGCCCTCGCGTCTTCCACATCTCGGGCAAACGTCGTCGATGACTCCCGTATATCCGCAGACAGGGTCTCTGTCTACCGGATGGTTGACCGAGCCGTAGCCTACGCCCGCTTCCTTCATGAACCTGATGACTGATTCAAAGGCCTCAGGGTTCTTCGCGGTATCGCCGTCCAGCTCTACATAGCTGATGTGGCCCGCGTTCGTGAGGTCGTGATACGGCGCCTCGATCGCGATCTTCTCGAACGCTCCGATCGGGAAGTATACCGGCACGTGGAAGGAGTTTGTATAGTAATCCCTGTCCGTGATGCCAGGCAGCTTGCCGTATTTCTCTCTATCGATCTTGACGAATCTTCCGGAGAGTCCCTCAGCCGGTGTGGCCAGCAGAGTGAAGTTGAGGCCGGTCTCCGCGCTCTTTCTGTCGCAGAACTCTCTCATGTGCTTGATGATCTCAAACGCCTGCTCTCTGACCTTCTCGTCCTCGCCGTGATGCTTGCCCGTGAGAGCCTTCATAGTTTCGGCAAGTCCGATGAATCCTATGGAGAGCGTGCCGTGCTTGAGGATCTCAGCTACGCTGTCGTCAGGTCCGAGGTTATCGGAATCGATCCAGATGCCCTGTCCCATCAGGAACGGATAGTTGCGTCCCTTCTTTGTGCACTGGATCCTGAATCTGTGCAGCAGCTGTCTCGCGACGAGATCCATCATGGCGTCCAGCTTCTTGTAGAATACGTCGAAGTCCCTGTTGGCTTCGATCGCGAGCCTCGGCAGGTTGATCGATGTGAAGCTGAGGTTTCCTCTGCCGCATACTACCGCCTTTGACGGATCGTGGCTGTTGGCCATGACTCTTGTACGGCATCCCATGTAGGCGACTTCCTTATTGTAGTTGCCTTCCTCGTAGAACTTCAGATTGAACGGCGCGTCCAGGAAACTGAAGTTAGGGAACAGCCTCTTTGCGCTGCATCTGATGGCCAGCTTGAAGAGATCGTAGTTAGGATCTCCTTCGTTGTAGTTGACGCCTTCCTTGACCTTGAAGATCGAAACCGGGAAGATCGGCGTTTCGCCGTTTCCGAGTCCCGCTTCTGTGGCGAGCAGGAAGTTCTTGATGACCATGCGGCCTTCAGGAGTCGTGTCCGTACCGAAGTTGACCGAGCTGAACGGCACCTGTGCGCCGGCTCTCGAGTTCATGGTGTTGAGGTTGTGGATAAGGGCCTCCATCGCCTGGTAGGTCATCTTGTCCGTCCTCGCCCACGCTGCCTCGGCAGCCTGAGAGCTGCATCTTACCAGCTGCTCTCTCGTGAGTCCGCCGGCTTCTCCGCCTTTGTCGAACCACTCGCCCAGCACTTCGCCGTAGGACCCGTTGGTCTCCAGCTTAGGAGCCTCGGCTTCCGCCTTGATCCTTTCGGCGATCGCTTTCGCGTCCGCGTACGCCACGTCGAGCTTCGCGGCGATTATCTCAGTCAGCGCGGAGAAGTATTCCTTTATATATGTCCTTGCAACGCCCGGCGCCATCGCGTAGTCGAAGTTCGGTACCGACTGGCCGCCGTGCATCTCGTTCTGGTTGGCCTGGATCGCGATGCATGCCAGTGAAGCATAGCTCATGATCGACTGCGGCTCCCTGAGGTAGCCGTGACCCGTGCAGAATCCGTCCTTGAAAAGCTTTATGAGGTCGATCTGGCAGCATGTCTCGGTGAGCATGTAGAAATCCTTGTCGTGGATGTGGATGTCTCCGTTGATATGCGCCTTCGCGATGTCCTTAGGCAGTACGTAGTTGTCTACGAAGTACTTGGCGCCTTCGGAACCGTACTTGAGCATGGTGCCCATCGAGGTGTCGCCGTCGATGTTGGCGTTCTCTCTCTTGATGTCCGCGTCCTTTGAGTAGGAATAAGTGAGCTCGTTGTAGATGTTCATCAGATCGGACTCGGCCTCTCTGATCTTCGCGTGCTCGGCGCGGTAGAGGATGTACGCCTTGGCGGTCTTCTCCCAGTCATACTTGATGAGCATCGCCTCGACGATATCCTGCACCTGCTCTACTGTGCATGTATCGCCCTCGAGCTGCTCTACGACCTTTTTGGTGAGATAAGTGAAGTCGATGCTCGTCATCTTCTCGCCTTCGACTGCCTTGTTGGCGGCATAGATGGCGTTGAAGATCTTAGACTCATCGAACGGCACTTCCTTGCCGTCTCTCTTGATAATGCTTTTCATGTTTCTTTCTCCGTTTATTGATCTATGATTTGATTTCTTTATTGAAAGTATTATCTTGGCAGGCCGGTCGGAAAGCCTTGATTTTTACGCTTTTTTCACCCTTTTTCCTGTTTTTCGCGTAAAAAAAGATGTTCCCTCCCGAACACTATATATTGTAGTCGCAGGCGTTCTTAGTGTCAATATATTGTTATGCACTATTATGTTTTTTTGCTGAAAACATCACCGTATGACCACTTTCATTGTCAGCTGTTGTTGTATACTGTTATTGTATTATTCTGACTGAGAAAGAAGGCGGTTCCAAAGTGCTGATCATACTGACTGCATGGTTCATTCATAACTGGTGGAAGCTTCTGATAGGACTTGTTATGGTGATAATCATCCTTGAGGGCCGGCACCGCAAAACAAGAGCGGCCGCAAATTCCGGCGCTGCGGATACTGGCGCCCTAGATAATGATGCTGCAGAAAATGATGTGGCTGATCAGGAAGAAGAAGAAGAACAACAACAAGAATCTTAAGGAAGCAAAAGAGGAGAAAGATCGGTCTTTCTCCTCTTTCATTTGCTTGATTTAAACGCTCAGGCTATTTGCCGAAGTATCTCTTCAGAAGTCCAGCGAACGCCTTGCCGTGTCTCGCCTCGTCTCTTGCCATCTCGTGAACTGTGTCATGGATAGCGTCGAGGTTCTGCTCTTTAGCCTTCTTGGCGAGCATCGTCTTTCCGAGTGTAGCGCCGTTCTCAGCCTCGACTCTCATTCTGAGGTTCTCCTCAGTGCTGTCTGTAAGCACCTCGCCGAGGAGCTCCGCGAACTTGGCTGCGTGCTCAGCCTCTTCATAAGCAGCGGTCTTCCAGTATTCGCCGATCTCAGGATATCCCTCTCTGAAAGCGACTCTGGACATGGCCAGATACATTCCTACTTCTGTGCACTCTCCGGTGAAGTTTGCTCTGAGGTCTTCGATGATCTCAGGATCTACTCCCTTGGCAACGCCGAGAACGTGCTCGGCCGCCCATGACATCTCCTCGTCCTGCTTGATGAACTTCTCCGCAGGAGCCTTGCATACAGGGCACTTTTCCGGAGGTGTATCACCTTCATGCACATAACCGCATACGCTGCATACCCATTTAGCCATTATAATTTCCTCCTTCTTATTACAATGTTTCTTGATCGTAAGAGCGGGCATAGCCGCTTCTTGCTTGTCAACGATGTAATGATAGCATATTCCGGACAGGCTTGCACCGTTTTTGATACAATTTCACACGAAATTTATATGACTGCCTCGCGGCGAATTGTGAACCATATATAATTGAATAATATGGCATATTATGATATTGTTAGTGGCGAAAGAGATGACCTTTTAGCAAGGAGAATCCGCAATGAAAATCAGACAATCCGCAGAAGACTATCTGGAGGCCATGCTCATCCTACAGGAAGAGTTCGGATATATCCGTTCCATAGATATCGCGAAGAAGCTCGGCGTCACCAAACCGAGCGTTTCGTATGCGGTAAAGCGCCTCAGAGAAAGCGGCTACATAAACATGGAAGCCAACGGGCCTATAACCCTGGCGCCGGCGGGATACAAGATCGCAAAGCGCATCTACGAAAGGCATAAAGCTCTGACGGCGTTCCTGGAGAAGCTGGGCGTGAGCAGGGAGCAGGCCGAAGAGGACGCCTGCAAGATAGAACACGACATCTCGCATGAGACCTATGTCGCGATCTGCGACTACCTCAACGAGGGCCGCGAGGAGAAGCTGGGAACATACGACTTTGAGTAATTTTGAGCCTCGACAATTATAAGAATTACCCCCTTTTTAGCAGTATCGCTTAAAAAGGGGTAATTTTATTTCAAGTATTCCACAATAATTACCCCCTTTTGGCCTTCTGCCTTCAAAAGGGGGTAATTTTGTTCATTAAAACTCTGGTTTTTTACCCCATTTCTAATGGTTTCCTTTTAAAAGGGGTAAAAATGGTCTTGTTATTCTAAATGTTTTACCCCTTTTTCGGGCAAACATCTGAAAAAGGGGTAATCCTTACTTCAGGATGATCGTGTTGTCTATCGGGGTGTCCTCTTCTGCCGCCGCCTTGAGGCCTTCCGAAAGGTCGGAGACCGTTGCAGGCTCACCGGATCCGCTGAAGTCTACCTCTACCGGGCCGTCGCCTTCGATCTTGTCGATCACGATAGTCGGCGCCTTGTCGACTGTATCTTCCTTTACAGGCTCCTCAACTACAGGGAGGATGTCTTCTTCCGCGAGATCTCTGATTAGGTCAAACTCATCATCATCGATGCGCGCGAGCTCCGCCTCGAGCAGCTTGCGGAAGTTTGCTTTAAGTCTTCTGACCTTAGTGCTGAGAACAGCGTGCTCGTCAGTCAGCTTTCTGACGCTGACCTTCGCGTCATGCAGCATGTTCTCGGCCTCGAGCTCAGCGTCCCTCATCATGAGTTCCGCTCTTCTCTCAGCGCTTGCGGAGATGTCCGCCATCAGCTTCTTCGCTGTTTCGAGAGTCTCGACCATGGCGTTGTCGTCCTTCTGAGCCTCCTCGAGCTGCTTCTCAAGAGCCTTGATCTTGTGTGCCATGGTTCTGTTGTCGTTGAGTACCTTCTCATAATCTGCGACTATGAGATCCAGGAACTCGTCGACCTCTCTGGAGTTGTATCCCTTCTTGTCACGGCTGAATTCTTTCTTATCGATATCGATCGGCATTATCATAGTGTCTACCTCACCTTTCCTATTGATTTACCTGTCATTAACTATTTTAACCTGTGGACTGTCTATTTCCACGGACTTTCTTTCGCAGTCTTGCCGGACTCTGTGGTCCTGTCTACCATTGCCTTTATGTTAACATTACGAGGGGCAAAAAGGTAGATGTTCTGATTGATTCTCTGGATGTTTCCCTGCAGAGCGTATGTCGCGCCTGTCAGGAAATCGAACATCTTGCGGGCCAGATCTGTCTCTACCTTCTCAAGGTTTATGATGATCGGCTTGTTGTTTCTAAGGTTGTCGATCAGCTTGCGGCATTCCTCGATGCTCTTCGGCTCTATGACCACCATCCTGAACGCGCCGGAGTCATTGCGCGAAGCCCTCTCTGCCGGTTCCTGCGGTCTTTCGGTGAACTTCTGCGGCGGCGCTACCTCGCTGAACGCGTGCGGGCTGATGCCGGTACCGACCGGAGCCTCGGGAGCGGCCGGAGACGGCGCTGTGCTGCTCATCTCTCTTTTATATGCATCGATCTCATCCTGCGTGATATCGTAATCATCTTCATACTCATCGGTGATCCCGACCAGGTCTTTCATTTTGTCCATGAAACCCATTTGCTTTTTCCTCCTCTATCTGTAATTGCGCGGTCCGAATATCGAACTGCCGACTCTGACTATTGTTGCTCCCTCTTCGATCGCCACCTCGAAGTCGCCGGACATACCCATGGAGAGTTCTGACGGAGCAAACCTCTCAGGAGGGAGCTCCCAGCCCTTCATCTCTTCGAAGAGCTCTGCCGCTTCTTTGAAGTACGGCCTTGAATCCTCAGGATCCGCTGCGATCGGCGGTATGCACATGATGCCGCATACCCTTACATTCCCGCATTCCGCGGTGATGTCTGTCACCAGCTGCCTGAGGTCGCCCGCAGCGATGCCGGACTTGGTCTCTTCCATCGCCGAATTGATCTCGACCAGCACGTCCATCACGATGCCCGCGGCGGCCGCCCGCTTATCGATCTCGCGCGCCAGTTTCAGGGAATCGACCGAGTGGATCATCACCACCTTGTCTATCACCTGCTTCACCTTGTTGGTCTGAAGATGGCCTATCAGGTGCCATCTGACCGGCGCGACGTCATCGATCTTCTCCAGGATCTCCTGGACGCGGTTCTCGCCTATGTCCGTTGCCCCCGCGGCTATCGCCTCGTTGATCTCGGACGCGGGATGCGTCTTGGTGACAGCTACCAGTTTTATATCTGCCGGGTCCCTGCCGCTTCTCAGCGCGGCATCATCGGCCCGTCTTTTTACTTCTGCAAATCTTTCAGCTATCGTCATTGCTTCTTTTATCAGTTCCCGTCAGTTTCCGTGCCTTTGTCTGAAGGCTTATCCTTCTTTGCCGGGTGTGACTTCTTAAGACCCTCGAGGTCCTCTTCCGTAGGCTCGGCTACTATCTCGTCATATGTGCGTATCGTCTCGACGAAATTGCCCTCGTCGTCGACATACAGATCCGAGTAGACCACGCATTTGGTACCGTCATCGGCTTTTGCCCTTATCGGCTTGAACACGTGCTCTCCGAGTTTGTTCTTTACGAACACGCCGCGTTTTCCGTCCGGAGCCTCGACTATGCTCGAATCTTCTACGACAAGTCCGGTAGCGCTCACGAACGTGATCGTAGTCGAAAGCTCGCGCTCCTCGAAAAATCCGTCAAAGAAAGCCTTGCATGCAAGCGCCACCTTGGTCGTTTTGGTCCCGCTGTCAGTCTCGCTGACAGTGACCGTGACCGGCTCTTCGTTTATGTCGATGGTGAGAGTCTCTCCCTCGACGTATTTGGCGGCATCCTCGTTATCTACGAAGAAGACCAGATACCACTTGCTGTTGCCGACTACCTTGAAGACCGGATAGCCCTCGCCGCAGCTTTTTTCCGGCATCTTGACCGCCCTGCGGCCTGTGAGCGACTTGAGGTCTTTTTCGGTGAGTCCGTCAAGAGCATCCTTGCTCAGCTTGCTCTCGGCTCCGTCGATATAATAGCTGATATAGCCCGAGTCTTTGGTGGTGCCGTCCTCGGTGTACTTGACCGAGTCGCCCAGCTCCTCCATCATGCTCCTATACCTGCCGGTGCCTTCTGCGGGATCTTCAGGTTCCTCTTCGGATTCCGCTTCCTCAGCGGCCTTTTCTTTATCTTTTTCTTTGTCTTTGTCCTTGGACTCGTCCTTTTTTCCGGTCTTTTTCTTGCCGGTGACCTTGGCGAGCGCGTCCTCGGCTGCCTTTGTAAGCGCGGAGGATATCTCATTCGTCTCAGCGCTGCCGCCTTCCGCAGTCTCATCCTCAGCTTCTTCAGGTTCGACATCGGTCGGAGTCAGCTCCACGATCTTCGTACCGGCCTTGACCAGCCTGTCGGTCTCCGCGAGCCTTTTTATCTTGCTCTTCTGACCCGCGGCATAGACAGTCTCGTCTCTCACAATAAAACCGGAGACCTCATCTTTGACGTCTATCGTTCCGTTCTGCGCTATATATGTCTTTTCGAGCATGCCCCTGACAGAAGGGACAGCATAGACGACTATACAGCACAACGCGATCAGTCCGATGTATACGAGGATCGCGACTATCCACTTTCTGCTCAAAAGGCCTTTTCGATTAGTTTCCATATTCAGAGAGATTATACAACAAAAAAGCCCCGCAATACAATATGTATTTATGCGGAAGCTTTGAAATTACTACATTTTGTGTATGTTGCCGCGCGTGCCGGCGTGCACCGCGGAGTGCTTTCTGTCTGAGGATCCCGTCCCTCCTGCTTAAGTGTACTTCTGAAGTATTGCCTTCTGTTTTTTTGACAATTCCGGATTGCTTTCAAGGTACTTCGCGAAAAGATCCGGCCGCCTTTCCTTTGTGAGCGCGAGCGCCTGTTCCCAGCGCCAGAGATCTATCTCGCCGTGGTTGCCGGACAAAAGTATCTCAGGCACTTCATCGCCGTCATACTCCCTCGGCTTTGAATAGTGCGGATATTCGAGCAGCCCTGAATAAATCGACTCGTCGCTGACCGATTCTTCGCCGGCGAGCACGCCGTCTATGAATCTCGCGACCGTGTCTATGAGGACCATCGCCGGCAGTTCGCCGCCGGTCAGCACATAATCGCCTATCGAGATCTCTCTCGCCCCGAGCCTGTCGAGGACCCTCTGGTCCACTCCTTCATAATGGCCGCAGAGTATGGTTATCTCCGGCTTTTCTGACAGTTCTTTCGCCAGTTCTCCGGAAAGCAGCTCACCGCGGGGAGACATGTAGATGACCTCGCCGCCTGATCCGCTGCCTTTGAACGCGTCAAGGATAGGCTGCACCTGCATCACCATGCCGGCCCCGCCTCCGTAAGGAGTGTCGTCGACACGGTTGTGCCTGTCAGTCGTGTAGTCGCGGATATCCGTTACATCGATCTCGATTATTCCGTTGTCGATCGCTCTTCCCAGCATGCTCATGCGAAGCGGCGCGAACATCTCCGGGAAGATAGTGAGGATATTGATCTTCATTTATATACGCGTTTTCAGTCGAGGAATCCCGGTATGAGTTCCACTTCTATCAGGCCCGCCTCTTCATCGATGCTTCTGAGGAAAGCGCCGACCGCTGGTATGAGTACGCTTTTGCCGTCCGGAGTCCTGACATCGAGTATGCTCTGTGCCGTGTTCTGTATCACGTCGGCGAGCACGCCGATCTCGGCTCCGCCTTCGCCGGCCGCGCCCTGCGCGATGTCCACGACCCTGCAGCCGATGAGGTCGCGAACATAGTGCTCGCCCTCCGGCAGTTCCTCGAGGTCGCAGGCCATTATGCTTATCTCCATGCCTCTGATGTCCTCAGCGGCATTGCGGTCCTCTATCCCCTCAAGCCTCAGGACGGGCTTGTCCTTCTGATATCTGACCGCTTCTATGGCAGCGCTCACGCTTTTTCCTTCACGCTCAAGAAGGAGGACCTTGCCCTCCTTCAGATTGCCGGAATCCTGCGAGTACAGATTGACTCTGAATTCGCCTTTTATACCCACAGGGCTTCCAACCTTGCCTATCAGGACTTTCTCCTGAGATCTGTCAGTCTTCTTCAATTATCTCCACCGACACTCTGAGATTCTGCTTGATCGCCGCAGCCTTTACCACGGTCCTGATCGCCTTAGCTATCCTTCCCGACTTGCCTATTATCTTGCCGATATCTTCGTCGGCTACTTTAAGCTTGACAATTATGTCTCTTCCGTCAGTCTCTTCGGTGACAAGGACCTCGTCCGGCTTAGTGACCAGCGCTTTCGCGATTACTTCT
>JBGUKZ010000026.1:0-2640 GCA_045114795.1 Anaerovoracaceae bacterium
ATACTAATCCCCATCTAATATATGTTCAAAATCCAATCCCTGCCGGTGATACTGCTGATCACAGCTGCCGGCAGGTTCTTTATCGTATCACACAACCGCTCGATCACCTTGTCCAGGCTTGTGAACGCCTCGTTGCGGAATCCCCTTTTGCGGATCTCTTTCCAGATCTGCTCGATCGGGTTCATCTCCGGGGTATACGGCGGGATAAATGTAAAGTGAATGTTCTCCGGGATCTTAAGCCCGTTCGACCTGTGCCATCTGGCTCCGTCACAAACCAGGAGCAGCTCATCATCCGGATACGTCTTTGCCATCTCATGCAGAAACACATTCATGCAAGTAGTATCGCAATACGGCAGTACAAGAAAGAATCCATCACCGGTCCTTGTTTCTACTGCTCCGTACGCATACCGGTATTCCCGTATATGGTGACATGGCACGGACGGCCGCATTCCTTTCTTGCACCAGCAGTACTTCGGCTTATTGATCCTCCCGAATCCTGCTTCATCCTGGAACAGCAACCGTACTCTCTTTTTGGGGAATTCTCTTTTTAGTTTGTCGTAACGGGATTTAATTTTTT
Source organism: Anaerovoracaceae bacterium (assembly GCA_045114795.1). Taxonomy (GTDB): domain Bacteria; phylum Bacillota; class Clostridia; order Peptostreptococcales; family Anaerovoracaceae; genus Crickella. Next base: position 578 of record JBGUKZ010000026.1, read on the forward strand.
TGAGGCGTCCACCGCCTCTTTGTCTGCCGCCTTCGGGTGTCTGGATCTCGGCAGTATCTTCCGCCATCCGTGACGTTTCAGCAATCGGTAGATATACATCTTCGACGCTTTTCTTCCCAGCTTTTTCTCAAATGCCTCTGTGATATCCCCTATCGTCAGAATCGTCCCTGCTTCTGCTTCTTCTTCGATCTTTGCCAATATCTCTGCTTCTTCAGCTTCGTCCAGAAGGCGATAGTGACTTGTGTGCTTGATACGCAAAAACTCTTCTAATCCCTGCTTTGCATAGTCTCCTATCAGCTTCGTGATATACCGCTCATTATATCCCGTACGCAGTGAAATCTCTCTATTGCTTGCTCCTTCATACCGCAGCTTTAGGACACGCAGCTTTTGGTCAACTCGCTTGTTTCGGTTCTTTTTGTCAATTTCCAGTATCTTTTGATACTCTGTTTCAGTAATCTTAATCACTTTCATCACCCATAGACATTATAACAGATTTATATGCGCTTGTCTATGGTATAGATGCGGTTTAGTATTACACCAAATTTATGACTTGACAAGCGTTTGCTTTAGTATTATTATATAAACATAGCATATGCTATAAAATAATCACTATTAGTTTTTTCTAATAGTGAGAAAAAGAAAAGGAAATTTCAAAACGAAAATTCTGGAGAAAAGAAAAGGAGGAAATCCCTCATGAAAGCAAGAAAGATCCTCGCTATCCTGCTGGCGCTCATGATGCTGGTCCTCAGCGCGTGCGGCGGCTCCTCCGGCAGCTCTTCCGGCAGCAGCGCCCCGGCAAGTTCCGGCAGCAGCGCCCCGGCAAGCTCCGGCAGCTCTTCCGGCAGCGCGGCAGCAACGGCCGCCAAGGTCACCGCGCAGGAATATGACGCGGTCGCGGCAGTCTCCCTCGACTTTACCACCATGGACCCGGTCGATACCTCCGATACCCTGTCCGGCGGTATCCAGCGTCTGATCATGGACGGTATGTTCGGTTTTGACGACAATCTGAGACAGATCCCGCTCCTCGCCACCGGCTACACCGCCAACGAAGACGCCACCGAATATGTCATCACGCTCCGTCAGGGCGTCAGCTTCACCGACGGCACCCCGTGGAACGCGGAAGCCGCCAAGGCGAACCTCGACAAGCTCGCGGACAAGACCAGGGGCCTGAAGAGGACCTCCCTGCTCAGCTCGATCATCTCCTCCGTCGAGATCACCGGCGACTACGAAGTCACCGTCAAACTGGCCACCCCGTTCTCCGCGTTCATCGCCAACCTGTGCCATCCGGCCTGCGTCATGATGAGCCCGAAGGTCCTCGCGGCCGGCGATGATGTCTGCGCTGCGGCGCCTGTCGGCACCGGCCAGTACAAGTTCGTCGAGTGGGAGCACGGCGATCACCTGATTCTGGAGCTCAACCCCGACTGGTGGGGCTACAAGGAAGGCATCGTCGATGCCGACGCTGGCTTTAGGACCATCAATTTCAAGGTCGTAACCGAAAACTCCACCCGCGTATCCATGCTGCAGGCCGGCGACGCCGACTTCATCTGGCCGGTCCCGACCGAAAGCTATGATAAGGTAGCTTCGGATCCCAAACTGGTCGCGCATTCCGAGGCCGGTATCGTCGTCCGCTGGCTCTACATGAATACCCAGAAGGCCCCGCTCAACGACGTCCGCGTCCGCAAGGCGCTGGCCCTGTGCGTAAACAAGGAAGCCTTCCTGCAGGTCATCTACAACGGCCACGGTTCCGTAGCGACCTCCATCCTCGGCTCTGCCGTAACGGGCTACAAGCGCAACGAACCCGTTCCCTTCGACGTCGAACAGGCGAAGGCTCTGCTTGCGGAAGCCGGCTATCCCAACGGTTTTACTATTACCCAGTACTACAGCAACAACACCACCAACGAGAAATCCGCGCAGTTCATGCAGCAGCAGTTCGCGCAGATCGGCGTAGAACTCAAGCTGGTGGGTGAAGAATCCGCCATGACCAACGAGCGTATCCAGAACAGCACCAAGCCCGGCGCAGAGGCCGACGTAGACGTTTATCTCACCGGCTGGTCGCCCTCCAC
>JBGUKZ010000027.1:0-21176 GCA_045114795.1 Anaerovoracaceae bacterium
CCTCGGTGTACTGGTCGTACTTATAGGCCATGCACTCAACATAATAATGTGTTTCCTGTCGGTAGTCGTTCACGGCGTGCGTCTGAACGTGCTCGAGTTCTCGGGTCAGGTCGGCCTCGAGTGGACAGGACTGCCATATGAACCATTTAAGAAATTAGATTAAAAGAAAAGGAGAAATTATTATGAATCTTGCATTTATAGGTATGGCTGCGGCCCTTGGTTTATCTGCTGCCGGTTCGGCATTCGGTGCCGGTTTTGCCGGAATGTCCTCGGTAGGCGCATGGAAAAAGTGCTACGCAAGCGGCAAACCTGCTCCGTTCATCATGATCGCCTTCACAGGTGCTCCGCTCACACAGACAATTTACGGCTTCCTGCTGATGAACTTCATCAACAGCGCAAACTGCGACGCGGGCATGGCTCTCGGCGTTGGCCTCTTCGGCGGCCTTGCCATCGGCATGTCGGCCCTCTTCCAGGGCAGATGCGCAGCTGCTGCTTCTGACGCTCTCGGAGCGACAGGTAAAGGTACCGCTAACTACTTCATCGTTATCGGTATCGTAGAAACAGTAGCTCTGTTTACACTGGTATTTGGACTGCTGCTGCTCAACAGCGCAGGCTAAGCGGCTCGCTGATCCGCGCATGACTTTGTCAGCGCAGGCTAAGACCCGGTTGCCGCAGCGCTGCGCAGTCGCCGTAGCTGAATAGTAATAAAGCTGTAAAACAATAAAAAGAAGCAGGGACCTTCTGGTCCCTGCTTTCGTTGTTTTACTAAGCGTGAATTACCCCATAATCACGAAAATCACTGAAAAAGGGGTAATTTTGTCAAAGAAAAGCAGCGGATTTTACCCCTTTTTCCGAAGAATCCTTTAAAAAGGGGTAATTCTGTGGGCAGTGCGCAAGAAGAAACGGATCTTCAACTCTCAAAACATAGGCGCAGCGCACTGCCCGTTATGATAAAATAACCATGTACAAAGCGCGCTATAACTTCAACTAAAACTTGAGGGAGAAACATCGTGATAGATTTTAAAAAGTTACAGAACGGAAGCGACATCCGCGGAGTCGCCATCGCGACAGAAGGCGGTCCTGAGGTAAACCTGAACAAGGAGGTCGCCGGCCGGATCGCCGGGGCTTTCTGCTACATGCTCTCAAAGAAGGTCAACAAGAATCCGGTGATGCTGAAGATCTGCGTCGGACAGGACTCGCGCCTCTCGGGCGACGAGCTCAAGGAAGGCATACTGGAAGCCATAAGCCTCTGGGGAGCCGAGGGGTATGACGCGGGACTGAGCACCACTCCGGCGATGTTCATGTCTACGGTGCTTCCGCAATTCGAATTTGACGGCGCCATAATGATCACGGCCAGCCATCTGCCTTTTGAGAGGAACGGATTCAAGTTCTTCTCGGCTGAGGGCGGATTCGAGAAGGAAGACATCACAGAGATACTGAGGCTCGCGAGCAGGTACAACTTCATCGGCGGAGTGTACGATAAAAATGAGGTCGCGCTGATGCCTTTCTACGCGGCTTATCTGCGCCAGATGATCTCACAGGGACTGAAGGACATTCCGGGCTATCTGAAGGGGATGCACATAGTAGTCGACGCGGGCAACGGAGCTTCAGGCTTTTTCGCCACGGAAGTGCTCGAGAAGATGGGCGCCGACATAAGCGGCAGCCTTTATCTTGAGCCTGACGGCACTTTCCCTAATCATCCGGCCAATCCGGAAAACAAGGAAGCCATGGCAGCCATCTGCAAGGCCGTAAAGGACAACAACGCAGACCTTGGCATCATATTCGATACTGACGGAGACAGATCCGCTGCGGTCGGTCCGGGCGGAAAGCCTATAGCGCGAAATGAGATCGTAGCTCTCGCGGCGGCTCTTGCCGCGGACGATTACCCGGGCGGGACGGTCGTTACGGACAGCATCACGTCGAACGAGCTCCACGAGTTCCTCGAAGGCAAGCTGGGCCTGAAGCACCTGAGATACAAGAGGGGTTACAGGAACGTCATCAACAAGGCCAAGGAACTGAACGAAGCCGGCGAGTCCGCCTTCCTCGCAATAGAGACATCGGGGCATGCCGCGTATTCGGACAACTATTACCTTGACGACGGAGCGTTCCTCGCGGTGCAGATAGTCATCAACGCGGCGAGACTCAAGGCTCAGGGCAAGGACATCACGGCCCTCATGGAGGGACTGGAGTCGCCTGCCGAATCGCTTGAGGTCAGGCTGAAGATCAAAGCGGAGGATTTCGCGAAGTACGGCGAGGGAGTTCTTGAGGACTTCGGCAAGTGGGCCGAGTATACGAGAGGGCTCGAAGTGGTAGAGCCTAACTACGAGGGCGTCAGGGTCAACTATGACATCGACGGCTGCAGGGGATGGTTCCTGCTCCGCATGTCGCTACACGATCCTGTCATGCCGCTCAATGTCGAGTCTGACACGGAAGGCGGCGCAAAGAAGGCTCTCGCTAAGATATACGAGTTCATGAAGGACTATAAAGAGATAGAAGTACCTGAAGCATAGAACCGGCAGGCAGGAATGGCAAAAGGATCGAAAAAACCCGCATCGGCGAATATGAAAGTGAGAAGGGCGGCCATGAACGTCATCATGGTTTGCCTTGCTCTTATAGTTCTGGTGTCGGGATACAAGGCCTTCACCATCATCAGGGATTACAGATCCAATCAGGGAATGTACGATGACCTGTCCGAGAGGATACAGGATGGCGGCTTTACAGGGGACATCAATTTTGATATGCTCAGGCAGATCAACCCCGATGTAGTCGGCTGGCTGTACTGGGAAGATACGCCTGTCAACTACCCGGTAGTGCAGGGCGCTGACAACGACAAATACCTGCACACGCTGTTTGACGGCAGTTATGGGTTTTTCGGCACGCTGTTCGTCGACTGCATAACCGAGGCGCCGTTCAGGCAGTTCAACACCATCGTCTACGGCCACCACATGAGGGACGGCTCGATGCTGGCGGCGCTCAGCAAGCTGACTGATCCGGAATGGTGCGTCGAACACCCGCGGCTCGAACTCATCACGCCGGACAACAAGTATCACCTCGAGATCTGGGCTTTCCTCAATCAGCCGTCAGACAGCAGCATATATACGACCAACTTTCACGACACAGGCATGCAGGCGGATTATCTCGGTTACATCCAAAGCCGGGCAGTCTACACGACTAACGTCAGCGTGGAACCTGATGACATGATAGTGCTGCTGTCCACATGCGTGGCCGCGGAGGGCGAGGCGCGCTACATAGCGGTATGCAAAATGGTGCCATGGGAACAGTGACGCGGGTTTCTCAGGGTCATTGACGACAAACATATACAAAAATCCGGCGGATTATGATACAATTCACGCGTGTGTTGTAGGTAACTGAAAGGAAGAGATTATGGACCACAAAATGATGATAGCAGGCCTCGAAAGGCATCTGCCTCTCTGCAAGGTCACTGACGACCTGTACATTGCAGGATTCATTATGTTTAACGACGTTGAGGTCACGGAAGCGGCTGCCAGAGAGCTTCTGAAGCTGGCGCCTGAATTCGATGTGCTCATAACCGCTGAGAGCAAGGGCATCCCTCTCTGCTATGAGATGGCGCGCCAGTCCGGCAAGCCTTACATCGTAGCGCGCAAGGGCGCAAAGCTCTACATGCAGGACGTAGTCAAGGTCCAGGTCAATTCGATCACGACTGACCACGTGCAGACGCTGTGCCTGGGCAGGGACGAGAGAAAAGAGATCGAGGGCAAGCGCACCCTTATCGTCGACGACGTCATCAGCACGGGAGAGTCGCTCGCGGCTCTTGAGGCTCTGGTAGACGCAGTAGGCGGAAATATCGTCGGCAAGTTCACGGTACTCGCTGAGGGAGAGGCCGCTGACCGCGACGACATCGTATTCCTCGAGTATCTGCCGCTCTTCAATGCTGACGGCACTCCTCAATAAAAGGAACACGAAGACAAAACAGTAAAAAACCGCATATAACAAAAGCGGGTCCCGGATGGGACCCGCTTTATTGCTTTGGCTTACTTGATGGCTTCAAGCCTGTCGCACGAGGTCTCGCCGGACGCGCCGCCGCGAACTATATGGTAGTAGGCGTATTCGTCAGGCGTGATCCTGCTGCTTTCACGGAATATCTCTTCTGCGCGCTCCCTTTTGTCCGGATGTATGCGAACGGAAATGCCGCAGCTTGCCGAGATGAATCTCGGGACCGGCATTATCGTCACCTCGGCCGGCTTCAGAAGCTTCTCGGTCGAGATGGCCGCGTGTGTTGATTCAAAAGTGAGCAGATAATATTCGTCCATTTACAGTTTGATGACCTTGCTGACTTCCTGCATAGCGCCGAGGATGTCGTACATGTTGCTTACTGTGCCGACCTTGAGGTCGTCCTTGATGCCGTAGAAGTTAAGGCATGTGCCGCATACCAGGACCTTGCTGCCCTTGTCGATGAGGGTCTGCAGGTTCTCGATGATCTGAGGCTCGTCGCCTGCCGGCAGCTTGACGCCTTCATTCATGAAGAGTACGTATGCCGGGATCTTCTCGGACTCGCTGAGTGTGAAGATGGCCATCTTGGCAAGGTTGCCGCCCAGCTCGCTGTTGTTTGTGCCGATAGCGTTGGTGTTGAAGAACACCGCATATGTGTCGGCGCACTCTACGCTTGCGCCTTTGATGGTCTCGCCGTTAGCGAACTTAACGAGGAACTTGTCGCCGAATGCCTCGCTTGTCGCCGGTCTTCCGAGGGCGTCGCCGAGTCTCTCGAGGTTGCCGACCTGAGTAGGGCCGTCAACGATGATCTCTACATCCTGCTCGCCTGCTTCGAGCTCTTTCTTTGCCATAATTACAGGGATAGGGCACTGCTTGCCGCCTGCGTCGATTCTCATTGTATTACCTCCGATAGTATGTTTGATTATCTGCGTGTTTGCCCTCTGCGGCAAACCCATACATAAAAAAATATACTCTCTTTCAGCGCAGTCTGTTATAGATTTAATCAATAATACAAAGCTTTTGTCAAGTTCCGGCAAATAACGACCAGCCTGGAGCAAAGGCTCAGAAACATCCCGTTGGAGCGCGCTGATATGGTATACTTACTATGATTAGACTTCTATGCGAATAAACGGGAGGATCATATGGTAATTTTCGATCTGGACGGGACTCTCTGGAACGCGACGGTCCCGATCGCGGAATCATGGAACATGCTTGTAAAGCGTGAAACCGGCCGCGATGAAGGGCTTACCCCGGAGGCTATCATGAGCATCCAGGGCCTTACAATGGATTTGATCGCGGACAAACTGTTCGGGTATCTGCCGCCGGATGAGCGCTATGCCCTGGCGCACAAGTGCGAGGTCTTTGAGAACGAGTACCTTGTGGAGGTAAAAAGCGGCACGCTCTTTGACGGCGTCGAAGAGACTCTCGCGAAACTGAAGGGCATGGGAGTCAAAATGGCGGTCGTGAGCAACTGCCAGGAAGGATACATCAAGGCATTCCTGGACTCGAAGGACATGTGGAAATATTTCGTCGATTACGAGGAGTGGGGACGCACGCTTCTGTCCAAGGCAGAGAATATAAGGCTGGTCATGGAACGCAACAACGAAGACAGGGCCATCTATGTAGGAGACATCCAGAAGGACGCTGATTCCGCCCATGAGGCGGGCATACCGTGCATAGACGCGGCTTACGGCTTCGGCGACATCACCGACGCTGAGGGCACCATCGAAAAATTCTCCGATCTTCCGGCCGTGCTGGAGGAACTGGGATATTTATAAGGAGAACATCCTGACATGAAACTCAACAACAAGAGGACGGTCCTTGTAGGACTCGCGTTCCTGTCCATCTGCGCGTTCTGGCAGATGTACGACAACGTGATCCCTCTGATCCTGACCAAGACGTTCCGCATGAACGAGACTTTTTCGGGAGCCATAATGGCGGCCGACAACGTGCTCGCTCTGTTCCTTCTCCCGTTCTTCGGCACTCTGTCGGACAGGACGGACACGAAGCTGGGCAAAAGGACGCCGTACATACTCAGCGGCACGATCGCCGCGATCATACTGCTCAATATACTTCCGCTGCTTGACAATTCGTACTACGCGGCGCCGGGCAGGGGCAAGATGGTCATGTTCGTCATCGTGCTGGGACTTCTGCTGGTCTCGATGGGCACATACAGATCCCCGGCGGTCGCGCTCATGCCTGACGTGACGCCTAAGCCGCTCCGCTCGCGCGCGAACGCCATCATCAATCTGATGGGAGCTGTCGGAGGCATCATATATCTGGCCGTAGCGGCAGTGCTCTATCCTAACTCGAAAGTGCTGGGGCTGGAACACGTCAACTACGCCCCGCTGTTCATAGTCGTTTCCGTGATCATGGCGATCGCCATAATAGCGCTGCGCCTGACTATCGACGAGCCTAAGCTGGCCGCCGAAAACAGAGCGCTGGAGGCGGAGCACCCTGAGTGGAATCTCGCGCAGGACGACGGGAGCGGCAACCAGGTGCTGCCTGCGGACGTCAAGAGAAGCCTGGGCTTCCTGCTGGCGTCCATAGCTCTCTGGTTCATAGGTTATAACGGCGTCACTACATGGTTCACGACATACGTGGACAAAGTGATGGGCCAGGGCCTGGGCGGAGCGTCCACCTGTCTGCTCATAGCGACGGGAGGCGCCATCATCTCTTACATTCCGATCGGAAGTCTGGCGCACAGGATCGGCCGCAAGAAGACCATTCTGATCGGCGTCATGATGCTGGCCGCCTGCTTCCTTGCCGGGTTCTTCCTGACGACGGCGTTCAGCAGCATCAACGCGGTCATGTTCATAGTATTCGCGCTGGTGGGTTTTGCCTGGGCGGCCATCAACGTCAACTCGCTGCCTATGGTAGTAGAGATGTGCAGGGGTTCGGACATCGGCAAGTTCACGGGGTATTACTACACCGCGTCCATGGCGGCGCAGGTGGTCACGCCTATACTGGCAGGGACCCTGATGAGATCCATAAGCTACAAAATACTCTTCCCGTACGCGGCGCTCTTCGTGCTTTTCAGTTTCCTGACGATGACTCAGGTGAAGCACGGCGACGCGGCTCCTGAAGCAAAGAAGGGGCTCGAAGCGTACGAGGATATGGAGGACTGACGCGGGCGGCGGAAGTACGCGCCGGAGACCGCGCGAAAGAAAACGCATAAAGTAATGGAAAAAGAAATAAAACTGGCTCCGCGCTACGCGCACAGGGGCTATTACATAAATCCGGATATACCGGAGAACTCGATGGCGGCGTTCCGCAGGGCTGTGGAGCACGGCCTCGGCTCGGAACTCGACGTGCAGCTTCTGGCTGACGGCTCGCTGGTCATATTCCACGACGATGAGCTCGAGAGGATGACCGGTGTCAAAGGCCGGATAGTGGATTACGACATGTCGAATCTCAGAAAACTGAGACTCGGAGAAACTGATGAACCCATACCGGCATTCGATGAGGTGCTGGACCTTTACGAGAACAGCGGCCTGAGGCTCATGGTGGAGATAAAGCCGTCGTACGGCAATTACCGGCCGCTCACCGAAGCGGTCATCAGGCGGCTCGACAGCTACAAGGGAGAATTCGCCGTAGAAAGCTTCGACCCGAGAGCCATGATGATCGTAAGGAAGATGAGACCGGAGTGGACGCGGGGACAGCTGGTGCAGGACTTTTTCAAGACGCCCGACGGAGTGCCTCCGTACCAGATGGTGCTTCTCACGAACCTTGCCTTCAACAGGTTCGTGCAGCCCGACTTCGTCGCGTACAGATTCCAGGACAGAAAGTGGCTTGCCTGGAGGAGATGGCTCGCCAAAAAGGGCGTCTTCCCGGTGACGTGGACCATCAAGTCTGCCGGAGAATACAGAAAAGCCATAGCATCGGGCAATATCCCGATATTCGAACAGATAACACCGGAGGAACTTGAAGAACTCGTCCGTGAAGGGGACATATAAAAGCTTTAGAGACATGGGGGCTAAAAAAAGAGTAAAACTGACGCCTGTTGGGGTGTGGCACTGGACACGGCTGATATACCGGTCGATATTGTTCCTGCTTCTTGTGTACTCGTATATAAGATACAGGTTCATCTACGGACAGCCGTTCATGATCGGGATCGAGAAGATGCCGGCTATCATCATTTTCGTGTGGACGGTCTACGTCATCGAGATGATATTCCGCTTCTTCCCGGCCAAGATAGAGAGTCCGGGCTGCCAGAAGCAGTTCGCGAAGAACTACGTCAAGACCGGCGAGACGGACGTGATCGTTCACGACAACAACGCGACCATGCTGGTGGCGCTCATATGGATAGTGTTCAACGGCATATTCGGCGCCCTTCACATGATGGGCATACTTGATGACGGTATCATGATACTGCTCTGCGGGGCGTACTCGGTATGCGACATGATATGCATCATGTTCTTCTGCCCGTTCCAGTCGTGGTTCCTGAAGAACAAATGCTGCAGCGCGTGCCGCATCTACAACTGGGATTTCGCGATGATGTTCACTCCGCTGTTCTTCGTCAGCAAGACATACACGTGGAGCCTTCTGGCGCTTTCTATAGCGCTTCTTATAAGATGGGAGATCACGTTCTACAGACACCCGGAGAGGTTCTCCGAACACACCAACGCGTATCTGAAGTGCAGCAACTGCACGGAAAAGCTCTGCGTGCATAAGAAACAGCTGCACAAACTGTGGAAACAGATAGAAGAATACACTGAAAAAAGACTGAAACAGCTTGAGATCAAATAAAGAGAGGTAATCATGAGAAACAAGAGAAGAGACGGAAAAAGAGTAAGATGGCCGGACGGATACCATAATATCCTGCCATACATAATGCCGAAGAGAACAGAGGCGGAAGTATCCATGACCGAACAGTTCGATGTGACCGATCTGGTGAAGTACATGGCCGAGCGCAACGGGAAGGAAGGGACCAACCTTAAGATCTTCCATGCTATATGCACCGCCGTCGCGAGGACCGTTTATCACAGGCCTAAACTGAACTACTTCATCTCCGGCAGGACGTATTACGAGAGACCGGACATCACGCTGTCCTTTGTCGTAAAGCAGAGATTCGAGGACGAGGCTGACGAGACCTTGATGTTCCTGAAGGTAGAGCCGGACATGAACTTTGATTCGATCTCGAAGCTGATCATAGGGGATGTCAAAAAGGTCCGCAAGGAACAGTCCAACGATCTCGACAAGCTCATGAGCTTTTTCGGAAGCCTTCCGAGGCCTTTCCTTGAGGTCTTCTTCGGGACTCTCAGGAGACTCGAGTATCACGGCGTGATGCCTAAGGCTCTCACTGCCGGCGACCCTAACTATTCATCCGTTCTTCTCTCGAACCTCGGATCGATCAGGTCGGACTCCTGCTATCACCATCTGAGCAATTACGGAACATGCTCAGTGATGATCACTATAGGCGTGCTCCACAAAGAGCAGAAGCTGATGGAGGACGGGACCTGGCAGGAAAGGGACGTGATCAACTGCACATTCACCATCGACGAGAGACTTGCGGACGGATTCTACTTCGCAAAGTCGCTGCGCATAGCCAAGTATATGCTGGAGCATCCTGAAGTGATGAACGAGCCGATCAGCCAGCCTGTACCGGTCGAGCTCTAAAGGAAAATGAAAGGAAACTGCGATGAGCGAAGAATACATGCGCAGGGAGAAGAGAGCCGAAAAGCACATGGCTCCCGAACCTGAAAAGAAGAAAGAGAAGAAAGAGAAAAAGAAAAAACGCGGGCTGTGGTGGAAGATCCCTCTGTGGATCGTCATCATCGCGCTGGTCCTCAGCGCGGCGGCTTTCGCGGTCAATTACGGAGTGTCGCTCCACCTCAGGCACTATATCAGCAGCTTCGAGCCGGTCGACTACAGCGGCGTGGACAGGGTGGTCCCTGAGGTAGACCCGGAAACAGGCTATTACACATTCACGACTGACAGAGACCTGAAGATAATGATGCTCACGGACATCCATCTCGGAGGAGGCTTCTGGAGCCGCGAAAAGGACCGCAAGACTGTATATGAGATCATCACCATGCTGCAGAAGGAGAAGCCGGATCTTGTAATACTTGACGGCGACAACACCTTCGCGGTGCCCGGGCCGGTATACAACGGCGGCGGCACGCTCAACAACTACATGGCCGCCCGCGATGTCATCAGCATATTCAATCATGAGGGAGTGTATTTCTCTACTGTATTCGGCAATCACGACACGGAGGTGTTCGACTATACCGGCAGACAGAAGCTGGGCGAGCTTTACATGAAGGACAAGTTCCAGTACTGCATATTCGACCAGAACTATACGGACGGCGGAGATCTGCCGTCAGTGACAAACCAGATCATCGTCGTGAAGAACACAAAGGGCGATATCACCAAGGCGCTTCTGCTGGTGGACAGCAACGCTTATGTGGACAACTCGATCCAGGCCGTGCTTGACTGGAATTACGATATCATCAGGGATGATACCGTCGACTGGGCGGCTTCGTCGATCAAGGCTCTCGGAAGTCCTGAGACCGTGGCGTTCTTCCACATCCCGACCAGCGAATTCAGGATCGCTTACGAGGAACTCGACGCGAACGGCTGGAAGGATACCAAAGATACCAAGTACATATCCGGCGTCTGGGACGAGCTGATCGACGGAACAACAGGCAGCCGCATCTGGCACGGAGGCATCACGCAGGAAGTTCCGCTCGCGGATATCGACAAATTCTTTGAGACCCTGGGGCCGGACGGCATGAAGGTGCTCGAGGCATGTTACTGCGGACACGACCACGTCAACAACGCCTGGGTAAACTATAAAGGCGTAGACCTGCTTTACGGGTATTCGATCGATAATCTGGCATATTCGGATATCAATTATTCGGGTCTGCAGAGAGGCGCTACCATAATTACGATCGCCGCGGACGGCAAGAGGACCACAGACTATAAGAACGCGTATATCGATTATGGTGTCCCGGCTGACGAATTTGTAGATGTCTATACGGATCATCTCTATTTCGAAGGCAGCAAACCGGATGGAGTGCTCATGCCGTAATGTGAAAAAACAAAAGGGGTATTAATGGCAGGACCGGGGGGCCGTATGGGCCCGATGAGTTTCCTCACCGAGGAAGAAAAACAGAATATGCCAAAGGTGACGAAGGCGCTGCTTGCAAGGATCATGAGTTATCTGAAACCTTACTGGCTGCAGTTCATCTTCGTGTTCATCGCCATACTGCTGTCGGCTACTGTAGGGCTCCTGCCGTCGATACTGACAGGCCGTATTGTCGACGAGGCGCTGGTGGGCAAAAACATGGAGCTGCTTATAAAGCTCCTGATCGCGGCGTTCGCGGCGCTTACCGTGAGCCAGCTGGTGGGTGTGCTCGAGAACTACATCAACGCGTGGATCTCTCAGCGCATCATCTTTGACATGCGCAATCAGATGTATAAGCATCTGCAGTATATGCCGCACTCGTTCTTCACGACGGAGAAGCAGGGCGACATCATCACGCGCATGAACACGGACATAAGCGGAGTCAGCTCGGTCATCAGCGGCACGCTTTCGAATATCGTCAGCAATGTGGCGACTGTCATAACGACCATGGTGGCGCTCTTCAGCATGAGCGTGCCTCTGGCTCTGGTGGGCATCGCTGTCATACCGCTTCTGGTGATCCCGACCAGGACGGCCGGCCACACCCGCTGGAAATACCTGACGCAGAGCCAGGCCAAGAGCGATGAACTCAACCAGAAGATAGACGAGACGCTGTCTGTCAGCGGCTCGATGCTGGTCAAGATATTCACTCGGGAAGAGAAGGAGTACGAGGACTTCACGAAGGTGAACAAGGAGGTCACGGACCTCAACCTCAAGGAACAGCGCTCCGGGCAGCTCTTCCGTGTCGTGATGGGGATGTTCAGGCAGGTGGGACCGCTGCTGATCTATTTCGCGGGCGGATACTTCATCATCCGGAACATCGACCCGACTCTTACGGTCGGCATGATCACCGCTACGGTGGCGCTTATTAACAGGCTGTACTTCCCGATCGAGCAGCTGCTGAATCTGTCGGTGGATTTCACCAGGTCGCTGGCTCTGTTCACACGTATATTCGACTACTTCGACCGCGAGAACACCATAGTCTCGCCTGAGAACGGGCAGAAGCCTGACGTCGACAACAAGCCGATCACTTACGAGCATGTAGCGTTCAGCTACAACCCCGAGAATCCGATCCTCACCGATGTGGACTTCGAGGTGCCGGGCGGCAGCATGTACGCGATAGTCGGACCTTCGGGTTCCGGCAAGTCGACCGTGGTCAACCTGATCCCTCGCCTGTATGACGTGAACGCGGGCGCCGTTAAGATAGCCGGCGTTGACGTGCGCGACTTTGACCTGACCTATCTGAGAGAGCAGATCGGCGTGGTCACGCAGGAGTCGTACCTCTTCAACGGCACCATTCTCGAGAACCTGAGATACGCGAAAAACGACGCGACGATGGAAGAGATAGAAGAGGCCTGCCGCATCGCGAATATACACGAATTCATAAAGAACCAGCCTGACGGCTATGACACGCAGGTGGGCAACCGCGGGCTGAAGCTCTCCGGCGGCGAGAAACAGAGACTGTCGCTCGCGAGAGTCATACTGAAAGACCCTAAGATCCTCATACTGGACGAGGCGACTTCGGCGCTCGATTCCATCTCGGAGAACTCGATACAGGACGCGCTGGAGCAGATGATGGTGGGGCGCACCAGCATAGTCATAGCGCACAGGCTGTCGACCATACTCAAGGCCGACCGCATACTCGTCGTTAAGGACGGCGTCATAGCCGAACAGGGCACCCATGAAGAGCTGCTGAAGAAAGGCGGCACCTACAAGGAACTGTACGAGACCCAGTTCCGCCAGGCCATCGACAGCGAGGCCGCGAGGGCTTCCGGCGAAGGCGGGCTGGACATTGCCTCGCTTTCCACGCAGTACAGGGTCAAGAGGATAAAGGAAGAAGACATCTCGGCTGTTTACAGACTTGCCAAGTCCAATTCCAGATATTATGAATACCTGCATACGGTCCCGACGCGCGAGAGCCTTACCGAGGTCATCACCATGATGCCTGACGGGACATCGCCGGGCGACAAGTACTTCGTGGGATTCTACAACGCTGACGATGTGCTTGTGGCGGTCATGGATCTCATCACCGGCTATCCGGAGTCAGACGACGCTTTCATCGGCTGGCTGATGGTGGACGGCGAGATGCAGGGCCGGGGCATCGGCTCGG
Organism: Anaerovoracaceae bacterium; assembly: GCA_045114795.1. GTDB lineage: Bacteria > Bacillota > Clostridia > Peptostreptococcales > Anaerovoracaceae > Crickella. The sequence continues at coordinate 13,209 of JBGUKZ010000027.1, forward strand.
GCATATTTGCCGACGTGCGCGCCGCGATGAAGGCCGCGGGCTATGACTACATGTCGCTCGCGTGCGTGAAAGAGAACGCGGAAGCGCAGAAGTTCTGGAAGGAGCAGGGCTTCAGGACCAGAATAGAGACCATCAGCGACGAAGGCTACGATGTGTATGTGCTTGAGAGGGATATTTAGATGGCTGACAGTGTGGTTTTCAGAAAAGCGGACGCGGGCGACCTTGACGCGATAGAGAGGATATACGAACGCACCCACGATGCCGAAGAAGCGGGGCTGACCACCACCGGATGGGTCAGGGGGATCTATCCGGTAAGGGAAGTCGCCGAAGCTTCGCTCGATCGCGGCGACATGTATGTGGCCGAATACGGCGGCAAGGTTATCGCGACCGGGATCATAAATAGGATACAGGTAGACGTATACTTTGACTGCGACTGGAAATATAAGGCGCCCGAAGACAGGGTGTGCGTGCTGCATACCCTGGCGGTAGACCCGGACGCCAGAGGCCTGGGCATAGGACCCGCTTTCGTGGTCTTTTATGAAGAAGCCGCGAAAGAACAGGGCTGCGAGGTGCTGAGGATAGATACCAACGCGAGGAACCTCCGGGCGAGAAAGATGTACAAAAAGCTGGGATATATAGAGACGGACATAGTGCCGACTGTTTTCAACGGTATCCGCGGCGTCGATCTTGTATTGATGGAGAAAAAGATATAAATGAGTCAGATAAGCATTTTTGACAGCGCGAAAAGCGATAACCAGCCGCTCGCGGCGAGGATGCGTCCGAGGGACCTCGATGAGTTCGTCGGTCAGCAGCATCTCGTCGGCGAGGGAAAGGTGCTGCGCAATCTCATAGAGCGCGACAGCGTCTGTTCCATGATCTTCTGGGGTCCTCCGGGCGTCGGGAAGACGACCCTTGCGCAGATAATCGCAGCGAAGACGGACGCTCAGTTCATCACGTTCAGCGCGGTGACGAGCGGCATCAAGGAGATTAAGAACGTTATGCAGCAGGCCGACAAGATGACTGCTGTCGGAGCGCGCACCATCGTTTTCGTGGATGAGATCCACAGGTTCAACAAGGCGCAGCAGGACGCCTTCCTTCCGTTCGTCGAGAAGGGCAGCATCATCCTGATAGGCGCGACTACCGAGAATCCTTCGTTCGAGGTGAACGGCGCTTTGCTCTCAAGGTGCAAAGTCTTTGTACTGCATCAGCTGAGTCCTGAGGACATAGCGCAGCTGGTGAGGAATGCCGTGAATGATCCGCGGGGATTCGGCGACCAGGACCTGCGCATAAGCGATGATGTCATCAACGCGCTGTCGTCGTTCGCGAACGGGGACGCCAGGACGGCGCTCTCGACGCTCGAGATGATGGTGCTGAACGCCGAAAGGGAGACAGATCCGAAAGATGGGCACGAGATCATCCACATCACTACTGAAGATTTTGAGCAATGCACTTCAAGAAAGTCCCTGCTCTACGACAAGCAGGGAGAGGAACACTATAACCTCATATCCGCCCTGCATAAATCGATGAGGAATTCCGACGCGGACGCGGCTGTGTACTGGCTGGCGCGCATGCTGGAGTCGGGCGAGGACCCTATCTACATCGCGCGGCGCGTCACGCGCTTCGCGGCTGAGGACGTCGGCCTCGCCGATCCGAGAGCCCTTGAGCTCTCGGTCGCGGCATTCCAGGCCTGCCATCTGATCGGAATGCCGGAGTGCAGCGTGCACCTCACCGAGGCCGTAATATACAACGCGCTCGCGCCTAAGTCCAACGCCATGGACGTAGCATATATGGAGGCCGCGCGAGACGCCAACGAGCACATAGCCGAGCCTGTCCCGCTCCAGATCAGGAACGCCCCTACAAAGCTGATGAAGGAGCTCGACTACGGCAAGGGTTACGTCTACGCGCACGACACTGAGGACAAGATAGCGGACATGGAGTGCCTTCCTGAGAACCTGCGCGGCAGGGAGTACTACCATCCCGGAGATCAGGGATTCGAGCCGCGCTTCAGGGAACGCTACGAAGCCATAAAGAAGTGGCGCCGGGAGCACAAAAAGAAATAGACAAAACTGCGCCTTAAAAACAGCACTATCTCAAGAAAAGGCCCTGAAGGGCAAAGGAGCAGACATGGAAAGAACTGACAGCCGTTATACGGCATATATTCAGATCCTCAAAGAGGAGCTCGTGCCTGCGATGGGCTGCACCGAGCCGATAGCGATCGCCTACGCGGCGGCAAAGGCAACAGCCGTTCTCGGATCCCGTCCCGACCGTCTGGTGGCCGAGGTGAGCGGAAATATCATCAAGAACGTGAAGAGCGTCGTGGTCCCGCATACAGGCGGCCTCAGAGGCATACAGGCGGCAGCGTCGGCAGGAGCCGTGGCGGGGGACGCGTCGGCAGAACTCGAGGTCATCTCCAATGTGACGCCTGAGCAGATAGAAGAGATCGGCAAGTATCTTAAAGAGACCGAAATCACGGTAAAGCACGTGGACAACGGACACATCTTCGACATTGCCGTGAGGGCCTTCAAAGGGGAAGACGCCGCGTATGTAAGGATAGCCGATCATCACACCAACATCGTGACCATTCGTCTGAACGACACCATCATACTCAGCAAAGACGTGAACGAACCTGAGTCAGGCGGCAAGACCGACAGGAGCGGCCTGACCATCGAGGGCATAGTCGAATTCGCCGACATCGTGGATGTAGAGGAAGTCCGCGAGACGCTTGAGAGACAGATCAGATACAACATGGCAATAGCGGAGGAAGGTCTTGCCGGCGACTACGGCGCCAACATAGGCAGCACGATCATGCTCGGCCATGAATACGACCTCAAATACGTGATGAAAGGGTACGCGGCCGCGGCAAGCGACGCGCGAATGAACGGCTGCGAACTGCCAGTCGTCATCAATTCGGGCAGCGGCAACCAGGGCATAACAAACAGCGTCCCGGTCATCGTATACGCCAGGTCCCGCAACAAGTCGACTGATGAACTCTTAAGAGCGCTCTGCGTGTCCAACCTTGTCACGATACACCTGAAGACCGGCATCGGAACACTATCCGCGTACTGCGGAGCCGTCAGCGCGGGCTGCGGCGCCGGCGCGGGACTGGCATATCTGCAGGGCAAGGGGATCGACGGTGTCGCCCATACAGTCGTCAACGCGCTCGCGGTCAACTCAGGTATAGTCTGCGACGGAGCCAAGGCAAGCTGCGCGGCCAAGATAGCCGTATCCGTCGAAGCCGGCCTGATGGGCCTGTCGATGTTCAATAAAGGAAACCAGTTCTTCGGAGGCGACGGTCTTGTCAAGAACGGCGTAGAAGGTACGATAGACGCAGTCGGCAAACTGGCCAGATTCGGCATGCGGGAGACGGATGAAGAGATCATCCGCCTCATGCTGGAAGACTAAGGACTCAAGACAGAAAACCGATTTGGGGGAGAGCGAACCATGGCTCACGAAGTTTTTGTAAGTTACTCGCATAAGGACAAAAGCATTGCGGACGCGATAGTCAATCATCTGGAAAATGAGGGTAAGCGTTGCTGGTATGCTCCGCGCGATATCGAACCGGGGAGCGACTGGGCGGCGTCGATCATTGCCGCAATCAAGTCCGCAAAGGTAATGGTGCTGGTGTTCACGGAAGATTCAAACATATCCAGGCAGGTCCTACGTGAAGTCAGTAACGCGGTATCCGCAGGATTGCCTATAATTCCGATGAAGCTCACAGCCCAGGAACCTTCAGAGGGCATGCAGTATTATCTGTCAGCCGTACACTGGCTGGATGCGGTGGACTGCGAGACAGAGGCTGCGATAGAAAAGCTTGCTCAGAAGGTCGACGCGGTGATGAACGCGGAAGACTATGTTGCGCCTCAGGACTACCGTACGACTGTGAAGCAGGGTAAGAAAAGCAAAGGCCTGATCATCGGTCTGGTTGCCGTTCTGCTGGCAGCAACCGGCATAGGAGGTTTCCTGCTGAAGGGAGGCGGCACGCCTAAGACGGATCCTGATGTCGCAGTCGCGATAAAGACCGACGACAGGCTTTCCATAGAAAATCCTAACAACAGCTACACCCAGGGCAATATGCAGTGCAACATGATCAACGGAGGCATCGCATGCTCCGATGATAATTACATCTACTACCGCAGCAACGACGGGTTCAGCCTTTACAGGATGCGCAAGAACGGCAGCGAGCAGGAGCAAGTGCTGGCCGAACCGGTATCGTATCTTGCCCTGTACGAGGGGTTCATCTACTTCTATTCTCAGGTGGACAACCCTTACATAGGCCGCTACGATCTCGAAAGCGGGCGTGTAGATACGCTCTTCCCGGGCAGGATAGAGAATATGAGGGTCGCCAACGACAGGGTATACTTCCTGAACGGGGACGATAACCTCTATTTGTACAGTATGGATCTCAACGGAGGCAGTCCTAAGCAGGAGAATTCAGTACCTGAGCTGTACAAGTACATGATAGCCGGCGACTACATCTACTACATCAAGAACAGCGACGGCAAGAAACTGTACAGGATCAGCATGGACGGTACCGAGTACCAGAAGATGACAGACTGCGCGTGTGACAGCGCCATAATATGCGAAGATTACATCATCTACGACAACCTGGATACCAGTACACTGGACGCTCTGAATATAAAGGATTTCAAAAACTACACGATCGCGAACGGCTGGTACACGGACCTCACGGTAAGCGGTTACGGGATTACGGGAGTCAATAATTTCGGCACACACTATCTGGCCAGGTTCAGCCTCAACAAGCTGGCTGAAGAGACTCTCGCGCAGAAAGACGTGACCCAATGCTGCCAGCTGGACGGCCTGGTGGTCTGCAGAGACAAAGAGACAAAGAAGTACTTCGCAAGAACGATGAGCGGAGGCTCCGAGATAAGTTTCGACTGATCTGTTCTTGATCGGACAAAACAAAAGCGTCATGGCCCGCCATGACGCTTTTCTGTTGTTTTCGCAAGATGTTTACTGCTTTTCGAGTGTGCCTGTCGCTACGTCATATACGTATTCGTAGCTTTCCGATCCGGAATCAAATGTGATCGTGACCTTGTCGTCAGCCGGAACGGCTTTGATGTTGGTGGCGTTCTTGAACTCAGGCAGTTTCTCGCATTCGTTCATTGCCATCTCGACCGGATTGGAGACGGCGTCGGGCGCCACTTCAGGCTTTACACTATTTACTATCTCCCCGGTGTTGACGTCGATATCGTATGAATACTCGGCGTCGCCGATCTTGAAGGAAACATTTCTTGTGCCCGTTTCGACTGCGACAGATACCTGGATGTCAGTGCCTGCTGTGATGTCGAATCCGGCATCGTTGAACGCGATGTCCAGCAGTTCTTCTTCGCTCAGGATCTTTGTCTCAGGCTCAGCAGCTTCTTCTTCACCGCCTCCGCCGCATGCGCTGAACGCGAACATTGCCGTCAGTGCCATGCACAGAAGCAGTACCAGTAATCTAATTCTTTTCATAATCAAACCTCCTGGAAATGCGAGTTGAATCATGCGATCTCGAGGGCGATCTCCATCATCTTTGTGAAGGAGTTCTGACGCTCTTCCGCTGTAGTGTTCTCCTCCGGATAATTGAAGGAGTCGGATACTGTGCAGATGCAGAGGCCGTTCTTGCCGAGTCTTGCCGCGTTGCAGTAGAGCGCTGCGGATTCCATTTCGACTCCGAGCACGCCCATCTTTGCCCATTCCATGGCTGAAGCCGCGTCGTCATAGAACATATCTGACGAGAAGATATTGCCGACCTTGAACTTGACTCCTGACGCTCTTGTGGCCGCTACTGCTTTCTCGAGCAGCTCATATGAAGCGATAGGAGCGTATGTGCCCGGAAGTCTGTACTGATCAGCATAGTTGCCGTTCGTGCAGGCAGCCTGCGCGATGATTATGTCGCGGACATGGAGCTCCGGATCGATGGATCCGCAGGATCCGATGCGGATGATATTCTTCACATCGTAGAACGCGAAGAGCTCGTACGAATAGATACCGATGGCAGGCTGGCCCATTCCCGAAGCCATGACCGATACTCTCTTGCCCTTGTATGTTCCGGTGTAGCCCTGGACGCCGCGGACATTGTTCACGAGCACAGGATCCTCAAGGAATGTCTCCGCGATGAATTTGCTGCGGAGCGGATCTCCCGGCATCAGGACTGTCTCGGCGAAGTCGCCCGCTTTAGCGTTTATATGAGGAGTAGGGATTGACATAGCTGTTCTCCTTTCTGCTTTGCGTTATTATCTTTTACGAACCAATTTTACCATAAACTGAGATATATGTAGAACTGCTCTTTGTCTGTTCCGCGCGGAGCTCTGTATGTGCCGTTTTTCAATAGAATTTTGATGACATCCCGCCGACGTCTGTGATATAATCGTACGGCTAGTGCGGACAGCACAGCAAACCAATTTCAAAGGGACTTAAAATGAAAGATATCGAGATCAGAGAATTATTCAGAAACACAGAAGCATACGCCGGCAAAGAAGTACTCGTTTACGGATGGGTCAGAGGAAACAGAAGCTCAAACCAGTTCGGTTTCCTTTCGGTAAATGACGGCAGTTTCTTCACGCCTGTGCAGGTGGTCTATGAAGCAGACAAGCTTGCAAGTTTCACAGAGGTGTCGAAGTTCCGCCTGAGTTCCGGTGTAAAGGTTAAAGGCACGCTGGTGCTCACGCCGGAGGCCAAGCAGCCGTTTGAGATCAAGGCGGACGAGATCGCTCTCATAGCGGATTCCGATCCGGACTATCCGCTCCAGAAGAAGCGTCACACGATGGAGTTCCTCAGGGAGATCGCTCACCTGAGACCGCGCAGCAACACTTTCTCCGCGGTGTTCAGAGTAAGGAGCGTCGCGGCATTCGCGATCCACAAGTTCTTCCAGGAGAAAGGCTTCATCTACGTTCACTCGCCTGAGATCACATGCAGCGACTGCGAGGGAGCGGGCGAGATGTTCCAGGTGACCACGCTAGACCTCGACAACCTGCCGAGAGACGAGCAGGGCAACATCGACTACAGCAAGGACTTCTTCGGCAAGAAGGCGGGCCTGACTGTATCGGGACAGCTCGAGGGAGAGATCATGGCGCTGGCGTTCCGCAACATTTATACGTTCGGGCCGACCTTCCGCGCGGAGAACTCCAACACGGCAAGACATGCTTCCGAGTTCTGGATGATGGAGCCTGAGATGGCGTTCTGCGACATCAACGGCAACATGGACATGGCGGAAGAGATGATCAAGTACATCATCAGCTACGTCATGGAGCATTGCCCTGAAGAGATGCAGTTCTTCAACAGCTTCGTAGACAAGGGCCTGCTGGAGAGACTCGATCACATCGTCAGCTCGGATTTCGTCCGCATTACATACACAGAGGCGGTAGACATCCTGCAGAAGTCCGGGAAGAAGTTCGAATATCCGGTAGAGTGGGGCCTCGAGCTGCAGACAGAGCACGAGCGCTACCTCACGGAAGAGGTCTTCAAGAAGCCGATGTTCGTCATCAACTATCCTAAGGACTGCAAGGCCTTCTATATGAGGCTGAACGATGACGGTAAGACTGTAGCAGCTATGGACATGCTGGTTCCGGGAGTCGGCGAGATCATAGGCGGAAGCCAGAGAGAAGAGCGCTACGACGTCCTTCTCAGCAGGATCAAAGAGATGGGTCTCGACGAAGACACCTATGACTGGTATCTCGACCTCAGAAGATACGGCGGCGTATTCCACTCAGGCTACGGCCTCGGATTCGACCGCATCCTCATGTACCTCACGGGCATGAGCAACATCAGAGACGTTCAGATGTTCCCGCGCACGCCGGGCAACGCTGAATTCTAAATAAGGTAATTCATTCAAAATATATACACAATCACACATTTCAGGAGGAACACATGAAAGGCTACAAGAGCGATAAGATCCGCAACATCGTGCTGCTCGGACACGGCAGCACAGGCAAGACCACCTTCCTTGAAGCAGGTCTGCTGAACACA
>JBGUKZ010000028.1:0-1903 GCA_045114795.1 Anaerovoracaceae bacterium
ATCGCTCGATGATCTGTTCTCCTCTCAGGAAGAGCGGGATGATGCAAAGCTAAAGAGGATATATGAGATCCCTCTCGACGAGATCGATCCGTTTCCTGATCATCCATTCAAGGTAAGAGACGATGAGGACATGATGAACCTTGTGGAATCAGTCAGAACGAATGGAGTGCTCACTCCGGCAACAGTCCGAAGAAAAGAGGATGGAAGGTACGAGTTGCTCTCAGGACACAGGAGACTTAGAGCCTGTCAGCTGGCAGGCATCCCGGCGCTCAGATGCGAAATCGTGGATATGACCCGTGATGAGGCCACGATATTCATGGTCGAGTCAAATTTCCAGAGGACAACGATCCTTCCGTCCGAGAAGGCATTCGCGTACAGGATGAGGCTGGAGGCAATGAATCGTCAAGGAAAACGAACAGATTTAACTTTTTCTCCACTGGATAAAAAGTTGAGATCAGGAATGGATTTGGCAAACGAAGTAGGTGATAGCCAAGCTCAGATTTATCGGTATATTCGGCTTACAGAGCTTTTGCCTGAGATTCTGGATATGGTCGATGAGGGACAGATCGCGATGAGGCCTGCAGTCGAGCTCTCATATATCCCAAAGCTCCAGCAGGGAATGATCTGGGAGAGCATGGAGCTTGAAGGCTGTACGCCGTCATATGCACAGGCCATCCGGTTAAGAAGACTGTCGGCCGAACACAAACTGACACCGGAAGCAGTCGAGGCGATCATGATGGAGCAAAAGCCGAACCAGAAAGAGAGGATCATCTTAAGAGGCGAGCGCTTCAACAGGCTTTTCCCGCCTGACCTTCCGATGTCCAAGAGAGAGGACTATGTTGCGGCTGCCATGGAGCACTACGCAAGGTTCCGTGAGCGCCAGAGAACGAGGGATGATGCCAGGTAGGGTTCAGTGAGCGCTCATCCGCACATCTCCTCCCCTATAACCCCTCCTCTATAACTACCAGTTACAACCCGAAGAAGAGAAATACAACAATCGCAATAACGAGACAAAGCATGAACGCTCAGAGCATTAACAGCCTGGGCGTTTTTCTTTTGCCCGGATTTGCGGGAAAGGAACTCATATGACGAAAGACAAAGACAACAAAGCAAACGACGACGTGATCATCTGCACGGACGATGCCGGTATGCAGCTGTATCTCAGTGAGAAGGCGGCCAACAGACTGTCCTGGATCCTGACAGGAGTCATGATCCTTATCAGCCTGCCCGTGATCATCCTCGCATTCATGATGATCTAATTCAGCGAAAGGAGAAACAAGACAATGACAGACAACAAGTATTTCAAGGCGTTCACCAGAGTGTTCGCCATAACGCTTGCACTCATCATGGTCCTCGGAGCCGTGATGACACAGACCGCATCGGCATTCAGCGGTAAAGTGGGCAGCAAATACACGGTCCACTGGTACAAGGAACTGCATTACGGTCCGGGTGAAGGAGGCTACAGTAACGCAGCCAAGTGCGACCTCGGAGACGATCTCGGAAGCCGCTTCTCTATCTGCGTGCAGCCTAACAAATCGTCCCCGGTGTGGTCAGGAGATCAGACCAGAACGGTGCAGGTAGATAAGGTAGTCACCGACGCTACTGACACAGGCAAGTGGAACGCACTCAGGAATATCGTGTACTACTCGCCTTCATATCCGGGCTTCAAGAAGAATATCGAAGGAATCAAGCAGTTCTACTACGGAGATGAGGCCAAGGACTACGGCGTAGCACATCTGGCTCTTGCCTATGTATATGCCGGAAGACCTAACGACATGGCAACATGGGGCGGAACTCATGCATCGGACTGCGGTGAGGTATGGACAAGAGCGAAGGCACTTGCGAACGCTCTTTATGACACCAACGCAGATTTCGATGAGGCTGTTCCTGAAAGCTTCAAGAT
>JBGUKZ010000029.1:0-1807 GCA_045114795.1 Anaerovoracaceae bacterium
CACTTTCCAGCGCACCACAGGCGCCGCGGACATGATCGTTGAAATGAATAAGATATTTGCAGGCGCCGCAGATGACAGCGGCATGGAGTATTTCCACAAGCTTAACTAAAGGGTGAACGGATGAAGAGCAGCAGGATCAAAGCGTGCTACGCTTTGCTGGGAGTTCTGCTCCTGGTACTGATACTACTGAATATCCTGATTGGCAGCTCCTCTATGACGATGGGAGACGCTTTGAAGATCCTTATTTCGCATGACACGGTATCCAAGTACGGCAAGATAGTATGGGATATCCGCATGCCGAGGATACTTGCAGCGGCTCTGCTCGGAGGAGCTCTTTCCGTATCCGGATTTCTGCTGCAGACATTCTTTGCGAATCCTATCGCCGGACCGTACATTCTCGGTATCTCTTCCGGCGCCAAGCTCGTTGTAGCTTGTGTCATGATATTCGCTCTGAGTCACGGCATGATGGTGCACTCACTCGTGATGATCATCGCAGCTTTTGCAGGTTCGCTGGTTGTCACGGGCGTGATACTTCTGATCTCGGGCAAGGTAAGGAGCATGGCCGTGCTGATAGTATGCGGTGTCATGGTCGGTTACATCTGCTCAGCGATAACGGAATTCCTCGTCACATTTGCTGACGATTCCAACATAGTCAATCTGCACAACTGGTCGATGGGAAGCTTTTCGGCTGTCAGCTGGGACAACATAAGAGTAATCACTCTCGTCGTGCTGATATCCGTGATAGTATCCTTCCTGCTCTCCAAGCCGATGAACGCTTTTCAGATGGGAGAGCAGTACGCGGTCAGCGTGGGAGTCAACATCCGCTCGTTCAGGATCGGACTTATTACGCTCTCAAGCATTCTGTCCGCGACAGTTACGGCTTTCGCGGGACCGATATCCTTTGTCGGCATCGCAGTTCCGCACATAATAAGATCGATCACGGACACGTCCAGACCGGTAGTCATGATACCGCAGTGTTTTCTGGGTGGCTCGGTATTCTGTCTCTTCTGCGACCTGCTCGCAAGGAGCCTGTTTGCTCCGACAGAGATGAGTATCAGCTCCATGACAGCCGTGTTCGGAGCACCAGTGGTTATAGCGATGCTTATCGGAAGAAAGAAGAGGTGACATTATGAGATCTGTAATCAGGACTGAGCACCTCGATTCGGGGTATGGGCACAAAGTGATAGTCGCCGGCGCAGAGATAGTTGTGCAGCCGGGCGAGATAGTGACGCTGATAGGACCAAACGGTGCGGGCAAGTCGACTGTTCTCAAGACGATAGCAGGACAGCTCGAACCCGTGGCGGGAACAATATATATAGGAGACGAGGAACGCTCGTCATACAGCCTTACGGATATTGCCAAAAAGCAGGCTGTGATGCTTACGGAGAGAATGCCTGCGGAGAAGATGACCTGTGAAGAAGTCGTATCTCTCGGAAGGTATCCGTATACAGGCAGGCTCGGCATACTCTCGGATAACGATAAAAAGGTAGTCCGGGATACCATGGAGCTGGTTCATGTAACTGAGCTTGCAGGCCGGAGCTATGAACATATAAGTGACGGACAGAGGCAGAGAGTGCTGCTCGCAAGAGCCATCTGCCAGGAGCCTGAGATAATGATACTGGATGAGCCGACATCTTATCTGGATATAAGGCACAAGCTGGAGTTCCTCGATCTGCTGAGGAGCCTCACGCGCGGGAAAGAGATAGGCGTAATAATGTCGATGCATGAGCTCGAACTGGCGCACCTGATAGCTGATAAGGTCATCTGCATATCAGCGGACGGAAAAGTGGAGAAGGCAGGGAGCCCT
>JBGUKZ010000030.1:0-1760 GCA_045114795.1 Anaerovoracaceae bacterium
GGCAGCCATCCATCAGGAATGAATAAAGCTGTTATGAATCCCCATGCGATGAATGCTCCGATGTTAGGCATTACCATGGCGGATAAAAATTTTCCGAAACGTTGTACTCCGCTTTTCATATCTAATCTCCTCATCCTTGATCAATAGTAGTGATGCAATATCTACAAGTGTTTTTCAGGACTGGGGAATCATCGGAGCGGTCCGGATCGCCGGAGCCTGAATGGCCGATGATCATATGAGAAACGGTACCGGAAGCATAGTTTCTGTTTTAGAAGACTTCCACATCATTCTCCCTGCAGGCTGCCAGGAATGATTCCGGCAGGCCGCCGTCGGAGATGACTGCGTCCACATCTTTCAGCGAGCCGAAAGTGAAGGTGCTGTTTTTGCCGACTTTTGTGGAATCCATCAGTACGATGGTCTTCAGTGCTTTATTGATCACAGTCTGCTTGAGCAGAGCCTCTTCGTGTACGTTGCAGGCAAATCCGGATCCCTCATCGTAGGTCGTGACCCCGATAAAGGCCAGATCGAAATTCATCTGCTGAAGTTCGCTGATGCCCTGCGATCCGCAGACGCTCAGGCTGTAACGGTTCAGTGAACCGCCAGGGAGCATGACTTTCGGTTTTTCAAGGCGGGCAAGCTCCATGGCGCAGCTGATGCTGCTTGTTACGATCAGATTCGGCTGATCGTCGAGCTCCGCCGCAAGCATCGTAGTCGTGCTTCCCGAGTCGAGAAAGACCGAGGTCCCCGGAACGATCATTTCCTTCGCTTTCATGACGATGGCTTTTTTCGCGTCAACATTTCTTATGCTGCGCCGGCTCATAAAGTCGTCTGTGCCTACTACCACATCTACCGAGCGCGCGCCCCCGTGTACGCGGACTATCCTCTTGCTGTCGTCCAGGTTTTTAAGGTCTGTACGAAGAGTCATGTCTGAGACGTTAGGAAACGCTTCTTTCAGCTGAGCGAAGGTGACCTCTCCTTTTTCGTTGATCAATGCGACAATAGCGCCGCGTCTGTTTTCAACAGAATCCATACTTCCTCCTTCCGGGATCAGTCCATCATTCCCGGAAGAATTCTGTACCGATCCACTATGCTGTAAAGTTAGCCAGAAGATACTCTTCTGCTTCAGGGCACCAGAGACCTCTGTGTGCGTCTACTATATCAGCAAGAGCAGTAAATCTTTCGTCCTCTTTTCCCTTTTCCCTGAGATCTGTCAGAGCAATCAGAGGCAGATCGATATGGTTATAGATCAGCTTCTTTCCGCCAGGGATCTTAGGCAGGTCGAGGATGGTCTCTCCGGCTACCGCGAGTCCGCCGATGTGCGTGATCATGACAGCCGGGTTGATCCTTCCCTCTGCGGTAAGCTCCAGACATTCGATCATGTCGGCTGTGTTTCCGCCGGTAGTTCCCATTACATGGGTCGAGTTGTAGTGAACGTCATAGAAATTGATCTTTGCGCTGAACTCTTTGTCTGTCGGACCTGCGAAGAAATTGAGACAGCCATCTCTGCCGAGGATGCCGCTTGACTGCTCAACGACTGCCGCGACAGGAGCGTAGCACAGAACATCGTCAAATCCTGTTCCGTCGGTCATTCCGCGAAGATACGCGACCGGATCATCGACCTCAGCTGTATTTACAAAATGAAGTTCGATCCCTTTTTCCTTTGCTTCTTCTGTCGGGAAGAGCTCCTCCGCTCTCGCGAGCCTGTCCTTGTTGACGTCAGTAACGACGATCATTCCCGGACGTCTGTCGCAGTTCATGGC
>JBGUKZ010000031.1:0-2286 GCA_045114795.1 Anaerovoracaceae bacterium
AGAATACAGATCAGCATGGCTGAAGAATCTCGCAGTAGACCGCGATGGAAAGCACATGCTCGGAGAAATGACAGAAGCGGAGCAGAGAGCATTTACATTCACGACGGCAAACACATCAGCTGTCGTTCCGACGCTCACACTCAACAGAATCGTCGACCGCCTCAGACATGAAGCGCCGATGCTGGAGGATGCATATGTAACTGCCATCGAGCAGGGGTTTGCAATCCCGGCAAGAACTGCCATCGCACATGGTGACGCAGCAGTAGTAGCACAGGATGCGGCCAACGATGATGAGGAAGATACATTCACTCTGATCACCATGCCGGGTGTTGATGTCAAGAAACACGCCGTCATGTCCAGAAGAATGCAGTTCCAGTCCATTGAAGCATTCGAAGACTGGCTGGTTGGAGACATTGCCAAGAGAATCATGGTCGCGAAGGAAGGCGTCATCCTGGCAAGACTGGACGGATCCGCTCCGTCAGCCAGCGATGCAGCGAATAACAGCGTCAAGATCGCTTCCGGCAACGTCCTGACAGGACAGCAGTACACAGATGCGGTAATCAGATCCATCCTTGCGAAGATCAACGAGCCTGGTCAGCTGGTCGTATATGCGAACAGATACACCATCTTCAACGGTCTGGCAGGCATTCAGGACGACAACAAGCGCCCGCTGTTCATCAATTCAACAGTATCTGATGATCCGACGGTCAAGGGCGTGATCTATGGAGCTGCCGTCAAAGAGGACGTCAATCTGGCCAACAATGTCGCATATTTTGGTGTCAAGGGAGCCATCAAGGGCAACAACTATGCACCGCTCGAGATCACACCGGCGATTGAGCCGAAGACAGCGAACAGAATCTGGACAGGTTCTGAGATCTTCGATGCCGGTCTTGAGAATCCGGAGGCATTCGTAAAGGTAACTTTTACGATGGGGGCCTGACGCCGGTCCCGGAAATCGACACAACACTGACGGCGACAGATGAAGAAGACATTTCAACAACTTATGGCGTTGATGTAGATGATGTCCAGAGCAACGTGGAGGTGACGGGCTCGAGCATCACCGGAACATCAAAGTATGTTGATAGCATCAATCTGTTCGACCTGAGCCTCGGTCATCACTTCATCGTGCTGCACATCACAGCAGAGGGAGCCGATAAGATCGAGGCGTGTATGGATCCGTCGAAGGGCAGCGGGCTGGTAGAACTTGACGAGACAGGTGTTGTTATATTCCAGATGAAGGATGACAAGTCTGAGCGCGTCAAGGTGGTTGTAACAAAGGATGATGTATCACAGACTGCATACTATGACATCTCTGAGATGACATTCGCAGAGCATCTATATACGCAGGAGGAGCTTACGGACATGACGATCGACCAGATCAAGGCGTTGGCTACTGAACTGGGATACACCATCACAAAGACACTGAAGGCGGACATCATCGAAGAGTTCCTGTCTCAGCAGAACGGAGAAGAGTAAATGAGCACATTAGACACGGTCAAGATGCGTAAGCGCATCAAACATTCAAAACTGGATAGCGATATCGAGACGCTGATCGATACGGCGAAGGCGGAGATGATCCGTGTCGGATGCGACGAGGGAATAGTAAATGCTGGCGGCAGCCTGGTCACTCAGGCTGTCGTCACATACTGCCTGATGAACATGGAGAAGGAGAAAGACCTGATCGACCGCTATGAGAAGGCTTTCGCCATTCAGATCGACGGGATCCGAAAGTCCAGCAAAGTAGATTTGCAGGAAGAGCCGCAGACGGAGGACGACGATGTTTAATGATATCGCATATCTGTGCAAAGAGATAATCACGCAGGATGAATATCTGAACGAGAAGCTAATCCTCCAGGCGCGGGAAGTATTCGTGGATGAAAAGTCTGTCGGTATGTCCGAGTTTTACACGGCAGCGACGGCTGACATGCATCCTGACATCACGCTTGTTCTTGCGGACTATTACGACTACGAAGGTGAGAAAATCGTTCGCTATGACGGGAAACTGTATGATCTGGTCCGAACATATGAAAGACGGAACAGGCTGGAACTTGTCCTGCAGGAACGGATCGGACGCGAAACGATACCGATGCCGGTGGTCGATACAACACTGACGGCCAGAGATGAAGCGGATGTCCTGGAGATCTACGGCGTAGAGGTCAGCGACCTGCAGGAAAACGTGAAGATATCGGAGCGGAGCATCACAGGAACATCAAAGTATGCTGAAAGTGTTGCGACATTCGATATGAGCCTCGGCCATCACTTCATCGTGCTGCACATCACAGCAGA
>JBGUKZ010000032.1:0-43000 GCA_045114795.1 Anaerovoracaceae bacterium
TGAGTACCGAGAAAAGAAGCTGGCTGCATAGAAAAACTCCAGCGATTTCTCGCTGGAGCAAAAGTCTAACTTTTGGGGGTCACCTCAGTTCCGTAGAACAGCTGCGGTTTTTCTTTTCAGCAGATCTCCTGATCGATTTGTTATCTTATAGTTTTCTATGCTTCTTCACAGCTTATGACGAAACGAAGCACATACTCGTTCTTTGCAGGATATTTATATTCGTCTTTCGTCTCCGGACCGCAGATGCCCGTTCCTATTCCCTGCTGGAACGCGGATACGGTCACGTATGTGCCGGTCCGTTTCTCGTCTTCGCGGTGCCTCATGCCGAGGAGTTCCCTGTCGCTGTACGGCTTGATGCCAAGTTCATATGCCTTGTCCACGGCGCTGAACTTCACGGCCGTCCTGCCGTCCGAAACGCTCGCCCACCTGGTGTCGAAGCGGCTCCCGCTCTCCTGAGGCCTGATGTTCGGTTCAGTCATGTCTCCGACCTTGCATGAGACTTCCTCTATCGGGAACTGGTCCTTCATGTCAGCGTAGGACTCGCCGCACCTGCCATAGTATTTCACGTCATCGAAGCTCCCGTCGAACCTGAACGCCTTGCCGAAGCGAGGGACATTTCCCTTGCCCTTTGTGCAGCGCAGCCTGCTGGTGACCAGTACGTCCTTGCCGCCGTTGGCCGCCTCATATATGTCGGTGACCTCGAATTCATTCTTTTTGCAGATGATCTTAGTCACTACAGTCATCCGCTTTTCAAGTATCTCCACGGAAACGATCTCGTTCCTCTGTTCCGTGAAGTCCCCCACGCAGTTCTTTGTACCGAAGAAGACAAAGTCATTGTCCGTGGCCGCGCGGAAGAGTGTCGTGTATGGCTCGGCCGGGGTGATCTCCATTCCTCCCGCTCTGATCCTGACAAGCCCTCCGGTCTCATCAAGCATGTCGGTTATGGTATATCTTCCCGCGTCAGCCGGCCTGCCCGGGATGTTCTCTTTCAGGACGATCTGTTCCCTGGCTGCCTCGGCTCCGGTCTTTTTATCGATTGTGGTTATGGTCAGCAGGCAGTCCTTACCTGCCTCATCGGCAGCCTTGATGTGTTCTGATGCCGCTATCTTCACCTTCTGTCTCTCAAGAGGTTCGACCCACGGGTCCAGCTTTTCTTCGCTGCCGTCGCTCCACTCCAGTTTCAGCTCATATTTCCAGCCCGGAGTGAACGCTTTGGTGTTGAAGAGCTCATAGTCGTCTCCGCCAAGCCAGGTCACTCGTATAGGCCTGTATACGAACTTCGCTATCTTAGCGCCTGTCGAAGGGCTGCGGTCAGGATAGAACATGCCGTCCACGCAGAAATTGCCGTCGTGCTCCCACTCGCCGTGGTCGCCTCCGTATGTATAGCTCCCGTCCTCGTGAAGAACGGCGTGGTCAGCCATTTCCCAGACGCAGCCTCCGATGAGGCTGTCATAGCTGTAGATCTCCTTCCAGTAATCCTCCATGCCTCCCGGGCCCACGCCCATGGCATGCGCGTATTCGCAGAGGAAGTACGGTCTGTCGCAGAGCTGTTTTATTTTATATTTTTTCTCGCCTATCTCATGCACGCGCTCTGAAGGCGGATACATCTCGCTGGCCACATCATAGGCCTTGCGCTTTGTGTGTATCGCGCTCTCGTAATGCACAGGCAAAAGCGAGTGATTTTTCAGATACTCGTATTCCTTGTCTGTATTGTGTGTACCGCCCGCCTCATTCCCGAGGCTCCACATGACGATGGAAGGATGCAGTTTGTCCCTCTGATACATCCTCGCCGCGCGGTCGACATAGTGCGCCTCCCACTTCGGATCGTCGCTTATGCGGTTATAGCTTGGCGGCAGCTTGTGTATGTATGTGCCGTGGGTCTCGATGTCCGCCTCATCCACAACGTAGATACCAAGCTCATCGCAGAGCTCCAGCAGATACGGGTCCGGCGGATAGTGCGAGGTCCTCACTGTATCGATGTTATACTCCTTGCAGAGTTTCATGTCGCGCTCAATGTCTTCAGGCGACATGGTGTAGCCGTTTCGCGGATCCGTGTCGTGGTGGTTCACGCCGTGGAACTTGATAAGACGTCCGTTCACATAGAACTTGTCGCCCCTTATCTCCACCTGCTTAAAGCCGACTCTTTCCTTGACACAGCTTCCCGGGATCTCGTAGTAGATGCTGTACAGGGTCGGAGCCTCATCGTTCCATTCGGCAGGCTCGAGGTTCCTGAAGGTGAACTCAGCCCTCCCCGCATTCGAAGCGATCGTCTTGCTCGCGTGAACTCCCGGTCCCTCCAGAGTGAAAGTGACCTCCGCGTCTTCGAGAAGATCTGCCCTTGCCGTGGCGAACCAGGTCTTGCCCACTTTTCTTGTGATGAAATCAACGTCAGTAAAGTCGTTGCCTTCAGAGATCCTCAGGAGCACGTCACGGAATATGCCGTTGTTGCGGAACATGTCCTGATCTTCAAGGTATGAGCCGTTGCACCATCTGTGCACGACCACGACCAGTTCGTTGATCCAGTCATGGAGATAAGGCGTGAGATCGAATTCCGCGGTGTTATGCGAGCCTTCCGTGTATCCGACGTACTCCCCGTTCAGGTAGACGTCAGCGCACGAAGCGACACCGAGGAACGAAACGACATAGCGCCTTGGCGGAGCATCCGGTCCGTCTGTCATGAAGAAGGTCCTGTACACTCCGACGAAGTTATATTCCTCGCCCGGGTCCTTCCACCTCGGTCCGACGCCGTAATCCGCGCCCTGAAGACTGAATACCCTGCCCGCCTTGTCCACTTCAGGGATCTTCGGCGGATCGTACGGGAACTGGTATCTTAAATTGACATAGAAAGGTTTATCGTATCCTCTGAACTGCCAGCACGAAGGCACATCGATCTTGTCCCACTTGCCGTAATCTGTATCCAGAAAGTCCGGCAGATCTGACGGATTCGCGTAAAAACGGAAGTCCCAGTCTCCGTTCAGGCAAAGCACTTTCGGCGATGAATACCTTTTGTCCCTTCCCTTCGCTTCGTCCGCGGACTTCCTGTCAGGATACGGAATAAAATAGCTCCTCGGGGCCAGCTTATTATCCTCAAATACATTGAAATCACAGTAATTCGTCTTGTTGAGTCTGTATCTCATCGATCCTGTTCCTTGTTATTTCAATACTCTCGCGAGAGCTTTCATCATCACATTGACATCGATAGGCTTGGCGATATGAGCCTGCATTCCCGCCTCTATCGCGGCTTCTTCATCCTCCTTGAAGGCATTGGCCGTCATGGCAAGAATAGGGATGCCCGCGCGGGCAGGATCGCTCATCGCGCGTATCGTCCTTGTAGCCTCGTAGCCGTCCATCTCAGGCATCTGGATATCCATGAGTATCGCGTCATAATAGCCCGGTTCCGACTCAGCGACCATGTCGACCGCGATCTTTCCATTCTCAGCTGTTTCGACCATGAATCCCGCCTGCGCGAGTATCATGTTGGCGATCTCCATATTGATCTGGTTGTCCTCGACCAGGAGCAGTCGCTTTGTGCTGAAGTCCACTTCAGGCGCCGCTTCCGCAGTATCGCCGTCTGAGTTTTCGCGCAGCCTTTCAGCTTCCGGGACGTCCTTTTCTTCCGCGAGCTTGAGCCTCAGACGGATGACCATCTCAGTACCGCTGCCCGGAGCCGTCATTACCTCTATGTTTCCTCCCATGAGGTCGACTATGCTCTTGGTTATTGCCAGGCCGAGCCCTGTTCCCTCTATGCCGCTGACAGTCGAGGTGCGTTCGCGCTCGAACGCGTTGAACATCCTCTCGGCAAACTCCCTGGACATTCCTATTCCGGTATCCTGTACGCGGATCTCATATGTACCGTAACCGTTATCGCTCGTGCCGGATTCCCAGATGGACGCCGTGACCGAGCCTCCCTCAGGGGTGAACTTGTACGCGTTGCTCAGAAGGTTCAGGAGCACGCGGTTCAGATTCTTTCTGTCGCACCATACGTAGCGGTCCTCTATCTGCGAGGTATGTACATTGAAGTCTATGCCTTTCTCCTTCATCTGCTCGAAGAACAGATCCTTCATGCCCTCGAACACCATGCAGAGGTCGGCCGGAACAAATTCCAGCTCGATCTTTCCGCTCTCTATGCGGCTCATCTCGAGTATGTCGTTGATCAAAGCCAGCAGGTGCTGACTTGAATTTTCTATCTTGTCGAGGTATCCCCGCACCTCATCGGAAGCCTCCTCTTTTCTCGCGAGGTTGGTGTAGCCGATTATGGCGTTCATAGGGGTGCGGATGTCATGCGACATGTTGAAGAGGAACTGGCTCTTGGCGAGACTGCTCTCCACCGCGTGTATCTTCTCGCGCTCCGCCTCCGCGTGCTTCTCGCGTACGAGATTCTGCACATAGAGCATGACCGCGAGGCCCGCGAAGACTATGAGCAGAAGTATGACTCCGTCCCATACAAGCAGATTCCTTACCTCATCTGTGTCCGGTGCCGCTATCAGCCTCTTTGCAAGCCACAGCATAGCCGAATACAGGAGCAGCGCGAAAAGCACTATTCCCGAAGTGGACAGACCGCTGTACTCAGTCAGAGTGCTTCTGGTCACGGTCCTCCAGTAGAATACGAATCCCAGCAGGCACCAGAGCGAGAGCAGCAGATTCGCTTCGCTTCCCATCGCTTCCATCGCGGTGAGACGCGGGACCATCTGCACTATTGCGAAGATCACTGAGATAGCCGCTCCTATGATTCCGGTGGTCATTATCTTCCTATTGCCTTCAGTTTGGGCTATCTTATACGCGGCCGCGGAGGTATATCCGAAACCGACGATAGCACCGAATGACGTAAGATCAACGAACCAGTTGAGGGTATTCCTTCCGAAGATCGACAGTATTATGGCCAGTATCATTATGAATACGATACTGACCGAGGTCTTATTGAATTTCTCGGAAAGTATGCGGTCTTCCGACATGGTCGACAGCACACGTGTAGTAGCGCGGTAACCGCCTATGATGCCGGTCAGGATCGCGGATACCGCAGTGATGACCATCACCACAAGGCCCGCCGTCCCCATGATAGTTCTCGCGGCATAGAACGTAGGCACGGATCCGACGCCCTTCATCTGATCCAGACCGCCTATATACTCCTGCCATGAGCTGAATCCGTCAGGTACGGCCGAGACGCTGACGAGCGCCATCGCGCTGTACGCGATAGTCGCCATGACTATCGATGTCACTATGATCTTTCCGGATCTCCTTATATGAAAATCGAAATGCGCCGTTTCAAATGAAGTTACCTCAAAACCAACGAATGCCCACGGCGCCAGCAACACTATGCTGAATATGGCATATGCGTGATTGATATCCCGCGTCCCGTAGGTCATGATGGACCCGCTCGAAATTGCGTGAGGTATGCAGAGAACGGATGTGATAACGACGCCGCCGAAGAGCAGCACCGCGAGCAGCGTATGCAGGCGCTGCAGTATGGCCTTGGCGGCAATGAAAAGCACGCCGACTGCCGCGAGGACCAGTACGGAAATGAGTGTCTCTTTAACATAGACCGTGTTTCCGGCTACCACATAGTACGCGCCTTTATGAGCGCGTTCGCCCATCAGCGTCCTTACTACAAAGAACAGCGCCGTGCCGTTCAGGAACACTATGGTCAGATACGACAGGCAGAGGAACCATGAGCTGATAAAAGCGTGGTCCCTGCCGAACGCCTCCTTGGTGTAGGTATAGATACCGCCTGTCATGGAAGTCCTGCCCATAAGGTATGTCAGGTTTCCGGCTATCACCAGCATGATGACCATGCCGATGAACATGGCTATCAGTGTGCCCAGAGGCCCTGCCACAGGCAGGAAAGTCGTTCCCGGCATGGCAAAGACTCCCCAGCCGACCATGCAGCCGAGGGAAATTGCCCATACGTCGAGAGGCGAAAGATACCTGTCAAGCGGTTTTATATGATCTGTTCTGTGTTTTTCCATGTCTGCGTTCAACTAATCCTTTATCAGGCTCTCAAGGGTCTCGTAGAGCGATTCAGGCTGTACCGGTTTTGAGAGATGAGCGTTGAGTCCGGCCTGCAGGCTGCGCTGCACGTCTTCATCGAACGCGTTCGCGGTCAGGGCGATGATAGGGATCTCCTTCGCGTCAGGCCTTGCCATCGCGCGAATAGTGCGTGTGGCTTCAAGGCCGTCCATCTCCGGCATCCTCATATCCATCAGGATGGCGTCGTAGTAGCCCGGCTCGCTTGCCGCGAACTTGTCTACGGCTATCCTTCCGTTTTCCGCGAGATCGGCGTCGATGCCGCGGACCGCCAGCACCATCACCATGATCTCGGCATTGATCTGTACGTCTTCCGCAAGCAGCACATGGCGTCCTTCAAGGTCTACCTTGATCTTCTCCGCCGTAACGATGCCCTTTGCATGCATCGCGCTCTTGAATTCCTCAATTACAGAAGTGGCGAACAGCGGCTTAGGCAGGAAACTGTCGACGCCCGCCGCTATGGCTTCGTCCGCTACGTCATCCCAGCGGTACGCTGTGAGTATGATGATGGCTGACTCGTGGCCTATGATCTCACGCAGTTTGCGGGTAGTCTCGATGCCGTCCATGTCAGGCATCTTCCAGTCGACCAGTATCAGATTGTACGGGTCGCGCCTTGCGTGGCGGATCTGGGTCTTCTCAATAGCTTCAGGTCCCGACATCGCTATCTCGGCAGCGATGCCCGCCTTCTCAAGCACCAGTTTAGCGTGCTCGCATGCCACAGGGTCGTCATCGACAACCAGCACTGTCATCTCATCCGGACGGATCTCCGTATGCGCCGCTTCTTCGTGCTTAGCGCCGTTCATAAGAGTTACCGTGACGTAGAACGTGGTTCCCTTGCCCTTCTCGCTCTCGACTTCGATGTGGCCGTTCATCATCTCGACTATGCTCTTTGTGATCGCCATTCCGAGTCCGGAACTTCCGTACTTGTTCGTCATGGACGAGTCTTCCTGAGTGAATGTGTCAAAGAGCTTAGGCAGGTATTCCTTGCTCATTCCTATGCCCGTGTCGGCTATAGTGAAGCGCAGAGCGGATTTGTTCTCATACTTCGCGGTCCTCTCGACCGTGAGCTCGACTTTTCCGCCTTCAGGCGTGAACTTGACGGCATTGCCGAGGATGTTGATCAGCATCTGGCGCAGCTTCATCTTGTCGCCCACATAGTAGTCATCGACTTCGCCGTTGATATGGCACTGGTATTCCAGTCCCTTGTCTGCGCACTGTCCGCTGAACATGGTGTTGACCATCTCGAGCAGCTCAGAGAAAGCGAACTCCTCGTTCTTGATCACCATGCGTCCGGATTCGATGCGGGACATGTCCAGTATGTCGTTTATGAGGTGCAGCAGGTGTTCTGCCGACGCCCCTATCTTCTCAAGGTATTCCCTTGTCTTCTCAGGTGTCTCAGGATCGCTGAGCGCTATATTGTCAAGGCCGATGATGGCGTTCATCGGTGTCCTTATCTCATGGCTCATGTTGGAGAGGAAGGCTGTCTTGGCCTTGTTGGCCTCCTCCGCGGAATTGAGAGCGTCAGTCAGCGCCTGTTTGGTCTCAAGCTCGTTTCTTGTCTCTTCATCGACGTCCGCGAAGCATGCTCCGACTTTGCGCACCGTGTGCCCTTCTTCCTCTTCATCATCTTCCACGCCGGCAAACTTGACGACCTCCCATGACTGCTTGCCATCTACCTCTATCATGTAGCGGTAGGAGATCATCGGATGATCTTTCAGAGCCTCCCTGACATGTTCGATCTGTATGAACTCAAGGAAAGGCTCCCTGTATTCTTCAAGGATATAACGGTTGCAGTATGCCGTGACGGCTTCGAGGTAGCTGAACTCCTCTCCTTCCCGGAATCCCGGCAGGTCGGTACGGGCCTGATAGCATACGCCCTCGTTTTTGTCGAGATCGATGTAATAAACGCTTCGATAGTCAGATGACAGCGCCTTGATCATATTGTCCTGCTGCTCGCTCTGCTGTTTCTGCGCCAGCAGTTCTTCCTGCAATCCAAGGCGGTGCTCCATCTCTTCCTGCCTTACCCTGGCTTCTGCCTCTGCGGCTTCGTGTTCAGCTGCCATCTTAGCATTTTTGCGGTTCTGCCGGATTATGAAAAAGAACATCAGCAGCAGCGCCAGCACTGTCAGGATCGACTGCATCGTGCTCCTCAGGATAGTCCCTCTGGTGATATCGCTGATCTGATCGCCTATGAACGACTCTCTGACCAGATAAGTCAGCAGCCAGTCCGTATGTTTTACAGGTACGTAGGTCAGAGTCTCTTCCCTTCCGTTATATGTGAATGACACCTCACCGCCTTTGCAGTTTGTGAAGTCGTCTTTAATCTTTTCAAGAGTATATCCGCCCTCGAAATCCGCACGTTCCAGTGCGGCGAGCAGGTTGTCTTCTGTCGCGAATCCCCCCAGTACCGCGTTGCTCAGCGGATATCCGTCGCTTGTATACAGGTTGCAGAATGTCGCGTTGTCTTCGCTCGACTCCATGGATACACCGTGGAGCATCTGCTCCATGCTCATTTCCATGAAGCAGACCACGAGCTTATCTCCAAGATGATCTTTCGGCTCGATCGGAACGGCGATCACTACCTTTTTCTCTTCGCTGTTCGGGTTGAGGATGGAGATGTCCGGTCCGGCCATATTTTTGTAGTCAAAGGAGTAGTTGCCTATCTCATCATCTGACTGGCCGGTAGCCTTGTATATAGTACCGCTCTCTCCCACAAACGCGAATTTATCCAGGTGATACAGCGCCTTCATTCTCGCCTGGTAGGCCTGCCGTGCTTCTTCAGTCGCCAGGTCATCATCTGTCATGAGACCGACTGCGATCTCTATGGTCTCTATCCTGTTGTCCAGATTGGCTTCAACGACCTGTTCGCGTCTTCCGGCAAGCTCGTCCAGGTACAACAGGCTGACCTTTCTTATTGCTTTGTCGGTGTCCTGCCTCGCGGCATGGCTCATCCATATAGTTCCTGCGACAAGAAGAATCAGTATTATCGCCACACCGGTGGCTACTATGATTCTTATTGGTTTCCTGCTGTTATCCATTCTTTTTAGCCTCCTGCAGCGTACTTCCAATAAAGGTTTCAAGTGTATCGAAGAGCGCGTCCGGTTCTACCGGCTTGGACAGGTGGGCGTTCAGTCCCGCCTGCATGCTGCGCTGGACGTCTTCGTCAAACGCGTTCGCTGTCAGAGCGATGATCGGGATGGTCTTCGCGTCAGGTCTTTCCGAAGCGCGGATGGCCCTTGTGGCTTCGAGTCCGTCCATCACAGGCATCCTCATATCCATCAGGATCGCGTCATAATATCCCGGTTCAGATGCCATGAACATGTCCACGGCGATCTGTCCGTTTTCGGCGTGTTCTACGCTCATCTCACGCATGCCCAGAACCATCATCATGATCTCGGCATTTATCATCACGTCTTCAGCGAGGAGTATCCTGCGCCCCTTCAGGTCCGCCACCTGTTTCTGGAGCACTTCGTTCTTCTTGCGGAACGCCTCCCTGAATTCGTCCATTACGCTGTCTGCGAAGAGGGGTTTAGGCACAAAGGTGTCCACACCGGCCGACCTGGCCTCTTCGGCAACATCGCCCCAGTCATATGATGTGAGTATGATGATGGCCGATTCATGGCCTATGACGCTGCGGATCCTGCGGGTGGTCTCTATTCCGTCCAGTTCCGGCATCTTCCAGTCTACGAGTATGAGGTTGTAAGGTTCGCGTCTTGCGTGACGAACCTTCACCATCTCCAGACCGTCTTCTCCCGATGTAACGGTATCACAGCTCACGCCTACCTGCCCGAGAATGAGCTTCGCATGTTCGCAGGCGACCGGATCGTCGTCTATCACCAGCACGGACATCTCGTGCGGCATGAGATCGCCGTCTTCTTCATCTTCAAAGCGTTCGGACTCTCTCAGAGTCATGGTTACGGTGAACGTGGTGCCCACGCCCTTCTCGCTCTCCACCTCTATCTGCCCGTTCATCAGTTCAACGAAGCTCTTGGTGATCGGCATGCCCAGTCCGGTGCTGCCGAATTTGTTGGAAGCCGACGTGCTGTCTTCCTGGCTGAAGGTATCGAACAGTTTCGGCAGGTATTCTTTGCTCATGCCGATGCCCGTATCGCTCATGATGAACCGGAACGTCGCGTTGCCGCTCATGCGGGTCAGTTCCTCGACGGTAAGGGAGACCGTGCCTCCTTCAGGCGTGAATTTAACGGAATTGCCCAGTATGTTCACCAGGATCTGCCGCAGCTTCATGTCATCGGCAAAGTAATAGCCGTCAATCTTTCCCTTCGCGAAGAACTCGTATTTAAGCCCCTCGTCGCGGCACTGGCCGCCTATCATAGTATTGACCTGTTCGAGCAGCTTCACCAGCGAGAACTCCTCAGGGTTGATGGTCATGCGGCCCGATTCGATACGCGACATGTCGAGTATGTCGTTGATGATGCTCAGGAGATGCTGCGCGGACGCGCCTATCTTGTTGAGCTGATCTCTTGTCACATCCGGCAGATCCGGATTGCTGAGCGCTATGTTGTTGAGTCCGATGATCGCGTTCATCGGGGTGCGGATCTCATGGCTCATGTTGGAGAGGAAGGTCGTCTTGGCCTTGTTTGCCTGCTCGGCGGCCGCGAGAGCCTCCTGCAGAGCGCGGTTCCTCTCAATGGATTCGCGCATCTCCTTATCGATGACCGTAAATCCTACGCCCAGCGCGTGCACTATGTTGTCATCCCTGTCCGCAGGATGACGCACCCCGGCCATTCTGAGCATCTCGTAGTACTCGACGCCGTTCCTTCTGGCCAGATATCTGTATGCTATTATGTTCTCGGTCGAAAGGACCTGCCTGATATTGTCCGGATCGATGAATTCGAAGAACCCCTCCCTGAATTCCTCATCGACGTAGTTTTCGCCATACATGCGGAAACGCTCCTGGAACGGGAAATGCACCCCCTCAGGTATCTGCCACGGATCATCAGGATCAGAGCGGTAGCAGACCGCGTCGTCGGAATCGAGATCCACATGATACACGCTCCGGTAGTCTGAAGCCATGGCGGTTATCATGCTGTCGAGTTCCGCCCTCTGCTTCTCCTGCTCAAGCAGTCTCTCCTGCAGAGCGAGCTGATGCTCCAGGTCAGCCTGTCTGGCCTGTGCCTCAGCCTGCTCGGCTTCTCTGAGAGCCCTCTGCATCTCCTGTCCCTGGCGGACATCAGTATCCACGTCCTTGAAGCCGCATACGACTCCCATCTTTCCTCCAGGCATCCTCACCTTGGTGAATTCGATGCGGAAGTATCTTTCGCAGCCGTCGGCCATTCTGCGCAGATAATTCTCATTGAATTGATGCTGCTCTTTCAGCCTGCTTACTATGGTATCGAGAGAAAGCTCTTCTCTCATGCGCTCGCGGTCGCTTGCCGCTACCGCCGCATCTATGTAGTATTCCTTGGCTTCGGAGTAGTTCATGCCGCTAAGCGCCTCGCGGAGAGTTTCAGCCTTATCGCCGTCGCCGGCAATATCGCCGCGGTACAGCACAAAGCTCTCGGTCTCCACATCGCTAATCAGCCACACCGTATGATAAGATTCGCTGAGCGCTTCTATGACGGCCTGTCTGACGGCCATATCCGTTTCCCTGCGTTCTTTTTTTTCGGTGATATCCGAAACAAACACATAGTAAATGCCGCCGTATTCAGCCGTGTTTGTATAGTGTCCGTAGTCATCCACCCAGCGAACCGCTCCGTCCTTTCTGACGATGCGGTATTCCACGTAATCCATGTTGTCTTCGTTCTCGCCGATCTGATGATCGATCGAAGACGTGATGGAGTCATAATCTTCCGGATATACCATTCCCCTGAAGGTATATCCGGTCAGAGCCTTGAACTCGTCAAGGTCCTCACATCCGTAGATGTTCATGGCCGCCCGGTTCACATAGATCAGTTCTTCGTCTCCGTCCGCTCTGTAAATGAAGAATCCGCCCGGCATGTGACGCCCCAACTCTTCTATCACGTGAAGAGTTTCAGCGTTTAATTTAAAACGTTCTCCAAACATAGTTCACCCTCTTGTTATGTTCGCATAAACATTCAAAATATTATACCATATCCTGCCCTGCCGATAAAACTTCAGAGAGCATAAACAAAAGCCCCTGAAGCATAGTCTTCAGGGGCAGTTTTCAAAGTTTGCAGTCATTTCAGTTTTCTCTGCAGGCGCTCCAGATCGTCCTGCGTGAAAGAGTCCGGATCCACGCCGGCGGAGGTGCAGGCGCTTCGGAATTCCTCTGTGCCGATCTCTTCGTTAGAGCTTTCATTGAGGATCTTAGCCACGCGGGATATGATCCCCTCTCTGGTATCCATGTATCCTTCGGATTCCATGAATCCCAGGAATCCGGGATCTGTAAAATCAAAACCTTTCATATCGTTCTCCTGTTTTTCTCATGTACAGACAGATATATCCTTACATAGCCGAATGCTTCTTCAGTATAGCAGTTATTCCAAGTCTTATAAAGAAAAGAGCCGTTCCTACGAACAGCTCTGAGTGGCGGAGAGAGGGGGATTTGAACCCCCGCGCCGGTGTTACCGACCTACTGGTATTCGAAGCCAGACCCTTCAGCCGCTTGGGTACCTCTCCACAGCGAATTGTATTGTAACACAACCGCTATTAACTATTCAAGAACTAATGGCGCTCTTTTGCCGGTGCTTTCCGGGACGGTCTCTTTATCTTATTGAGCACGTATCCGAGCAGCAGGACAAGAACGATCGCGGTTCCCGAAAGCAGTGTCGTCCTGTTGGAGATGAACAGGTACGATGGAAGCCAGCCCTTCTCCACGTCTTCGCCGGCAAACAGATATCCCTGTCCGACGACTTCCTTATTCGCGTATATGTAGTACTTGCCGACCTTGTCGCCTTTTTTGACCGGCGCTTCGGGCATGTTTATTTCCGTCTTTACTTTTACACCGCTTGCCTTCTGATTCTTAGGATATGCGTATCTCAGCCCTGATACATCGAGCGGTACCGTCGGCTTGACTCCATGTCTCACCCACGCTTTGCAGACGCCCTTGTCGCTGTCGGTCACGATAAAGCCCGGCGTCAGTTCATGCGCGGCCTTGATAAGAGTGCGCGGATCTTCCGACCTGCCTTTTGCGGTATCTCCAAGAAGCACTATGATGGCGCTGAGCCCGCTCTCCCTGAATCCAAGGGTTATCGTGCACTGAGTCTCTGACCAGCTTCCCGTCTTTCCGAAAGTCAGTCCGGCCAGATTGTCTGTGGCCTTGAGAAGCCCGTTCTCCATAAGGAGCTCATCGCCCATGTTGGTCGCCGGCATGGTATATTTCTTCGTCAGAGCTATCTCTCTGAGCTTCTCGTTCTCGAAGCAGTGCTCGGTGATGATGGCCATGTCGCGGGCGGTAGTGTAATGGTTTTTGTCGAGCCATCCGTTGGTGTTAGCGAAATGAGTGTTTTCACAGCCCCATTTTTTCACCGTTTCGTTCATGAGATCGATGAACTTCTTCTCGCTGCCGGATACGGCTTCTCCGAGAGCTATCGCTCCGTCGTTGGCTGACATCATCATGGCCGCGTATACGAGATCGATGGCCCGCGTCTTTTCTCCTACCTCCAGCTCAAGCTCCATGCCGTCCTCGAGCTCACGCGTCGCGTTTTTCGAAGCTGTGACCATCATGTCAGGATCGAGGTTCTCAAGGGCCAGATAGCATGTGAGGATCTTGGTGATGCTGAACGGATCCATGCGCTGATCGGCGTTCTTTTCATATACGGCCATTTCGAGATCGGTCGAATACATGATAGCGCACTGGGCCCTGATGCCCGGAGCCTTGGCTCCAAGCTCTCCATGCGGCCTTATGAGGCTGCGGTCGAATGCCATTCCCCTTCCAAGTGCTGCAGGCAGATACGACAGCGCCACGGTCAGCACAAGAATAAGCAGCGCCAACGCGCGGGCTGCTTTTCTGTAATCTATCCTTACCTTTTTCTTCTGTTTTGTCTCTGTCTTAGCGTGTTTTTCAGTCATGCTTCGCTGTCATATATGAGTTTCGGCACTCCGTCAAGATAGTCGAATGATGCCAGTATGTATTCTACGCCTCTGCATCTGCCCTTGATGCCCGTATTGTACGCGGGCATGCCGTGTAGATGTCCGTAGACGCACTTCCAGACTCCGTACTTTTCCAGCAGCTTCGTGAATTCAGTCTCCCTGCCGGACGGGCCCGCAGGCGGATAGTGCAGGCACGCGATCACACGCGCGTCAGGCGCCGCCTTTTTTGCCGCTTCAAGACCCATGCCCATCCTGAGGAGCTCCCTCGCGTATATTTTCTCATCGTGTTCAGTATACTCCTCGGAGCCCGGATACGGCCAGCCTCTCGACGCCGTGATGACTATCCCGGGGTCGTCTGTCACGTAGCAGTCGTTCTGTAAAAAGATTATATCATCATAAAGCGAATTGAGATATGTTATCCTCGACCACCAGAGGTCATGGTTTCCTTTGGACAATATTTTTTTGCCCGGAAGAGCATGGATCCACTTGAAATCCGCCATCGCCTCTTCGATCCTGAGCGCCCACGATATATCGCCCGGTATCAGCACGATATCCTCTTCGGATACGAGCCTCCTCCAGTTGTTCTCAAGCTTTACAGTATGTCCTTCCCATCCCGGTCCGAACTTGTCCATAGGCTTTTCTATATTCTCGTCGAACGACAGATGCAGATCTCCGATGGCAAATATCTTCACTGTCTTTTATTCCTCCTGTTTATCCGAGACCGGCTATTTTCTTTATTACGTGTCCCGCAAGGCAAAGGCCCGCGGCCCCCGGCACATAACTCAGTGTGCCGAGTTCACCGTCGCGCGGCACCGGCTTTTCATCCGACCATGCAACATCCAGGTGTTCTATGCCTGCTTCCCTGAGACGCTTTCTCATAACCTTGGCCAGCGGGCATGTATTGGTTTTCGCGATGTCCGACACCCTGAACGCCGTTCCTGACTTGCCTGCCGCGCCCATTGCGGAGACTATGCATACGCCTTTCTCTTTAGCCGTCTTTATGAGGGCCGTCTTGGCATTCACATCGTCTATGGCGTCTATGATCCAGTCGAACGCGGTTAGATCCAGCTCGTCATCCTCCCTGTAGAACCTCGCGAGAGCTGTGACTTCGGTGCCCGGATCGATGTCCTTTATCCTTTCGGCCATGACCTCCGCCTTGTTCCTGCCCAGGGTGGATGTCAGGGCGACAAGCTGCCTGTTGAGGTTGCTCGGCTGCACGGAGTCTCCGTCCATCAGGGTGATGTGTCCGACACCGGCGCGGCCTACCGCTTCCGCGGTATATGAACCAACGCCGCCGACGCCGACAATAAGCACCTTCGCGGCCCGGAGTTTCGCCAGTCCTTCTTCTCCTGTCATTTTTACTGTACGGGAATATCTCTCATCCATGCGTCTTTTGCCCCTGCCATCCGGTGTGCCGGTTTTATTCCTTCGATTCCCTTCTTATCCTGTCAAGCACTCTGTATATATCGCTTTTCGAAAAGCCTTTGCCCTCGAGCTTGCGCGCGATCTTAGCGCTCAGCCTGTCGTCGACCTCCCTGAAGCGGGGAGCATCGCCATAGACATCCGGCTGCGCCAGCGCTTCCTTTCTGGCGATCTCCATCGCGTCCTCGAACTCGTCAACCTTCTGCTCGTGCAGGAAGTCCTCCTTCGCGTTGCGCGCCGTCTCCCTGTCTACTCCTTTTTCGATCAGTTCGCGCTCGGCTCTCAGCACTCCGCGCCTTTTTTCCCTGTTGCGCTCATAATATCTGAGCGCGTACAGATAGTCATCAAGGTATCTCAGACCGGTCAGTTCTTTGACAGCTTCTTCTATCTCGTCTTCCGGGTACTCCCTGCTTTCAAGATGCTTCCTGACCTCTCCGGCAGTGCGCATCCTTGACGCCAGGAAATCATACGCGGTCTCGAGCGCGGTCTTATTCTGTTTTTCTTTATACTTATCCTTCATTGAGCATTCTACATAAATTGGTGGAACAACACACTGCTGACCGGATCGTTCCCGTCATCCTCGACGCAGACCGCCGCGTAGAGTCTTGCTCCCTTCGGAGCAACCTCATCCGGGAAAGAAATGTCAGACAATCTATATGGTCTCGCGTCTATAAGCGGATCATCCGTCAGTACTGAAGGCAGGCCCGTGTCATATACCGTTCCTCCCGCTGCCTTGGCGAGCGCCTCGCGTCTGGTCCAGACGCGGAAGAACTCATCACGCGCTTTTGACGGATCTTCTTCGCTCACGCGGGCTACCCATCCGGCATCCTCCGGGGCGTATATCCTGCGGGATATGGCAGCCATGTCGCATTTTTTGCCCAGCTGGATGTCAAGGCCGCATTCGCGTCCGCAAATAAGAACCGCCCAAAGGCTGCCGGTATGCGAGACCGAGAAATGATCGAAGCCCTCGATGTACGGCTTTCCCTGTTCTCCTGTCTTTATCGCGCCTATAAGCTCCGCGGCCAGCCTTTCATCGCCCGTATGTTCCGCAATTGCCCTTTTGAGAAGCCGGCGGCTTTCAGTGCGGCCGCCGGCAAATTCTCCGGTGTAATAGATCTTCACTTTTTTCTCCGGTCAGTCTTCGAGCTCCGTGATAGCCGCGTCAAGCGCGCCATCGCCCTCCGCCTCGATATCCGGCGTTATGCCTACGCCTTGCACGGTCTTGCCGTTTGGCCTGAAGTACTCGGTAACGGTGATCTTGACGGCAGTCCCGTCATCAAACGGGCGCAGTGTCTGAGTGACGCCCTTGCCGTATGTTTTTGTGCCGATCACGGTACAGGCCTTGTTGTCCTGGAGCGCAGCAGCCAGTATCTCCGACGCGCTCGCGGTGTTCCCGTTCACAAGTATGACCATGTCAAGATCTTCCGAGCCCTCCTTTGAGTTGTAGACCGTTTCCGTGCCGTCCTTGGTGTTTTCGCTCATTATCCTGCACTCAGGCAGCAGGTAGTCAGCTATCTCGATGCTGGATTCCGTCAGGCCGCCGCCGTTGTCTCTCAGATCGATTATAAACTTGTCGCAGCCCTGCGACTGAAGATCTTTTACGGCGTCCTTGAAGTCTTCGTCAGTGCTCTTTATGAATGAACTTATGCTGATATATCCGATGTCCGAATGCTCGCCGTCAAGCGCAGTATATCCTACCGATTCGGTCTCGATCCTTTCTCTGGTGAGCGTGAAGTCGAGGGTCTCGTCACCTCTCTTCAGCGTAACGGTCACTTCCGTGCCCGCCTCGCCGGAGATCATGTCGATCGCGTCGTCGACGTCCGAAGGTTCCTTGCCGTCCACCTTCAGGATGATGTCCTCGGGCTGTATGCCGGCTTTTTCAGCCGGAGTGCCTCCAAACACGGTCATGATGACTATGTCGCCGTCTACATCGACGATGCCGATGCCGATGCCCACATAATCTCCAAGATATCTCTTCTGGATATCCGCGTATTCTTCTTTTGTATAGTATTCGGCGTACGGATCGCCTATGCTGGCGACTATTTCCTTGAGTTCAGCGTCGCTGAGTTCCTGAGGGTCGGTTTCCGCTATAGGGTCCTCGCCTATCATTTTCATGATCTCGTAATACTTGCCGTAGCCTGCATCGAGCTCCTGATAGTAGTTATACTCGTCATCAGTTACGACATGTCTGAGGCCGGTGATCCGGGCTGCGGCGAAAATGCCCGCAAAACATACCGCGGCACCCAATAAGAAAGCGAAAAACAGTCTGCGTCTCACGCGCCGCTTTTCTTTCCTCTTTACATCTGCCTTTTCTTCATCCGCCGCTTCTTCTTCAGCAGTGTCGAAAACTATCCCGTCCTGAACGCCGTCGTCCACATTGTGGTCCTCGACGTCTGAAGGCGACAGTCCGTATTTTTCTTCCGTGACCTCTCCGGCCGCCTCTTTTTCTTTATCTTCAAACATCATTCCGTCCCTGCAGGCACGATCTCTTTAACGATCACCTGCGCCTTTCTGACATCTCTCCATGTATTGATCTCTATGTTGCAGAACACGTCCACTTTGCCGGAGTTCACGGTCTCGTAGGCCTCGGCCGCGTTCCTGAACATGATGGCGTCTATGTATCTGCCGTCGTCCGTGACAAGCGAGAACCTTGCCATTTTATCATCATCCTTGAGAAATCTCCAGCCGCTGACCTCAGCGTTCCTTATCACGAACACCGGCACTTCGTTGTCCTTGCCGCACGGCTCCAGCATCTGCAAAGCCTCTGCCAGTTCGAGATCGATCTCGCCGGCCTTGATCTCAGCGTCACTCAGGTGTTTTTCCTTGAGCAGATCCGGCTCTTCCCCGCGCATGGCCACAATGTCTCTGTTCAGGTCTTCTCTCAGCCTGTCCATTCCTTCAGCGTTTATTGTGAAACCGCAGGCGGCGCTGTGCCCGCCGAAGCTGATGAAGCTGTCCCTGTATCTGTTGAGCATCCTGAAAAGGTCGACGCCCGGTATCGAACGTCCGGTGCCTTTATATGTATCGCCGTTCCTGGATATGACCACGACCGGCCTGTTGATCTTCTCTCTGAGTTTGCCGGCGACGATGCCCAGCACGCCTTCATGCGAATCATTTATCTCAACGACAATGAAATCGCCCTTAGCGAGTTCTTCATCGAGCATGCCGCAGCCCTTGTCGTACGCCGTATCCTGCAGCCTCCTTCGCTCCCTGTTCGCTTCTATGAGTTCGGTGCAGCAGTCCCTTATCTCCTGCTCATCGTCCGAAAGCAGCAGTCTGACTCCCAGAGACGCGTCGCCCAGTCGGCCGGAGGCGTTTATCTTTGGCGCGATGCCGAAAGATATGTCCCCCGCCTTCAGAGTTTTGTAGTCGAGCGCCGATCTGTCTATGAGTTCTCTGAGGCCTTTGTTGCGGCAGCCCAGATGCATGCTCCTAAGCCCGCATTTCACCAGCGTCCTGTTCTCGTCGGTCATCGGCATGATGTCGGCTATGGTTCCTACCGTGGCGAATTCGAGGACCTCTGCCATGAGCGCGCCCGGCACCTCCCGTTCCCTGGCGATGGCCAGAGCCAGCTTATAGGCGACTCCGACTCCCGCAAGCCCTTTGAACGGATAGTTGTCCTCCTCCAGTCTCGGATTGATGATGATCCCTTCGGCTCTCTGCTCGCTCATGTTGTGATGGTCGGTCACAAGGGTCCCTATCCCGAGCGAGTGCGCGTATGCCGTTTCCTCAGCGGATGACGAGCCGCAGTCAACGGTGACTATGAACTCTCCGCCGTCCTCATGTATGCGGTCTATGGCTTCCCTGTGAAGACCGTAGCCTTCATCAAGTCTTGAAGGTATGTAGTATGTCACATTGTCAGTAAGCGTGCCTATCACCTTCATCAGGAGAGCGGTCGAAGTGATGCCGTCCACGTCGTAGTCGCCGTAGATGACTATCCTCTTGCCGCTGTCGGCCGCTTCAAGCAAAAGGTCCACCCCTTCTCGCATGTTCGCGAGCAGGAATGGATCATATGCAAGCCGCGGTTTCGAAGAGAAGAACTCTTCCATCATCTTCTCTCCGATCCCGCGCGATTCAGTTATTTCAAGTAATTTCGGATGTATGGTCATATCGTATCGTATTATACCATATGATCAATAAAGTGAGAACGGGTTGATGCTTTCTCCGTTTCTGAATACCGTAAAGTGCAGATGCGGTCCGGTCGAATTTCCGGTGCTTCCGATATATCCGATGATCGTGCCCTTAGCTACGTACTGTCCTTTTTTGCAGTTATAACCGCTCAGATGACCGCAGAGCACGCTTATGCCGTTGCCGCAGGCGTACTGTATGCAGTTTCCGTATCCGCCGTACCACGACGCTCTCGTGACATATCCGTCGGCGATCGCGTATATCGGAGAACCTTTTGTGCCGCTTGTCAGCACTACGTCTATTCCGTTATGGAACTCTTTTCCGTGGAACGGACATATTCTCCAGCCGTACTTGGATGTTATGACCCAGTTGGACTTTGTAGGCCATGCGTACTCGCCCGGAGCCATGTCGATCTGTCCTCCGGACTCTACTATCATTTTTTCAGCTTCGAGCTGCTTGGCCAGAGCATCAGCCGCGAGTTCGGCAGCCTCAGCTTCAAGCTGTTTTTCGAGCTCGTGCATCTTGTCAGCCTCGGCCTGATACTTCTTTTTGAGTTCTTCAGTCTCGTACTCCTTGGCTTCAAGCGCTATCTGCTGATCTACCAGAGCCGCCTGCTGCTCCTCAAGTTCTTTCTTGAGTCCCTCCAGTATCTCGTAGTCCTTCTGTAGTTTCCTCAAGAGTTCCTGATCGCTCTCAAGTATCTTGTGCACCATTCCGACATTGGACAGCAAGTCCTCAACGTTCTCTGAACTGAGGATAACGTCCACCATGCCCGCGTTGCCGTTTTTGTACATGGCCGTCAGCCTGTTGTTGAGCGCGGTGTTCTGCTCTTCGATCTCTTTCTCCTTGGCCTCCATCTTTGCCTTTGTTTCTTCGATCTCAACTTCCTTGTTGCTGATCTCGACCTTCAGGCTGTCGATCTCGGCGGCTATCGACTCGAGTTCTTTTTCCGCCTCTTCTATATTGGCTACGGCTTCGGCAGCCTTTTTAGCGGCCGCCTTGGCTTCCTTTTTCTTGGCCTCGGTCGCCTCGCGGGCTTCCTTAGCCTCCTCCTGCGCCTTGTCGTATTCTTCCTGGCTGACGGCAAATGACGTCGCGAATGCCGCGGAACACATCGCCGCTATCAGCATGAATATTAGAATTAAGCTTAATTTCTTCCTGTTTTTCATCCGGTCCCGCCTTGTTCTATACATCAAGGAATTTTCTTATGGATATCGAGCTTCCGATGACTCCTATGCCTATGCCGAGCACGAGGAAACTGACCAGAAGCGTCAGCATGAGCTGCTCAGCAGGCACGACGGATACAGAGAGTATCCTCAGGATGTCTCCGCCTATGATGCCCGTGACCTTCGAATAAATGAGGTATGTGAGTCCGGTTGCTATGACAGACGACAGAACGCCGACTATTATGCCTCCCCATAAGAACGGCGCTTTTACGAACCAGTTGGTCGCGCCGAGGTATTTCATGATGCCGATCTCTTTCTTTCTGTTGAAAACAGTGAGTTTGATGGTATTTGCAACGATGACGATCGATACGATGACGAGGAACGCCATGGCTACGATCGATCCCAGCTCGATGAAGTGCGATACCTGAGCCAGTTTCTCGATGGTATCGCGATAGTACACTACATCATCCACGCCTTCGATGCCCGGCGCGGCGGACGCTACGCTGTTCGCGGCGTCCTTGTCCTTCACATGCACCGTGTACGAATCAGGCAGCGGGTTCTCCGGGAGGTTCTCCAGGAGATAGCCGTTCTCTCCCCACCTGTCCTTGAGAGTGAGAAGCGCTTCGTCCTTGGTGACATATTCGACTTTTACTACGCCGTCGGTCTTTCTTAGTGTCTCTCCGACGCTCTCCGTGACCTCAGGCTTGTTGCCGTCCTTCAGGTATATCTGTATGACGTTGTAGTCCTTCTCTATGGACCTCGTGAAGAGATTCACATTCACGAACGCCACGAAGAACAGTCCGAGTATCAGCATCATCGCCGTTATGGCGAGGACGGATGTGAAGTACATGCCCTTGTTGCGGCCCATCTGCGAAAAGGCCTGTTTGAGATTGTATCCTGCTCTACTCATAGACGTCCTCCCCACCGTTCAGATAGGTGTCGACGAGGCTGTCGTCATAATCAAGCGGATCGGAAGCCGGAGCCGGGGACGAAGATGTCCTGCCCG
Source organism: Anaerovoracaceae bacterium (assembly GCA_045114795.1). Classification (GTDB taxonomy): domain Bacteria; phylum Bacillota; class Clostridia; order Peptostreptococcales; family Anaerovoracaceae; genus Crickella. The sequence continues at coordinate 21,757 of JBGUKZ010000032.1, forward strand.
TCCGTCTCGCGTTCTTTCTGCTTATCTCCTCCTGAGCCGCTCTGAGTTCGCGCGGATCAAGGAAAGTCGTGAAGCCCGGCACGTAAATGTCTTCTTCTACGTTCTGCTGCTCGTATCCGTAGCTGCCCTCTTCATCGCGCACTATCTGTCCGTGGTCGATGGCGACTACTCTCTTGTTCATCTTGTCTACGATATCCTTGGCATGTGTGACCATGAGGATGGTAGTGCCCCTGACGTTGATCTGCTCGAGGAGCATCATGATGTCCATCGCCGTGACCGGATCGAGGTTTCCCGTCGGCTCGTCGCAAATGAGGACTCTCGGCTTGTTCACTAGCGCCCTTGCGATGCCGACTCTCTGCTGCTCGCCGGCAGACAGTTCGTGCGGATACTTTTTGGCCTTGTCGGCTATACCGACCAGATCGAGCACGTAAGGCACTCTCTCCCTGATCTCTTTTTTGCTCTTGTGGAGGACCTCCATCGCGAAAGCCACGTTCTCATAGACCGTCTTCTTCTCAAGGAGCTTGAAGTCCTGGAACACCATGCCGATCTTCTGTCTTATCGCCGGCACTTCGCGCTTTCTGATCTTTGTGATGTCCTTGCCCGCGAGGATGATGCGTCCGCTGTCCGGCTCGATCTCCTTGAGGATCAGCCTTACGAACGTCGTTTTTCCCGCTCCGCTCGGTCCCACCAGAAATACGAAGTCACCGCTGTTGATATGCACGCTGGCGTTTATCAGGCCGATGTTGCTGCCGTATTTCTTGGTAACATTGTTGAATACTATCATCTTGTATATCTTCTCCTGATTTTGAAGCACAGAAAACTGCGCATTTTCGTACGCGATAATTATAGAGTAAGCTTTCGTTTCAACCGCTCAAACTTAATGAACTTTCATAGATATGCCGACATATCTTAAACGAATATTAAACAAAGCCTGTCCGGAGCAGGCGTTCACCGGCCCGGACCTCCGCAGGCCGGATTCTTGATAAGTTCTCCGTTATGTAATAGACTAGACCGCAACAGGGAGGTGTGTATGTCCTCAGAAGACAAGAAAGTGAAAATGACAGACATAATGGCTTCTTTCATAAGCCATACGGCGATACAGCTGCCGGCCGATGTCGTCTCCGGGCTGGAGGCGCTTCGGTCCCGGGAGGACGATCCTGCCGCGCTGCGCATCTATGACATGATGTTCGAAAACATGCGCCTAGCCTCAGAGCTGGGGCGACCTTCGTGTCAGGATACCGGGCTGGTGCAGTTCAGCATAGAATGCGGCAGCAATTTCCCTCTTTTAGACAGCCTCGCGGACATACTCCGTGATTCCGTGATAAAGGCCTCCGCCATGACTCCGCTGAGACCCAACGCCGTAGAGACTTTTGATGAGCGCAACACCGGGAACAACACGGGGACATGGTGCCCTGTGCTGTTGTGGGATATCGTGCCCGGCTGGGACGGCTGCGGGATATATACCTACCTTGCCGGCGGCGGCTGCTCGCTTCCGGGATGCGCAAAAGTACTGATGCCCGGCGAGGGCTACGAAGGAGTGGTCCGTTTCGTTCTTGACCGCATCACGTCTTACGGCCTGAACGCCTGCCCTCCGCTCCTTGTCGGAGTCGGCATCGCGGGTTCAGCCGAAACAGCTGCGCTGCTGTCAAAGAAGGCCCTTCTGCGGCCTGTCGGCTCTCATAACCCGAATTCCAAGGCAGCTGAAATGGAACGGCTCCTTGAAGACGGCATAAACGCCATCGGGATAGGACCGCAGGGCATCGGAGGCAGCTCTTCGGTGCTCGGAGTAAATATAGAGAACGCGGCAAGGCACACAGCGACCATCGGAGTCGGTCTGAGCGTAGGATGCTGGACGCACCGCAGGGGACACCTGACATTTGACAGAGATCTCAGCTTCACCTGCGAAACGCATCCGGGATTCAGATACGGACAATGACAGTCTGAAAAGAAAGGCATACTGAACGATGACAGAAAAGACAGGCGGCAGGACTATCCTGACAACGCCGTTCATTGAAGAAGATATACGCGCGCTGCGCACGGGCGACATCATATACATCAGCGGAGACCTTGTGACGGGCCGTGATGATGTGCACCTTCGCGTCGCCTCAGAAGGCATGGATCTGCCTGTGGATATCCGCGGCAAAGCTCTCATGCACGCGGGCCCTATCGTAAAGGGATCCGCCGCGGATGGTTTTGAAATGGTCTCCATAGGCCCTACCACTTCGATGCGCATGGAAAAACTTGAGTATGAGTTTATTGAAAAGACCGGCGTGAGGCTCCTGATAGGCAAAGGCGGCATGGGAAAGCGCACGTCTGAGGCCTGCAGGGAATTCGGTGCCGTGCACTGCGTCCTGCCTGCGGGCAACGCTGTGGTGACCGCTTTGCGCGTAGAAGAGATAAACGGTGTCGACTGGGCGGACCTCGGGATGGCCGAAGCTCTCTGGAGCTGCAGGGTAAAAGAAATGGGCCCGCTTATAGTGTCGATAGACACAACGGGCCGCAATTATTTCGAAGAAAAGAAAGTTGATTATGAACGCATCAAGGAAGATCAGATAGCCTGCATCAGCAGCAGGCTGCATTATCTCTGATCAGCCGCTGATGACGGATCTTATATACTCTATCTGCTTTTTCACAGACTCCGGGCTCGTGCCGCCTGCGGAGTCTCTTTTTTCCATGCAGGTCCTGAGATCCAGCCTCTGATAGATGTCGTCCTCTATCATGTCCGAGAACTGCCTGAACTCCCCGAGAGGCAGTTCCTCCAGGGCGCATCCCCTTCCCAGGCAGTATGATACTATCCTGCCGGACACATTGTACGCGTCCCTGAACGGCATGCCCTTCGCCGCCAGATAATCCGCCAGATCGGTGGCATTTATATAGCCCTTCTTTGCGGACTCGTACATGTTCTCTTCGCAGACTTCCATGACTTCAACTATCTCTATGAACGCCTCGATGCAGAGTTTTACCGTCTCTACGGAATCAAAGAGAGGTTCCTTGTCTTCCTGTATGTCCTTGTTATACGCGAGCGGCATGCCCTTCAGAGTAGTGAGCAGCGACATGAGATCGCCGTATACTCTGCCGGTCTTTCCCCTGCAGAGCTCAGCCACATCAGGGTTCTTCTTCTGAGGCATTATGGACGATCCGGTCGTATACTCGTCAGGCAGGCGTATGAAGCCGAACTCCGACGTCGCCCAGATCACTATCTCTTCCGAAAGCCTCGATATATGCATCATGATTATCGCCAGGTCGGACATCAGCTCGACAAAGTGATCTCTGTCAGAGACGGCGTCCATGCTGTTTCTAGCTATGCCGGTGAATCCGAGGAGACCAGCCTCATACTCTCTGTCTATGTCGAAAGTGGTGCCTGCGAGCGCGCATGATCCTATCGGGGATCTCTCTATCATCCTCTTTTCGCAGTCATCGAGCCTGCTCAGATCTCTTTCGAACATCATCGCGTAAGCCATCAGATGCTGCCCGAAGGAGACAGGCTGCGCGTGCTGCATATGAGTGTAGCCGGGCATTATGACGCCCGTATTCAGTTCAGCTTTGTCCGCGAGCACCTTGAGCAGACCGCAGAGGAGCTGTCTTATGCTTTCGGTCTCCTCGATGCAGTACATCTTTGTATCCAGAGCCACCTGATCGTTGCGGCTTCTCGCCGTGTGCAGCATCTTGCCTGTGTCGCCTATCCTCTCGGTCAGCACCTGCTCCACGAACATGTGGATGTCTTCAGCCGACGGATCGATCTCCAGGGCGCCCGAAGTTATGTCCGCTTCGATGCCCGTCAGTCCTTCGACCAGAGCGTCGGCCTCCTGCTGAGAGATGATGCCCTGTTTCGCCATCATCTTCGCGTGCGCGATGCTGCCGGCGATGTCTCTTTTATAGAGCCTCCTGTCGACGGCTATCGAGGAATTTATCTCGTCTACCAGATTCGCAGTTGTTCCGGCAGTCCTGCCTGCCCATAGTTTATCCATTTTTACCAGTCTCTTTTATCAGTCTCTCTTTATAGGGTGTGAAATATCTGACGGATCGTGCACGGTCTTCTCCCTCATTGCCAGTACGGTGGTAGGGAGTCCCCATGCGTTGATGAAGCCGGCTGCCTGTCCCTGATCGTAGTCGCTCTCGCCGAACGAAGCCAGCGATTCAGAGTACAGCGAGTACGGCGATGTCACGCCCGCAGGTATTATGTTGCCCTTGTACAGTTTGAGTTTAACTACGCCTGTAACATTCTTGTTGGCAACGTTCGCGAACGCTGTAAGGGCCTCCTGCATAGGCGAGAACCACTTTCCGTTATACAGCATGTCAGCGTAGTCGACGGCAAGCTTCTGCTTCAGATGCATCGTGTCCTTGTCAAGCGTGATCGTTTCGAGCTGCGCGTGCGCGAAATAGAGGATCGTGCCTCCCGGAGTCTCGTAAACGCCATGGCTCTTCATACCGATCAGCCTGTTCTCGACTAAGTTGAGGATGCCGATGCCGTTCCTCCCGCCTGCCTCATTCAGTTTCTCGATGATCTTGCTGGCTTTCATCTTCTCGCCGTTCACGGCGACCGGCGCTCCGGCCTCGAACTCCAGCGTGATGTATTCCGGCTCGTCCGGAGCCTGCAGCGGGGAGACTCCCATCTCAAGGAAGCCTTCCTTCTCATACTGCGGCTCAAGCGAAGGGTCTTCGAGATCCAGACCCTCATGGCTCAGATGCCAGATGTTCTTGTCCTTTGAGTAATTGGTCTCTCTCGATATCTTCAGAGGCACGTCGTGAGCCTCGGCATAATCTATCTCCTGCTCTCTCGACTTTATGTCCCATTCTCTCCACGGAGCGATGACCTTCATGCCCGGGGCCCATCTCTTGACGGCGAGCTCGAACCTTACCTGGTCGTTTCCCTTGCCCGTGCAGCCGTGGCATACGGCGTCGCAGCCTTCTTCAAGAGCCACCTGCGCGAGCTTTCTGCCGATTATAGGACGGGCAAACGCGGTACCGAGAAGATATCCTTCATATGTGGCGTCCATCTTCAGCGAAGGGATTATTACCTCTTCCACCATTTCATCAACGAGATCGGCTACTATCAGCTTGCTGGCGCCTGTCTTGATGGCCTTCTCTTCAAGGCCTTCAAGTTCATCATTCTGTCCTACGTTGCCGCAGACGGCGATTATCTCAGGGTCGTCGTAATTCTCCTTGAGCCAAGGGATGATAATGGACGTATCAAGTCCCCCGGAATAAGCCAGCGCGATTTTTTTGATTCCTTTCTTTTTCATGGCCTCTGCCCCTTTCTGTATATATGCTTTGAATGTTTTATTACGTTGATCAGCCGAGCACTCTTCTGAGCGCTGCGAGCGCGCGTTGTATTTCTTCCCCGCTTATCGTAAGCGGCGGCAAAAGCCTGAGTCTGCTGCCGGCCGGTATGGCCAGAACACCTTCTTCCATCAGTCTGTTTACCGCTTCCGCCCCTGTCATGCCGTCGAGGTCGATGCCTATCATGAGACCGAGCCCGTCAAGGCCGGCGACCTTTTTCATTTTCATGAGTTCGCCGCGGATCAGCTCCGACTTTTCTCTCACGGAAGTCAGAAATGCCTCATCCATGGTATCGAGTACGACGCAGGCTCCCGCGCACGCGACGGGATTCATCCCGAACGTGGAGCCGTGATCGCCCGGCGCGAGCACATCGCAGGTCTTAGGTCCGCATATGATGCCGCCTATAGGCAGGCCGGCTCCTATCCCCTTGGCGAACGATACTATGTCCGGCTTGAATCCGTACTGTTCGAAGGCGAAAAGCGTTCCGCTCCTGCCGATCCCGACCTGGACCTCATCGTCTATGAACAGGATGTCCCTGCTGCCGCAAAGCTCAACGGCTTTATCCACGAATGCTCTGTCGAGAGCATGGACTCCGCCCTCGCCCTGCACCAATTCCATCAGGAAAGCGCATGGATCGTACTGATCCGCCAGTTTCACAAGTTCTCCGGCGTCATCTATCTCCGCATGCACGAAGCCCGGTACGAGAGGCGCGAACACCTCCTGAGCCTCGGCAAGGCCTGTCGCTGTGACAGTTGCGAGCGTTCTTCCGTGGAACGATTTTTTTAATGAGATGATCGTATTCTTCTTATGATCAGCGAGAGTATTGCCGTATTTTCTGGCGGTCTTTATCGCCGCTTCGTTTGCTTCGCCGCCCGAATTCGCGAACCACACCTTGCATAGCCCGCTTCTTGTGACGAGTTTTTCCGCGACCAGCGGACCGGGCTCTGAATAATACAGATTTGAGGTGTGCTGGACTTTTCTGAGCTGCCCTATGACAGCCTCAAGCCATGCTTCATCCTGATACCCGAGCGAGTTCGCGGCGTATCCGCTGCAGAGATCGACATACTCCCTGCCGTTGACGTCAGTTACGACAGCGCCGCAGGCATGATCGATCACCACATCGTAGCGGTTGTATGTATGGACTATATATTTCGCGTCCAGCTCCTTTATGCGGCTGCGGTCCATCATTCGCTCCTCTCCCTGCTGTAATACTTGACTCCGTCTTTCATTATCACGGTCCCGACGCCTCTGTCTGTGAAAATCTCAAGAAGAAGGCAATGCGGTATGCTTCCGTCCAGGATATGCACGCGGTTCACTCCGCCCTCTATGGACCGGAAGCAGTTGCGCACCTTAGGGATCATCCCGCCTGTTATGATGCCTTCGTCTATCAGTTTCTCCGCTTCTTCCACATAAAGCTCGGATATGAATGATTCAGGATCATCCGGATCGGTGCATACTCCCGGCGTATCGGTGAGATACGCGAGTTTGTCGGCTTTGAGCGCCTTCGCGATCTCCGCCGCGGCATGGTCACCGTTGATATTATAGGACTGTCCGTGTTTGTCCATTCCTATCGGATATATGATAGGCAGGAAGTCGTCGTTCAGAAGATCGTTGATTATTTTTGTATCCACCTCTGTGACTTCACCGACAAAGCCTATGTCCTTCATTCCCGGTCTTGCTCTTTTTACCGTGAGCAGTCTTCCGTCTTTGCCGCTGATCCCGCATGCCCTTACTCCGAGCTGCTGAGCCATGGTCACAAGATCGCTGTTCACTTTGCCGAGGACCATCTCAGCTATTTCAAGAGTGTCCTCGTCCGTGATCCTCAGGCCGTTGAGGAAATGAGGCTCTATGCCTGTCTTCCTCATCCAGTTGCTTATCTCGTTGCCTCCTCCGTGCACGATGACAGGCTTGAATCCGACGAGCTTGAGCAGCACCGCGTCCTCTATCACATGTTTCTTCAGTTCGTCATCTATCATGGCGCTTCCGCCGTATTTTATGACTATTACCTTGCGGTTGAACCGCTGTATATACGGGAGAGCCTCGATAAGTACGTTGGCTTTCTCCATGTATTTCTCTTTTACCATCTGATGCCCTTTCTTCATGACGCCCTGTTATGAGCGGTATGAGCCGTTTATCTTTACGTAGTCGTATGTCAGATCGCATCCCCACGCGTACGCTTCGCCGTCACCGTCATGCAGCTCCGCCTCGACCGTGACATGTTCTTTTGAAAGGATCTCAGTCGCGAAGTCGTCATCGAACGGCACCGCGGCCGATCCCTTGCAGACGAGGACCTCTCCGGCCTCAGACTTCACGCTCACGTCTATGTTGGAAGCGTCGAATTCGGCATCCGTATAGCCTATCGCGCACAGTATGCGTCCCCAGTTGGCGTCGGAAGCGAACACGGCTGCCTTGAAAAGAGATGAGCAGACTATGCTCTTGCTGACCAGCCTTGCCGTCTCCTTGTCAGGGGCTCCTGTGACATGAGCCTCGAGAAGCTTTGTGCAGCCCTCTCCGTCGCCTGCTATCTTCTTGGAAAGATCGACGCTTACCGTGTGAAGGGCCTCGCAGAACGCGTCATACGCGGCGCCTGTTTCATTTATTTCAGGATTGCCTGCCAGTCCGTTGGCGATGACTACCACCGTATCGTTCGTCGAGGTGTCTCCGTCGACGCTCACCTGATTGTAGCTGTCGGCTATCTCTTCGCGGAGCGCCTTGCTGATCAGTTCCTGACTGATTGCGCAGTCCGTGGAGATGAAGCTGAGCATCGTTCCCATGTTCACGTGGATCATGCCGCTGCCCTTTGCTATGCCGCCGAGGGTGCAGACCGTATCTCCGACCTCGAACTGCACGGCGCACTCCTTTATGTATGTATCGGTAGTAAGGATGGCAAGCGCGGCATCCGCAGATCCGGCCCGTGACAGGGAGCCCGCCAGCTCCGGCATCGCCTTTTCGAACGGCTCTATCGGAAGAGAAACGCCGATGACCCCGGTAGACGCCGGCAGAACGTCATCCGCGCTTATGCCAAGACATTCTGCAGCGATCTGAGTCGACTTCTCGGCTATCTCTACGCCGTCAGGAGTGCAGGTGTTGGCGTTGCCGCTGTTGCACAGCACTGCCTGAGCGATGCCGTTTTCAAGATGTTTTTTAGTGACGGCGATATGGGCCGCCTTCACTTTGTTTTTTGTATAGACAGCTGCCGCGTTCCCCGGTACATCGCTGACTATGAGAGCCAGATCGGATTTGCCCGGGTCCTTTCTTATGCCGCTGTATATGCCGCCGGCCCTGAACCCCGTAGCGGCAGTGACTCCGCCTTCGATTCTTTTGATCATATTACCTCCTGTGAGACCTCCTCCCGGACTTTTACAGCAGTCCGGCCGTCTCTTCCGTCCCGATGACTATATTCAGATTCTGTACTGCCGCGCCCGATGCCCCCTTGCCGAGATTGTCATAGGACGCGATCAGCAGTATCCTTTCTTCATTTCCGCCTACATATATCTCCATGCCGTTGCTTCCCGACATGGCGTTTGAGTAGACCTTGCCTGACGCGGGCAGTTCATCAACTACTTTGACGAGAGGCTCGCTGTCATATCTCTGATGTAAAGTTTTCTTTACATCACTCACACTTGCCCCGCTCTTCAGCATCGATGTATGAAGAGGCACGGTCATCACCATGCCGCTGTAGAAATCGCTTACCACCGGGCAGAAGCACGGCGCGTTCGCGAGTCCTGTCATCATTACCATCTCAGGCAGATGCTTGTGTTCCTGGCCCAGTCCGTACTGTCCCGGAGAATCGAGAGCGGCAGCCCTGTCCGGGCCTTCGTAATCCGCTATCATCGGCTTTCCTCCGCCGGAATAGCCCGTCACGCAGAAGCATGTGAGAAGAGCCTCCTTGTCTATGAGACCTGCCTCCATGAGCGGTCTTACCAGAAGGATGAAGCCGCTCGCATGGCATCCCGGGTTGGCTATCCTAGTGCTGCTGCGGATCTTTTCTCTCTGGCCGGCCGTCAGTTCCGGCATGCCGTAAGTCCAGGCAGGATCCGTCCGGTGCGCTGTCGACGTGTCGATAATGACCGAACCGGTGGGAGCCGCCGCGGCGATCTCCCTGGAAGCCTGATCAGGAAGGCACAGGATGCTGACATCGGCCTGCTTTATCATGCTTAAGCGTGCCTCAGTGTCCTTGCGCTTTTCCGGATCGATCTCCAGCACCTGTATGTCAGGCCTTCCGGCCAGATATTCATTTATCCTGAGCCCCGTGGTCCCGTGGGCTCCGTCTATAAATACTTTATGCATTTTTCTCCGTTGCTTTTTCAGTATCCGGTAGAACAGACCTGTACCGCTGATCAGACCAGCACCTTGGAAAGGAAATCTTTCGTTCTGTCCATCTGCGGATTATTGAGCACCTCATCCGGAGTGCCCTGCTCAACTATGTATCCGCCGTCCATGAAGATGACCTTGTCCGCTACTTCCTTCGCGAATCCCATCTCATGCGTTACGACTACCATCGTCATGCCGTCTTTGGCGAGGCTCTTCATTACATCGAGTACCTCTCCTACCATCTCAGGGTCGAGAGCCGAAGTAGGCTCATCGAACAGCATGACTTCAGGGTCCATCGCGAGAGCGCGGGCTATCGCCACACGCTGCTGCTGCCCTCCGGAAAGGTTTCTCGGATACTCATTGGCCTTTTCAGCAAGACCAACTCTCTCAAGGAGAGCCATTCCTTTCTCTTCCGCCGCTTTCTTGTCTTCTTTTTTTACATTGACCGGTCCGATCGTAAGGTTCTCAAGCACCGATTTGTGAGGGAAAAGATTGAACGACTGGAACACCATGCCCATCTTCGTTCTCATCGCGTCCACGTTCGACTCGGTCACGAGTTCCCCGTCGATGTATATCTCGCCGCCGCTCGGTTCCTCGAGCCTGTTGATGCAGCGAAGCATCGTCGACTTGCCCGATCCCGAAGGTCCGACTATGCAGAGCACTTCGCCCTCATCAACGTTCTGATCGATCCCCTTAAGCACTTCATGGTCACCGAAGCTCTTGCAGAGGCCTTTAATCTCTATCATGCTCATGCTGCAGACTCCTTTCTTGCCATTTTGCGCTCATAGCCGTTGATGATCTTTGAAAGCGGGATCGTGAGTATCATGTAAGCCAGCGCTACGCCGATATACGCAGGGAATGTTTCGAATGATGATGAATTCCACAGCTGCCCGCGGCGCAGTATCTCTACGACTCCGACGTAACCGAGTACCGATGTCTCCTTGATGAGTGTTACGAACTCATTGGCAAAAGCCGGGAGGATTATGCGGACGGCCTGCGGTATGATTATCAGTCTCATGGCCATACCGTGGCTCATTCCCAGTGACCTGGCAGCTTCCATCTGGCCCTTGTCGATCGCCTGTATGCCGGACCTTATTACCTCGGACAGGTATGCCGCGGAGTTGAATCCGCAGACTATGACGGCCGGTACTACCATCCCGCCGTAATCGTCCCACTTGAAGCCTATGCCCCAGGACTGGACCAGCCATGGTATGCCGTAGGCCATGATGAGGGCCTGCACCAGCATAGGTGTGCCTCTTACGACGTCTATATATACTTTTGCCAGCACCTGCAGGACCTTGCTTTTAGTCTGTGAACACAGTGCAAGGAGCAGTCCGAAGGCTGCTCCAATCACTATTGCTATCAGACTGACCGCCACAGTGGCGGGTATGCCCTTGCAGGCGATGAGAAATCCCTTAAGATATACTCCCATTTCGTTTTATTCCCTTCGCCTTTTATTGTTGTTTTGCTTTTTTGTTTTTTACTATTCGGTTTTGCTTTTTCGTTTTACTGTTTTCTGCCGTTTTTAGCTGAACCACTTGTCTACGAGTTCGTCATACTTTCCGTTTGCCTTGATGTTTGCGAGACCTGCATTCAGCTTGTCGAGCAGTTCAGTGTTGCCCTTCTGTACGGCAAACGCAAATTCCTCGTGATCTCCGAACGAGTCGCCAACGAATTTAGCGATGTCTCCGTGGTTGTTGAGGTAAGCTTCTCCTACCGGCTTGTCGACGATGACGCCCTGGACCTCGCCGTTCTGGAGCTGCAGGTAGCAGTCAGTCCACTGGTTGAGAACGACGCCGTCAGCGATCTTGCCCTCGTCCTTCATGGCCTGCACCATGTCTCCGCCTGTAGTACCAATCTGGCTCGCGAGCTTCATGTCAGGTGTTACAGCGTCGATGCCTGTAAGATCACTGTCGGAAGTTACGAGCAGCATGAGGTCGCTTTCAAAGTATGTATCTCCGAAATCAACTTTCTCGGCACGGTCGCCTGCAAGCTTGTTCATGCCAGCGCAGATGATGTCGCCCTGGTCTGACTGGAGAGCCGGGATGAGCGAGTCGAATTCCATGTTGACCCATTCGAGCTCAAGGCCCTGGTCCTCGGCAATGGCTGCCATCATGTCAGGATCGAATCCGATAATGGTATCATCTCCGTCCTCTGTTGATTCGAACGGCGCGAACGTTGCTTCCGTCACGACCTTCAGAACGACCTTTTCTTCGCCCGAATCGGCGCTTTCCTCAGAGCCGCCTCCGCAGGCGCTGAGCGCGAATGTGAATACCATTGTGAATGCAATTAAGAGTGCCAGCGATTTCTTTTTCATGATTGTTCTCCTTTTTGTATATTAATACACTGTTTACGTGTATGACTATACCATTCTTTGTATATTTACACAATTGCTATTCTGAATTATTTTCATTTTTTCTGCATTTTTATGCAAACAAAAAGTTCCAGACAGGCAATAAAAATGTGTAGATCCCGTATCTTTTCTACGGGATCTACACAAGCAGGTGATCGTGTCTGTTCTACAGCATTTCGATGAACGCGGCGATACGCGTATTCAGCTGCGCGATGTCCGCTTCGGAGTAATCGGTCTCCACCATGAAGTACGGTACACCCTTTTCCGTGCAGAAATTCTCGATCGACTTATGCTCAACATTGTATGTATGGCAGGCCTGGAGTGTCATCTCAAGGACTCCGTCCGCCTTATACTCGTCTATCGTCCTGCCGAGCAGGTCATATCTGTTAGGGTTAGGAGTCATGACAGAGCATCCGATCTGCAGATATCTGTAGGCGAGCGCGCCCCAGATGTCCTCGGCGTCCTCGTCAACGAGTCTGTCGTACTGCTTGGCGCCTGTGCAGTTCTCCATCGCGACTACTACTCCGCCGTTGTCCTCGATGGCTTTTATCACTTTCTCGGTGATGCCGCCGATCGGGCAGCCGGTAATGACGATGCGAGGTCTCTTGTCGAGCATCTTGCCATCAGCGTATTCCGCTTCGATCTTGTCGCGGATCGCGTCCATCTCCGCTGCGATGCCGGTGCGGTCGAACTTGAAGCCGCTGCCGTAAAGGATCTTGTACATGTCGTGACCTGTGACCGGGCACGGATCGTTCTTCATGGTATCGATGAGTCTCTTCTTGGCGACCCTTATGCCGTTCTCAAGCTTGACTGCTGCCCTGAGATCATCATCAGTGATCTCGCGTCCGAACTTTTCCTCTATATACGCTTTAAGTCTGAGGATCTCCGCCTTGTAGAGTTCCAGTCCCTTTTCGCTCTGCGAATTAGGCAGGTCCATTACGAAAACATCCTTGAAATCGCTCATGAGCTCATACATCTTCTTTTTGCCGTCGCAAGTGTTCTCGCCCACTACGATGTCGCTGAAGTAGAAAAACGGGCACTTGTCCTCCTTGGCAAAACCGTAGCTGGACTTGATGAGCGGACAAAGATTGGCCGGAAGATCCTTCTCGGCGGCAGGTATCGTCTCTCCCGATGTGGAGCAAAGACCGACCGATGCCGCTCCGGCAGCCAGCGCTATCTCCGTCGGAAAGTATGTGCAGTACGCGCCTATGACCGGGATCCCGGCGTCCTTGACTTTCTTTACGCCTACGAATGCGTTTCTTCTTGCTTCTGCGAATTCTTCGAATACCGCAGGCAGTTCCCTGATGAGTTCCATAAAGTATCCCTTTCTTTTCTGAATTGCATATCCGCGGGCATTCGGCCCGCTTCACGTTACGCTAAAAATCATCCTACTTTTTTTGGTCCAAAACAATAGAGGCGTTATTGAATAATTCAATAACGCCTCTGAGTCTTATTATTATCATTTCTCCGGAGAGAGCGCTTGTTATTTCTCTTTCAGCGTGATCTTCTCATACCAAGGGATGAAATAGGACATGATCGCGAAGCCCGCCAGCAGGAAAAGATACCAGTTGTTCGGTATCACATCCGCAGGGCTCACGCGTCCCTCTGAAAGCGAAGCGACGAGCAGGAACTGAGCTCCGTAAGGAATGAGTCCCTGCATGATACATGTAAAGATATCGAGTATGGACGCGGTCTTTCGCGGATCGACATCATACTTCCCGCTTATCTCTTTTGCCATCGGACCGTCAACGATAATGGCTATCGTGTTATTGGCCGTAGCCATGTCGGTCAGCAGAGCCAGAGCGCTCATTCCGACCTGCGCGGACTTCTTTCCCTTTATCATGCCGGACATCTTTTCGATCAGCCAGTCGAGTCCTCCGTAGTGCTTCGCCATCTCGGCAGTGCCTCCGATGAACATCGACAGCAGGAACACTTCTATCATACCCTGGAAGCCCGCCCATATCTCGCCGGCAAAACTGAGGAATGTCAGGTCTCCGTATGCCATTCCGATGATGCCCGCGCTGATTATTCCTATCGTAAGCACCAGGAACACATTGACTCCGATAAGAGCCAGGATAAGGACCAGCAGATAAGGCAGCACCTTGACTATGTCATAGCCGCTGGCTTCGATCGCCTTGGCGGTCTCCGGCTTTCCGAAGATCACAAGAAGCACGATCGTCACGACCGCGGCCGGGAACGCAATCCAGAAGTTGGTGCGGAACTTGTCCTTGAGTTCGACGTTCTGGGTCCTAGTCGCGGCTATCGTCGTATCGGAGATCATCGAGAGATTGTCTCCGAACATAGCGCCCGATACGCAGGCTGCCATCACGAGCGGAAGGCTGAGTCCTGCTTTGTCCACCATTCCCAGAGCGATCGGAACGAGCGCGCCGATGGTGCCCATCGATGTTCCTGTCGCTGTTCCCAGAAATGCCGCTATGATGAACATTCCGGCTGTTATCAGGGAAGCCGGGATTATTGATACTCCGAAGTTGACTGTCGCTTCGACGCCTCCCATGGCTCTTGCCACGGCGGAGAACGCTCCGGCGAGCAGGAATATCATCAGCATGTTCATTATGTCTTCGCTGGCGGCGCCTTTCGCGAACACCTTGAAGTTCTCATTGATGCCGGCTTTGTAGTTCATTGCGAAGGCAACGAGCACGGCGATGAACATGGCTACCACAGCCGGGAACTGATAGAACGCCATCTCGACTCCCCTGCTCTGCAGGATCATTCCCGCGCCGAGGTAGATGACTATGAATACCGCAAAGGGCAGCAGAGCGAGTCCGCTGCTCTTCTTCTTTGTTTCCATGGGTCATAAGCTCCTTTAAATGTAGTGTTTTTTCTTTAAATATGCAGGAACAGTCCCGCCATAAGGAAATACGTGCAAAGAGATATCATGTCCGTTATGGACGCCATCATAGGTCCCGCCATCAGCGCAGGGTCTATGCCGATCCTCTTCGCGATCATCGGCAGCATCGATCCTATCAGCTTGGCTATGATGACTATGAGTATCATTGATACGCATACAGTGATGGCCACCATAGGCGGATTGTGGTCGAGATACACTATCCTGAAGTAATTGAGTATGCTGAGGCAGATGCCTACGATCACGCCTACTCTTATCTCCTTCCACATTACCTTGATGAAATCGCTGAGCTCCAGTTCTCCCGTAGCCATACCGCGGATGACCAGAGTCGAAGACTGCGAGCCCGAGTTTCCGCCCGTGCCCATCAGCATAGGCATGTAAATGACCAGAGCTATGACCGCGGACATGGCGTCCTCGAATGTCGCGAGTATGCCGCCCGTCACGAAGTACGAGCACATGAGCAGAAACAGCCACGGCAGCCTCGCCTTGACGTGCTGCCAGACGGACCTGTCGAGATACTCTTTGTCCGTCGTGTCGATGACTCCGCCCATACGCTCGATATCCTCTGTCGTCTCTTCTTCGATGACTTCGAGGATGTCGTCTACGGTTACGATACCGACAAGTCTGAATTCGTTATCTACTACCGGGATGGCCAGATAGCCGTATCTTGTGAAGAGTTCTGATACCTCTTCCTGGTCGTCGTCCACATGAGCGACTACAGGGTCGTCATGCATCAGCTCGGATACTTTGAGATGATCCGGAGCTATGACCAGCGACTTGAGCGATACGACTCCTATCAGCTTGCGCCCCCTGTCGAGCACGTAGCAGGTGTATATCGTCTCGGAATCTAGCCCTACGTCCTTTATATGAGCCAGCGCCTCGGCGACCGTGTCATCTTTTTTGAGGTTGATGTACTCCGGCGTCATCAGGGCGCCCGCGCTGTCTTCCTTATACTTCAGGAATGTGTTGATCAGCTTGCGCTCGCTCTTAGGAGTCTTGTCGAGGATCTTGTCCACGATGTTGGACGGCAGTTCCTCAAGGACGTCGATCATATCGTCGAAGTCCAGTTCATCAAGTATGTACTGGATCTCGGGGTCGGTGATGATATTGATGATGTCGACCTGGTCATCTATGCTCAGCTCCGCGAATACATCGACGCTGATGTCTTTCGGAAGCGCTCTAAAGAGGACCACCATCCTCTGGAGGTCGAATTCGCGCCTTATGTCGATCAGCAGTTCAGCTATCTCGACTTCATTATGCTTAAGGAGTTCGTCCCGGGCCTTGAAATACTGTTTGGTATCAAGGTATTCGACTATTTTGATAAAGGACTCATCATAAGCCTGTTCCATGTCAGGAACCATGTTTACATTCTCCATTGGTCCGATCCTCCTTTCTCTCTTATACGGCTGCCCGCTGCGAACTGATGTACAGGCGCTACTTATTCAGCATAGCCCGTATTTCGTCCTCTGTTATGATCGCGACGCCGAGTTCGCGGGCCGCCTTGTTCTTTGACGAGCCTGAATTCGGGTCGTTGGTTATAAGGTAATCTGTCTTCGCGGATACCGATCCTGCCACCTTGCCGCCTTCCGCCTCGATCTCGGCTTTGAGATCCTTGCGGTTCGCGTAGTGCTGCAGGCTTCCGGTTATGACGAATGTCTTGCCCTCAAGGCCGGTGCCCGCAGCCTCATATGACTCGTCCAGAGTCAGCAGACTGAGAAGGTCTTCTATCGCCTCCCGGTTGCCTTCATCCGCAAAAAAGCCCACATAATCACGGGCCATGACGGAACCGACTCCGTCTATGTCCGTGAGCGCCTCCTCGTCGAGGCTCTGTATGTCGCTCCACTTGTTCCTGCAGGAACGCGAGATAAGATTTGAAGTCGCGACCCCTATGCCCGGCACTCCGAGCCCGTAGAGCAGTCTTGCCGGCGTGGTGCGCGAAGCTCTCTCCGCCGAATCTATAAGGTTATCATACGACTTTGCGCCGAAACCTTCCATACCAATAATAGCATTTTTATGATTTTCAAGACGGAAGAGATCGGCAAAGGTCCTGACGGCTCCTATGCCTATGAGCTTGAGCAGTCCTGATTCCGACAGCCCTTCTATGTTCAGTGCGTCTCTCGATGCGAAATGAGAGAACTTCTTGACGTGCTTTGCCAGGCAGTCCGGGTTTACGCAGTTGAGAGTCTTCGTGCCCTCTTCATCCTTTATGAGCGTCGGGCCCCCGCATACCGGGCAGACTGCCGGGATCTCGATGTTGCCGCTTCTTGTCAGGTTTCCCGCGAGCTGCGGGATGATCATGTTGGCCTTGTAGACGACAATGGTGTCACCGATGCCCAGTTCAAGGTCTTCCATGATATTTATATTATGCACCGAAGCGCGCGACACCGTCGTGCCCTCGAGTTCCACAGGGTCGAAGATGGCTACCGGATTGAGCAGTCCCGTGCGCGAAGGGCTCCATTCTATCTCGCGGAGCACCGTTTCAGCCTGCTGGTCGCGCCACTTGAAAGCGATCGAGTCCTTCGGGAATTTCGCGGTCTCTCCGAGAGTCGCCGCATACGCGACATCATCAAGCGTCAGTACGAGCCCGTCAGATGGGATATCAAAGCCGGATATCGCCGCCTCGTACGCGTCTATGGCGTCATTCAGGCTGTCTTTATCCACCATCACGTAGTCGACCGTATCAAAACCCTGGGACCTGACCCACTCCATCTTCTCGTGTCTGGTGGCGAATTCCACGCCATCGGACTGAGTCAGGGAGAAAGCATAGAAGTTTACGCGTCTTTCAGCCGTCACCTTAGGATCCAGCTGACGTATGCTGCCGCTGCAGAGATTGCGCGGATTCTTGTACTTGGCGTCCGCGTCCTCTATGGCCTCGTTTATCTTCTCGAAGTCGGAGTACTTTATGACTGCTTCGCCTCTGAGTACGGTCCTTCCCTTGAACGGGATCGACTTAGGCACATTGCGGCATGCCAGAACGTTAGCCGTGATCAGTTCGCCCTCAGTGCCGTTGCCCCTCGTGACTCCCTGAACGAGCCTGCCGTTCTCGTAAGTGAGGCCGACAGTCAGGCCGTCCAGTTTCCATGAGAGCATGCCGGTCTGATCTCCCAGCCAGGCCCTGAGCTCATCTCTGTCCTTGGTCTTGTTCAGGGAGAGCATCTTCTTTTCATGGACTATCTTGGGAAGTCCCGCGGCAGTCTCAAAGCCTACGTTGATCGACGGGCTGTCATCACGGATGTAGCCGGTCTCGTCCTCGAGAGCAAGGAGCTCATCGTACATCTCATCGTATTCGAAATTGGTGATGATCTCCGTGCCGTCGGTGTAGTAGGCTCGTGAAGCCTCGTTAAGGCGCTGCACGAGTTCGTCTATTCGGTTCTTCTTCTCATCCGGTGTCATTACTCAGTTCACTTTCTCCATTTTCACGTAGCCCTTGCCGAGTTTTTTCTGTCCGTAGTCGTCGAACATGACCGTCATGGTCTTCTCATCCTGCTCTATCACCATGCCCTCGCCGAACTTAGGATGCCTTACGATGTCCCCGTTCTCGAATTCCTGGTGGATCTTTCCCTTCTCTTTCGTCTGTCTTCTGGCAGCCGAGAGGCTGTCGAAAGGCTTCGATGCCGGCTCTCCCGCGTATCCGTCCGCAGTGCCGTGAGGCCGTCCTCCGAAGAAATAGTCTCCGAACCAGCCGCCCTCGCCTCTCAGGCCTGTTCCGGTACGCACCTTGTCGTCCACGATCTGATCGCCATCCATGCAGTCCCTGTCCATCTCGCCGAGGAACTTCGACTCCACCTGGAAGTCCGTGCGTCCGTAGATCGTGCGCACCTGAGCGCCTGTCAGATAAAGCTTCTTCATGGCGCGGGTCACGCCCACATAGCAAAGCCTGCGCTCTTCCTCCATGCTGTGTTCGTCATCGTATGCGCCGAGTCCCGGGAACATCCCGTTCTCCATGCCCGGCATGAATACGACCGGAAATTCGAGGCCTTTCGCGGAGTGCAGCGTCATCAGCACCACCGCGTCCTCGTTCTCATCGTGATTGTCTATGTCTGCCATCAGAGTGATCTGCTCCAGGAACGCAGAAAGGTCGGTCTGCTCGTCTGCCTCAAAGCCCTCTCCGAGAAGTTCGAGCCTCTCAGCCCTGAGTTCGTCACGCATCGCCTGCGCGGTCCCGTCAGCGAGTCCCTTCTCGAACTCGGCTATGACCGACTTGAATTCCATTATGTTTTCTACGCGGCCTTCGGCCTCCACCGTGCCCGCGTCTTCAAGAGCTTTCAGATAGCCTGAGCGGCTGAGCACGTTGTCGTAAAGGTCGGTCAAGGTCAGGTTCTCCCGTTCTTCCTTGATGCCGTTTATCATGCCGGTGAACGCTTCGACGGATCCTCTAAGTTTAGGTCCGAATGTCGCCAGCAGCTGCGGGTCGGAGAGCGCCTCAAAGAGCGTCAGTCCGTATGCCGCGGCGTACTCCTGTACGCCCGCCAGCGTCTTTCCGCCTATTCCCCTCTTCGGCTCGTTGATCACCCTCAGCATCGATACATTGTCTCCCGGGTTCTCGATGAGCCGCAGGTATGCCATCACATCCTTTATCTCCTTGCGATCGTAATACCTGAGGCCGGCCAGCACCCTGTACGGGATGCCGAAGTAACTGAAATTTTCCTCAAAGCTCCTGGACTGCGCGTTCTTGCGGTAGAGTATCGCGAAGTCCTTGTAGCTGTATCCTTCATCAGCTTTCAGTCTCTCGATCTCGGAGGCTATCCAGCGAGCTTCCTGCTTCTCGTCATCGAGCCTTTTGTATGTGATCTTCTCCCCGTCAGACTTTTCAGTCCAGAGGGCTTTCTGCTTTCTGGCCCTGTTATTTTTGATGACCGAATTGGCAAGTTTCAGGATGTTGCCGTCGGAGCGGTAGTTCTGCTCCAGCCTGATGGTGAACACGTCCCCGAAGTCGCTCTCGAAATCCAGTATGTTTCTGATGTCAGCTCCGCGCCACTGGTAAATGCACTGGTCGTCATCGCCGACCACGCAGAGGTTGCCGTGCACGGACGCCAGCATCTTTATCAGTTTGTACTGAAGGTAGTTGGTGTCCTGATACTCGTCCACCATTATGTACCTGAAGCGTTTCGCGTAGTATTCGAGGATGTCCGGGTTCTGCCCGAGAAGCTTGACTCCGTTCCACAGCAGATCGTCGAAGTCCATGGCGTTCGCGGCCATCAGTTCGTCCGTGTAGCGCCGGTAGACCTCGTATATTTTCTTTTCGTAAGGTAGTCCGCTGCAGTTTGCGAGGAAGTCGTCAGGATACTCTTCGCGCTCCTTGCACTTGCTTATGACCGATATGATCATCGAAGGCGAGCTTGTCTTTTCGTCCACTTCGAGTTCCTTGCATATTCTCTTCACGAGAGTCTTTCTGTCGGTCTCGTCGTATACCGTGAAGCCCGCCTTATAGCCCAGCCTTTCCGGCGAAAACCTGAGCATGCGAAGGCACATGGCGTGGAATGTCATGATCCACATGCCGTGCACATCGCCGACCAGGCCCTCCACCCTGCTTCTCATCTCAGCGGCCGCCTTGTTGGTGAATGTCACGGCCAGTATGCTGCGCGGATCTACGCCCTGTTCTATCATGTACGCCATGCGGTGAGTCATAGTCGCGGTCTTGCCCGAACCCGCTCCCGCGAGTATCAGGACAGGCCCGTTGATGTGACGCACGGCCTTATTCTGTTCGCTGTTTAAATTAATGCCCATAGTTATTTAATTATACCATTTTTTGACTGAACAG
Organism: Anaerovoracaceae bacterium; assembly: GCA_045114795.1. Classification (GTDB taxonomy): domain Bacteria; phylum Bacillota; class Clostridia; order Peptostreptococcales; family Anaerovoracaceae; genus Crickella. Next base: position 42,331 of record JBGUKZ010000032.1, read on the forward strand.
GCGATGCATCTGCCTGCTTGTTTTCGTGTTTTATGATGTTGACTTTTATGTCCGTGGTGTTAAAATTTAATCACAGGGCGATTATGCCCAATGCCACATTTGAGTGTTTTATAAGGAGAGTGATACCAATGGCAAATTATGTAGAAAGAGTCATCGAGCAGTGCAAAAAGAACAATCCTGGCGAGGTTGAATTCCACCAGACAGTAGAAGAGGTTCTTACTTCACTTAAGCCGGTTGTTGAGAAACATCCTGAGTATGAAGCATCTGCACTTCTTGAGAGACTCGTTGAGCCTGAAAGAGGAGTTACTTTCAGAGTAGTATGGGTTGACGATGCCGGCAAGGTACAGGTCAACAAGGGCTACAGATATCAGTTCAGCAGCGCGATCGGACCTTACAAGGGCGGTCTCAGATTTGCTCCAAACGTATATCCTGGAATCATCAAGTTCCTCGGATTCGAGCAGATCTTCAAGAACTCCCTGACAGGTCTCCCTATCGGCGGCGGCAAGGGCGGTTCGGACTTCGATCCTAACGGCAAGAGCGATGCGGAAGTTATGAGATTCTGCCAGGCATTCATGACAGAGCTCTACAGACACATCGGCGCTAACACAGACGTTCCTGCCGGCGACCTCGGAGTAGGCGCTAGAGAGATCGGATATCTCTTCGGACAGTA
>JBGUKZ010000033.1:0-5944 GCA_045114795.1 Anaerovoracaceae bacterium
GAGGTAATCGAATAATCGCTCGCTGATCGCCCGCAGCCTTATAGACTGCGAGCGAAAAGCACTTCGCAAACGCGATACAACACAAAACCAAAAGCGCTGCTTCGGCAGCGCTTTTCGTATACCTTGCAAATAGAAACCAGAGGCATCGCTTCGGCAGTGTCTTTTTTCTTGTCGGCCAGCTGGTTCTGTCACGTACGGAGGCCGATTTTGCCAAATATGCGTGACATGGGCTTAGGAAAAGTCACGTACGGAAGCCGATTTTGCCAAATATACGTGACACCTAATCCGGAAAAGTCACGTACGGAAGCCAATTTTGCCAAATATGCGTGACATGGGCTTAGGAAAAGTCACGCACAAAGGCCGATTTTGCCAAATATACGTGACATCGGCCTCGAACTGTGATCAAAACTATCACTTGCCGGCTTGCCAAATGGACTATCCGGCTATCTGAACTCAAGCATGAGCCTGATCAACAAGAAAAAGGTAAGTAAGGACCAGTAAGCAGACCGGCTGAGCGACCGATAAATACTTATTTTTTGAAAATCCAAACGCCGTTTCCGAAAAAAGTGCCGCGCCCCGATAATAGTGCTTTAAATGTTGGAATAAGTGCGTTTTCCGTTCGACAGTTTTTTGTAAAAGATATATTATCTTGGCACATCGAAAGCGCGATCGATAACCATCAAAACAGAAGAGAATACTTCATCGGGAAGGAGAACAAAATGGCTTACAATCAGAACTATTCACAGCGAAACAACAATGACGAAGTTCATTTCGATCTGATGGAACGTATCGGGGTGCTTGGAACAAAGGATAACGGCTGGACCAAGGAGGTGAACATCGTTGCCTGGAACGGAGGCAAGGCAAAGGTGGATATCCGCGACTGGGATCCGGCTCACCAGAGGATGACAAAGGGGATCACGCTCTTCGAAGAGGAGGCGGAGAATCTTGTAAGAGCGCTTGCATACAGATACGGCTTCAGATTCGCGGGCGACACACCCGCAGCAACCATGTCGGCGGCAGCATCTGCAGTAAATGAGCCTGCGGGCGAAGATCCTGCTGAAAGCATCCCTTTTGATGACACGTCCTGCGCGGACGGGACATCTGAGGGCATGCCGGCCTGAGCGCCCGAACAACAGCTGATATTGACCGTTGTTCAGCGGGGTGATAGACTCAATTGACAGATCAGAAAAGGAGCACACACAGGTCAGAATGAGAGTCGCATTCCACACGCTGGGCTGCAAAGTGAATCATTATGAAACGGAGGCCGTAAAAGAGGCCTTCGTTTCCCGTGGAGCAGAGATCGTCAGCGAGGACGAGCCCGCCGATGTTTACATCATAAACACCTGCACGGTAACGAACATAGCCGACAGAAAGTCGCGGCAGTTCATACGGAGGGCAAGGAAAGCCGCGCCGGATGCCCTGATCGTTGTGACGGGCTGCTATGCGCAGGTAGCTTCGGAAGATGTCGCGGCGATGCCTGAGGTCGATCTGGTCATAGGCAACAACCGCAAGTCGGAGATATGCGGCCTTGTCATGGAAAAGCTCGCGGCCAAAAGCCGCGCTGACGCTTTGACGGAACGCAGTACGTCCGCCGCAAGCAAAGGGCGGGCTGATACAGACAAAGGCCAGGCTGATACAGACAAAGACCGCGCTGAGGTGAGGGTGATCCCTCGCGATGAGCTCACTTTCTACGAGGACCTGGGCAGGATAAAGTCGGCCAGCGACGAAATGTCCCGCGCTTACATAAAGATCCAGGACGGCTGCGACAGATTCTGCTCGTACTGCCTGATCCCGTACGCAAGAGGTCCGGTCAGGAGCCGGCCTGCGGCCGAGATAGTTGAGGAGGTCAGGGATATGGTCGAGGCCGGATTCAGGGAGGTGGTCCTTACGGGGATCAACACCGCCCTCTACGGTACAGAGGCCGGCGCGAAAACCACTTTGTCAGAGCTCCTGACGATGCTGGATGAGCTGGAGACTTCCGAAGACTTCCGCATCAGGCTCAGCTCGCTCGAGCCGACGGTAGTTGACAAGGATAATGTCGAAGAGATAATCAGGCACAAAAGGCTGTGCCATCATCTGCACCTTTCCGTGCAGAACGGCAGCGATTCCGTGCTCAAAGCCATGAACCGGCATTACACCCGCGCGGAATATCTGGACATCGTATATATGCTCCGCAGCCATGACCCGCTGTTTGGCATCACAACGGATATCATCGTCGGGTTCCCGGGCGAGACGGAAGCGGACTTTGAAGACACGCTGGACATAGTAAAGAAGTCGGCTTTCGGAAGGACGCATGTGTTCCGCTACTCGCCCCGCAAGGGTACGGCCGGAGCCGCGATGAAGGACGCGGTCCCTGAGAAGGTCAAGAAGGACAGGGCTGAGGTGCTCGAGAGCCTTGGCGAGAAGGCGGCAAAAGCATTCACCGGGGCGAACCTGGGTATTTCGCATACGGTCCTCATCGAGGAATCATGCGAAGGATATGCGACAGGCTACACAGGCAATTACATCAAAGCGTATATAGTGGATCCGGAGGGAAGGATCGAAGCAGGCAAACTGTACAGGGCCGTACTGACTCACACGTTCAGAGACGGAGCCCTGGCGGTTCTTGAATAATAGAGGTCGCTGAATAATGGCGGTTCTTGAATAAAAAGGCTATGAATAATACAATTAAAGCGAAGACACAAAGGCTGTTTGTAAAGATAAAAAGGAGGATAGGAGACATGGATGACTGCATCTTCTGCAAACTCGCGAACGGCGAGATCCCTACGGACATGGTCTATCAAGATGATAAGATCGCTGTGTTCCGCGACGCCGCTCCGCAGGCTCCGGTGCACATGCTGATGGTGCCTAAGATCCACGTGGCGTCGCTCGACGACCTCACGGACGAGCATGCTGACCTCATGGCGCACATGATGCTCAAGATCAGGGAAGTCTGCGCACAGGAAGGTCTGGACAACGGATACCGCTGCGTGATCAATACCGGCGAAGATGGACAGCAGACAGTAAAGCATCTGCATATCCACATACTCGGCAAGCGCGCAATGCAGTGGCCGCCGGGCTAAAGGGACGCGAAAAGGCGACAGCTGAAACCAGATGGTGTATATTCCGGAGAAAAATCCGGGATATGCACCATTTCTCTTTTGATGACTCCGTGAGGGCGCTTTATATATAGTAGGAAAGGCGCGGCGGAAGGGACCTATATATAGTGTCGATACCCGCCGGCGGGCCACTATGTGTGGTGGTGTAGGAAACGCGGACCACCGTGTTAGGCATCCGTGATCAGAAAGCCCTATTTTTCAAGGATTTCAGGCCTTTTGGATGGCAAAAAATACGCAAAAAACATTTCAAAAAAGGCTTGCATTCTCATTGCCGGATATATATAATTCAAAGGCTTGTTAAATGCGAAGAAGCAGGAAGTTACCGTGCTAGCGGATAATTTCTGCCGAGAAGTCCTCACGCGATGGGGGCGAAGGGTTTCGCTTTTTTGTTGTGTGCCAAGGATAAGGAAACGCGGACTACAGTGTAAGGCGCTCCTGAAAACAGGCAAAAGCGACAAAAACGCTGAAATCTCAAGGGATCTCAAAGAGTTGCAAGGGATCCCCGCAGGAGGAAGGCACAGGCGGAGTCCTGTACAAGCATAGCGAAAATTAGTACGAATACGGAAAAGCCGGCTGCCCGGCAAGTCGAAAGGGCGGCGGCGATTCCAAAATAACAGGAGGAAAAAATGAGCGAATTACAGAAGATCAGAATCAGAATGAAAGCTTATGACCACGCTCTTCTCGACAAGTACGCTGCGAAGATCGTAGAGACAGTCAAGAAGACAGGCGCTGATGTCAGCGGACCTATTCCGCTTCCGACAGAGAAGGAAGTCATCACGATCATCAGAGCGGTCCATAAGTACAAAGACAGCAGAGAGCAGTTCGAGCAGAGGACCCACAAGAGACTCATCGACGTTACAAACGCGACGAACAAGACGGTCGAAGCTCTGCAGAAGCTCGACGCACCTGCCGGCGTAGACATCTACGTCAAGCTCTAATCAATCGATAACTCTAATCCGGAGTTGTTAGTAAGATCGTACGAGAGGCACGGTGCTTCCGGCGCAGGCGGACAGAACGCGGCGCATGAGTTGCAAGGAGGCAGGCGGGGCAAACCGGAACGATCCGCTGTAAGAACAGGAGGAAACACAATATGAAAACATTGCTGGGAAAGAAGATTGGCATGACTCAGATCTTCGCTGAAGACGGAACAGTCATCCCGGTCACTGTCGTAGAGGCAGGCCCGGAGACAGTCGTACAGATCAAGACTGTCGAGACAGACGGCTACGACGCAGTCCAGGTGGGCTACGAAGATCAGAAGCCGCAGAGAGTCAACAAGCCGCTGAGCGGACACTTCGCAAAGGCCGGCGTTGGCACAAAGAAGTACCTCGCAGAGTTCAAGCCGGGCGAGGGCGAGACTTACGAAGTAGGTCAGGAAATCACAGTCGCGGACTTTGAAGAAGGCATGAAGCTCGATGTTACCGGAACTTCCAAGGGTAAAGGAACCCAGGGCAACATCAAGAGACACGGCCACCGCAGAGGACCGATGACTCACGGCTCGAAGCACAAGAGACTGGCCGGAGCTCTGGCAGCGGGTACTTATCCGTCAAGAGTCTTCAAGGGCAACAAGGCTCCTGGAAGAATGGGCAGAGACACAGTCACAGTGCAGAACGTAGTACTTGTTAAGAAGCTCGAAGAACGCAACATCATGCTGATCAAGGGCGCTGTTCCGGGAAGGAAGGGCGGACTCCTGAAGATCAGACCGGCGATCAAGGGCCAGGCTAGATAAGCGGAAAGGAGGAACTGAAAATGGCAAAGCTGAACGTAGTAGACGTTGAAGGCAAGAAGGTTGGAGACATCACCCTTTCCGATGAGATCTTCGGCATCGAGCCAAACGAATTCGCAGTACAGGCAGTCATCAAGAACTACCTTGCGAACCAGAGACAGGGAACCCAGTCCGCAAAGACAAGAGCTGAGGTCAGAGGCGGCGGACGCAAGCCTTTCAGACAGAAGGGAACAGGCCGTCACAGACAGGGAAGCTCGACAGACCCTTCACAGGTCGGCGGCGGAGTGGTATTCGCACCGAAGCCGAGGGACTACAGATACTCCCTCAACAAGAAGCTCAAGAGACTCGCTCTCAAGTCGGCGCTCTCCGCAAAGGTCGCAGACAAAGAGCTGATCGTAGTAGACGAGTTCAAGTTCGAGGAGCCTAAGACAAAGGAAATGGTCAGAGTGCTCGCGAACATCAAGGCAGACAAGAAGGCGCTGATCGTCATGGATGAGAAGGATGACAACGTAGTCAAGTCCGCTCACAACATCCCGGGCGTCAGGACAGCACTGGTAAGCACCATGAACGTATACGAGATCGTAAACCACTACACACTCGTGCTCACCAAGGCAGCAGCCAAGAAGATCGAGGAGGTGTACGCATAATGAAGACCGGATACGATGTAATACTGAGGCCTATCATCACTGAGAACAGTATGGACATGGCCGCGGAAAAGAAGTACGCGTTCAAGGTTGCGCAGGACGCCAACAAGACCGAGGTACGCAAGGCAGTCGAGGAGATCTTCGGCGTAGACGTGCTCAAGGTCAACATCATGAACGTCAGCGGAAAGAGAAAGAGACTGGGAAGAACATTCGGAACGACATCTTCATACAAGAAGGCGATCGTTACACTCACTCCTGACAGCAAGGAGATCGAGCTCTTCTCAGATATGTAATCAAGGAGGCAGTAAGAAATGGGTATCAGAAAATATAAACCGACATCCCCGGGCCTGAGAGGTATGACGGTCTCCACATTCGAGGAGATCACTACCGATAAGCCGGAAAAGTCTCTTACCGTCACCCTTAAGAAGCACTCGGGAAGAAACGTAAGAGGCAAGATCACCGTCAGACACAGAGGCGGC